>DAOTYO010000029.1:0-33137 GCA_034434815.1 Dehalococcoidia bacterium
CTCCGGATCCGCCTTCTCTTGCCCACCGGTTCCCATCCCTCGTGGGCGATGCCGATCTCTATCTCCGCCCTTCTCTGGTCTTCCCGCTGCAGGGCGACCGAGTGTCCCGCTTTCCGGCAACAACTCCTATTGCCCCATGTCCCCCTCGATCTCCTTGGAGGTCTTTTTGTTCCCTCATCAACCCATCAAAGTGGTACCGTAACCAAGGGCGAGCGGCGAAGGGGGTCAAAAGGAGGAAGAAACGCAGAATGGGAGGCTCTCATCTTTGGGGTTGCCTTCGGCTACAGTGGCAAATGGACATAGAAGGCGGAACCCTTTCCGACTTCGCTCTCGACACTGATCGTTCCGCCGTGAGCTTGTGCGATGTGCTTAGCAATGGCCAGCCCCAGCCCCGCCCCCCCTTCGGCGCGCGAGCGCGCCTTGTCCACCCGATAGAATCGCTCGAAGATGTGCGGGAGATGTTCCGCCGGGATGCCGATCCCCGTATCTCTCACGGTCACCACCACGCTATCCTTGCCGGGCTCCATGGAGATGGAGACCGTTCCTCCCGGGGGAGTGTACTTGATGGCATTGTCCATGAGGTTCAAAAAGAGTTGCCTCAACTTAGCCCGATCGCCTTTGATCTCGATCGAAGGGAAAGGCCCTGCATGGAACACGAGCCCTTTCTCGTGACTGAGCACCTCGCCATCGGAGGCCAAGCTGTGGAGCAACTCGCCGAGATCGACCGTTTCGAAGACGAGTTTCTCCGTCCCCGAGTCGGCGCGGGCGAGGGTCAGCAATTCCTCGATGATCATGCCCATGTGTTTAGCTTCCTCCGAGATGGTCGCCAGAGACTCACGGTACTCCTCGGCCGAGCGCTCTTTCTGAAGGGCAAGGCTGGCTTCCGCCTGAATCACCGAGAGAGGGGTACGAAGCTCATGGGAAGCATCGCCGGTGAATTCCCGCTGGCGTTTGAAGGCCCGTTCGAGCCGCTCGATCATCTGGTTGAGTGTAGCGGCCAATCTTCCGAGTTCGTCTTTGGTTTTCACCGGAATGCGGCGGGAGAGGTCTTTCTCTTCGATTTCGAGCGCCGTTCGGGCGATGTCGTCCACCGGTTTGAGGGCTCTGCGCGCAAGGAAGATGCCGCCGGCTCCCGCCACCACCATGGTAAGGGGTACGGCAACAAGCAAGGTGTTCACGAGGCTGTGGAGCGCATTCTCGATCTCCTTGGTCGGATGGCCCACCGCCAGAACGGTATTGCTCAAGTCTATCCCGCGCGGGCGCCCCGGCATCGATGCCCCTCCGCTCGGAGGAAAGGCCGTGATGTAAAGCCGGAGCACTTGGCCTTCTGCGGTGTGAACCGTTTTGAAAGCGCTCTGCCCCGCAAGGGCACTTTCGACCGGAACGGGTTCCAGAGGGATGTCCCCTGTGCGCCGGGAGATGGTCACGAGTTGATTGCCCGAATAGACGTAAAGGAGGACCACTTCGCCGACCTTCTCCTCGAAGGCCCCTTCGCGAATGCTGGCCAGCGCTCCCGGAATGGTTTGAATCTGAATGGCCCGAAGTCTCAGCGTATCGTCCAAGTTTTGGTACAGGCTGCGAGATACATAGTAGTAGACCCCGAAGCTCAGCGAAACGAGCAGTACGCCGAGTATCATGAGGTACCAAAGCGTGAAACGAAGCTTGATGCTGTGGAAGAAGCTCACGGCGACCTCAGCCGATAGCCTGCCCCTCTTACCGTTTGGATCAGGCTCTCCTCGCCTTCGATATCGATCTTGCGCCGGAGGCGCCGGATGTAGACATCCACGAGGTTGGAGAAGCTATCGAAATCGTAGTCCCACGCGTGTTCCTCGATCATGGTGCGGGTGATCACGGCATTGGGGTGCCGCATGAAGTATTCGAGGATAGCGTATTCCTTGGTGGTGAGTTCAATCTCTCGATTCCCCCGCCGCACCTGACGGGTGACAGTGTTCAGGACGAGATCGCCTACGCGGAGTTCCGGGGATTTGGTCTTGGCCTCTCTTCGGAGGAGGGCGCGGACGCGCGCGGCAAGTTCGTTGAAGGCGAAAGGTTTGACGAGATAGTCATCGGCGCCGGCATCGAGCCCTTTTACCCGGTCTTCCACCGCATCCTTGGCGGTGAGCATGAGGATCGGCGTGTTGATGCCCTTGGCCCGGAGATTCCGGCATACTTGTACCCCATCCTTCTTGGGCATCATGATATCCAGAATGATGAGATCGTAGGGGTTGATCTCGGCAAGGTACTCTCCTTCCTCGCCGTCGTATGCCGCATCGGCGGCGTACCCTTCTTCGAGCATTCCCCGCCGGATGATCCCCACTAGCCGCCGGTCATCGTCAACAATGAGAATCCTCATGGACCCTTCCCCTCGTGAGGGATGGTTCCATTATATTACACCGAGATGAACAGAAGATGAACCGACCCGATGGGCCGTTTCCCAAGAGCTTGGGCGGTGCCGCCGGAGAAGGGCGTGAATGCGGGCCAGTAGCTCCTTGGCGCACACCGGTTCGGTCAGATAGTAATCCGCACCCCCGTCCAGAGCGGCCACCGCCTCTTCTTCGGAATATCTTTCGGCGGTGATGATGATCGGCGCCCCGATTGCTGCCCCTCGCAATTTGAGACACAGCGCAAGATGTTCGGGGGCGGAGATCTCGCTTCCGATGATGATCAGATCACTGTGCTCCCCTAGCTCCGGGCGCGCCATGAGCGCTTCATAGGGCCGGAAGCGGACTCGATGACCTTCCCTCTCGAGCTCGTGTTTGAGCGGTATGTAGGGTTCGAAATCATTGTCCACCACGAGAACTGTTGCCATTCCGGACCTCCCCGTGTATCCCTGAATGTATGATAGACGGATGAAATGAAACGGGGGTGAATTGGTCATCGAGAGAAAATGAATTCCGGTGTAAGCTTCTGTTCATGGAGGATTCATGTATTCGTGTTACTCTGAAGCTGTGGCAACGAAAAGCCCTGAAGAGATGAAGAAAAGGAGGTGGGAGGGAAAGAGGTAAAAAGTTCTGAATAATGAGTGACCGGAAGGCAAAACCCTTTTCTAAAAGGAACGGAGGTGAAAGATATCATGCGAAAGAACTGGAAGTTGTGGATAGGCTTGGCCGTGATGGCATTGACGGTGGTCGGTCTTGTAGTGATTCCGGCGGCCATGGCCGATGGGAGTTCGGATGAAGCGGTCACGCCTTCACCGACCCCTCCCGATCCCGATACCGTGTGCTCGAACTTTGCCGGGAAAGTGGCGGCCAACCTTGGCGTGAGTGTGGATACCCTCAAGAATGCGGTCACCGATGCGGCCCTTCAAATGGTGGATGAAGCATTGGCCAACGGAAGCATCACTCAGGAGCAAGCCGACCGGATGAAAGAGCGGATCCGGGAGGGAGGAGCGGGGTGTTGTTTGGGGTGGTTTGGGGGGAGATGGGGGGGGCCGAGGTGTGGCTTTGGACCGATGGGTTGCCTTGAGAAGGCAGTAGAGGACGGGATCATTACCCAAGAGCAAGCCGATCAGATCAAGACCTTGGCTCGGCAGATCCGGGAGCAGATCCGCGAAAGGCTCCGGGATGGTTTTCTCGGTGAGGCCGTCGAGAATGGGATTCTGACTCAGGAGCAAGCCGATCAGATCGGATCGCTCTGCGATCAAACCCGGGCTCAGCTCAAAGAGCAAATTCGAGGGAATTGTGGGAAGGGTAGAATGTGGGGGCCCCGATGTGGAAACGCCGGTAGCGCAACCGGCCAGTAAGGTCGCCTGATCGGTACCCAAGAAGAGTCTTACGGGGATAGGGAAGGGGTCCGCTCGATCTTCGAGCGGACCCCTTCGTTTTTGGAATGGAGCAGTGCATGCCGCGATCTTGGGGGGAGAGTCTTGACACGGCAAAGCAGAAGTGTGACAATGGGGCAACCGAGCCAAGCGGAGGATTCGGATGCGTATCCGGGAGTTTATGACCACCAACGTGATAACGGTTTCGAGCAATACTCCTGTGGCCGAGGCGAGAAAGATCATGACTTTCCACAAGATCCGGCGATTGCCCGTGGTGGACAAGGGAAAGCTGGTGGGGATCGTGAGCGATCGGAGAGTCGCCGAAGCGATGCCTTCATCGGCTACGAGTCTGAGCGTATGGGAAGTCAATTATCTTCTGGCCAAGATGACGGTGGGCGAGTTGATGCGCAAACCTGTGGTGACCGTCCAACAGGATGCCACGGCCGAGAGCGCCCTAGCCCTTGCTCAGCAACATGGTGTTGGCTCCCTGCCGGTATTGGATGAGAAGAACCGTTTGGTCGGCATCGTCACCACCAACGATTTCGTCTACCGAATCATGAATCCCCTCCTTGGAATCGGGAAGCCGGGCATCCGACTTCATGTTTTCGATTGTGGCACGACCCGAAAGATCAGCGATGTCGTCCAAGCGATTGCGCGGGCCAATTTGGAGATCGAAGCGATTCATGTGGACGAATCCCCGGAGCGCGAGTCGAGGGATTTGATCGTTCAGGTCAACACAGAGGATGCGGAAGCTCTGATCGCTGATCTGAGAGGGCAGGGCTATAAGGTGGAGATCAGGCCTCGATAAATGCCGGGGAGGGGACGATCTGGGGGGCTTTCAGGGGAATTCCCTCAGACGAGGGTTATTCGTGATTTTCCCGTTCCCTCAGAAAAGCCTCGAACTCCTCGAATGAGTGCACCTCATATTCAACTTCGATATCTTCCGCCCACCCGTACGCGATGCCGGCTTCCCCGAAGACGTCCTCGATAAAAGTCTTGCTGAAGGCCCCCATCAAGACGAACCTCAGGCAAACGTTCCGCTTCGCCATATTGCGGTATTGGCGGACGATCTCCACGAACCTTAGAATCGAATCCGAAAGGAGCCGGGAAGGGAAATTCCCGGAACTCCGACTGAGTTCCACGGCAAGGATGACGTCCTTATCTCCGAGAGAAAGGACGCCGTCGAAATAGATATCGCGTCCGGCATGGACCATGTGAACGTTCTTATCAATGCGCTTGCCGTACCGGGCCTCCAAGAACTCGAGGACGAGCTGTTTTACGGCCTCGGGCGACATCTCGAGCGGGTTGATTGCTTGGATCGGTGCTTCGTAAATATAGAGTCCCATGATACACAAGGGGATGTCGAGCAATCGGGCAAGGGTGGGCAAGCTTTTGGTCACCATTTGAAAAGTCGGGCCGGACCATATCTTCCCCGTGATCTCGGCGAGTTCCTTCTGACATGGTGCGGTGGCGGTCACGTAAACGCCGATATCTACAGCGGTGTGAGGATACCGTTTGGCCGTTTGAAACTTCATGAGCTCGATCTGTGGGGAATTCGGTTGAAAGCCGAGCCGGATGCCCACCCGCTCTTTGCGAAAGTCCATCAGGGGCTCGAGGTTTCCATCGGCATTGAACACCGAAGGCCGGTGCTCCCACCCTTTCTGGACAAAAGCGGCATGCAATACCTCCACATATCCGTCGCGGGAGAGGGTCTCGATACTTACCCCCGGATTGAGCAACGTGCTTTCGATCTCTTGTTTGAGGCGCGGCCGGGCGTTCAAAAGCAGTTCGCCGGAGCGATAGGAGTACGTCTCCAAAGCGAACTTCAATTTCTCCCGCGAAATTCCCCCCGCTGTCCCGTGCATGGCCCGCCCTCCTCTTTTTCTCTGAGAGTCGGTGCGTTATTCTAGCGCCGCCCGACCCGGCTGAAAAGCGTGTGGACTCCCAGTTTTATCTGGGGGTTTTCCCTACCCGCCGGGGGCTTTCCTCTCTGGGGCCGGGATTCCGTATGCTATAATGAAGCGGACAAGGGGGGCAAGTTGAAGATCAGAGGTCAGGTACACAAATACGGCGCCAATGTGGATACCGATGTCATCATTCCGGCCCGTTATCTCAATATCTCCGATCCGGCCGGGTTGGCCGCCCATTGTATGGAGGATATTGACCCGGACTTTGTGAAGCGCGTCAGAATGGGGGATATGATTGTGGCCGCCACGAATTTCGGGAGCGGCTCCTCGCGGGAGCATGCGCCGCTGGCCATTAAAGCATCGGGAATCAGTTGTGTGATTGCTCAGAGTTTCGCCCGGATCTTCTACCGCAATGCGATGAACATCGGTCTCCCTATCTTGGAGTGCGCTGAAGCCGCCGCGGGGACGGATTTCGGCGATACCCTTGAAGTCGAGCTTGCTACGGGGACGATCGTTAACGTGACGAAAGGGCTGACTTTCAAGGCTGAACCGTATCCGGATTTCATGCTGGAGCTCATCTCTGCGGGGGGGCTGATCGAATATCTGAAACGAAGAATAGGAGCGGGAAAATAGGATGCGGTTCAAGATAGCTGTTTTGCCGGGGGACGGCGTCGGGCCGGAAGTCGCTGCCGAAGGGGTGAAAGTCCTTCAGAAAGTGGGGCGAAGGTTCGGTCATGAGTTTGATCTCGTGTATGGGGATATCGGGGGTGCTTCGATCGATAAGCACGGCGTGGCCCTTACCCCGGAAACCCTCTCCATGTGCAAGCGATGTGATGCGGTTTACCTTGCGGCCGTGGGTGGGCCCAAATGGGATGATCCCTTGGCCAAGGTCCGCCCCGAAGACGGGCTCTTGGCTTTGCGCAAGGGCCTCAAACTCTTCGCCAACCTTCGGCCGGTCAAGGTTTTCCCCATGCTCGCCGATCAGACGAATCTCAAGGCTGATGTGGTACGGGGGGTGGATTTCATCTTTGTTCGCGAGCTCACGGGGGGGCTCTACTTCGGCAAGCCGAAGAAGAAGTGGGAAACCCTCCGGGGATGGAAGGCCGTGGATACGATGGCCTACTCCCAGCGGGAGATTGAGCGCATTCTGCGGGTGGGATTCGAATTGGCCCGAAGCCGTCGAAAGAAGCTGACCTCCGTGGACAAAGCCAATGTGCTCGAGACCTCCCGCCTCTGGCGGAAGATCGCCACCGATATGGCCGCTGAATACCCGGATGTCGAATTGGAACATCAGCTTGTGGACGCATGCGCCATGCGGCTGATCCAGCGGCCCTCCGAGTTCGATGTGATCGTCACCGAGAATACCTTCGGCGATATCCTTACCGATGAGGCCTCGATGCTCGCCGGCTCTCTGGGCATGCTCCCTTCGGCCAGTCTTTCCAAAGTGCCGGGAAAGGCCTCTTCCCGGGTCTTCGGCATGTATGAGCCCATCCACGGGAGCGCCCCGAAGCGGGCCGGACTCAACATGGCCAACCCCATCGCCACGATTCTGAGCTGTGCCATGATGCTGAGATACTCTTGCGGGCTCCCTGCCGAAGCGGATGCCGTCGAACGCGCTGTGATGCGTGCACTCGAAGATGGGTACCGCACGTACGATATCATGGCCGAGGGCATGAGGCAGGTCGGCACCAAAGAGATGGGCGATGCCATCGCGGAGAGGGTGTAGTTTCGCGGGGAAAATGCAACATCCGGAAGAACGATCTGTCCATGAGCTTTTGCTTCGGCGGGATTATGAGGGGCTCATTCGGGCATGCGAAGCCGACCGCCGCATGAGGAAGGCTCTCGAAGCTGACCTTTACCAGACCGATGAGAATCTCCTCTGGCCGGCGATCAAGACCATCGGTGGGCTGATGCATCGCCGATGGCAAGCGGGGCGGCAGGAATCGGTGCGGGAGTACATCCGCGGCTTGCTCTGGTCCCTCAATGAGGAATCGGGCGGGATCGGATGGAATGCCCCTCAGACCATCGCCGAGATCATCGTCCACATTCCTGAATTGATTGTGCCGTATGGCAGCATGGCGATTTCCCGTGCTCTGGAAGAACCGCCCCTCGTTCCCGCCGGCCTATGGGCTCTCGGCCGTCTGGGCCCGGCGGCAGACGCCATTGCCCACTTCTGTGAGACGGCAATTCTGGAATCCTTCTCGCATAAGGACTCGGCGGTTCTGGCGCTGGCCGCGTGGGCAACGGGGAGGGTGGGATTCGTTCCGGCGTATCCTCTGATCGCTCGGCTCCAAGGGCGATCGGAAGCGGTGCGGATTTGGGTCGGGGAGGACTTCGTGGAGAAGCCTTTGGCCGCGTGGGCGGCGGAGGCCATCACCGGGATCGATCGGTGAATCCAAACTTGGAAACGCGGGGGAGAGAACAACAATGAAGCGCGTGATCGTTATCGGTTGCGGGGCCTACATGGATAGCGGCTATGGTTGCCCGGGCGAATGGCGGTGTCTGAAGGCCGCGGCGCTGGGGGAACACAGCTTCAATGAGCCCTCGCAGGTGATCGCTTTCGTCCGTTGCGAGTGTCCGGGGCGGACGATCGCGCCCAATGTGGGTATGGCGATCAGACTTTCCGAGATCAAGCCGGATGCGATCCACCTCAGCACGTGTCTGGTCAATGCCAAACCCGGGTGCCCCTACGGCGGCGCCGAAGAGTTCAAGAAGATATTGGAAGGTAAAACCGGCATCAAGGTGATCCTCGGCACGCACGATTATCATTAGACTTCCCCAAGACGCGGGGGGAGCGGAGATCCGAAACTCACCCGCTGCGCCTCTCCCGAGCCCCGGGGGACCCGGCCGATCGGGAGGGGTGAAATTCTATCTTTTTTCCTCAAATAATCCCATTGGTTTCTCTCATTGACATACCGACCGGTCAAAGGTATGATCGGAACTCGGGGGAATGGCAGCGCTGGGTTGAAAGACCTCATTGACGTTAGATTATGTTAGCAAAAGTGATCTCTGCGGCAGTGATCGGTCTGGAGGGGCAGCTTGTGGAAGTTGAGGTGGATATCTCGCCCGGTCTGCCGTCCACAACCATCGTCGGCCTGCCGGATACCGCTGTTCAGGAATCGCGCGAGCGGGTTCGCTCCGCCATTCGAAATGCGGGATGTCGTTTCCCCGGCACCCGGATCACGGTGAACCTCGCCCCCGCCGATCTCAAGAAGGCGGGACCCGCCTATGATTTGCCCATCGCGATCAGCATCCTTCTCGGCTCTGAACAGATCTCGTTCGATGCTTCGAAGACGCTCTTCTTGGGCGAGCTTTCATTGGATGGCACGTTGCGGCACACCCATGGAATCCTCCCCATGGTGTGTTTGGCCAAGGAGAAGGGGCTTTCCCCCGTTTTCGTCCCCGCCGTGGATGCCAAAGAAGCGGCCCTCATTAGCGGCATTCGTGTTATCCCGGTGGAGTCTTTGGCTCAATTGGTGGCCCATCTGCGGGGGGAGATCACCATTCCGGATTATGTTCTTGCGGAGGATCCCTTCGAAGCGGCGGAACGCCGGGAGATCGGAATTGATATGGCCCATATCAAAGGGCAAGAACATGCCAAACGGGCTCTCGAAGTGGCGGCGGCGGGAGCGCATAATATCCTGATGAGCGGCCCGCCGGGCAGCGGCAAGACCCTTCTGGCCCGTTCCCTTGCCTCGATTCTGCCCCGGATGACCGTTGAAGAATCGCTTGAGGCGACCAAGATCTACAGTGTAAGCGGATTGCTCCCCTCTGATGTTCCCGTGATTGTGCATCGGCCCTTTCGGGCGCCTCATTACACCGTCTCGCATGTCGGGCTTGTAGGCGGGGGGCGGTGGCCCCGGCCGGGGGAGATCAGCCTGAGTCACCGCGGGGTTCTTTTCCTCGATGAGTTGCCGGAGTTCGGTCAGGCGGATTTGGAGGTGCTCCGCCAGCCGATGGAAGACAAAGTGGTGACGATCACCCGTGCGCAGGGGAGCGTGACCTTTCCCGCGAACTTCATGTTGGTGGCCGCGATGAATCCTTGCCCTTGCGGGTATTATGGAGATCCGGTCAAGCCCTGTACGTGTTCACCCATAGCGGTCTCTCGCTATCAGAGGCGGATCAGCGGGCCGCTCTTGGACCGGATTGATATCTACATAGAGGTGCCCCGCATCGAATATCAGAAGCTCGCCGATGATCGTCTGGGGGAAAGCTCGCAGGCCATTCGGGCGCGGGTCGAAGCGGCTCGGGCCGTTCAACAGAAGCGATTTGCGGGGACCAATCTCACGTGCAATGCCGATATGACCCCGATCGAGATTCGGGAATTCTGCCGAACGGAGTCAGCGGCGCAGACCCTTCTTCAGACGGCGGTCCAGAGGCTCGCCCTTTCGGCGCGCTCGTTTCACCATGTGCTGAAGCTATCCCGCACCATCGCGGATCTCGATGGGGCCGATCTCATCGGGGCTCGGCATGTGGCCGAGGCACTCCAGTACCGCCCCCGAATGCAAGTGTAAAAGGCCTCGATGACCAAAAGAAAAGCCCCGCCTCCTGTGACTCGGAGCGGGGCTTCGTACTGTCTTGAGCGGGATAGAACACCCAACTAAGCGGCAGCTTGACTCGTTCCCTGCGCGCTCAGGCATTGCTCGAGCTGGGCCAAAGTGGCAGGGGTATCTTTTTGGACGAGGATCACGGGAACGTTTTTCTCCTTGGCTCGCGCCAGAACCACGGGCAGGGGTTTGGTGCTTCCGGTGAGCACCAAACACTTGATGGAAGTCTCGAGTGCGCCCAGTTGGATATCCGTCCGATCTCCGCGAGTGATCACCGCCTTATCGGATTTCTGCCCGAAGTACAGGGGCGAGGGGTCCACGCACATGACTCCCACCATCAGACTTGTCACGGTGTCGGCCAGCCGCTCTTTCGAATTCAATACTTCGCCCTGAACGCACTCGACGATATCCTTGATGGTAACGGTCCGTGATCGAGAACCTTCCATATCGGGTACTCCTTGATCTTGTTGGGGCGATGTCTTGGCCCATGTAATTCTATCCCAAAATCCCCTCCCCGTTCAAGCGTATCCGGTTGTCTTGTGCTAGAATGGAAGCGAATTGTGCGGCGCCTTGCCTGCGCCGGGGAACAAAGGAGCGCAAATGGAATTCGTGTGGGCACCCTGGCGGATCGAGTATATTCTGGGGGAAAAGGACAGGGAGTGCATCTTCTGTGCCAAACCCAAACAGAATCGCGATAGGGAGAATCTGATCTTGTTCCGAGGGAAGTACAACCTTGTCATGCTGAACAAATATCCTTACAATCCCGGCCATCTCATGGTGGCGCCCAATAGACATGTTTCCGGCTTGAACGCACTCAGCACCGAAGAACTGCTGGAGCATTTTCAATTGGTGAGCCGATGTGTGGATCTACTGAAGGCGGAGATGCGTCCCGATGGGATGAACGTGGGCATCAATCTGGGCAAGCCCGCCGGCGCAGGCATCGAGGAACATATTCACACCCACATTGTACCCCGTTGGAACGGGGATACGAATTTCATGACCGTCCTCGCGGATGTACGGGTGGTGCCGGAGGCCTTGCTCGCCACGTACGATAAGCTTTTCGGGAAGCTCCATTGATGGCTATCTTGGAGTCCGCCCTTGCGGCTATTGCTCGAGAAAGCCGGAAGGCCGAGCTCCCGCGGGAGCTCGGCCTTCCGGCAACGAGAGAACTCAGCTTTCGGTTTATTTCTTGGCTTCCACCACGCTATGGGGTTTGACCTTGATTTGCTTGGGCTTGGCCTCTTCCGCCTTGGGAATGATCAGGGTCAGTACCCCGTGCTCAAATGAGGCATGGGCCTCGTCTGTCTTGAGCGCCTTCGGAAGGGTGATCGTGCGAGTGGCGGAACCGAACCTTCGTTCGCGATAGAGATATTCCGCCTTCTCGATCTTCTCCTCCTTCATCTCGGCGCTGATGGTGAGCGTATCGCCGGTGATGGTGATATCCACATCTTCCGGCTTCACGCCCGGGATCGTGGCCTTGATGACGAGCTCATTCGGCGTCTGATACACGTCCATGGGCATGAAGGCCATATCGCCGATGCTCCGGAGAACGGTCAGCGGCCGAATGCTCTCATCCAGCGCCCGGTCCATCGCCTGTCTGAGATCAGCAAATGGGTCCCATCGAACGAGATTCATCTTTACCTCCTTTGGTCTATTTTCGGCTTGAATTATAGCAACATAACAATTGATTGTCAAGTATCATTATAATAGTATGTCATAATGTTGACAATCTTTATATTAAGGTAATAGAATGGACTTAAGGGAACCTTTCCATTTGCAGCGCATGGGGTTCTCCTCGTCCGGTTAGGGTGGTGTGGTGTGAGGGGGCTTTGAACAGAGCTTGTCCAGAGGTGCGGAATTGGCAACGAAGGACTATTATCAAATCTTGGGTGTGAGCCGGGGGGCCGGAGAGAAGGAGATCAAACAAGCCTACCGGAAGCTTGCCCGCAAGTATCATCCGGATGTCAATCCCGGAGACAAGGCGGCGGAAGCCAAGTTCAAGGAAATCAACGAGGCTTATGAGGTCCTTTCCGATCCCGAGAAGCGCCGGAAATATGATGAGTTCGGCGACCGGTGGCAATACGCCGATCAGTTCGCCAGGGCGCAGGGATCGGGGGGGCCGTTTGAGGGATTCCGCCAAGGCGGGGCAACATATCATTTCACCACTTTCGGCGAAGGGGACTTCAGCGATATCTTCGGGGAGATCTTCCGCAACTTCGGGACTGCTGATGATACGGGCGGGGTGCGCACGAGGGTGCGCCGGAAAAGGGCCATCGAGCATCCGGTGGAAATCACCCTCGAAGAGGCCTTCAACGGCACTACCCGTTTGCTTGATCTCGGTGGGCGCCGTCTGGAGGTCAAGATCCCGCCGGGGGTTGATACCGGATCGAAGGTGCGTGTGGCGACAGGGGGGGCTCAGGCGGAGAGCGATATCATTCTGCTCATTACGGTGAGGCCCCATGCGCAATTTGAGCGCAAAGGGGATGATCTTCATGTGGAGGTGCCGGTGCCCCTGACCGATGCCATTCTTGGCGGAGAGGTACAGGTGCCCACCCTGAAGGGAAGCAAGCTTGCTCTCAAGATCCCTCCGGAGACCCAGAATGGAAAGCTGTTTCGTCTTGCCAAACAGGGCATGCCGCATCTGAACAACGGCGATCGAGGCGATCTTTATGCCAAGGTTCGGGTGGTGTTGCCCACCAATCTCACCGAGCGGGAAAAGAAGCTTTTCGAAGAGCTGAGGTCCCTTCGAAGGTAAGGTGTGGACATGAGTGCGAAAGAATCCGAACCGTGCTATGTTATCAGCGTTGCGGCTCGAATGATCGGGGTCCATACCCAGACGCTCCGATACTATGAACGGGCGGGGATCATTGAGCCCTCCCGTTCTCAGGGCAATCAACGGCTTTATTCGGATCGTGATATCGCCCGTCTCCGGCAGATAAAGACTCTGGTGGACGATCTCGGGATCAACTTGGCGGGGGTAGAAGTCATTCTCCGCCTGATGGAGAAGATATCCGATCTTGAGAAGCAACTGGAAGAGGCGAGGGCGGAACTGGAGCGTTTGAAAGGTTGACTTCCCCTCTCCTATCCCCGAGGGGGCATTCGACGGTTTTCATTGGACCCGGCCGACTCGGGGGATTTACTCCACAAAGTAGTAGAAATCCGGGTGATGGGCCTCCTGCATGCGGGCCAAGAAATCGAGGGCCTTGCGGGTATCGCTGGCCATGCGGGCACTATCGGAATTGGCCAGCCGGTATTTGAACAGCCAGTAGGTGAACTCATCGAATTCCGCGATCGAGAGGCTCTCCGGGGATAGGCCGGATCGCTGATTCCTGAATCGGGCCAGAAGTTGCTCCTCAGTCGCCCCGTATATCCGTTGAAAGGCCGCTTTCTGTGGATCTTCAGGGCGTAGATACCCCTGTTGCTCTTTTTGGACCTCGGCTTCAACGGCAAGCTGAAGCACTTGCTCCACGACGACCCCGTAAAAGTAATTGAGATGGGCTCGGTACTTGGCGTGGCCGATGAGGGATTTGAACTCGGACTTCGAGAGCGGCAGCGGGGGTTTTCCCATGAGAAGCTGATCCCTCTCGTTCTCCGGAATAAGGTCGGCAACTTCGTGGCAGAGACGATTGGCTAGAAGGAGCCAATCGAAGGCCTCCCCGGCAATGAGATACGAGTAGTGCTGACCGTTGTAGGTTTCCTCTTTCAGCTCCCAGAGGCCGATGGCTTCGAGCAATGCGATGTACCAGTGTTTGCCCCCGGCAATGGCGTCTCTCAGATGGGCTATCGGGTCGTTCATCGAGGAAGCCCCTTTCCCGCAAAATAGCCGATGTATCCATCGCGCATGCCGGCAAGCCAAACCTTTATCATTTCTTCTTGCCATTCAGGCGGGAAGTGTTTCTCCGCGTGTGCGCGGATCAGACGGCCGATATCGGCAGGGGAGACGTGCTGTTTCATCGCTTCCAGAACCATATCGGCGAAGGCCCGCGTGTTTGCCATGGCCGTCCGGATGCGTGCCGTTGCATCGGTCCGCGTGCTTCCGTGGGAATAGAACAGCATGCGGGGTGTCAAGGCCAGAGCTCGCCCCATCGAGTTCAGACACGTTTCGAGGTCGAAGTTCGGGGCGGCGGGGGCGGGGAGCGGGGGATCGGTGGCCATTCCAAGGGCTTCGCCGCAGAAGATCCCCTGAGTAAGCGAATCGTAGATGAAAACATGATGGGGGGCATGTCCGGGGGCAGGGAGGATCTCCAAAGATCTGCCGTCGATCGCGATGGTTTCCCGATCGCTCGTTTCACGAATTTGATGCTTGAGCACGGGGCTTATCCCGCCGTACACGCGCTTGAACTCCGGCCCGTATGCCGCCCGCGTGTCTTGGATCAAGCGTGCGGGGTCTAAAATGTGCCGAACGGCGCGGGAATGGACGATCACGCAGGCCTCGGGAAAGCGAGCGGCAAGGGCTCCGAGCCCCCCCGCATGGTCCATGTGGATATGTGTGGGAATGATCCACTGCAGCGACTCGATACCCAGAGACTTCAAGGCTTCCAATAGAGAAGGAATCGCAGCGGTAGGGCCGGGCTCGATCAGGACGTTCACTTCACCTCTGATGAGATACGAGGAGAAAACGATACCCGACCCGGGAACGTCCGGGGCGATCCAGAGAACCCCATCGGCTACTTCTTCGATACGCATGGATACCGGGCCCTTCGGGGAAGTCCCCCGATTGGTGCCAGAGTCCATTATATCGGAAAAGCATGGCCGATGGAGAGCCGCCGTGCGGGGGTGGGGGGCGCAGGTTTGTGCCACAAAGGCGAGCCGCGCCCCCCAAGCTTGGCTTATTGCTCGATTTCGAAATTCGCCTGCACGTTCAAGGTGATTTCCACTTCGCCCGCGCTGATAGAAGTACCCACATCGGATTCGGCGTACATGGGTGCCGGGGCGTATCGGACGGGGGGAACATATCCGGTGCTCTCCGTCACATAAACCAGTTTCCCCAGCTTGATCCCGCTCTCCGCAGCCAGTTGCTCCGCACGGTGCTTGGCATCCGCCACAGCCTTGGTCCGAGCTTGATCATAATAAGGGGTGGGGTTCTCGACAGTGAAACTGACCCCTTCGATCCGCGTGTAATCGCCGCTTGCGGCTACCACAGAGTCGATGATTTTGCCGGTATTCTCAAGCGCTCTGATCTTGACGGTGACCATATTGGTGGCGCGGAACCCGACCAATCTTTCCTCCCCCGTATCGGGGTCCCATTCCCGAACCGGATAGATCGAGAAGTTCGAAGTCTGGATATCCTTCTCTTCCAACCCGGCGTCTCGAAGCGCCTTGAGGACGGCTTCCATCGCTGCGGCTGCCTGAGCGTTCGCTTCGCTCACCGTGACCGCTTGGGCCTCTACACCCACTTGAAGGATGCCGAGATCCGGCACCGCATAGACCTTGCCCTCACCGTTGACCCAGACCCCCGTGTTCTGCGAGCCGGTGTTCACCACGACGGCCCCTTCGCCGATAGTGGTGTCTCCCGAATTGCATGCCGCCATCCCGATCACAAGGACCGCCATGATCGCGACGGCCGAAGCCGCCATCCACAGTTTCTTCATGATTTACTCCTTTCAATTGTTGTTTTATCGTGCCGGGTGTTCTCTTCCGATGCCCAAGCTCACATTTGGTTCCTCCCTCGAAAATTTTTTGTTTTGCACCTTCACTATCCTAGACGTCCGCTCGGGGAAAAACCGCTCACCGCTTGCGCCCGTAGCCCTGTAGCCATATAATCCGAAGTGTGTTCGAATTGGAGTCCGTATGAGATTCACCAAGATGCAAGCCACGGGGAACGATTTTGTGATGATCGATGCCCGCACCGATGAGCGCGATTGGTCCGCTTTGGCCCGAGCGCTGTGCCCGCGCCGGTTCGGTGTGGGGGCGGATGGGCTCATTCTCGTCCTCGATTCGGGTCGGGCCGATTTCCGGATGCGCATCTTCAATCCCGATGGTTCCGAGGCCGAGACCTGCGGCAATGGTCTGAGGTGTTTTGCGCGATATGTATTCGAAAAAGGCCTTTCGAGAAGGAAGGCGCTGACCATCGAGACGCTTGCCGGCGTTGTTCATGCCGAGATCCGGGACGGGCTTGTCCGAATCGGGATGGGTACTCCCCAATTTGAGCCTTCGAAAATCCCGGCGGCGGTGGAGGACCGCGAGGGCCCGGTACTCGATTATCCGCTCACAGTGGGGCGGCGGGAACTCGCCCTGAGCTTGGTCTCCATGGGAAACCCCCATGCGGTAGCGTTCATGTCCGATCCGGTCTCGGATTTCCCTTTGCACGAGATTGGCCCTCTGATCGAGCACCATCGTCTTTTCCCCAAACGGACGAATTTCGAGATTGTGAATCTTCTGGATCGAGGGCATCTTCGGGTGCGCATCTGGGAGCGGGGGGCGGGGGAGACCCTCTCGTGCGGGAGCGGTGCTTGTGCCGTGGCCGTGGCCGCTCACCTCAAGGGGTTCACCGGAGATGCCGTCGAGGTTCAAGTCCCCGGCGGAGCGCTTCAGCTCGAATGGAGCGGGCAGGGGGAGGTTCACCTGACCGGCCCCGCCGAGCGGGTCTTCGAAGGGGAATGGCCCGAGTAAGTGAAAGGACAGCGAGGAATGCAAACCGCCAGACGCATTGAGAAGTTGCCGCCCTATCTGTTTGTGGGCATCACCCGGAAGATCGCGGAGAAGCGTGCACAGGGGGTGGATGTGATCAGCTTCGGGATCGGCGATCCCGATATCCCGACGCCTCCCCATATCATCGAAGCCCTCTGTGAAGCGGCCCACGAGCCGGCCAATCACCGGTATCCGGAAACCGATGGTCTCCCGGAGCTCCGGCAGGCCATCGCGGATTGGTACAAGCGCCGGTTCGATGTGAAGCTCGATCGGGATAAGGAAGTTCTGCCGTTGATCGGTTCGAAGGAAGGGATCGGGCACATGTCGTTTTGCTTGCTCGACCCGGGCGATATCGCCCTCGTCCCCGATCCGGGATATCCGGTTTATTCCATGAGCACGCTTCTGGCCGGTGGGGAACCGTATTATCTTCCCCTCACGGAGGAGAACGATTTTCTTCCCGATCTCGGCAAGATCCCGGAGGCGATCGCCCGAAAGGCGAAGGTCCTGTGGATCAATTATCCCAATAATCCCACCTCGGCCGTGGCGGGGATGGATTTCTTCAAGGATGTGGTCGCCTTTGCCAAGCGGTATGATATGGCCGTCTGTCACGATGGGCCTTACACCGAAGTGGCGTTCGATGGGTATCGTCCGCCGAGTTTTCTGGAAGCTCCGGGAGCAAAAGATATCGGGGTCGAGTTCCACTCGTTTTCCAAAAGCTATAACATGACCGGATGGCGGATCGGCATGGCCGTGGGGAACGAAAAGCTGATCAACGCGCTGATGCGTTTCAAGTCCAATCTCGATTCCGGCATTCCACAGGCCATTCAACGAGCGGCGATCGCCGCGTTTGCCGGCCCTCAGGATTGCATCGCCGAGCACAATGCGATCTATCAGCGGCGACGGGACCTGATGATTCGAACGCTGGGCAAGATCGGTCTCCGGGCGAGGCCGCCCCGGGCCAGCCTTTACGTATGGGCGCGCGTTCCCGCCGGATTTACCTCCGCCGAATACGCGGCCAAACTTATCGAGGAAGTGGGGGTGGTGGTCACGCCCGGCAGTGGCTACGGAAAGGCGGGGGAAGGGTATATCAGGCTCTCGCTCACCATCCCGGATGATCGGCTGAAAGAGGGCTTGGCCCGGTTGGAAAAGTTGGAGCGTTAGTCTCAATCGGCGCGGTTCGGCGGTCAGCGGATACCCGGCCCCGATTTTGAGGATTTCAGGAGGGATCGAGCATTCCCAAGCAACGGGCCTTCGAGACGCAACCTGAGATCGAGAAGGCAATCCTCGTTGGGATCGAGACCAAGCGAGGATCTTCTCACTGGTCCTTGAGCGATTCGCTGGAGGAACTGGCCCTTCTGGCCAGAACGGCCGGTGCGGAGGTTGTGGGCACGCTCACTCAACGCGCAGAGCGTCTCAGCCCTTCTCATCTTGTCGGCAAGGGGAAGCTTGAGGAACTGATCGCGCTGAAGGACGAGCTCAAATGCGATCTGGTCATCTTCGATGAGGATCTGACCCCCACCCAGCAGCGGAACCTCGATGAGGCGCTCGGGGTCAAGGTTCTCGATCGAACCTCGCTGATCCTCGATATCTTCGCCAAACGCGCCCAGACCCATGAGGGACGGCTTCAGGTAGAGCTGGCCCAGAACGAGTATCTCCTGCCGCGGCTGGCCGGCATGTGGAAGCACCTCGAGCGCCTCGGTGGGGGGATCGGAACCAGAGGGCCCGGGGAGAAGCAGCTCGAATATGACCGGCGGGCGATCGAGGCCCGGATCAGACGCCTGAAAGAGGAGATCGAAGAGGTGCGGCGGCACCGGGCCCGATACCGCAAGCGGCGCGCCGTCACCGGTATGCCGGTGGTGGCTCTGGTAGGATACACCAACGCCGGGAAAAGCACCCTCTTTAATGCGCTGAGCCATGCGGGGGTGTTTGTGGAGGATACCCTGTTTGCCACACTCGATCCCACCACCCGCCGCGTAAAGCTGCCGAACAATCAAGAGGTGCTCTTCAGTGATACCGTGGGCTTCATCCAGAAGCTCCCGCCGACGGTGGTGGCGGCTTTCAAGGCCACCCTCGAGGAGCTTTCGGAAGCGAGCATTCTGTTGCATGTGGTGGATATCACCCATCCGAACGCCGCCGAGCAAGCCCAGACGGTGGATGGCATTCTCGATGAGCTGGGATTGGCGCAAAAGCTGAAGATCGTCGCCATCAATAAGATCGATCGGATGGTGGAAGCTCTCGGGATCAGCGGTGAAGCGGCTGTGGACCATTGCATGGAGCGGATCGGGAGCGAGGCGGGCCCGGTGATGGCCATCTCGGCGGCTAAGGGCTGGGGTCTGGATCGGCTTCTCGCGCTCATCTCCCGCGTGCTCGGCGAACGGATGATTCCTATTAGAGCCCATATCCCATACACTGCCGCTGATCTCGTGAATTTGTTCCATCGCTATGGGACAGTTGAACATGAAGAACATATCCCTTCCGGTACCCTCATCAAGGGGAAGATTCCGGAACATCTTGAGCCCGAATTCCGGGATCATATCGCCTCGAATGGTCCCTGATCCTTGAGCCCATGGTGAAGGGCTGAGGAAGCATTTCGATCAACCAAATGGAAGGAGTTCAAATGAAGGATGCAAGGGGAAGAAATCGCGTAGTGGTCACCGGCCTTGGTACCATCAACCCCGTGGGGAACACGGTAGAAGATTTCTGGAAAGGCCTTGTGGCGGGGAAATCGGGCATCGGCTTCACGAGTTGCTGCGATACCTCCGATCTCTCGTGCAAGGTCTCCGGGGAGGTGAAAGGCTTCGATCCGCTCGATTGGGTGGATCGGAAGGAGGCGCGGCACATGGCGCGATTCACCCTCTTTGCCATTGCCGCTTCCAAGATGGCCGTCAAGGATGCCGGTCTCGATCTTTCCAAAGAAAACCCGGAACGCCTCGGCATCTATCTAGGCAATGGCATCGGGGGGCTTCCCGATATCGAGGCCGGGTGCGAGTTTATCGCCGCCAAAGGCGGCATGCGGCTCAATCCGTTCTTCATGCCGAAGATTCTTACCAACCTTGCGGCCGGTCAGGTGAGCATTGCCTTGGGTTTGAAGGGATATACCTCGACGGTCTCCACCGCATGTGCGGCCAGCACTCAGGCCATCGGGGAGGCGACGGAGATCATCCGAAGAGGAACGGCGGATGTGATGGTGGCGGGAGGAACCGAGGCGGGGATATGCCCCATCGGGATCGCCGGATTTGCGGTGATGAAGGCGCTTTCGAGCTACTCAGGAAGTGATCCCACCAAGGCCAGTCGTCCCTTCGATGCCCAGCGGGATGGGTTCGTGCCGGCGGAGGGGGCGGGAATCCTGATCCTCGAGAGCCTCGAGCATGCCCGCCGGCGCGATGCGCGCATTCTTGCCGAAATCGTGGGCTTCGGCATCTCTTCCGATGCCTATCATGCGGTGGCCATTGATATGGAGGGGGCCGCAAGGGCTATGCGATGGGCCATCGAGGATGCCGGCCTGACGCCGAGGGAGATTGACTACATCAATGCCCATGGAACCTCTACCCCCCTCAACGATACGACCGAGACGGCGGCCATCAAGAAGGTCTTCGGCGAATATGCGTACAAGGTGCCCATCAGCTCGACGAAGTCGATGACCGGCCATCTGCTGGGGGGTACGGGCGGGGTGGAAGCCGTGGCCTGCGTGAAGACCATCATGGAAGGGATCATTCACCCGACCATCAATCAGGAAAAGCCCGATCCGGAGTGCGATCTCGACTATGTGCCGAACGTCGCCCGGAAGAAAGACGTGAGGACCGTTCTCTCAAACGGATTTGGTTTCGGGGGGCAGAACGCGTGCTTGGTCTTCAAGAAGTTCGAAGGATAGACATCGGCTCGGCTTTTGCCTTGGGGAATGCCGGAAATCTGCCCCGGAGCGGGCCGCCCCGGGGCAAATCGGTTTGGATGAGTCTATACAAAGATGGCCTGAGCATCTTCGGGGAGCATCTCCCCGAGGATCTTCTGCATTGCCATCACATGGGCGCACGTATCCCACTTCGAAAACGAGTTACACGTGCAGGTCCATTTGCCATCGGTGAAAGAGGTCACATGGGTATCGTGGGTTCCTCGGAAATCCACACTGAGACTGCGGAAGTGGATTCGATCTCGCTCCTCAGCGTAGCGGTTGGCCTTCTCGATCCGGCTGATGAAATCTGATCGCATTGGACCTCCTAATACACTTTCCATTATACCACAATGTTGACCAGCCGTCGGGGCACATAGACCACCTTGGCGGCGCTGCGCCCCTGAAGGTGAGCCTTCACCTTTTCTCGATTCAATGCCAGTTCCCTGACTTCGGCTTCGGAGATTGAAACCGGTGCCGTCACTTTATCCCGGACTTTGCCGTTCACTTGGATCACGAGGGTGAACTGTTCTTCCGCCGCCAGATCTTCGTTCCAGCGGGGGAAAGGCTGATTATGGATACTGTACGCGTTCCCCGTTCGTTCCCAGAGCTCTTCCGCAAGGTGGGGGGTTGAAGGGGCCAGCATGAGGAGAAGCGTCCGAACGGCCTCGTCCCATGCGGCGTTTCCACGAACGCGGTGGGCCTCCTTGACCCTGGCCAGATAGTTGGTGAATTCCATGAGGGCCGCGATCATGGTATTGAAATGAAGCCGCTCCAGATCATCGTGCACTTTCTTGAGCGTCTTGTGGGTCTGCCGGCGGAGTTCCCGTTCCTCATCCGTTCCCACCGGATGTTCCCCCTGCGCCTCATCGAGCACGAGAGCCCATACCCGGTTCAACCATCGGGCGACTCCCACGAGTCCGCTGTCGTTCCAATCGCCCCCTTGATCCCACGGCCCGATGAACATGAGATATGCCCTGACCGCATCGGCGCCGGATTCGGCTACGAGCTTATCGGGGTTGACCACGTTGCCCCGGGATTTACTCATCTTCTGCCGGTTGAGGATGATCGTGCCCTGATTGAAAAGTTTTTTGAACGGCTCCCCGAATTCGATCAACCCCATATCCCTCAGGGCCTTGGTGAAGAAACGTGCATAGAAGAGATGCATGGTGGCATGTTCCACGCCCCCGGTGTACAGGTCCACGGGCATCCAGTACCGTACCTTCCGGGGATCGAACGGGCCTTCGGCATACCTCGGGCTCGGATAGCGGAGGTAATACCAGTTCGAACACATGAACGTGTCCATGGTATCGGTCTCGCGTTTGGCCGCCTTACCGCACCTCGGGCAGGTGGTATTCACGAACGACTCGCAGTACTTGAGGGGGGATTCGCCCGTCGGCTTGAACTCCGCATCTTCGGGAAGGAGCACCGGTAGGTCCTTTTCCGGCACCGGCACGAGGCCGCATGCCGGGCAGTAGACCATGGGAATGGGAGCGCCCCAATACCGTTGCCGGGAGATGAGCCAATCCCGCAGCCGATAGCTCACCGCCGCTCTGCCGTACCCCTTTTTTTCGAGAAAGGCGATGATGGCTTTCTTCCCCTCTTCATTCGGCATGCCATCGAACGGGCCGGAGTTTACCATCGTCCCCGGACCTTCGTGGGCGCAAGTGAACTCCTTG
This sequence comes from Dehalococcoidia bacterium, assembly GCA_034434815.1. Lineage (GTDB taxonomy): Bacteria > Chloroflexota > Dehalococcoidia > SZUA-161 > SpSt-899 > DAOTYO01. The sequence continues at coordinate 22,410 of DAOTYO010000029.1, forward strand.
CCGTCCCATCCCTCGGGGGCGATGACCACCTTGATCGGGAGGTGGTATTTTTTCGCCAGATCGAAGTCCCTCTGATCATGGCCGGGGACGGCCATCACCGCGCCGGTGCCGTAACTCACGAGAACATAATCTCCGATCCAAATTGGGACCCGCTCTCCGTTCAGCCGATTCGTGGCATAGGCGCCGATGAACACCCCCGTCTTTTCGCGTTCCGTGGAGAGGCGCTCGATCTCCGAGTGATGGCGCGCCCAGTCCACGTATTCCTCCACTTGTTGGCGATACTCGGGGGCGGTGAGCTTCTCGACCAAGGGGTGCTCCGGGGCGAGGACCATGAAGGTAACGCCGTACACCGTATCCGGACGGGTAGTGAAGACGCGGATCTCCTTTTCGGGGAGGTTGTATTCGGAAATGTCGAAGGTGATCTCGGCACCCTCGCTCCGCCCCACCCAATTGCGCTGCATGATCTTGACCCGTTCCGGCCAATCGAGCCCTTCATGTTGCATCAGCTCATCGGCATATTTTGTGATCCGGAAGAACCATTGCTCAAGGTCCTTGCGGATGACGGGGGTATCACATCGCTCACACTGCCCGGCCGCCGTGACCTGTTCATTGGCCAGCACGGTCTGACACTTCGGGCACCAATTTGCCGGAGCCTTCGCCCGGTACGCCAGACCCGCTTCCCAGAACTTCAGAAAGAACCACTGGGTCCACTTGTAGTACTCCGGAAGGCATGTGATCACCTCCCGATCCCAATCGTAGATGGCCCCGATGGACCGGAGTTGCCGCCGCATGTTCTTGATGTTGTCCATGGTCCACTTGAAGGGATGGATGCCGTGCTTGATGGCGGCGTTCTCGGCCGGGAGCCCGAACGAATCGAAGCCGATGGGGTGGAGCACGTTGTATCCCTTCATACGCATGAAGCGGGCATGCGTATCGGCGGGGGCCATGGCATACCAGTGCCCGATATGCAGATCCCCGGACGTATAGGGGAACATGGTAAGCTCGTAGAGTTTGGGGCGATCGCTGTTCTCGCTTACGGCGTAGAGCCGATCTTTCTCCCAGCGCCTCTGCCATTTCGTTTCGATTTCCGATGGATTGTACTTCTCGATCATAGCGTTTCCATTATAGCGCAGTGGCCTTTCGGGGGAAATGCCGGTCCCCGAAAGCTCCTGTTTTGATCTCCCATTCCCGGTTTGGAGTGGGCCCCTACCGCCGCACCAGCGCCAGAGCCTTTTCGATCACGTTTGGTGCGGTGAGCCCCAGCTTTTCGTAAATGACCTTTTGCGGCGCTGAGGCGCCGAATCGGTCCACGCCGATGGCGATCCCCTCCGTTCCCACATAGCGCTCCCATCCCAGAGTGATTCCGGCCTCGATGGATACCCGGGCTCGAACGCCGGGGGGCAATACGGTCCGCCGATATTCCTCGGGCTGGGACTGAAAGAGCTCCCATGAGGGAAGCGAGACCACCCGGGCGGCGATGCCCTTCTCCTCGAGCGCTCTGCCCGCCTCCAGAGCAATGTGCACTTCGGAGCCGGTGCCGATCAAAATCACTTCCGGAGAGGGAGATGCTTCCCAGAGGGTGTATCCCCCCCGCCGCACGCCCGTTGCGGGTGCAAGGGCGGTCCGGTCCAGAACGGGCAGGTTCTGGCGGCTGAGGACGAGGGCGGTCGGACCCTCCCGGCGTTCAAGGGCTATTCTCCATGCCTCAACGGTCTCGGTGGCATCGGCGGGCCGGAGGGTCACTAGATTGGGCACCGATCTCAGGCCGAAGAGGTGTTCCACCGGCTGATGGGTAGGGCCGTCTTCACCTACGCCGACCGAATCATGGGTGAAGATGAAGATCACCCGGAGGCCCATCAAAGCGGCGAGCCGCAGGGGTGCTCGCATGTAATCGTAGAAGACGAGGAATGTGGCGGTGTAGGGAATGATCCCCCGGTGCAGCGCCATGCCGTTGGCGATCGCGCCCATGGCGTGTTCCCGGACCCCGAAGTGGAAGTTGTGCCCGGTGTAATCCTTGATCCCGAAATCCCCCCGCCCTTTCATGATGGTTTTGGTGGAAGGCGCTAGATCCGCCGATCCGCCCGCAAGCGCGTGAATCCGGGGGGCAACGGCATTGAGCACTTCCCCGGAGGCGGCGCGGGTCGCAATGGGTTTGGTTTGTTTGGCGAACAAATTCCCGAGGTCGCGATCCCATCCGTGGGGGAGAAGTCCTTCCAAGTCCTCGGCCAAATGCCGCGCTTCCTCCGGATATGCCTTGCGGTACGCCTCGAGCTTGTTCTCCCACACGGCTTGCCACCGTTTGCCGCGTTCACGGGCCTGCCGGAAGTGGGCCAGGGCTTCGGGGGGGATTCCGAACGGCTCCTCGTAGGGCCAAGCGAGATTCTTTCGGGTGCATGCCACCTCTTCTTCGCCGAGGGGCTCCCCGTGGACGCCCGCGGTGCCCGCCTTGTTCGGACTTCCACAGCCGATAACCGTCCGGCAGATGATCAGGCTGGGTTGATCGGTGTGAGCCTGAGCTTCTCTTATGGCCGTCTCCACGGCTCCCAGATCGTTGCCGTCGATGGGGCCCCCCACATGCCATCCATAGGCTTCGAACCGCTTCTTCACATCCTCGGTGAAGGTGATATCGGTGGGTCCCTCGATGGAGATGTCGTTGTCATCGTAGAGGTAGATGAGCTTCCCGAGCTTGAGGGTTCCGGCCAGAGAAGCCGCCTCGCCGGAGATCCCTTCCATCAGATCGCCATCGGAGACGATGGCATATGTATAGTGATTGATGATCTCATGGCCGGGGCGGTTATAGTGCTCCGCTAGTAGCTTCTCGGCGATGGCCATGCCCACGCCGGAAGCGAATCCCTGCCCCAGCGGTCCGGTGGTCATTTCCACGCCCGGGGTCACGCCGTATTCCGGATGCCCGGGGGTTTTGCTTTCCCACTGGCGGAATCGCCGGAGCTCTTCCAGAGGAAGGTCGTATCCGGTGAGGTGAAGCAAGGCATAGAGCATGGCCGAGGCATGCCCGGCCGAGAGGATGAATCGGTCCCGATCGGGCCATTTCGGATCGGTGGGATTGTGCTTGAGAAGCCGATCCCAAAGCACGTATGCCACCGGGGCCATGCCCATGGGGGCTCCCGGATGGCCGGAGTTCGCCTTCTGGACCGCATCCACGGCCAGAAACCGGATCGTGTTGATGCAAAGATCATCTATCGAGGGCATGGGATTCTCTCCTTAAACCGATGATAGCGCAGGCTGCTTTCAACCTGCGCTATCGTTACACCCATAGACATGACAGAATGAGACAACGCCCGTCCGACCTAATCCAGAACGACTTCGTCCATATACCGGGGTACGGAGACACTCCATCCGGTCTTTGCTCTTACATACTCTGCAAATGTCTTCGATACCTCCTCTTCCCCGTGGGTTACGAAGACATGCCGCGGCGCCCGCTTGAGCCGGGTGAGCCAATCCGTCAGTTCGTCCCGATCGGCGTGTGCGGAGAAACCGCCGAGATGAACCACCCTTGCACGGACGGGGCGCATCTGCCCGAGGATCCGGACTTCCTTGGCCCCATCCACGATCTGCCGCCCCAGTGTCCCCGGGGATTGATATCCCACGAAGAGGATCGTGCTCTCCGGGCGCGAGATATTGGCCACAAGGTGATGCTTGATTCTTCCGCCGGAGGCCATTCCCGAACCGGCGATGATCATGCAAGTCCCTTTGATGTTGTTGATGGCCTTCGAATCCTCGATGGATTGGACGGTGATCAGCCCCGGGAACTCGAAGGGGGAATGTCCCTCCCGAATGCGTCCTCGGGTCTCCTGATCATAGAGCTCCGGATGCTCTTTGAAGACCTCGGTCACCCGGGCTGCCATCGGGCTATCCAGAAAGACCATGAGGCGCGGGATTCGCCCCTGAATGAGGAGTTCGTTCAGGGTGTACAGGATCTCCTGAGCGCGCTCGATGGCGAAGGCCGGGACTACGATATTCCCCCCCGCTCGATAGGCGGAATTGATCACTTCGGCCAGTTTATCGGGGATCAGGGTGGGATCTTCGTGCAAGCGATCGCCGTAGGTGGATTCCACGATCACGTAGTCTGCGGCATCGATCTGAGAAGGATCCTCGATGATCGGCCGGTTTCGCCGCCCGATATCGCCGGAGAAAAGGATCGTTCGGGGGGTCCCATTCGCTTTGAGTCTTAATTCGATACTAGAGGCGCCCAAGATGTGGCCTGCATCGTGGAAGATCGCTTCAATCCCCCCGTCCAGCGGCACCCGTTCTCCATATCTTACGGGTTTGAAAAGGGGTATGGTGGCCTCGGCATCTTCCACGGTATAGAGCGGTATCTCCGGATACGGGCCCTTTCGGCCCTCCCGTTCATGGCGTTTTTTCTTGAAGGCCGCGTCTTCCTCTTGGATCTTCGCCGAATCGAGCAAGGCGATCGCGGCGATCTGAGCGGTGGCCTCTGTACAGTAGATATCTCCGGAGAAGCCGTCCTTCACCAGCTTTGGAAGGAGGCCGCAGTGATCCACATGGGCATGGGTCAGAAGGACAGCCTTCAGCAAAGCGGGCGCTACTTCGAAAGGACGCCAGTTCCGAGCTTTGCAGTGCCATTCTTGGCAAAGACCGCAATCCACGAAAAGTCGCGTTTGCCCCGTATCCAGCAAATATCGGGAGCCGGTGACCGTGCCCACTCCGCCGCAGAATTCGAGTTTTACCGGCATCTGTCTTCCTAAATCTCGTTCGGTCCACGTTAGCGCCGGAGCGCTCTCTTCCCCACCAGCTCCTGACGGATATACCAGCTCTGTACGATCTCGATCACGCTGTTGGGATCATCGCAGACCATCAGTAAATCCATATCCCCTTCCGAGATGAATCCCCTCGCAAGGACGGTGGATTTGAGCCAATCCAGAAAACCCTTCCAGTATTCGGACTTGAACAGAACAACGGGGAATGGCTTGATCTTCTGGGTTTGGATCAGGGTGAGCACCTCCGTAAGCTCATCCAGAGTGCCCAGGCCTCCCGGCATGATGATGAAGGCGGTGGCGTATTTGACCAGCATCACCTTCCGAACGAAGAAGTGGTGGAAGGTGAGCGATTTGGTCGTATAGGCGTTCGATATCTGCTCTTGGGGCAAGGAGATGTTCAACCCGATGGAAGCGGCTCCCGCCCGAAGTGCCCCTTTGTTGGCCGCCTCCATCACCCCCGGCCCCCCGCCCGTCACGATGGCAAACCCCATCCGCCCCAACTGAAAGGCGATATCCTCGATTTCCCAGTAAAGGGAATCGGATTCCTTGAGCCGCGCCGAACCATAGACGCTCACCGCCGGCCCGATATCCGAAAGCTCATCGAATCCCTCGATGAACTCCCCCATGATGCGGAACATCCGCCATGATTCTTCCTTGGCAAGTTGATTGATCTCGTAGTCCCGGTTGCGATCCATGGCGGTTCCTCCCGGAAGGGTTCCCGTGACATGTGCTCAAAAGGCATTGTAACATTTGGCGAAGGGACTCAACAATAGAGACGAACGCCCACCAAAGGACCGATTCCGCTTTGGAGCCTTCACCCTCAGAATGAATGACCATGATCACGTCACTGCGGACCTTGCCCCGGAATTCCCTCACATACCCCATGAACGATCCGGCTTCTCCGATCCCACCCGCTCAGAGGGTTTCTTGGGGGGCCCAATCCCCCCGTTTAAGAGGCGCCCGGGCGTGCGCTTCTTCAATCGCTGTTTTCGGGGCAATCGCCCTTCGTTGACACGCTGAGGGCCCTTGCCCTAGAATCAAGCGAGAGGATTTTCACCCGAGATGAAAAGCAGCGAGATACGAACGACATTCTTGAAATTCTTCGAGGAGAAGGGGCATTTGATCGTGCCCAGCTCCTCCCTCGTGCCGCACGGCGATCCGACGCTTCTCCTCACCACCGCCGGCATGGTGCAGATGAAGCCCTATTTCATGGGCGAAGCGGTCCCCCCGAAACGCCGCATGACCTCATGCCAGAAGTGCTTCCGCACCACCGATATTGATTCGGTGGGCGATCCGGGGCACCTTACCTTCTTCGAGATGCTGGGCAACTTCAGCGTCGGTGACTATTTCAAGAAGGAAGCCATCGCTTGGGCATGGGAGTTGGTCACCGAGCGCTTCGGTCTGCCCAAGGAAAGGCTCTGGACCACCGTCTTTCTCGATGACGATGAGGCCGAGCGCTACTGGCTCGAGATCGGCGTGCCGCGGGAACGGATCATCCGTTGCGGGGAGAAGGACAATTTCTGGGGGCCCGCCGGCCAGACCGGCCCCTGCGGCCCATGCAGCGAGATCCACTACGACTTCGGGCCGGATAGGGGTTGCGGCAAGCCCGATTGCAATCCCTCCTGCGGGTGCGGGCGGTTCCTCGAAATCTGGAACCTCGTCTTCATGCAGTTCGATCAAGACGAGAAGAAGAACCGAACCCCGCTCCCCAAGCCGAACATTGATACCGGCATGGGACTCGAACGGATCGCTTGTGTGATGCAGGGCAAGGCCTCCGTGTACGAGACCGATGTTTTCGCGCCTTTGATCGAGCGTATCTCGGCACTCACCGGCCGCCGGTACGGCGAAAGCGGGGCGGTCACGCGCGCCATCCGCGTCGTGGCCGAGCACGGGCGGGCAGTCACTTTTCTCATCGCTGATGGCGTGATTCCCGCCAATGAGGGCCGGGGATATGTGCTCCGGCGGGTGCTCCGGCGCGCCGCCCTCTTCGGCCGGAAGCTCGGCTTGAAGGATCTGTTCCTTCCGGAGATCGGCAAAACGGTGATCAATCAAATGGGCGGCTTCTATCCCGAACTCGTCAAGGGTCGCGACTACATTCTCAACGTGATCGAGATCGAAGAAAGCAAGTTCAATCAGACCCTGACCACGGGCATCAATCTACTCGACGAGATAGTGGCGGAACTGAAAGCCGGCGGGCTTTCCACCATCTCCGGCGAGCAGGCCTTCCGTCTGTACGATACCTATGGTTTCCCCAAGGAGATCACCGCCGAGATCGCCACCGAACACGGGCTCAAGGTGGATTTCGAAGGGTTCGAGAGGGAGATGGAGGCCCAGCGTGAGCGCGCGCGCGAAGCGGCCAAATTCGGCCTGGCCGATAAATCCGCCGAGAGGTTTTACGGCTCGCTCGGCCTTCCCCCGACGGAGTTCGTGGGATACGAATCGTTCGATGCCGAAGCTCAGGTTGCGGCCCTCATCGTTGGTGGTGAACGGGTGGAGACCGCTTTTCAGGGCCAAGAGGTGGAAATCATCCTTTCCCGCACGCCCTTCTACGGGGAAATGGGGGGGCAGGTCGGCGATCGCGGGGAGATTCGGTCGGCCCGGGGCAGAGTCGTGGTCACCGATGCCAAACGTCCGATCGAGAGCATCATCGTACATATCGGGAAGGTGGAAGCGGGCGTGCTCTCCACCGGCGACCGGGTGAGGGCGCAGATTGATGGAGAGCGGCGGCTCGATATCGCCCGCAACCATACCGCCACCCATCTCCTCCATGCCGCACTCCGGGAGGTTCTGGGAGATCAGGTGCGCCAAGGCGGCTCGCTCGTAGCGCCGGATCACTTCCGGTTCGATTTCACCCATCTCGTGGCCCTTTCCGAAGAGGAGCTCATGCGTGTCCAATCCATCGTGAATGAACACATTCGCCGCAATCTTCGTGTGACCGGCCGTTTGGCCCCTCAGAAAGAGGCCATCGCGGCGGGGGCACTGGCTTTCTTTGGAGAGAAGTACGGGGAGGTGGTCCGGGTGGTGGAGATCGGATCACCCGATGGTGCGGAGCGGGTGAGCGCGGAGCTCTGCGGCGGCACGCATCTTGAGAGCACCGGTCAGATCGGTTTCTTTTGGATCACCGGCGAGAAGAGCGTGGGCTCCGGTCTGAGGCGCATCGAGGCGGTTACGGGGAGGGGGGCGGAACAGTTCGTGAAAGCCCGTTTGGAGGCGCTCGAAAAGACGTCGCGCAAGCTTGAAGCCGCAAGCCCGCTAGAGGTGCCCGATCGCATCGAAGAGCTTCTGACGGCGCTCCGGAGCGAGCGCAAGCGGGCCGAGTCTCTGGAAGCTCAGCTCCTCCGGAAGAGCGCCGAAGCGCTTCTCTCGACCGCGGTGAAGGTGGATGGGATCAACGTAATCGCGGCGAAGATCCCGGCCTCAAGTATGGAACGTTTGCGGGAGACGGGCGATTTTCTCAAGGAGAAGATCGGGAGCGGGGTGATCGTGCTCGGCGCTGTTCTGGAGGATAGCCCCCGGTTTCTGGCCATGGTGACCCCCGATCTCGTGAGCAAAGGCATTCACGCCGGCAAGATCATCAAGCAAGTGGCTCAGGCCACGGGTGGGGGCGGGGGTGGCAAGCCGGAAATGGCTCAGGCCGGCGGCAAGGATAAAAGCAAGATCGATGAGGCCCTTCGGCTGGTCCCGACGTTGATCGGGAAGAGGTGATCTCGACTCCCGCAGATGGAAGAGATCACGGCGGTCGCTGCTCTCCAAGGAAGAGGGGTTCGCGGTGAGAATGCTCGGACTGGATATCGGCGATAGGCGCATCGGGGTGGCCCTTTCGGATCCCACGGGAATGCTCGCCGGCGCCCTCACCGTGATCCAGCGAAAGGGTGGCAAAGCGGATTTCCAAACGATCCTCGATCTGGCGGCGGAGCATAAAGTCGAGCGGATCATCGTGGGTTTACCGCGGCTCATGGATGGGCGCTTGGGCGCTCAGGCTGAGAAAACTCTCGCGTTCGTCGAGGAGCTTTCGCGCCTCTCACCGGTGCCGGTGGAAACCTTCGATGAGCGCCTTTCCACTTCGGTCGCCGAACAACTGTTGAAGGAGGCGGGGAAGAAGCGCCGGGAGATCAAGGCCAAGCACGATGCCGCCGCCGCGGCGCTCATCCTGCAATGGTATCTTGACGAGAGGCTCGGTTCTTCTCCCCACGCTGTGCCGGAAGGTTACGATCTGAGCGCTCAGTAGTGCCAAAAAACCGGATCACGAGGTGTGTTTCATGACGCAAGTCATCGGGCTTATCGGTTACCCCCTGGGGCATTCCATTTCGCCCATCTTCCAACAGGCGGCGTTCGATCATCTCGGACTCGATCTCCGGTACGAACTCTGGGAGACCCGGCCCGAGAAGCTCGCCGATACGGTGAAGGATATTCGATCCGCCGGAAAACTGGGGTCGAACGTGACGGTGCCTTACAAGGAGTCCGTGCTCCTCATGATGGACGAGCTCAACGAGATCGCCGCGGATATCGGTGCGGTCAATACCATCGTGAAGCGCGGAAAGAAGCTCGTCGGGTACAATACGGATGCCGAAGGGTTTCTCCGGGCGCTCGAGTCCGAGGGGAAATTCGATCCGGAAGGAAAGCGGGTCACCATGATCGGTGCCGGCGGAGTGGCCCGCGCCATCGGTTTCGCGTTGATCAAATCCGGGATCGGATCGCTCGCGCTCTTCGATATCGACCGGGCGAGGGCGGAGCGGTTGGGGGAATCGCTCAAGGGGGCGAAGGTCACGGTGCTTGCTGAGGGCAAGGGCTCTGCTTTCGAGGGGGCGGTGTGGGGAGCCGATCTTCTGATCAATTGCACCCCGATCGGCATGAAGCACAGTCCCTCTGAAGGCCGATCGCCCGTGCCTCCGGAGCTGATCTCCCCCAAATCCTTCGTGTACGATGTCGTGTACAATCCGATCAAGACGCCGTTCCTCGAGGCGGCCGAACGGGTGGGGGCGCGGACTCTGGGAGGGCTCCCGATGCTTGTCTATCAAGGAGTGGCCGCCTTCGAGCTGTGGACGGAGAGGGCGGCGCCCGTGGCCTTGATGATGGAGAAGGCGAAGGGCGCGCTGGCGTGAGGGAGAATCCCCTGATATGGAGGGGAAGAAGGTGAGGATGAACCGATGTTTCGATTTCTAACGGCGGGCGAATCCCATGGCAAGGGCCTTCTGGTCATTATCGAAGGGGTCCCGGCGGGGCTCTCTCTGAGCGAAGAGGTGATCGCTCAGGATCTGAAGCGCCGGCAGGGGGGCTATGGGCGGGGGGGGCGGATGCAGATCGAGCAAGACCGCGCTGAGATCCTCTCGGGCGTCCGGCACGGGCTCACCATCGGCAGTCCCATCTCGCTCCTCATCCGGAACAAGGATTGGGAGAATTGGAAGGAACGCATGAGCGTTTCTCCGGTGGAGAAGGGGATCGAGCCGGTCACGCATCTGCGGCCGGGGCATGCGGATCTTGCGGGGGTGGTCAAGTATGATCTTGATGATATCCGCCCTGTCCTCGAGCGGGCCAGTGCCCGCGAGACGGCGGCGCGGGTGGCGGTGGGGGCGGTGGCCCGCGTTTTCTTGGAGAAGTTCGGGATCGAGATTCACAGCCATGTGATCGCCATCGGCGGGGTATGGGCCGATCCCCCCGAGCCGGTTGATTGGGCGACCGTCGAAGGTTCGCCGGTGCGGTGTGCGGATCCGCAAGCGGAGAAGGCCATGATGGCGGCGATCGATGCGGCAAGGCAAGCGGGTGATAGCTTGGGCGGCATCTTCGAAGTGCTCGCTACGCGGGTGCCCATCGGATTGGGAAGCCATACGCAATGGGATCGGCGGCTGAGCGGGAGGATTGCCCAAGCGATCATGAGCATTCCGGCGGTCCAGGGGGTGGAGATCGGGGGGGGATTCGCCCTTGCCGAATTGAGGGGGTCACAAGCCCATGATATCATCGAGCCGGGGCTCCGGCGCCCCACGAATTGGGC
>DAOTYO010000030.1:0-59125 GCA_034434815.1 Dehalococcoidia bacterium
GGGAACCGGTGGGCAAGAGAAGGCGGATCCGGAGAGCGGCGGGGCTATTGCACAGGTGCGCCGATATCTCCTGAACAAATAACCCGGCAATGCCATTTCTCACAGGAAGCCCGTAGCGGACATGACCGTAGATAAGACCGGCCGGACGAACCCACAGCCGTGGATTTACCGGAGGCCTTCCGGCCTTGGTCGGTCCCCACCAATGCAAATCGCCTCTTCGCCAAGGCTCTGAATGCCCTCGCTCACTCAAATCGCTTTCTCACTTGATCATCGATGCCCAGAGGTGTCCACCCACCAGAAGTTGACAGTTGCCTTTTTGGCTTGCCCGCTTTGACACCCTATCCGCTTTCCTCTAAAATGAATGCGTCCGAGAGAGGTCCGACAAGGACGATCATTACATCAAAGAGAGGGCCGACCGTGCAAGCGCTTGAAAGACTCGCCCAACAAATGAAGAACCGCGGAATCCAACTCCGGGAGCTCAAGAAACAAGGCAAGAAGATCGTGGGGTATTTTCCCGGCGGGTATTTCCCGGAGGAACTGGCCTACGCCGCCGGAGCGGTGCCGGTGGCCTTGAACCGGGGGGGAGACCACGAGCCGGTGGAAGTCAGCGGGGCCTACATGAGCCGGTGGATTTACACCTTCGGGAGGGCCAACATCGGCTACCGCATCCTCGGCAGCGAGCCGATCTACAATCTCATCGATATCTATGTCGTGCCGGTCACCGATAACCACGTCCGCATCGTCGCCGATACGTGGGATGTCTTCACCGATGTCGAGGTCTTCCGGTTCGGCATCCCGCACACCAAACACCCGTGGTCAGTGGATTACTACCTCCACGGAATCACTTCCCTCAAGGAAAAGCTCGAGTCTCTCACCGGCAACAAGATCACCGATGAGCGGCTGAAAGAAGCCATTCAACTGGCGAACAGAGAGCGCGAGCTCCTCACCGAGATCAGCCTCTCCCGGAAATCCCCCCGCCCCCCCATCAGCACCCGCGACTTCGTTTTCCTGAACCACGCCTCGATGGTTCTCGACAAGAGTGTGATGGTGCCCGCATTGGAAGAGATCGCGGCGGGCATTCGCGGGAAGGAAGGCCCGGAAACCGGCAAGGCCCGTCTTCTCCTCACCGGAACCACTCTGGCCTACGGCGATTACCGGATCCTCGATATGATCGAAGCCGCCGGCGGCATGGTGGTGATCGAGGAATTCGGCGAGGGCATCCGCCATTACTGGGAAAAGGTCAAGCTCAACGGCGATCTCATGAAGGCGCTGACGGATCGCTACTATACCCGCCGCGTGCCGCCGGCATGGCACCGGCCGGGCACGGAACGTCAGGAGTTCGTGGTGAAGCTGGCCAAGGAATTCAAGGTCCAGGGCGTGGTATGGTATCAGATGATGAACCGCGAATCGGATGAGTTCGAGTCCTACTGGTACCCGGATATCTTGAAAAAGCAAGTCGGCATCCCCATGCTCAAGCTCACCTCGGACTATGATTCGATGGAGCGAGGGCCCTTCAGCACCCGTCTCGAAACCTTCATCGAGTCGCTCGGCCGATAGGGAGTCCCAACAGATTTGCCATGAGAGAAAGGGGAGGGAACGATGTACTACAAAGAATTGTTGAAGCTCTGTGACTACTCGGAGGATGAGATCAAGAAGGATGCCCCGCGGATCGAGAAGGTGTTCAAGAAGGCCGAGATCGGGCCGGAAGAGGTGAAGCGGGGGATCGAGCGCCTTCATAAATACTTCTGGATGGAGTCGGCGGGGGTACGGAAGGTGTGGGGCATCTGGATGAAACAGTTCATCGATCTGGCCTTGTGCAAGGAAGAGCACAAGAAAGTGGTCTTCTATACCTACCCCCTCGAGCCCCGGTTGGGCACCTCTATCAATCTGGCCGGATACTATGCCGCCACCCCCGAGTTCGTGAATATGTTCATCCTCGGACTCATGTTCGGCATCGCCGATCCCTACTTCGATCTGGCCGAAAAGCACGGCATGACCCCGGGAACCGGCATGTGCGGCGCCAACAAGATGCGCCTCGGGGGATTTCTCAAGGGGCTCAATCCCATGCCCGATGTGTTCCTCGTCTCCAGCTTTTTCTGCGATAACGAGGCCAAGACCGATGAGCTGATCGGCTACCATTTCCCCGGCGTGCCCCGCATCATCATCGACAACTGTCTGGACTCGGATTGGGAGGCCTATCCGAAGAACTACCCCAATATCGAGCATCACAAGGTGAAATACTTCGGCGCGGAACTGGCCAATGTGGTCCGGGAGCTTGACGAGAAATACGATATCCATGTGAAGCCGGAGCACCTGAATGCCGCCCGGATGGAGATCGGCAAACTGTATCTGGGCTTCCAGCGGGTCCTCGAATGCCAGAAGGCCGATCCCATGCCCATCGCCAACAACAACCTCCTTCTCTTCTACATGATGATCACCAATCCGGAAAGGCGCACCATGGCCGATGGGCTCAATGCCATCAACCTCTTGGCCAAGGATGCCGAAGAGCGGGTGAAGAAGGGGATCGGCGTTACGCCCAAGGGCGCTCCGCGCATCGCATGGACCATGCCGTGGTTCACCGATCCGGCGATCAATGCCATGGTGGAAGAGGTGGGCTTGGCGCCGGTGGTCGCCCCCTTCTTTTGGGTTCATCCCAAGGATTTGACCAAGACGGACTACGAGGGATTCGAGAAAACGGCGGTGGCGTTCATGAGAATGGGCCTCACCCACAGCACATCGGGGCTCATCTACCGGCTTACCGAATGTGTGAAGTACTTCAAGCTCGAAGGGATCATCTGGAATGGGATGTATGCCTGCCGTCCCACGGGGGGATTCCCCCAGATATTGAAGAAGCTCGTGGAGGAGCAAACCGGCGTGCCGGTGCTGACGGTGGAGACCGATCAAATGGACAGCCGCGATACCCCGACTGAGGTGCTGCGAACCCGCATCGAGACCTTCGCCGAGATGCTCCGGATGCGCAAGGCGGCGGCCGCGGCTTGAATCGGCTCTGCCCACGGATCACAAGGCCGTCTCAAGGTGCTTCTGAGGCGGCCTTGTTTTTGAGAGAGAGACGGGTATCTTGTGCTGAAGAGCGATCGGCGCGGGAGCGGTTCCACTTCACCAAGATGTGTTCTCCGCTTCCGGCCGGACCTTTCAATACCGCGCCCATACCGCCATTGGGGGGCGAACCCAAAAACAGCGATTGAAGAGGCGCGTGTCAAGACGCCTCTTAAGCCGGGGGATTGGGGATGTCCCCCGAGAAAACCTTTTGGGTTGGGCGGGTGGGATCGGAGAAGCCGGATCGCTCATGGGGTGTGGGGAATTCCGGCATAAGGTTCAGAATGAGGTAGTCAAGGTCCTTCACCCTGAGGGTGAAGGCTCCGAAGCGGAATCGCCCTTTTCGGGGCAAAGCCTCTTTTAGACACCGTTCGGAATACCTGCTATAATAGGCGCGAAAATTGCCCGCCGCTTCGGCCCACCGCCCGCCTTTCGAAGGAGCAAGAATCCAACCAATTAAAGAAAGAGGGGTGTTGATTTGGAGTACTTCTTTACCGAGCAGCAGAAGATGATCAAGGAGACCGCCCGGCAGATCACCGAGGAGCGCATCAAGCCGGTTCGGGCGGAACTCGATGAAAAGGAACAATTCCCGTGGGAGATCATCAAGGAGATCGCCAAAGCCGATCTCTTTCGGGTCTTCATTCCCGAGGAATATGAGGGATTGGGAGGCGGCTCGCTGGATCTCGTTCTGGCGATCGAGGAGCTGAGCCGGGGGTGTTGCGGTGTCTCGATTTGCTATGCCGCGGTCGCGCTCGGCACGATCCCCTTCATGCGGTTCGGGAGCGAGGAGCAAAAGCGAAAGTACCTTCCCAAGATCGCCTCCGGAGAAAGGCTGGCCGCCTTCGGTCTCACCGAATCCGGCGCCGGCAGCGATGCGGGAGCCATGAAATCGCGTGCCGTTCTCGATGGAGATAGCTATGTCCTCAACGGCACCAAACAGTTCATCAGCAACGGCGGCGAAGCCGAGATCTATAGCATCATCGCCCTCACCAATCCGGCCAAGGGTTCCCGCGGCGCCAGCGCGTTCATCGTGGAGAAGGGAACCCCCGGCTTCACCTTCGGGAAGAAGGAACGGAAGATGGGCATTCGGTGTTCGGCCACGTGCGAACTCGTGTTCCACAATTGCCGCGTGCCGAAGGAGAACTTGATCGGCAAGGAAGGCACCGGATTCATCATTACCCTCAAGACCCTCGACGAATCGCGCCCCGGGGTGGCGGCGCAGGGGGTGGGAGTCGCCCAAGGGGCTCTCGAAGAAGCGGTGGCCTATGCCCGCCAGCGGGTTCAGTTCGGGCAGCCGATCTCTTCTTTCCAAGCCATCCAACACATGCTGGCCGATATGGCCACCGAGATCGAGGCGGCCCGATGCCTCGTGTACGCCGTGGCGCGAACCATCGATAGCGGGGCCACCAACTACACCGAGGAGGGCGCCATGGCCAAGCTCTTCGCCAGCGATATGGCCATGCGGGTGACCACCAATGCGGTGCAGATCTTCGGCGGAGCGGGATACACCCGGGACTACCCCGTCGAAAAAATGATGCGCGATGCCAAGATCATTCAAATCTATGAGGGCACGAATCAGATCCTTCGCAACGATATCATCTCCCACGTTTACAAGCGAAAGGGCATGCGACCATGAACATCATCGTCTCCATCAAGCAAGTTCCCGGAACCACCGACGTGAAGATCAACAAGGAAACGAACACCCTCATCCGCGAGGGGGTACAGAGCATCATCAACCCCTTCGATACCTATGCCATCGAAGAGGGCGTGCGCCTCAAGGAGCGCTTCGGAGGGAAGGTGATCGTGATCACGATGGGGCCGCCGCAAGCCGAATCGGCGCTCAGGGAAGCGATCGAGCTCGGCGCGGATGAGGGCATCCTCATCAGTGATCGCGCCTTCGCCGGATCGGATACGCTTTCGACTTCCTATGTGCTCAGCAAAGCGATCGCCCGGATCGGGCAGTTCGATCTCGTGATCACCGGCAAACAAACGATGGACGGCGATACGGGTCAGGTCGGACCGGGCCTTGCCGAGCGGCTCGGCGTTCCGTTTGTGGCCTACGTGAGCAAAGTGGAAGAGATCGCCGATGGCAAGATGCGGGCCCTGCGATTGATAGACGAGGGACACGACCGGGTGGAGGCTCCCTTGCCCTGCGTGATGAGCGTTACCAAGGAGATCAACGTCCCGCGATTGCCCTCCCTTCGCGGGAAGATGAAGGCCAAATCCGCCAAGATCCCTGTGTGGTCGGCAAAAGACATCGGCGCCGATGAAAGCAAAGTGGGCGTGGCCGGATCCCCCACCTGGGTTGCCCATATCTTTTCCCCGAAGCGGGAACGAAAGAGCGAGATCTTCAACGGAAGTCCTCAGGAGAAGGTCACCCGCCTCTGCGAGAAGCTCCAAGAGATGAAGGTAATTTAGCGTTCGAGGGAGATCATGGGAATTCGAATCGATCGGGATAAGTGCACCGGCTGTGGAACATGCGAATCCGCCTGCCCGTTTGGGGCGATCAAGGTTGTGGATAACTTGGCCCGGATCGGGGAGGGATGCAACCTCTGCGGGGCATGCAGAGATGCCTGTAGCTTCGGAGCGATCATCATCGATGCTCCCAAGGCGGCCGCAGGCCCGGATGATTCCAGAGGCGTCTGGGTCTTCGCCGAACAGCGCGACGGCCGCATCAAAGGGGTGGTCTATGAACTTCTGAACAAGGGACGCGAGCTCGCCGATGCCCTTCACACAGAGCTCTCGGCGGTGTGCTTCGGGCACAGCGTTCAAGGGGTGGAGGAATTGGGGGAGCATGGTGCGGATCGGGTCTTCTATTTCGACGATCCCGCGGTGGAGCAATTCCAAGATGATATCTACACCGCATGTCTTGTCGACCTTGTCAGGGAAAAGAGGCCGCGGATTCTCCTTGCGGGCGCTACGGCCATGGGCCGGGCGTTCATCCCGCGCATAGCGGCAATCCTCGAGACGGGTCTCACCGCCGATTGCACGGGATTGGACATCGATGCCGAAACGGGGCTTCTGCGGCAAACGCGCCCGACGTTCGGCGGGAACATCATGGCCACCATCCTCTGCAGAGAACGGCGCCCGCAGATGGCCACCGTCCGCCCCCATGTTTTCAAGAAAGGTGCGCCGCGCGCCGGTCGGAAAGCGGAGATCATCCGCATGGGGCTCGACGGCAAGCCGAAGTCGTCACGGGTGAAAATTCTGGAATTCATCGAGGATGTGACCGAGCGGATCAAGATCGAGGAGGCGGATATCATCGTCTCGGGCGGGCGGGGATTGGGCAAAGCGGAGAACTTCAAGATCATCCGGGACCTTGCCGAGGTGCTCGGGGCGGCGGTGGGGGCCTCACGGGCGGCGGTGGACGAGGGGTGGATCCCCTATTCTCATCAAGTAGGTCAGACCGGCAAGACCGTTTGCCCCAAGCTGTACATCGCATGCGGCATCTCCGGAGCCGTGCAACACCTCGCGGGCATGCAAACCTCCGAGTGCATCGTCGCCATCAACGAAGATCCCAACGCCCCCATCTTCTCGGTGGCCACATACGGCATCGTGGGGGATCTCTTCGAGATCGTGCCCATGCTGACCCAGCGGATCAAGGAACTGCGGGGCCTTTGAGAACGAACGACTTTGCGGCATGAACGCCTTTCGCCGTGATAACCCCGCACGAGGCACAGGTATGAACACCGGGCCCCGGAATCCGCACTTGCCAGAGGTCATCACCGAGATCCGCTCAAAACCCATCTATCGGCGGTTCATCGATTTCCTCGGCGCTTACGGAATCCGCCGCCTTTACGATTGCCACGCCCATATCTCTTCCGGCCGGGAAGAGACCCTCCCCGATGCTCCTTCGGAACTCGTCCCTCAGCAACCGTTTACCCTCGAAGATATCAATCTTCTCTACGAAGCCCTCTTCCGCGCGGAGGGAATCGAGACCATAACCGTCGTCTTCGATACCCCCCTCCCGGCTTATGACCTTTCCGTCAAGAACGATCATCTCGTCTCTCGTTCCCGTGCCATGGCATCACCCCCCGCAATCATCCCCTTCGCCGTGATCACGCCGGAGATGACCGTCCCTCAGATCGAGGGGTGGGTAAAGGGGGGGGCACGAGGGTTCAAGATGACCCCCCGGACCACTTCACCCTACGTGAAGCGGGGGGTCATCTCCGATATCGCCCTTTCCGAAATGCTCAATCCCGAGGCCCTTCGCATCGCCGATCGGTTCGGACTGCCGCTCGTGGTGCACCTCCCCCAACTTGTGGTCGCGCCACGGATCAAGCCCTCCCTCAAGGACGAGCTTCTCCGGATCGTCGGCACGTATCCCCGCTTACGGATCATCCTTGCCCATCTGGGGCAAGCGCAAACCCCCTCCAAGATCGAAGACCTTCTCGCATGGATGGACCGGAACGATCTCTGGGAACATGTATGGATGGACATCTCCGCCGTGACGATTCCTTCGGTGATCGCCGCGGCGCTGAGAGAGAAGGCGCATTTAGTGTTCGGCACGGATATTGACTTCGCCCTCTTCGAGCGGGGGCGCTACATCATGTTCAAGATCGCGGAGGGGCGACGGGTGCTCGCCCACGATGAAGAGAACGGGAACGTGATCACCGCTCTGGTGAGCACCAATTTCGGGGCGCAACTGAGGAACTTCGCGGCCGAACAGAGGATCGAACTCGATGCCCCGCTGATCATCTTTCAATTCGAAGCGATCATGGGCGCCGCCGAAAAGCTCGGAAAGTGGGGCAAATCCCCGGCAGAGATTGCATCGGCGCTACAGGCCCTCTTCTTCCGCAATGCGGAGAGGTTGTTCGGGGAGGCCCGTTCAAGAACGGGCCTTGGAGATTGAAGAGAGCCATTCTTTTTCCAACCCCTCGACATCGAACCCATATACGCGAGTAAGGGCCTCGTCAGCGGTAGCGCCCCCCTTGAAGGCATAAATGAGGGATTGCATCTTCTCCCGACCGTAGGTATCGAGAAGGTATTTGACCACACTGAAGCTCTGGGCATAGGCTAGGCCGGCGGCATCGTAATCGGCGGGGAAGGCACCGCTCAGGCTTCTCAGGGAGAAGAGCGAATCGGAGGCGAGCGCATCCGCCAACATCGCCGCAAGATCGGGGCGAAGATCCCCCTCAGCGTTCATGGCCAGGCCTTCATCGAGCCAAGCGGGCAAGACGGCCAGAGGCCCGTAGATGAGCTGATGGATGACCAGATGGGTCATCTCGTGGGCCATGATGCGTTCGCCCCACGATTGAAGGCTCGGGGAAATCCCGATAACGATGATCCCGTAGTCCGCGAAGGTGAGCCCCCCCGTCCATTCTTGCGGGAATATCAGGGCATCGTGGAGTTCGGCGGTGCTCGCGTAGATATAAATCCGGGCATCCGATTGAAGCGTGGCGCCCGCTTCTCGTTCGAGCTTCTCGAGGGCTTTTTGAACCGCCCTCATCAGCGCTTCGGCAAAGGACCGATCGCCCTCATACCAGAAAAGCCGGATACCCCCCTCTTGGATCTCCTGCCAAGGGTGACGACCATCCTCGAAGATGAAGCGCTCCCAGGGCGTCTCCAACACCCCGCCCCCTTGATCCGCGATCTTCCACTGATACTCGATCTCGGCGCCGGGCGGGAGGCTTTCTTTTCGCGTATCCCAGACCCACGTGGCGCTCACGCGCTCGGCCGGGGTAAAAGCCGGCATCACAGTGGCGGTGACGGAAGCCGTGGTCACCTTCTTGATTCGATAACGGAGCTCAACCTTCGTGATCGGGTGGGCGCTTTCGGCCTCCGCGGCGAAGGTGAGCGATGTGGGAAACTCCGCATGAACGGCTGAGGAAACGATCCGGATGGCTTCCGCACCGGCGTCGGCAGTGGGCGTGCCGCGGGGAAGAAGTTCGGCATTGGAGAGGGAGTCCGCCCGCGGGGATTCCCCTTCGGAATTGCATCCCGAAATGAGGGTCCCCGCAATGAGGATGAGGGCGAAAATTCCCGGAAACCATCGGAGGGGCCGTCTTGCTTTCTGCATGGGGCGCTCTCTTACTCCGTCGGCTCGATGGAAATGTACTTGAGCCACGGAATGGGCAAGGGTGAAGCCGGGTATCCCTTCACATACGGCTTCACCAGAACATAGCTGTATCCAAAGAACAGCGGAAGGCATGCCGCATCATCCACGAGCATCTGTTCCGCCTCTTGATAAAGGCGCAGACGCTCGGATTCGTTCATCTCCCTGCGGGCCGCATCCAATTTGGCATCCACTGCCGGATTGCTGTACTCGCCCGTGTTGTTTTTGCTCCCCGTATGAAAGAGGACATCGAGGAAATTCTGGGGATCGGGGAAATCCGCCGTCCATCCGATCTCGAACATCTCGTCCTTCTCTTCCTCGATCACGTAGGGGTATCGTTCCGGCTCGATCTGCCGGATCTCCACATTCACGCCGAGGTTTTCCCGCCACATGGCGATCATGGCCTCGTAAATCGGCGAGATGGAGCCCAGGCCGGAAGTGGTGAAAGTGATGGGCGGCAGATTGCTCGCGCCCCCGTACTTCGATTGCCGCAGGGCCTCCATCGCCCCGTCCGGATCGTAGCCCAACCCCTTCAGTTGTTCATTATACCCCGGCATCCCCGGAGGCAAAATGCCAGCGGCCGGTTGCACCAACCCTTGCATAAGCACACTAGCGATCTTCTCCTTATCCACCGCTAGACAGAACGCCCGCCGGACATCGGGATCATCGAAGGGGGGACGCGCCGCATTGAAGCCTAAGAACGAAATGGCGAACTCCGGAACGGTGATCAATTCCCGATGGAGGGGACTCGATGGATCGAGCACCCGCTGGATATCGGAACCGGAAACATAGGTGATATCGATCTCCCCGTTCTCGTACATCGTCATGGGAACGCCCGCCCAGAGATTGAAGATGGCGTACTTGATCCCGGGCATTTCCCCATAGTACAACGCATTCCGCTCGAGCACGATCATCTCGTCCGGCTCCCATGCGGCCAGTTTGAAAGGGCCGCTCCCATTCGGGGTTTGCCACCAATCCGGACCCGACTCCACATTCTCCCGGTCCACCACGAAGGCCACGGGATAAACCAGCTTGGCGAGGAAATACGCTTTGGGGGCATCTATGGTGATCTCGAGCGTATGGTCATCCAGAACCTTCAACCCGCGGATCTCGCCGGCCTCTCCGGAGAGCCTTTCCATCACTCCGACGATATCCCCGAGGTACTCTGCGGCCGTCTCCGAGCCGGTGGCCGGATCGCACGCCCGTTCGAACGAGTACTTGAAATCGTACGCCGTGACCGGTTTGCCATCCTGAAACTTGGCATCGGGACGCAGATGGAAGGTATAGACGGTGCCATCGGCGCTCACTTCCCACCGCTCGGCAAGATCGGGGACGATCTCAAGGTTCTGATCCAGCGTCACCAACCCGCTGAAGATCTCCATGATATAGTACGCCGAGGCGGTATCCCGCATGATCGCCGGATCCAGAGTGATCGGCCCAAAGTCCAGAAGGGAGAGATACTCCTCCCGCTTCAAATCCGCCAGAAGCGGCTTGGTCACTCGAAAGCTGTACACGATGTTGTCGATCGCATCTTCGAGGAGATCGTAAAGATCGGCCTCACATGCGGCCACCACGATGAACCCTTTTCCGTTTGCCACGAGCGAAAGGAGCTTGACGGTGATCGGCCCTGCCGGATCATCGCCGGTGAACACGTACTCCTGCGCGATTTCCTCGCCCAGTTGAACCCTCGACTCCGAGAGGAGAGTGAAACCGCTGACCTTCGGTTTGACCGTCTTGAGGGCCGTCTTTCCCCATTCATCGAGGGAAGTGTTCCTTGGGACCGATTCGACAAAAACCTGTATGGCGCAACTGCGGCCGGCATTCGCCACCGTGAACACAGCCTTTCCCGTCTTGCCTCTCGTTGCGGTCCATTGTGAGGGATAGTGAATGGAAAAGCCGTGAAGGGCATTCTGATAGAAGCCTTCGGGGGGCGATATATTGGGAACCACGGTCGCGGACTTCCCTTCCTTCGACCCGCAGCCGACGGTGACTCCGCATGTGAGGATGAGCAAAAGAATCAGTGTGCCGAGAACCGTTCTTCGCCAGAACGTGAACATACCGCCCCCCTTGGAAGGAAAATACCTCAAGGATAGTGTACATGATCAAGATGAAGCCAACAACTTGTGAGCCCCCGGAAACACCGATGGGATCGGAGGAGCCGGATCGTTCATGGGGTGTGGGGAAATGCCGGGGCAAGGTCCGCAGTGAAGTGATCATATGGTTCGTCACCCGAGGGTGAAGGTTGCAAAGCGGGATCGATCTTTTCGGGAGAGAAACCCCCCGTTTTCGCTGTTCGAATTCTAATGATAGAATGGAAAATGCTATGGTCTATGATGTGATCGTGGTGGGGGCCGGACACGCCGGATGCGAAGCGGCGCTTGCGGCGGCGCGGATGGGGTGCCGCACGCTGCTCCTCACCATGAACCTCGATACCATCGCCCTCATGCCGTGCAATCCGTCCATCGGCGGCCCGGCCAAGGGGCATCTGGTGCGCGAGATCGATGCCTTGGGCGGGGAGATGGCCCGCAACACCGATAAGACCTTCATTCAGATCCGCATGCTCAACACGGGCAAAGGCCCCGCGGTTCAAGCGCTCCGGGCCCAGGCCGATAAGAAGCTCTACGGGCTTGCCATGAAGCATACGCTCGAACGGCAAGCGAATCTCCATTTGAAGCAAGCGATGGTGGAGGCGGTGGAGCGGGGGGGAGAAACGGATCAATCCCCGCTGAGGGTCCGGACCGCTACGGGTTGGACCTACGAGGGCAAGACGGTCATTCTCACCACCGGGACCTCTCTTGCCGGGCGAATCATCATGGGAGAAGCGAGTTTCGCCGCCGGGCGTTCGGGGGAGTTCGCGGCATACGGCCTCTCCGAAAGCCTTCGGAAGCTCGGCTTTACCCTCGGCCGCTTGAAGACCGGCACGCCCCCCCGTCTGGACGCGAAAACCATCGACTTCTCCAAGACGATCGTTCAGCCCGGGAGCGATACCCCCCTCTACTTTAGCTTTGAGCCCCCGCGGGAGCCGCTCCGCTTTCCCCCGCCCAACCCTGTCTACCCCATCGCCAAACCAACGCCATGGCGGATGCAACTCCCCTGCTATCTGGTTTACACCAATGCCCGGACGCACGAGATCATCCGGTCAAACCTTCATCGGGCACCGCTCTTCACCGGCGCGATCACGGGAAGAGGCCCCCGCTACTGCCCATCTATCGAAGACAAGATCGTGAAATTCGCCCATAAGGCGGCGCACCCCCTCTTCCTCGAGCCCGAAGGATGGGAGACCACGGAAGTCTATCTTCAGGGGGGAAATACCAGTCTGCCGGAAGACGTGCAATTGGCCCTCGTCCGTTCCATTCCGGCGCTGGAGAAGGTGGAGATCGTCCGGATGGGGTATGCCATCGAATACGATTATGTGCCGCCGAGTCAAATCCGGAGCAGCCTCGAGACAAAGCTTGTCCCCGGGCTGTTCCTTGCGGGGCAGATCAACGGCACCACGGGCTATGAGGAAGCCGCCGGCCAAGGGCTCATTGCCGGGATCAACGCGGCGCTGAAGGTGAAGGGCAAACCCCCGCTCATCCTTCGGCGGGATCAAGCGTACCTCGGGGTGATGATCGACGACTTGGTGACAAAGGAGCTCACCGAGCCGTACCGATTGCTCACCTCTCGGGCTGAGTACCGTCTTCTCCTGAGAAACGATAACGCCGATCTGCGCCTCGTGCCGATCGGTTACGAGATCGGACTTGTCTCGAGGGAGCGATTCGAGGCGGTGGAGGCCAAGCGCGAAGCGATCATGCGGGAGATCGAACGACTTTCGAAGACATGGGTAGCCATAGAGAGGTTCGAAGAGGGGTTGGATGGGATAAGGCCAATGGCTTCCGGCCATAACGTGAGCGGACTGGAACTTTTGAGGCGCCCCGAAGCGACGTATGAATCCCTGCGGAGGGCGGGGATCGCCGATCCCGCGCTCGAGGCGGATCGGATCGAGCAAGTGGAGATCGAGGTCAAGTACGGCGGATACATCGAACGGCAGCAGAGCATGGTCCAGAAGATGCGGGGACTCGAAGAGCGCCGCATCCCCGATGGCTTCGACTATGAAGCGATCCGCGGGCTCCGTTATGAAGCTTGCCACAAACTCAAGAGCTTCAGGCCCCAGACGTTAGGGCAGGCCTCGCGGATCGATGGAGTGACCCCCGCGGATCTGGCGCTTTTGATGGTCCATCTGGAGCGCAGGAGAGGAAATGGAAAAGGCAGCAGTTCCCAATAAAGGGGAGCGCAAGCTTTGCGTTTTTTGCCGGATCGCAAACGGGGAAACGCAAACCCAGCTTCTCCACGAAGACGACGAGGTGGTCGCCTTCCGGGATATTCATCCGCAGGCACCGGTGCACATCCTTATCGTGCCGAAAGCGCATATCGTCACTCTGGCTGAGCTCGGGGATCATACGGCCATCATCGGCAGAATGGCGGGAGTGGCGAACACCCTGGCCGAACGCGAGGGCCTTTCCCGAACCGGCTACCGGCTGGCCATCAATTGCGGCCCCGAGGGCGGGCAGACGGTTTGGCACCTTCACATGCATTTACTCGGCGGACGACAACTTTCGGGCCGATTGGGATGATCACTCCCCTCTCCTTTGCCGGAGGGAATCGAGGGGAAATTCCCGAAACTTGGAACTGAGAGCTAAGAGATGAGCAAACTCGAAGAGATCCGCCGCACCCTAGCCGAGATTCCCGACCTTACATGGAACGAACAAACCGTCCGCCGCCGTCATTTACGCAAAGAAGGGTGGTACGAGGCAGTGGCATTCCGGGTGGCCCCGAAGACGCCCATACTCACTTCGAAGCGCCTTCAGGCATTCTCCGCGGATGTGACAAAAGCGCTTCTCCCGATCGGCCCCACCAACGTAACCAAGTGCTATGAGTATGCGGAAGCCTACCGGGACGTCATCAAGACCGCCGCCATCTATTTCGTCGAGCCGATCGAGGGGGGCGCTCGGGGAGATATCTCCGAACAACGGATCTCGGTCACGGTGTATCCGTGTGCGGTGATGGCCGCGCACGAGGGGGTGAGAGGCGTGATTGAAATCCGGCATTACCCATGCCCCGAGCCGTGCGAACAAGGGGGGAAGTGCACCTTTCGGGGATATGACAGCGACCCCTTTTCGAGCGTGCGGACGGCGCTCTTCCGCTGAATCCCCTTCATGGCCAGTAGAGCTTTCGAGCCGCCTTCTCGAGCTCCGAGCGGAAATCGGGGTGCGCCACGCCGATGAGTTCGAGGGCCCGTTCCCGCTGCGTCTTGCCCCTGAGCCGGGCCACGCCGTATTCGGTGACCACGATATCGGCGAGCGTCCGGGGGGTGCTGACGATCGTTCCGGGTTCAAGTTGCGGCACGATTCGGGATACCTTCCCCCCCTGAGCCGTGGAAGGGATGGCCGAGATCGCCCGGCCGCCCTTCGAGAGATAGGCCCCGATGGCGAAGGCCGTCTGCCCTCCCGCCCCACTCATCATCTTGGTGCCGATGGACTCGGCGGAGATCTGACCCGTCAAATCGATCATAATGGCGCTGTTGATGGCCACCACATTATCGTTCTCCGAGATCACTTTGGGGTTGAGCACATAGCTTGAAGGATGGACTTCAAAGAGCGGATTCATGTTGATGAAGTCCATCTCTTCCTTGGTGCCCCCGCCGACGGCGGTGGCGACGGCCTTGCCGATGTTGATCTTCTTTCGTTTGCCGTTGATGACCCCGTTCTTCACCAATGTGGCCACCCCACGGGGGGTATTTTCCGAATGCCATCCGAGATCCACCTTGTTATCGAGCACGCCGAGCCGTGCCACCCATTCCGCCGTTCCGCCCACACCGATCTCGAGGCAATCCCCGTCCTTCACCAGTTCGCCGATATACCCCGCGATCGTTTTTTCCAACTCCCCCGGCCCCGTCACCCGCCGCCCCAGAAGATCGGTGCCCCCGGGCGTTGTGCCGGAAGGCGTGTGCTCCACGAAATAGTCGATCTCCGAGACGTGAATATGATTCTCCCCGTAGGTGCGGATCACGTTCTGGTTGACCTCGGCCAGAACGGTCTTGGCCGCCCGGCAGAGCTCCTTCTTGTTCCAGCACGAGGCCCCAAAGCTGCAGAAGCCGTGGGCATCGGGGGGGCCGACTTGAATGAGATAGGCATCGATGGGTTTCATGAAGGGCACATCCGCCGAGGCATAGAGCCCCACCACCTGAAAATCGCCCCGCCGCTGGTCCATCAGATCCCTTACCAGTGGAAGCACATAGGGAATCTCGAACTGAAAGGTTTCATCGAAGACGGGATCGAACCACGGGATATCCCGTCCCCCGCCGCCGTGGATCTTCACCCCTTTAATCTCGCCGATTCGAGACGAGAGGGCAAGGCAGAGCGCGAGGGGCTCCGGCTGGCTCAGGACCACATAATCACCCGACTTGATAATCTTGACCGCCTCCTCGGGGGTGGTCATCTTGCGCTGATATTCCTCTTGCCATTTCTCGAAAGCCATCGTGCCCTCCTCCCAAACGAAATCCCAATGCCGGCGCAGAGCCGGGCATTGGGATTTCCATTATACCAAACACGCCTCCCCCGGCGCCTAATCGATCTTCCCTTTGAAACGTTCGTCCCGCTCCTTGAAGGCTGTCTTGACCCCCTTATCCCGCCGCTCTTTGAAGAAGTTGTACTCGTCCGGCTCCCACCGCAAATTGGTGAACATGGTATGCGAGATATCCGGGATGCTGTTGGTGAGCCCCCAGCCTTCATAGATGAGCCGACGGGTGGCCTTGCCGATGGCGATGCCATCGCGCGGCAGAAGGCACATGGATTCGGCCATCTTCTGGACTTCCTCATCGAGCTTCTCGGGCGGAACGGCCTTGGTCACCAATCCGATCCGGGCCGCCTCCTCTCCACTGACGAGCCTCCCCGTGAGAAGCATATCGAGCGCCCGCTTGATGCCGATGGTCATCATCAGAAGATGCACCGGAGCGCCGCTGCCGGCAAACCCGAGCCGCTGCTCGACACAGCCGAACTTGGCATCGGTGGCGGCGATGGCGATATCGGCATGGAGCGGAATATAAACGCCCCCTCCGAGGCAGTGCCCGTGGCACTTGACGATGGTGATCTTGGGGTGAAGAAAGAGCTTCATCGCCAGATCATGGAAGAACCCTTTATCCACGGAATAGCGGATGCGCTGGCTCGCGCGCCGCTCCCCGGGCTGGCCCGTCCCCATCCCGTAGATGAACCCCACCCCCCCCAGATCATGACCGGCATGGAAATCCTTGCCGTTCCCCCGGATGACCACCACTTTGATATCGTCATCGAATTCGGCATCATCGAGGGCATACCAATACTGATCGGTCAAGCCCTTCTGACCCGGCCAATCGGTGGCGTTGCGATTCTCGGGATCGTTGAAGGTGATATAGGCGATGTTCCCCTTCTTCTCATAGATGACCTTGGTGAACTCGACCGGCGCCAGTTCCAGATGCGGATGCAAAACTGCCATGGAATCCTCCTCGATTTACTGCCCTTCCCTTCAAATCAGGAACATTGACCTCTCCCCCTTGATCCCCCTCTCCTAGGAGGAGAGGGGGAAACTCCACGAGGAGATGAGAGGGATGGGCCGTTATTTACTTCTTGTCCTTCGGCGCTTCCGGCGGGGCCGGATTCTTGTACTTGGTCAGGAGCTTCTCCTTGGTGATTTGCGCGCATTGCTCAAAGGTCCACGCCCCTTCCTTATTCGGATCGTGCCGGACTTGCAGGATGATCTCCGGCTGGCTGAAGAGGCCGAGCGCGCCCGGAGTGGTCAGGAAAACCTGACCGTTGATCCATCCCGCCTCCTCACTGGCAAGGAAGGCGATGAAGTTGGCGAAATACTCCGGCGGCATGGTGTCCATCTTCATCTCCTCCGCCTTCTCCTTGCTCATGAGCCCCGCCTCGACCCGCTTCTGGATCATCTTCATCACCTCTTCTCCCTGAACCATGCGGGTCGCAGCCCGGGGAACGAAGACATTGCAAGTCACGCCGTACTTGCCGAGCTCCCGCGCCGTGCCGTAGGAAAAACTGGCAATGCCGCCCTTGGCCGCGGCGTAATTGATGTGACTGACCCCCCCTTGGTACGCTTCGGAGACGCAGTTGATGATGCGGCCGTACCGTTGCTCCCGCATCAGCGGCGCGGCATGGCGCGTCAAATTGAACGTTCCTTTCAGATGAACGGCGATCACCTGATCCCAGTCTTCCTCGCTCATATTCCAGATCATCTTGGGCCGATCGATGCCGGCGATATTGCAGAGGATATCGATCCGTCCGAAGTTATCCACGCACGCCTTGATCATTGCCTCGGCATCTTTGAAGTTGGAGACATCGCCGTGGTTGGCGATGGCCTTCACGCCGAGCTTTCTGCATTCCTCCGCCACTTGATCCGCGGGGGAGGATTGCTCCTTGGCCCCGGCGACCGTCACACCGAGATCGCATACCACCACATTGGCGCCCTCCTGTGCCAGCGCCAGACACACCGCCCGCCCGATCCCCCGACCACCCCCCGTGACCACTGCATTTCTGCCCGCAAGTCTCTTGCCCACTGGTTTTGACTCCTTTACCGTTACTTGACTCGAACTCCCCTTGGAAGGAAGGGAGACAACCGCCGTGCCGAAGGTGGTCTTCTCGCCGGCGGGATTCTCCCCCCAGAGGTCCAACGCCACTAACCGTTCACCACCTTCCTCGAACTTTCGGGTCACCTTCCCCTTCACCGTGAACTCGTCACCGGGGTAATCCGCCCCCCGATTGTTGCATGTCAGCTTCTTGACCTTGCCCTCATCTCCGATCCAATCGGTCACCGCCTGTGCCAGAAGCGCTCCTTTGAGCCGCCCGTGCACGATCACATCCTTGAACCCTTGGGCCGTGGCCGTGTCTTTATCGTAGTGCAGCTCATAGAGATCTCCGGCGCTCACCGCATAGATCACGAGGTTCTTTTTGGTGAGTTTCTTCTTGAGGGCGGGGATCTCATCCCCTTCCTTGACATCTTCCCAGTAGAGTTGCGTTTTCGCCATTTTCGTACCCCCTAGAACTTCATGATCTGGGACCGGCTCCGGGCCACGAGTTCGCCCCTCTGGTTGACATGCTCCGTCTCGAATTGAAGGAAGGTCTTGGGGCCCTTCTTCCCCTCCTCTTGACGCACGCTCACGAACTTGAAGGTGTTAGTGAGGACATCCCCGGCCTCGATGGGTTTGTAGATCTCCCATTCGCCCCCCGCATCCACCCCCCGCCCGATGGGCATCCGGGGCCGCAGCCGCGTGAAGGCCGAACTCATGATCGCCGACTCGTAGAAGCCCGGCGGCGCAATGATGGATCGGTACCCTTTGCTCTGGGCATACTTCTCATCATTCCACAGGGGGTTCGAGTCCCCGATGGCCTGAGCAAAGTTGCGGATGATGGATTTCTCCACCTCAAGCGTCTCGGTCACTTGCACCTTGCCCGCAAGCGCTTGAAGCTCTTCAAAGGTCAGGACTTTCTCTTCGGGCATATCGTATCCTCCTCTCGCATTGATCCGGCGCAAATCCTTAGCGCTATTTCCCCGCGGGCGGCTCGCCCACGATGGTGATCCCGCACACAAAATTGCCCGGGTGACCCCCCTGATTGTGGGCCAGACCCAATTTGATATCGCCCTTGAGTTGCCGCGAGGGCTCCTCTACTTTGTGCTGGAATTGCTTGTAGAACTCGTAGATCTCGCGCCCGCCGCTTGCGCCCGCCGGATGGCCGAACGCCTTGAGCCCCCCGCTGATATTCACCGGCATCTCGCCGTTCTGTTCCCATGCCCCGGCATCGATATCCTTCTTGGCGCCGCCCTTGGGGCAAAGGCCCAGCGATTCCACAGCGATCACTTCCGCAATCGAGAAGCAATCATGCACCTCGATCACGTTCAGTTCCTTGCGGGGATTCTTGATGCCCGCCATCTCATACACTTGCTTTGCGCACCGTTCGGTTTCTTCCCAGTGGACGAAATCGTAGTCCGGCCGCTCCTTGCCCCAGCCCGGACCGCACACGATGCCCGAGGCCTTGATCGTAATGTAATCTCCATTGGGCCGGAAGTGCCGGGCATCCTCGGTGCGGCACATGACCGCCGCCGAAGCGCCGTCGTTGATGCCGCAGCAATCGAAGAGCCCGAGGGGCCAAGCGATGATCGGAGCATTCAATACTTGTTCCACCGTGATCCGGTTGCGAAGGGCCGCCTTCGGATTGCGCGCCCCGTTCTCATGGGATTTGACCGAAACCTTGGCCAGCATGAGTTTGCCTTCTTCGGGGGTAAGGCCATAGGTGGCGAAGTATTTGGTGGCGGCTAGAGCATACCGTCCCACCCCACCCCCGATCTCCGGCGCCGCCCCGTAAACGGGGTGCCATTTCCCCGGGAACGCTTGAGGGATCCCCCCGAACCCGGCATCCTTCATCTTCTCGAACCCGACGGCGATGACGAGGTCATAGGCCTTGGCGGCCAAGGCCATCGCCGCCCCACGCACCGCTTCCGCCCCCGTGCCGCACGCATTCTCCACGTGGGTCACCGGAATGTAATCGAGCTGAAGCGCCCCGGCCAGAATGATGCCCGTCATGGCGATATCGGAATTCACATACCCCAGCCATGCCGCCTGAATATCCTTCTGACTGACCCCGGCATCCTCGAACGCCTCGTAGCATGCCTCGACGATCAGATCGACCGCATCCTTATCCCAATGTTCCCCGAAGGCGGTGCATCCCATCCCGACAATCGCGACTTTATCCTTGATACTTTCCATTGTCCCGCTCTCCTTCAGCACCGAATGGGCCGGACCCGCCAGAAGTAGTTATGAAGTTCCGAACCTTCCAACTGAATCCGGAAGGTCATTTCCACCTTCATGCCCACATGAATCTTGGCGGTATCCCGATCCGTCATCACACTGTAGAACCGTCCGCCGCCGTCGAGATCCACCACACTGAAGACCTTCGGCAGCACGATCTCTTGAGCGCGTTCGTCCATACTGTAGGTGAAGAGGGTTCCGGTCTTATCGGAAATGCGAATGGGCTCGAAGTTATCCTTGGCCCGGCAGTACATGCACACGCGGTGTTTGGGGAGTTGTATATTGCCGCAACTCTTGCACTTCTGGCCATAAAGCTTCCACACGAGCTCACGGTCCCGCCAGATGACCGGCAGAGAGGATCGCCGCGAGGGGATCGTCCCCTTCTCCCACTCCATGAGATCGCGGATCTGAACATACTTGCCGTAATTGGGCAACATCAACTTCGAATCGAGGTGCTTCTTGATGCCCCGCCGCTTGCCCTGAATCCCGGCAATGGCTTCGGTGACCTTCAATAGATAAGCATCCGCGCCATCTCCGTATGTGGCCAGAAGGATCGTATCGCCGGGCTTGGCCTGTTCGAGCGCCGCCACGAGGATCATAGGCGCCAGTGCCGTGCCGGTATTCCCCAGAACGCCGAACATGGGTTCCTGCACTTGCGTCTTGGGATCGAGCTTCATGGCCCTCGCCATCGCGGCGTGGGTTCGGGCATCGGGACCGTAGAAGGCGGCCCGGGTGATGGCTCTGGGATCGAGGTTCAGCTTCTTGTAAAGGCCCTTCACCGCCTGAGGTAGAATCTTGAGATACCCCTCCTCACGGATGAACCGGTCTTCCCATACCTGCATGTACCGATCGCCGGGCTTGCGCCAGACGTCGATGAATTCGCTCGAGAGATGATAACTTCCCTCGATGGTGGCGATCACATTCGTGTCCCCGATCAGAACGGCCGCCGCCCCATCGCCGAAATCGGCCTCGAAGGTGGAGTTCGGCGCAGCCAAACGCGAATCGGAGGCCACCACCATCACGTTCCGGGCTGAGCCCGCCCTGACCGCATCCAGAGCGGCCCTTAGCCCACAGGTAAAGCCGCGGAGCGAATGGGAGATATCCATCGTGGGAATATCCTCCCGGAGATCCGCCGCGGCGCGGATGATGCTCGCCGATTGCTTTTCGATGTACGGCGGAGAGACGGTGGCGAAGTAAAGCCCATCAACGATGCTTCGATCCATCCCCCGGAGACAATCGAGGGTCGCTTCGACCCCCATGGTGAGGCTATCTTCATCGGCGTTGGCCACCGATCGCTCGCCGCTCCCCGCTCCCTTCCCCCACATGAAACCGATATCCTTGCGGCTGAGACGGTATATCGGAACATAGGCACCATACGAGGTAATTCCTATCAAATCCCCGGCCCTCCTTACACTTTTCGACGGGCAGAAAGTGAACCGTTCGGTCACAGGCCCACGGCTACTAATTATAAACAGAATGCCCGTGACTGTCCACCCGGCCCCCGATCGGGCCCCTCACCGTCCCCAAAACCTATCCCGCCGATTTTGAGATTGACAATCCCTCTCGTGAAACGGCACAATAGCGTTCAGACACCCCGAAGGCGCGTTCGTCCGGACGGAACGCATCAAGAACGAGGAGAAACCTCATGGAAGAGAAAAGCGAACGGGAGGCCCTTCTTGCCATCGCCACCAACCGGTACATCGAGGAAGCGCTCTTCATCAAGCCGTTCAATGCCAGTATCCAATCGCTGGGGCCTGATGGGGCTTCCATGCGCTTCGCCATGCACGACGGCCTGGCCGCCAGCGTGAGGAATCCCAATCTGCAGGGCGGCGCCATCGCCACGATTCTGGATGTGGTGGGAAGCTTGGCCGTGTTCGCCAATGTCGTTCCTCAGATCAAGGGAAAGTCAATTCAGGAAAAGGTGGAGACTTTGGAGAAGGGGTTGAAGGCGGGGATGGGGGCATGGAAGATGAGCACCATCGATCTCCGCATCGACTATCTTCGGCCGGGGCGCGGCAAATTTTTTGTTGCCGAGGCCCGGATCCTTCGCATCGGCAACAAGGTGGCGGTAACCCGCATGGAGCTCAAGAACGATGAGGCCAAACTGATCGCGGTGGGAACCGGCACTTATATCGTGGGGTAGGGTCGGCTCCCCCGTGAGCGGGGATTACCCCACCATGTAGGTCCCCGTACCGACCGCGAGGAGCTTTCCTATCTCGTTATAAAGCTCCATTCGCGCCACAGCGATCCGGCTGCCGGATCGGAGAATGACTCCCTTTGCGGTGAACGATTTCCCCTGCCCGGGCCGGAGGTAATCAATGCGCAAGTCCACCGTCCCGAACTTGCTGAAGTGCTGAGCCACCTTGGGAACGGGTTGCCCTTTCATTCGATGGCGCAGGTTGAAAAATGCAGCCATCCCCCCCACCACATCCAGAATGGAGGCGGTGACCCCTCCGTGCAAAAGACCCCGAAACGTGTTTCCGTAAAGATCATCCTTCATATCGAACTCGATGGTAATGGCCTCCTCGCCCACATCTTTCACCCGGATGCCCAGCACGCGGTTGAACGGCGTCCGCTCGATGAAGAAGTAATGGGCGATCGCCATCAGGTTATCATCATTCATCAGATTCGGGATATGGTCTTCAGGGCGAAGGAATTCCATAGAGCCTCCCCTTCAGCGCAGGCCGGGGATATCAACCGACAATATACGATGCGGTCCCAACGGCAATCAAGATCCCTTCATCGTTCCGGAGCTCGGTTCGGACGACCGCCACTTTATTGCCGGTCCTCAGAATGAATCCGGAGGCAACGAACGACTTCCCGATGCCCGGCCGGAGGTAATCCGTGCGCAAATCAATGGTGCTGATCCGGGCAAAACGCTCCATGAGCTTCTCGAGGGGCTGGTCCTTCATTCGGCGGTAGAGATCCAAAAAGACCACAAATCCGCCGGCGATATCGAGGATGGAGGAGATCACACCGCCATGCAACGTGCCATAGACGGTATTGCCCTTGAGCTCCTCGCGCATGGCGAACCGGACACACCCGTTCTCGATATCCATCGAGTCCGGCGTCAACCCCAGATGCCGATTGAACGGGCGGATCAGACTGAAGTGTTCCACCATCCTCATAAGCTCGTCTTTCTCAGTCGGCATCGGCGCCCCCTCGGTCTCCCGAATGTATTCTGAGGCGGACGGAACCCTTTTGTCAAACACCGATAAACCCACTCTATCCCGAAGACCCCTTTTCATTTAATGAATCTATTGGACACATCTTGATTTCCTATGATAGACTCGCTCTGGACGCGATCAAACGGACGGGGGGCGGTCTTCCCGGCGCGAAAGGAGGCTCGATGGCAGATTACCGTGCGATGTGGGCCCAACTCGGGCTCGACTTAGAAGCACACGATGCGCTTCTGAAGGTGCTGGGAGAAGGGTATCAATCCCTTTTCCTTTCTCAGAAGAACCGGCCTCAGGCCATGGGCTACTTCGATTTCGTGATGAGCGAAGTCCACGGGCTCCGGATCAAGGAGCTTCAAGATGCCAAAGCGGCGGGGCGGAAGGTGATCGGCTCCTTCTGCGTGTTCGTTCCCGAAGAGATCATCCTCGCCGCCGATGCGATATCGGTCGGGTTGTGTGCCGGGGCGGAGTTCGCCTTTGCGGAAGCGGAGAAACTTCTGCCGCGCAACACCTGCGCCCTCATCAAGTCGTTCTTTGGATTCAAGCTGGGCCGGGTATGCCCCTATATCGAATCATCGGATATGGTGGTGGGCGAGACAACCTGCGATGGCAAGAAGAAATCCTACGAGAGCTTTCAGGAGCTTCAGCCGAATCTGTATGTGATGGAGCTCCCACAGATGAAAGAGCCGCGGGATCGGGAAATACTGAAATCGGAGTACGAGCGCTTCAAACGTGCGATCGAGAAGCTCACGGGCGTCAAGATAGATGCGGCGCGCCTCAAGAAAGGGATCCAAACGGTGAATGCCAAACGGCGGGCGCTTCATCGTCTTGCGGCCCTCCGCTCGGCGGACCCGGCGCCGATCTCGGGGCTCGATGGTTTGCTCATCAATCAAGTGGCCTTCTACGATGATCCGGCGCGGTTCACCGAATCGGTGAACAAGGTCTGCGATGAGCTTGAAGCGCGGGTCCGGAAGGGAGATGGGGTGGCTCCCAAGGGAACTCCTCGCATCTTGATTTCCGGCTGCCCCATGGCGGTGCCCAACTGGAAGGTGCCCTCCATCATCGAAAGCTCCGGCGCGGTCATCGTGGGCGAGGAATCGTGTGTGGGCGAGCGCGGCCAGCGGAATCTGGTGGACGAGTCCGGCACCACTCAAAAGGCCCTCATGGATGCCATCGTGGAGCGCTATTTCCAGATTGACTGCGCCATCTTCACCCCGAATCCCGACCGTTTGCAGCACATCGAAGATATGGCCAAAGCTTACCGGGCGGACGGCGTGATCCACTATGCCCTTCAGTTCTGTCAGCCCTATACGATCGAGTCGTACGCCGTGGAGCAGAAACTCAAGTCGAAGGGCGTTCCCGTCATGCGGTTGGAGACGGATTACAGCCAAGAAGACATCGGTCAACTCAAAGTCCGGGTGGAGACGTTCATCGAGATGCTGAGGCAACAGCGATCCTCTCGAAAGGGATAAGGATCGGGGGAGGAGAGGATATGGCACTTACGATCGATGCGCGGGGACTGGCCTGCCCGCATCCGGTGGTTCTGACGAACAAGGCGTTCGAGGAATCCGATGAGGTGATCACCATCGTTGATAACGCTGTGGCGCGTGAGAACGTAACCCGTCTGGCCGAGAGCAAAGGGTTCCGGGTGAACGTGGAAACGAAGGCGGATGGGATCTATCTCCATATGAGCCGCGAGGCATCCCCGAAAGCTCAGGCTTCATGCCGGCCGCTTTTGAGCGGGCCCACGGTGCTTCTGATTGCCTCGGATGGGATCGGCCGGGGGAGCGAGGGACTCGGCCGGAAGCTCATGGTCAGTTTCGTTCAAATCCTGCACGAGATCAGCCCGCGCCCCGATACGGTCATCTTCATGAACAGCGGGGTTCGCCTTGTGGCCGAAGGGTCTCCGGTGATCGAAGACCTTCGGGCCCTACAGGAGCGAGGGGTTCGAATCCTTGCCTGCGGCACATGTCTGGGGCATTACGATCTGAAAGAGAAAGTGGCCGTGGGGCAAATCTCCAACATGTTCGATATCGCGTCGGCGCTTCTGGGAGCCGGGAGACTAGTGAGCCTCTAGTCCGTATTTCCCTTCAGCTCACACGGTGGCATGCCACCGCATGGCCCGGGGCAATCTCCCGAAGCTCCGGCTCGAGGCGGGCACAGAGGGGCTGGGCGCGGGGACAGCGGGGGTGGAAACGACAACCCGAAGGGAGGTGGAGGGGGCTGGGCGGCTCTCCCGCAAGAGGCGCCGGACGCCGGTCGGCCGCCAGTGTGGGCACGGAGGCCAGCAGGGCATCCGTATACGGGTGGGCGGGTTCGGTGAAGATCGCCTCGGTCGGGCCCATCTCCACGAATTTCCCGAGGTACATCACCGCCATCCGGTCGGCGATGCGCCGGACTAGGTTCAAGTTGTGGGAAATGTAAAGGTAACCGGTCCTGCGCTCCGTGCGAAATCGTTCCAGCAAGTTCACTATCTGAGACTGAACCAGAAGATCGAGGGAAGCGGCGGCTTCATCGGCAACGATGAAATCCGGAGCAAGGCTGAGTGCCCGGGCGATCCCGATGCGCTGCCGCTGGCCGCCGGAAAGCTCGTGAGGGTAGCGATCGGCAAGATCGGGGGTGAGATTGACCATTTCCATGATCTCCCCAAGCCTCTCCGCCGCTTTCCCATCGAGCCGCCGGTGGACTCGAAGGGGTTCCAAAAGGAGATCGCGCGTGCGCATGCGGGGATTGAGGGACCCATCGGCATCTTGAAAGATGATCTGCATCCGTTGTCTCAAGGTGCGCAGTTTCCTCCCCTTGAGCGCGAGAAGGTTCAAGCCATCGAAACGGATTCCCCCCGATGTCGGCTCAAGGAGCCGGAGGATGCATCGGCCCACCGTCGTTTTGCCGCAGCCGCTCTCGCCGACAAGCCCGAACACCTCGCCCTTCGCGATCTCGAAGGAAACGCCGTCCACCGCTTTGACCACTTTCTTGCGGAAGAGGCCGGAGGAGAAATACTTCTTGAGGTTTTTCACCTCGATGATCGGGCCGCCGACGGCGAAGGTTCCCAAGGCACCTCGCCCGTCCTTTCGCTCAAGGATCGCAAGATCCCCGGTCATGCCGTCACCCCCGAATGTTGGTAGAGATGGCATCTTACGCCGTCCTCGATGGCCGGCATCGCTTCCCGGCAAATGTCCTGAGCCCGCGGGCATCGGGGATGGAACCGGCACCCTTCGGGAAGGCGCGTGAGTTCGGGAACGCTGCCCCGGATCACCCCGGAGCCATCGCCGGATGCTGCGGCCAGAAGCGCCTGAGTGTAGGGATGGCGGGGGCTTTTGAACACCCGCCGCGTCGCTCCCTTCTCGACAATCCCGCCGGCATACATCACGGCCGCCTGAGCGCAGAGTGTGGAGGCCACGGCCAGATCATGGGTGATGAGAAGGAGCGTGGTTCGGAGCCGGGCCTTTAGATCCGCGAGAAGCTCGATGATCTGAGCTTGAACGGTGACGTCGAGAGAGGTCGTGGGCTCATCGGCGATGAGGAGGGCCGGTTCGAAGGCGAGCGCCATGGCGATCATCGCCCGTTGGATCATCCCCCCGCTGAACTCGTGAGGATACTGGCCGTACCGCTTGATCGGATCGGCGATTCCCACCATGCTCATGAGCTCGAGGGCCCGTTCTCTGGCCGCTTTCCGGGAGCGCTCGCCGTGAACGCGTACCGCCTCGACGATCTGATCCCCCACGGTGAGGACGGGATTGAAGCATGTAGCCGGTTGCTCGAAGATCATGGCGATTTCGCGGCCCCGGATGCGGCGCATCCGGGATTCCCCGAGGCCGAGGAGATCCTCTCCCTTGAAGCGGATCCGACCGGTGATGATCGCGCTATGCGGAAGGAGCCGCATGACGGCCAATGCCACGATGGTCTTCCCGCAGCCGGATTCGCCCACAAGGCACAGGGAATCGCCCTCACTGATTTCCAAATCCACCCCGTCCGAAGCGCGCACGTGTCCGGCGGGGGTGGGGAAGGTCACATGAAGATCGCGGATTTCGAGAAAGGGCATAGGTTACACCTCCACTTTTTCCTTGAGTCGGGGGTCCATCACATCCCTGAGCCCGTCCCCGAGAAAATTGAAGGCCAATACGGTGATCATAATCATCAAACCGGGAAAGATCATGAGGTGAGGCGCCTTCTCCATGAACGGCTTGCCCTCGTTGAGCATGTTACCCCACTCGGCCATCGGGGGTTGAGCGCCGAGGCCGAGGAAACTCAAGGCGGCAATGGAGATGATGGTGGTGCCCATGCTCAGGGTGGCCAGCACGATGATCGGGGTTACAATATTGAGCAGGATATGGCGGGTGGCTATCCGAAGATTGCCGCACCCGATAGCCCGCGCCGACTCGACGAACCGCTCCTCTTTGACGGAAAGGATGGAGCCGCGTACGATTCGGGCATAGCGAACCCAACCCACCGCGGCCAGCGCGATGACCAGATTTGTAAGCGATGGCCCCAGCATTCCCACGAGGGCCAAAGCGAGGATGATCCCTGGGAAGGCGAGCAACACATCGACGATCCGCATCAGAATCTCATCCACTGCCTTGCCAAGATAGCCCGCCGTCATTCCCACGATCATTCCCAATAGAACTTCAATCATGGTGACGACCACAGCGATCATGAGGGAAACTCGCGTCCCGTAGATAATTCGGCTCAGAGTATCCCTTCCCACCGCATCCGTCCCCATGAGATGATCCCAGCTTGGGGATGAGAGCCGTTCCGCTAAGTTGAGTTCCACGGGATCGCGGGGGGCAAGATAAGGGGCGAAGACCGCTATGAATACCAAAACGGAAAGTATCCCCGCACCGATGACGGCAAGTCGGTTTTTTTTGAGCGCCTGAACAATGGGCCCCATCGCCTCACCGACCTCTCTCATATCGAATTCTCGGATCGAGATAGGCGTAAAGGACATCTACGAGTAGATTGCAGATCACAAAGAAAAGGGCGATCATCAAGACGAATCCCTGAACAACCGGATAGTCTTGGGCGTTGATCGAGTCCACCAAAAAGTGCCCGATGCCGGGCCATGCGAAGATTTGCTCGACGATCACTACTCCGGCCAAGAGGTGGGCGAATTGGATGCCGATTACCGTGACCATCGGGATGAGGGTATTGCGAAAGGCGTGTTTGCCAATCACCACCCGTTCGCTTAACCCTTTGGCTCGGGCGGTGCGGACATAGTTGGCGTTGAGCACCTCTAGGATGCTCGTGCGCTGTAAACGGATGAGTATGGCCGACATGCCTATCGCAAGGGTGACGGTAGGAAGGACCAGATGGTCCATGCCCCCGTAGCCGAACGTTGGGAGCCACCCCAATTTGACACCGAAGATCAAAATCAAGAGCAATCCCATCCAGAAATTGGGCATGGAGACGCCCCATAAGGCGAATATACGGCTCCCGTGATCCAAAAGGGAATTGCGTTTGACCGCCGAAAGCACGCCTATCGGAATGGCGATGAGACATGCAATCACCATCGAGGCCGCAGCAAGTTCGAATGTGGCGGGGAACCGGGCCCAAAATTCTTCTGTCACCGGTTCATTGGTTCGAAAAGAAGTCCCCAGATTGCCATGGCCCAGCATATAGAACCACTGTCCGAGCTGTTTAAGCATCGTATTGTTCAGGCCATGCTTCTCCATGAATATTTCCACCTCTCCAAGGCGGGGGTCATTGAGTCGCTCCGCTCTCAGGATATTCTCGGCGGCATTCCCCGGTGCCAAGGAAAGAAGAAAAAAGGCTAGCAGCACGGTCCCAAACATCACCACGATGCTGATGGCCAGTCTGCGAGCGATAAATTGCACCATGTCTTCGGTCATTTCTGGTTCTCTCCGGGCCTTTGGCCCGGAGAGAACCAGCGCTCAGATTCTACTTGGTGATCACCACATGGGTCAGGTTCATATCGAACATGGTCGGGCCGTGCTTATACCCTTGCACCTTCTTGTTCATCACCACCGTTTTAGTGATGTCATAGAGGGGAATGCACGGGTACTTCGGCGTCAGATAGGCCCATATTTCATCGCACTTGGCGCGCATCACGGCTTCATCGGTGGTAGTGAAGGCGGCTTCGATCAAGGCGTCGAGCTCGGCGGAATGGTAAGCCGCAACCCACGAACTCCTTGAATGGTACTTCCCACCTATTCCAATGCCCCCGGGTATCGAGGGGAGACAAAGGCTGTGATGGAGAAACAGGTCGTATTCCCCGGTCGATTGCCGGTCCCAGGCGTTAATGAGCGTTTGGATCTTAAGGCGAACCCCCACCTTTTGGAGTTCCGATTGAACGACGAGGGAGATCATATCGGCATTGGCCTCGCCGGTGGGCACGAGCAGTTCCACCTCCAGCTTTTTGCCATCCTTATCGAGGATGCCATCGCCGTTGGTATCGGTCCAGCCCGCCTCGGCCAGAAGCTGCTTGGCCCGCGCTGGGTCGTGTTTGTAGCCCTCGGTGATGTTCGAAGGCCCCCAGATAAACTTGGGATCGGTGATTAGGTAAGCCGGAGCAGCCACGTCCCCAAAAAGCGATCTGACCATCGTCTCTCGATCGATGGCAAGGTTGAAGGCTTCCCTTACTCGAATATCATCGAACGGCGATTTGGTGCAGTTGAATTCCAGCACCTGATAGCGTCCGTAGGAATGGGTCGAAACCACGAGATTGGGATTCGCCTTGAGTTCGGCGACCTTCATGAAGGGCACGCTGGAATGGTGCTCCGGCGCGCCGATTATATCCAGTTCCCCTGCTTTCAGAGCGAGTATCTGAGCGTAGGGATCGGGAGTGTATTTCCAGATCACCTTTTCCAGTCTTGGCTTTTCGCCCCAGTAGTCGTCATTGCGGATCAGTACAGCTTCCTGATCTTTCTTGTAGCTCACAAGCTTGAACTGCCCCGTCCCGATGTAATCAACGATCTTGCCCTTGGGATCCCAAGGGGGATCGACAGCAAGGGGACTTACGAAGTTATCCGCAGTCCATCCGGCCGCCAGATCAAGCAAGAACGGGTAATAATAGGTATTGAACAGAACCCGCAGCGTGTGGTCGTCAACGACCACTATATCGTCCACATATTTGGCCCAGATCGCGCTCGTCATCGCGCGCTGAAGGGCATATTTGGCCGTTTCGGCGGTGAAGGGGGTACCGTCATGATACTTGACCCCCTGGCGCAAAATGAGGACCCACTCCTTGCCATCCGGGGAAATGGTCCATGACTCAGCGAGTCTAGGGAGCGGGTTCCCCGATTCATCCACAGTGACAAGGGTATCGAATACCAACAGTTTGCCTTCCGCCGCCTCCTTGAAGTCCTTCTGTGCCCCCATAACCAGTACTTGCTCGGCAGCCAATTTCGGTTGCTCGCTCGTAGCACGCGGGCTGCTTTGCGGAGAAGTAGTTTGCCCGGACTGCTGAACCGGCGTGGCCGCATCGGAAGTCGTCTCATCATCGGAACAGGCCACTAGACCTGCGGTTAAGGTTAACAAGATCGCCATCCCGACTATAACGAGCTTTCGTGTAAGAGACATTAGATTGCTCCTCCTTTCAATGTTGGGCTTACTTGCATCGATTCATTTCGCCGAAGGCATATCGCTTATGGTTTCACCCCCTTGACCACGAATTGCCGGGCGCTGTGCCGGGAATGACCGTATTTGAGATACGATAGGAAAGAATATTTGCGGGGCAGCACAACATCGGTCACGCTTGCCCGGAACCCTTCGCTTTTTAGTAGCTCAATGTCCGCCTGAGGGCGTTCGCGCTGCCGCATGGGCAAGTGCTGGTCCAACTCTTGCCCTTTCCACCGCGGGTCTCTCCATTCGGTAATGGCGATTAGAGGCATGGCGGAAACGCGCCATAGCTCTTGAAGCCAGGTCCTATCTTTCCGGCTCCAATTCCCATCGATGACAATGACCCTGCCCCCGGGCCTTAGTATCCGCCTCCATTCCCTCACTGCCTTTTCCGGATTGGGCAGAGTCCACAGGACATGGCGGCTCACCACCGCATCAAAAGATTCTTGAGGAAAGGGTGGGGCCTCCGCATCACCTTTTCTGAATTCCACCCGAAGACCCGCTTTCTGAGCCTTCTCTTGTGCTATCTTCAGCATCGCTTCAGAGAGGTCGATCCCTATTGCGTTGTGTCCCATCTCCGCCAATAAAAGGGCCAAAGCTCCCGTTCCCGTGCCCACATCAAGCACTCGAACTGACCGCTGGGCCTCTAAAGCCTCTGCAAGGATTTGTACCCATGCTTGTTTCTCTTGGAGTGAATGGATGCCATGGCCGGGGCACTTATCATAGGTCCGGGCAGCCTCAGTCCACCGCTTCTGGATCAGTCCTTTTAGATCACCTTCATGCATCATGTTTTTTCATCCCTCAAAAAGAATTGAGTCGCACAGTCGATACATGATTGTGCTCATGTTCCCTTTCGCAGTCCTCGCAATACCCGAAGATGGCCATGTGTTTGATCTCCGGAACGAAATCGTATTCCCTTCTCAGGCTCTCCCGAAGGGCATCGAGGTCTTCTTCGCCGATATCGAATACCCGCCCACAGACCCGGCAAACAAGGTGATGATGGTGGCCCTTTTCGATCGGATGATAGACCACTCGGTGATCACCGAAATCCGCTTCCGCCACCAAACCCCGGCGCCTCAGTCGCTCCAAACCCCGGTATATCGTGGAGAGGCTCACCCCCGGGATCTCCTTCCGGACTTCCTCGAATATCTCCTCAGCGGTGATATGCCCCTCCGCCCCGGTGAGCACCCGGAGAATAGCCCCGATTTGGGGGGTCCGACGACGGCGCATGGCTCTACTTGCCCTCCGGAAAGACATCCGCGCGCTCCATCGAGAAGAGTTGCTCCGCTCTGCTTTCGAGAAGAAAGGCCACCCGCCGGTTGACCATGGCCCAGTACCGCGTGATCTCCGAGAGATCGGATATTCCCCCTTCCACGACTCGTTCAAGTTCCACGAATTCCGGGCTACGGAAGACGGCCACGGGTTTCGCCTCCAAACGCAGGCCCGCTTCCCCCTCCGGGAAAAAGAGGTACACATGCCTCCGGAGGTCCTTCGCGACAAGCCGTCCGTTACCCACGGTGCATCCGGTGAGCATCTGCACCGCATCGAGGGCCGACGAGGTGTTTTCCATGATGACACGAAGGCGCGGCTGCCAGAGGCATTCGATGGCAAGAATCTCCTGCGCAAACAGACAAGCCCGATACCCGATGGCAAGATCGGGGCACAGGTGACCGTGGAAATCGGCCAAGCGCTTGAGCTTCATATCCACGAGCATGGGGCTCTCCTTATCAGGGATTCGGGCGTGGAGGATCCAGCGGGAGGCCACAGGTCTTCGGATGGCGATAGCTTCCGGGTCGGCGAGCATGAGGTAGAGGGAGAAGACCCCGCTTCCGGTGCGGACAAGGTAGGTGATCGAGGGATCCTGAGCGGAATCGCGGAAGGCGCCGATGACTTCGGTGATCTCGATCTCGTCCGCACCGTATCGGAAACTCAGCGGGAGTTGAAGGGCGTTATCATAGCGGACGGGAACGCTTCTCCATATGAGGTCAATATCCTCCTCTTCGAGCTGAGCGAAGATATCCTGATGCATCGCTTCTTCCCGATGATTACATACAACTTAATGCAAATGCAATTTATTGCAACAAAATTATAACCGAGCGATTTCCCCCCGTCAAGCAAACCGCCCGCGCCAAAAAGAGCGGTTCCGCTTTGAAGCCTTCACCCTCGGGTGTCTAACCATATGAGCACCTCATTCCGAACCTCGCCCCGGAATTTTCCATATCCGCTGAACGATCAGACTTCTCCGATCCCACCCACCCGCCCGAAGGTTTTTCTTGGGGGGACGCCCCCAATCCCCCGAGAACTGACTTTCCCGCCATGGTTGCCTTCGCCTCATAAAGTCGGTACCATAGGACCGGAGGAGCCGGATGCCCCCATCTTGCGGCGGCACGCTCATAAATGCGGGAATGAGAGAACGGCGATGTTCCGAGTGCCGCTTCATGGAGGATGATCAACCGGAGGAGGGAGGAAATGACTTCGCCCCTGATCCAGCGATACACGATAGATTTGAGCACCCCGGGGTGCACTCCGGGCTCCGAGTGGTACCGCGCCTCAATCCGGATCGAAGAGGATATCACGGAGGTTCTGCCTTACTTGAACGCCGTACTGAAGGGCCGACTCGACTACAACGATAAGGCCCATATCCTTCTCTGGGAGAGCGAGGACCGCACCCGATACGCCTTCCGGCCCCACGAGATCGCCGTTGCCCCCGTCTTCAGCCGGGAAGAAGCGAAGGATCTCGCAGATGAAATCGTGAACCTCATCAACGATATCTGGAGCCGGAGGGCCGAGATCCCGCCGAAATTCGAGGGGAAAAAGCCGCTGCCCAACGTTCTCGATATTTTGAAGCTTCTGCCCAAAACCAATTGCAGGGAATGCGGCTTCCCCACGTGTATGGCCTTTGCCGCCGCGCTCCGAAACGATTCCGCACAACGATCGCGTTGCCCCCACCTTGTAGAAGACGCTTATCTGAAGCTGACCCACTGAATGGGGATTTTCTCAGGAGGCCCGTTGACTGAAGTCTCTCTCTCCACCATGTGGAGCCTCAAGTACAAGAGCATGGCCGAGTTCGTGCGAAGAGCCCGGGAATTCGGCTTCACCCATCTCGAACTCAACGCCTCGCTTACCCCGGAGAAGCTGAACGAGCTTCTGGCCGTTCGGGGGCTTCCGATATCGAGCGTTCATGCCCCGTGCCCCAACGCCCGCAACTGGGAGGGGGTCGAGGCCAATGTCCTCTCATTGAGTGCCCTCAACGAGGATGAGCGCCGGGAGGCGGTGGGATTCGCCCGGGCGACCGTTGACCTCGCAGAGCGGGTGGGGGCGGGGTT
Organism: Dehalococcoidia bacterium; assembly: GCA_034434815.1. Lineage (GTDB taxonomy): Bacteria > Chloroflexota > Dehalococcoidia > SZUA-161 > SpSt-899 > DAOTYO01. Next base: position 34,021 of record DAOTYO010000030.1, read on the forward strand.
CGTGATCCTCCATGCCGGCTGGGTGGTGATGAATCCGGAATTGGAACAGGGCATGCGCCGCCTGTACGATGCGGATCAAGCCGCCGGTGAGGAGTTCAACGGTTTGAAATCCCGGCTCATGGCGGCGCGCGAGTTCTTTGCCTGCCCCCATTTGGAAGCGGCCAAGGAAAGCCTGCTGGAGCTGGCCGGCTATGCTCATTCAAAAGGGATCCGCCTCGGTCTGGAGAACCGCTCGGACTATCATGAAATCCCCACCCTCGAGGAAATGCTCGATCTCTTGGGTGAGCTCCCTCCGGAAACAGTGGGCTACTGGCACGATGTGGGGCATGCGGAAATGCAATCGCGGCTCGGCTTCACGCCGCACGAGGACTGGTTCACCGCCCTTCGGGATCGGATGTTCGGGATCCATCTTCACGATATCCAAGGGCTGAGCGACCACCGGGCGCCCGGAACCGGGGAGCAGAATTGGGAGATGATCGCGGCCAACATCCCCGATGGCGCCGTTCGGGTATGCGAGATCGCCCGATGGAACAAATCGGCCGATGCCCGCCGGACAGTGCCGTTCCTTCGGGAAAAAGGGATCGTATAGGAGCGATCCGGGAGAATCGCCCCTTGAACCATGAACTGAACGCAGGGAATGTGAATCATGAAGATCATCGAATGGTTGAACGGTAAGATCCGCTTGCTCGATCAGACCCGCCTCCCTTCGGAGACGGTCTTCCTCGAGATCGGGGATATCGCCACGCTCTGCGAGGCGATCCGGTCCCTCCGCATCCGGGGCGCACCGGCGATCGGCGTTGCCGCGGCCTACGGGATGGCCCTCGGCGCCCACACGATCCGGTCCGAATCCCGAGAGAAATTTCTGACCGAGCTCGAGGCGGTCTCCCGAACCTTGGCCGCAACCCGCCCGACGGCGGTGAATCTCTTCTGGGCGCTCGAGCGGATGAATCGCGCCGCCCGCCGGGGCTCAAGCGTTTCGGAGATCAGAGCCGCCCTTCTGGAAGAGGCCCGGGCGATCGAACGAGAGAACGAGGAAGGGGATCGGCGGTTGGCCCGATTCGGCGCGGAGCTCATCGGAGATCACTTCACCATTCTCACCCACTGCAACGCCGGGGCGCTCGCCACCGCCGGCTACGGTACCGCTCTCGGCGTGATCAAAGCGGCTCACGAACAGGGCAAAGCGGTTCACGTCTTCGCCGATGAGACCCGCCCCCTCCTTCAGGGGGCCCGCATTACCGCGTGGGAGCTTATGCAAGAAGGGATACCGGTGACCCTGATCACCGATAACATGGCCGGCCACTTCATGAAGCAAGGCAAGATCCACTGTGCCATCGTCGGGGCCGATAGGATCGCGGCCAACGGAGATACCGCCAATAAGATCGGTACGTACACCGTGGCCGTTCTCGCCGGAGAGAACGGCATCCCGTTCTATGTCGCCGCACCTATGAGCACCATCGATTTCAATCTGAAGTCAGGGGAGGAGATCCCCATCGAGGAACGCAACCCCGAAGAGGTGACCGCAATCCGCGGCATTCGGATTGCGCCTGAAGGTGTGAAGGCCGCATGCCCCGCCTTCGATGTGACGCCCAACCGGTACATCACCGCCATCATCACCGAGAAGGGGGTAGCCAGAGCTCCCTATGAGGAAAGTCTGAGGGCTCTCCGGAGTAAGTAGATTAGACACGGAGCAGCGGGGGAAAACGTCTCCCGAACCTCTCACCCCCTATCGGAAGTTCCCCCAAGAAAGCCCTTTGGGTGGGTGGGCCCGGGAAGGCTTGCCGAAATGCGCGGGATATGCTATACACTTCGTTATTAGTTATCATCAGAAAAGCACCCGGAAATCCCCCCATAAAGGAGGTAACTAATGACCACTGAGGATCAAGTCTCCCGATCCGTTTCCCTCTCCACAGCCTACCGCCTCTGGCCCATGAAGCGATACAAGGAAATGTACGCCCGATCCATGGAAGACCCCGAAGGCTTCTGGGCGGAGCAAGCCAGAGGGCTCGATTGGTACAAGACGTGGGACCGCGTCTTGGAATGGAATCCCCCGTATGCCAGATGGTTCGTGGGAGGCGAGCTCAACGCATCGTACCAGTGCGTTGACCGGCATGTGAAAAGCTGGCGCCGTAGCAAGGTGGCCATCTACTGGGAGGCTGAGGATAAGACGGTATATGTCATGAGCTATTCAACCCTTTTCCGGGAGGTGAACCGCTGCGCCTCGGTGCTCAAGAACCTCGGGGTGAAGAAGGGGGATCGAGTGGTGCTCTACATGCCGATGGTCCCCGGTCTTCCGGTGGCGATGCTCGCCTGCGCCCGGGTGGGGGCGGTGCACACGGTGGTCTTCTCCGGATTCAGCGCCCAGGCCCTCGCCGATCGGGTGAAGGATACCGGCGCCAAGGTGATCTTCACTGCCGATGGCGCCTACCGACGCGGTAAGATCGTGCCGCTGAAGGAGATCACCGATGAGGCGCTAAAACACTGTCCATCGGTGGAGAAAGTGGTGGTGGTCAAGCGGACGCGCCAGCCCGTACCGATGACCCCGGGACGCGATGCATGGTACATCGATCTGCGCAACGAAGCGGAGATGTATGTCGAGCCGGAGCGCATGGCGGCCACCGATCCGCTGTACATCCTCTACACCTCGGGCACCACCGGCAAGCCAAAAGGCATCGTGCACTCCACCGGCGGATACATGGTCTATAACCATGCGAGCTACAAATGGGCCTTCGATATCAAGGAGGAATCCGTCTACTGGTGCACGGCCGATGTGGGCTGGGTCACCGGCCATAGTCAGATCGTTTATGCCCCCCTTTCTCACGGCGCGGCGATCGTTCTCTACGAGGGGGCTCCGGATTACCCCGCCATCGACCGCTGGTGGTACATCGTGGAAAAATACGGCGTGAGCATCTTCTACACCTCTCCCACCGCGGTGCGCATGTTCATGCGGCATGGAGAGGAATGGCCCGCCAAGCACGATCTTTCAAGTTTGGAACTTTTGGGAAGTGTGGGGGAGCCCATCAACCCGGAGGCATGGCTCTGGTACTACAAGAACATCGGTCGGGAAGGGTGCCCGATTGTCGATACGTGGTGGCAAACGGAGACGGGGGGCATCATGATTGCACCCACCCCCGGCATCGAACCCGTCCCCCTGAAGCCGGGATCGGCTTCGTTTCCGTTGCCGGGTGTGGATGCAGCGGTAGTGGACGCCCACGGCAATCCCGTGCCCCCATGGCAGACGGGTTACCTTGTCATCCGCAAACCCTGGCCCGGCATGCTCATGGGGATCTGGGGGGATCCGAAACGATATGAAGAAACCTATTGGTCCCGATTCCCGGGTTGCTACAACACGGGCGATTTCGCCATGAAGGACGAGGACGGTTATTTCTGGCTTCTGGGCCGGGCCGATGAAGTCCTCAAAGTGGCCGGGCACCGCATCGGCACGGCCGAGATCGAGGATGCCGCCGTGGCGCATCCCGCCGTGGCCGAAGCGGCGGTTACCAGCAAGCCGGACCCGGTGAAAGGCGAGGCTATCATTCTGTTCGTTACGGTCAAACGGGGGGTGACGCCTTCTCCGGCGCTACGCACCGAGCTCGGACAGCACATCCGGCAGACGGTGGGCGCTTTCGCCGCCCCCGAAGCAATCTACTTTGTGGATTTGCTCCCCAAGACCCGGAGCGGCAAGATCATGCGCCGGGTACTCAAGGCGGTCGCTTCCGGCGGGAACGTGGGGGATCTGACCACGCTCGAAAACGAGGCATCCGTCGAGGAGATCAAAAAGGCCTTCGAACACTTGAGCCGGGCCACCGGCGGCGAGTGAACCCGATCGCCCCCCCTTTCCCAAAATCATTTCCGGATAGTATGACTCCCGTCATAGAACAACGAGCACAGGCCCGCTAGACTCAAGGCGAAATCTTAAATCTCTGCAGGGCATTGCGATCCCGCGCTCATCGGGAGAGCTTCGATATGCTGGTTGTGGCATGCATCAAGCAAGTCCCCGATACCACTCAGGTGAGGATCGATCCGGCGACGGGCACGCTGATCCGGGAAGGCGTGCCCTTCATCATGAACCCATACGATCAGAATGCTCTGGAGGAGAGCCTTCGGCTCAAGGATCGTTACGGCTTTCGGGTGGCGGCGATGTCCATGGGCCCTCCCAGCGCCGAGGCCGTCCTCCGCAGGGCGCTAGCTCTCGGTGCCGACGAGGCGATCCTCCTGAGCGATCGGGCCTTCGGCGGCGCCGATACGCTCGCCACCACCCGCGTGCTCGCAGCGGCCGTCAAGCGCCTTGCCGAGAAAGAGGAGATCGCCATCGTGTTGTGCGGCCGCCAAACCATAGACGGCGATACCGGCCAAGTGGGCCCCGGCCTTGCCACGAGGCTCGGTTACGCGCAGCTTACCCTCGTGGAAAGAATCGAAACCCTCGATCTTCAGGCCCGAAGGGTGAGGGTGCGGCGCAAACTCGAAGGCCGGCACGAGATCGTGGAAGCCCCTCTGCCGGCGCTCATCTCCGTCGTCCGCGAGATCAACCGCCTCCGCTATCCACCGGTGCCGATGCGCTTGGCCTCTCAAGAAGCGCCCGTCGCCATCTGGGATCATAACGTACTGGGCCTCGACCCCGGCACCATCGGACTCAAGGGCTCCGCCACTCAGGTACGCCGGATCTTCTCCCCTCAGCGAGACCGGGGCGAGATCCTCGGCGATGGGCTTGCCGACCCCATCGGCGCCGCTCACCTTCTGGTGGGGAAGCTCGTGGCAAAAGACCTCATCTTCGTGAAGAAAACTTGACCGCTGTGTCTGCGAAGAATCGATATGGCCGATGAGAAGAAATCCCCCCGACCCCACGGTATCGCCCGCTTGATCGAGGGCAAATGCATTGCCTGCGGCGGCCGCTGTCAGGCCGTATGCCCTTCGAGCGCCATCGAGATGAGCGAAAAGGGCGAGCCGATCATCGCCCCCGAGAAGTGCATCGGTTGCCGCAAATGCGTTCGCGTATGCCCCACTCAGGCTCTCGAAATCTTCTACACCCCCGAAGCGCAAGCGGCCCTCGAAGAACTCGAATCTCAAAAAGGGGCCGTTCCTCCCGCTGAGGCCGATGGCTTGACGCCGGAGGAGATCGCGACGCTTGCCCGCATCAAGTCCTACAAAGGGGTGTGGGTGATCGTGGAGCAGACGGAGGGGCATGCGGCCGAGGTTTCATGGGAACTCATGGGGAAGGGAGCCGAGCTAGCCCGTTCCCGGGGCGTTGAGCTTTGCGCGGTGATCATTGGCAAAGAGGTGGAGCACCTTTGCCGCGAATCGTTCGCGTACGGCGCTTCCAAGGCGTACCTTATGGATGCCCCCGTTTACGAGCACTACCGCACCGAGCCGTATTACAAGGCGATTTGCTATCTCATCGAAAAATACAGGCCGGAGATCGTCCTCTTCGGGGCCACCGGAACGGGCCGGGACTTGGCGGGGGCGGTGGCCACCCGGCTCGAAACAGGCCTCACCGCCGATTGCACGGATCTGGCGGTGGATGACCGGGGCTATCTTTTGCAAACCCGGCCTGCCTTCGGGGGGAACATCATGGCCACCATCCTCACCGAACGAACCCGGCCCCAGATGGCCACCGTTCGGCCTCACGTGATGCCTCTTCCCAAACGCAGGGATTCGGCGACCGGAGTGATCGTGAGGGAATCCACGAACACCCGCGAGGAGGATTTTCTGACCAAGGTACTGGAGATCATCCCCGAGAGGCGCGGGGCAGAGGATGTGGATATCGCGGCGGCGGAAGTGCTCGTCTCCGGCGGGCGGGGCATGTGCGGGGTGGAGAACTTCCGGATCCTTCAAGAACTCGCCGATGAGCTCGGCGGCGCCGTCTCGTGTTCCCGTGCCGCCGTGGAAGCCGGATGGATGCCCCCCGAGCGGCAGGTGGGCCAAACCGGCAAGACGGTCCGCCCCAAGCTCTATTTCGCCTGCGGCATCAGCGGGGCCATTCAGCACCTTGTGGGGATGCAGGATTCCGATATCATCATCGCCATCAACCGGGATCGGTCCGCCCCCATCTTCGAAGTCGCCACTTACGGCATCGTGGGGGACGTGCTCGAAGTCGTTCCCGCCATTACGGCCCGCATCCGGGAGCTCCGGAAGAGCCGATCCGGTACATGAGAATGGAGAGGCGATCCGAAGGGAACGGGGGGCGTCGAAATAACGGAGTCCGATAGGGAAACTCAAGGAGTGTCCTGAATGTCATCGAATGCCGTGTTCGCCATTGTGTTCGCCATCGCCGTGGCGGGCTTCCTGTGGAGTGTCTTCACGCGCTTCCGTTTGATCGCCCGCGGCAAGCCGGAAGACCGGTTCGACCGCCTCGGCAAGCGCCTCTGGAGTATGTTCGTATTCGCCTTCGCCCAACGGCGGGTCATCAAGCGGGCGTTCGGATTCAATCACTTCGTCCTCTTCTGGTGTTTCATCATCTTGCTCGTCGCCAACACGGAGTTTCTTCTGCACGGGCTCTTCCCCGATTCGATCGCGCTGGCAAATCTCCCCGAGGATGCCTACCATACGCTTTCTTTCATCTTCGATATCGTCTCCGCCCTCGCCCTTGCGGCGGTGCTCGTCGCCCTCGGCCGGAGGCTTTTCTTCCCGCCCCCGTACATCGAAGCCCGCAGCCGCGATGCTTTCCTCATCCTCTCCCTCGTGGGAATTCTCATGATCGCTTTCTTCGGACTTCACGGGGTGGAAATCGAACAAGGGATCGAGAAAGCGGAGGACTCGATGCCGGTATCGAGGGCGGTATCGGGATGGTTCGGGGGGATTTCCCCCAACGGCCTCGAAACATGGGCCGATATCTTCTGGTGGATCCACGCCGTGGTTCTTCTGGGATTCCTCAACTATCTTCCCTACAGCAAGCATCTGCATATTCTGACGGCCATCCCCAATTGTTTCTTCCGGAGCATGGAGAAGGTCAGAACCCAGCCCCGGGAGCAATTCCGGAAAGGGAACACCTTCGGCGTGGGCGACGTGACCGATTTCACATGGAAAGGGCTTCTCGATTCGCTGGCCTGTACGGAGTGCGGGCGCTGTACGGAGGCCTGTCCGGCGACGGCGACCGGCAAGAAACTCAATCCGCGATTGATCGTTCGGGATATCAAGGTCAATTTGTTCCGGCACCGCGGAAAATCCACCCCCCCGCTCATCGGCGACGGCGGCGAAGGGAGCATCTCCGAAGAAGCGCTCTGGGCATGCACTACATGCGGGGCATGCATGGAAGTATGCCCGGTGTTCATCGAGCACGTGCCGCGGATCGTGGATATGCGCCGGCACCTCGTCGAAATGAAGGCGGGATTCCCCGATCAACTCCTCACCCTCTTCGAGAATATGGAGCAACGATCCAATCCATGGGGGATCGCGCCGGCGGAGCGGATCAAATGGGCGGCGGATTCCTCCCCCAAGCCTTTCGAAGCGGGGAAAACCGAGTACCTTTTCTATGTGGGATGCGCCGGGGCTCTTGACGCCCGCGCCCGGAGGGTCACGATGGCAAGCGCCGGGATCTTCGATGCGGCGGGGGTCTCGTGGGGCACGCTGGGAAGGGAGGAGCTCTGTTGCGGGGATAGTCTGCGGCGATTGGGGAACGAATACGTGTTCGATCGCATGGCACAGGAAAACATCAGACGCTTCACAGAGAAGGGGGTCAGAAAAATCATCACCCAGTGCCCACACTGTTTCAGCACCCTCAAGAACGACTATCGCCAGTTCGGGGGCGAGTTCGAGGTGATCCATCATACCGAGTTCATCCGTGATCTCATCGCTTCCGGAAGGCTTCGTCTGAGCCCCGGGGAGGAAGGAGGCCCCATCGTATTTCACGATCCTTGCTATTTGGGGCGGTACAACGATGTCTATGAAGCGCCCCGGGCGGTGATCGCCTCGGCGGGGGGCAAGATCGTGGAGATGCCCCGTCATCGGGAGCGGTCGTTCTGCTGCGGCGGGGGAGGGGGGCGGATGTGGATGGAGGAGAGCCCGGGCAAAAAGCGGATCAACACAGCCCGAACGGAGGAAGCGGTGGGTATGAACGCCGCCACGATCGCGGTGTGTTGCCCCTACTGTCTGACCATGTTCGAAGACGGGCTCAAGGAAAAGGGTCTGAGCGGGAAGGTTCGCGTTTTTGATATAGCGGAAATCGCCGCACAGGCTCTCACCGCTCGACGTTGAGAGGATCGGTGCTTCTACTCACTCAGAGAGGGCTTTATTCTTCGGTATCGGTAACGATCGGTAAGCTGAAGCTGAACTTCGATCCCTTTCCGAGCTTGCTTTCCACCCAGATCTCGCCGCCGTGTTCTTCCACAATGCCTTTGCAGATGGAGAGGCCCAGTCCGGTGCCGTTACGGCGGCGTGATTTGCCCGTTTCGAGCCGATAGAAACGATCGAAGATTTTATCGAGGCTATGCCGCGGGATTCCAATGCCATGGTCGATCACACTCACGATGAACTCGTCCCCGCGGATTGTGCCTTCGATGCGGATTTCGGTTCCCTCCGGCGAGTAGGCCACGGCATTATCGACAAGGTTGATGATCACCTGTCCGATCCGTGCCCGGTCCATCAGAATCACCGGGGAAACTTCCGGCATGCGGATCTTCAGATGGTGCTTGGTGGTGAGACTATCGAGCCTACCGCGGATATCCGAGAGGACCTCATCGAACACCGTCACGCGCTTTTCAAACGTCATGGCCCCCACAGACATCTTGGAGGCATCGAGGATATCGTTGATGATCCGCACGAGCTGATCCGACTCCTGAACGATGATCCGCAGGAAATCATCCCGCGTTTCGGGGTCCCACTGCACATCGGGCTGGAGGAGGCTGCTGGCGCACCCTTTGATGGAAGTAAGGGGAGTCCGCATCTCGTGAGACACACTGGCCAGAGAGATGATCTTCGCCCGATCGGCTTCTTCGTATGCGGTTTCGTGAGAAGCCTCTTCGAGTAACTGGGCATTATCGATAGCGCCGCTGAGTTGTTGAGCCACTGTCGTCAGGAGGCTTCTCTCACCCGGAGTCAGTACCCTTTCCCCACGGGTCATGGCATACATGACCCCGAGGGTTCTTCCCCGCGCTTTCAGAGGAATGCACAGTGTGGATTTGATGCCCTCTTCGAGCACCATCTTGAGAGCCCTTTTGCCGATCAGTTCGCCGGCATCGGCGAGCGACTCGATGAACATCGGCTTGCCGGTTCGGGCTACTCTCCCCGCGATCCCTTTCCCGATCTTGATGGGAGAAACGATCCGGGGGATGCTATCTTTGCCGTCGCGGGCTACCCGGATGTTCAGGTTTTCCGCCTTCTTATCGCAAAGATAAACGCCCATCGCTTCGATGCCGGTGATCTCGGCAATGCTCTCCAGAGCCTCGCTGAGGATCCTATCAAGACTCAGAGGCCGGATCACTACCCCCGCTACCGCCTTGAGGACCGCCACTTCCTTTGTTCTCTCGAGGAGCTCTTTCTCAAGGTCACGATCCTGTCGTGTCGCCACCGAGAACCCCGACTTCTCCGGCGGCATGCTCCCGGCAAGCGTATCCCGAATCAGCTTGAAAAGTTCCTCAGAGGATTGCGCAGGTCTGGTCCCCCGGATTTCCACCTTCGGGATATCTTTCTCAGGAAGGGGAGCACGTGGTATGGTGGATGTGCCATCTGTTGCCATGTCGCGCCTCCGGTGATAGATAGGGCTTCCCGTCTGCGCCGGCGTTCTCCAAGCCAAAAATTATGTCAATCCTTGCGACAAACGTGGGCGCATTATACACCACATCGTTGGGCCGTGTCAAGACGTCGAATTGCCTCAGTTACTGTACCATTTTTGGTGGGTTGATGAGGGAACAAAAAGACCTCCAAGAATCTCTGAGTAGTTAGGACCAACAACGCATAAGATTCAAGGAGATCTCTAAGGACAAGCTTGGATGAACTGAGCACGGAAATCGAGGGGGACATGGGGCGGTGGGAGGGGACGATTCTGGGATGGGCCTATGGACTGGCGCGGGCCGGTGCGGAAGCGAGGATATCCGCATTCGAAGGCGGATGTATCGGGATCAAGATGCGAAGAGGTGCTCAAGTCCCTCGTCGCGATACCCCTGCTCAAAGGAAGCCCGTATCTGACATGACCATAGATTAAGACCGGCCGGGATTTACGGGGGCCTTCCGGCACCGGTCGGCCCCACCAATGCAAATCGCCCCTTCGCCAAAGCTCTGATCTGAATGCCCTTGCTCATTCAAAATCGCTTTCTAACTTGATCGTGGGATTGCTCAGAGGTGTCCACCCACCAAAAGTTGATAGTTACACCATGATTTCGAATCTTTGACACTGATTCGCTTGTGAGCTATGTTGCTCTCATCATTGTTGCCGTGGAGCGTTTCCGGACGTACTGAGGGGGAATGCTGAACTCTGTGCAAGATTTCCGCAGGTACATCGCTCGCCACGGCACTGTGTTTTGCTTCAACCTCCTTCTTTGGCTTGCCGTCTCGATCCCGTGGAGTTCCTCAGCCCCGGATCCCCAGAACAGCGATCCCGCTTTGGAGCCTTCGCCCTCAGGGTAAAAAAACCTTAGTCATCTCACTGCGGACCTTGCCCCGGAGTTCCCCCACACCCCATGAACGATCCGCTTCTCCGATCCCACCCACCCGCCCAGAGGGTTTCTTGGGGAACACCCCAATCCCTCTCCGAGAGAGGGGCCTTTTGCACGCCCTTCTTCAATCCCGTTTGAGGGTTTTTTGAAATTCTTGACGGAAAGATCCCTCCGTGATATGGTAATTATGAACATATGGTCATAATTAACGGGGGTAACACGCATGCCACGGCCCACCAAATGCCGCCGCGTTAGCTTCATCCCAGAGATCGTGTGCTTCAAGCCGGCCGGCGTGCCGATGAGCGCTCTCGACTCCGTGGCTCTTTCCATCGATGAGCTCGAGGCTATCCGCTTGAAGGATCACGAGGGATTGGAGCAAGAGGAGGCGGCCGTGGTGATGGGTATCTCCCGTCCCACGTTCCGCCGGGTCCTCTGGGCCGCGCGGCGCAAGCTCGCCGATGCCCTCATCAATGGAAAGGCGATCCGCATCGAGGGCGGCATCTTGAAATTGGGTCCGGGGCGGTTTCGCTGCGGATGGGATGGCCATGAATGGGAAGTTCCCGACGGTGAAGCGGGTACAGAGAGTGTCCGCGTATGTCCCCGGTGCCGTCGCTCGAACGTTGGAGCGGGGCACGGCGGAGGGCACCGATGGCGGTGTGGGCGGGGGTGGGTGGGCGAGGATCGAAGTCCGGTTGAAAGCCGGAATCCCCTTGAGGAGCAATCCAACGAGGAGGTGTGAACCATGCCGGGATTGGATCGGACGGGACCGATGGGTCTGGGCCCCCGAACCGGTGGGGGGAGGGGCCTCTGTAACCCGACTGTTGGACCGAAAGGAGGTGTACGCATGCCGTACGGAAGAGGATTCGGTTTCCGAGGGAGTTCCCCGCCATGGCCTTACGTGGGTCGGGGGAGAGGGGGAATGCCCCGCTGTGCCTATCCGGGGTGGGGGCGGGCGTTTGCCGGGGGATGGGGATGGACCTATGACCCCGGAAAAGAAAGCGATTGGTTGAAGGCGGAGGCCGAAGCCCTCCGGGAGGAGCTTGCGGCGATCGAGAAGCGCCTCGGCGAGCTCGAGAAGAAGGAGGGATAGATGAAAGTGGCTGTATCGGCTGCGGGCCCGGGTTTGGATGCACCCGTGGATGATCGTTTCGGCCGCTGCCCGTACCTCGTCTTCGTGGATGCCAATACCTTGGAGGCGGAGTCCATCGAGAATACGGGAGGGGGTTCCCGCGGTGGGGCGGGCATCGCCACCGCTCAGACGGTGGTCAATAAAGGCATCAAGGTGGTGATCACCGGACACGTGGGCCCGAACGCCTATGATGTGCTTTCGCGTGCCGGTGTGAAGGTCTACAGCGGAGCTTCGGGGACGGTGCGCGAGAGCATAGAGGCGTTTCGGAAAGGCAAGCTTGCGGTCGTTTCGGCCGCAACGGCCCCGCCGCACTCCGGTATGGGTGCACCGTAGTTCACGGCGCGGCTCGGCGATCGGTTCACCGAAGGCATCGGATGTCGGGCCTTCGATGAGCACTATAAGGAGGTGTCATCATGCCGAAAGGCGATGGAACAGGACCCCTTGGTCAGGGACCGGAAACCGGACGAGGACGAGGGAGGGCGAGAGGGGGCCGCCCCGGGGCGGGGCCGGGTGGGGAGTGCGCATGCCCTGCGTGCGGGGAGAAGGTTCCACATCAGGCCGGGGTGCCGTGCGCCAATTTGAAGTGCCCCAAGTGCGGCACTCCCATGGTTAGAGCGTAAAACATGCGGATCACGATCGCCAGCGGCAAAGGCGGCACGGGGAAGACTCTGGTGGCCGTGTCCCTCGCATTGACTCTGGCCGACCGGGCACGGGTGCAGCTTCTCGACTGCGATGTCGAGGAGCCCAACGATCATCTCTTCCTCACCCCCGCTTTCGAGAGGTCCGAAGCCGCAACGATCCCTGTGCCGATCGTGGATGAGTCCCGGTGCACCCACTGTGGCAGATGTGCCGAGGTCTGCGTGTATCATGCGCTGGCCGTATTGCCCTCGGAGGTACTGCCGTTTCATCAACTCTGCCATGGATGCGGGGCATGCGGCTACCTTTGCCCGGAGAAGGCGATTCATGAAGAACCCCGCCGGATCGGGCGGATCGACATCGGCCGGGCCGATGGGGTCGAACTCGTGCGCGGCACCCTGAACGTGGGGGAGGCCATGGCCCCGCCGGTCATCCGGCAGGTCAAGAAGCACATCGCGGAAGATGCCATCGCCATCATCGATGCTTCCCCGGGAACTTCGTGCCCCGTCATGGAGGCAGTGCGCGGAAGCGACTATTGCCTTCTGGTCACCGATCCCACGCCGTTTGGACTCAACGATCTGACGTTGGCTGTGGGCGCGGTCCGGACTCTCGGGGTTCCCTGCGGGGTGGTGCTCAACCGGAGCGGTCCGAACGATTCTCAAACGGAGGCCTATTGCCGGCGGGAGGCAATTCCGATCTTGATGAAGATCCCTCTCGATATGGAGATTGCACAGATGTACTCCAAGGGAATTCCGCTCGCCAAAGGCAAGCCCGAGTGGCGATCCCGCTTCACCGAGCTCTATCGGCGGATCGAGGAGCGCGTTCGATGAAGGAGCTTGTCATCCTGAGCGGCAAAGGCGGTACGGGCAAGACGAGCCTTGCCGGTTGTTTTGCGGCCATCGCAAAGGATAAGGTCCTCTGCGATACCGATGTGGATGCGGCGGACCTCTATCTCCTCCTCGATCCCGATCCGGCGGTGCCCGTGGAGTTCTGGAGCGGCCAGAGGGCATGGATCAATCCGGAGAAATGCACCCGTTGCGGGCTTTGTGCCGAGCTTTGCCGCTTCGGCGCGATTCGGGATTTTGCGGTGGATGGCACCGCATGCGAGGGGTGTGCCTTCTGCTCCCGGGTCTGCCCCGATGGGGCCATCGCCATGAAGGAAAACCTTGCCGGGCACTGGTTCGTTTCCGAAACAAAGTATGGCCCGCTGGTCCATGCCCGCCTCGGGATCGCCGAGGAGAACTCGGGAAAGCTTGTGACCGCGGTGCGTCGGGAAGCCAAACGCTTGGCCGAGGAGCGCGGCCTTCGCTTGATCGTTACCGATGGTCCCCCCGGGATCGGGTGCCCCGTCATCTCATCGCTTTCGGGCGCTTCGGCGGCGCTGATCGTGACCGAGCCGACCCTTTCGGGAATTCACGATATGGAGCGGGTGCTCGGCGTTTGCGCCCACTTCGGTGTTTCGCCGCTCGTGTGCATCAATAAGTTCGATATCAATCCGGCCAACACCGCGGAGATCGAAAGCCAGTGCCGGAAAAAGGGAATTCCCGTTGCGGGAAAGATCCCTTACGATAACGTGGTGACGGAGGCGCTCATCCGCGGTGTGCCGGTGGTTGAATATTCAGAGAACGAGACGTCCCGGCGGATCGCCGCGATGTGCCGGACGGTCCTCGAAAAGCTCGAATCTCAAGGAAAAGATGAGGAGGGTTCAAGATGAAGTACGTGATTCCTGTAACGGGAGGGATGCTCGATCCCCACTTCGGTCACTGTGAGGCATTTGCCTTGATTGATGCCGATGAAAAGCGTAAAGTGATCACGGGCAAGAAGATCGTGCCTTCCCCCGGCCATCGCCCCGGCTTTCTCCCGGGATGGCTTGCCGGTCAGGGCGCCCGGGTGGTCATCGCCGGAGGCATGGGGGAAAGAGCGAAGGAGATCTTTGCCGAGCACGGCATCGAGGTGGTTCTGGGGGCTCAGCCCATGGACCCCGAGGCCGCTGTGATGGCCCATCTCAAGGGGGAAATCCGATCGACCGGGAACGCATGTAGCGAGCATCGCCATGGATGTGACGGGAGCCATGAATGAATTTCGGCCCGAACTCCCCGATCGCGTGTTGGCCGATGTGCGGAAATTCTACTCCGAAAAGCTGATCGATCATGCCATGAACCCCCGCAATGTGGGGGAGATCCCGAATGCCGACGGCTACGGGAGCGCCGTCGGCTCATGCAACGATTCGATGGAAATATGGCTCCGCGTTCGCGGGGGACGACTCCTCGAGGTGCGCTTCTGGACTGAAGGCTGTGCGGAGACCATCGCGGCCGGAAGCGCCCTCACCGAGATGGCGAAGGGAAAGAGCCCCCTCGAAGCGTTGAAGATCATGCCGGAGGATGTGATCGCGGCACTCGACGGTCTTCCCCCTCAAAGCCATCACTGTGCCGCGCTCGCGGTGAACGCCCTGAGGGCGGCGATCCAAAATTATTTTGCATTGGAGAGAGAGCCTTGGAAGAGGCTCTACCAAGCGGGAAAGTGAAAGGAGATATGATGGTGGATAGGACCCGCGTCGAAGAGGTTCTAAGCCGGATCGTATTGCCGGGGACGATGAGGAGCGTCATGCAACTCAATCTCCTCCGGAAGATCGAAGTGAAGGATCACCGCATGAAGGTGACCCTCTCGAATGCGGCGCTGGATCCGGATCTTCGAGAAGTTCTGACGGGACAAATTCAGGATGCCCTCCGCGGTACGGATGAGATCGAGGCGGTGGCGGTGGACTTCGAGGAGGCGCAGCCCAAGGACCTCAATCAGGTGGGCAAGGTCGTGGCGGTGATGAGCGGGAAGGGCGGGGTGGGGAAATCGCTGGTTACTTCCCTGATCGCCGTAGCCATGGCCAGAGAGGGGAAGTCCGTGGGCATCCTCGATGCCGATATCACCGGCCCGAGCATCCCCAAGATGTTCGGTGTGCACGGCCGGCCGGCGGGGAGCGAGAGCGGACTCCTCCCCGTATCTTCGCAAACGGGCATTCAAATCATGTCCATCAATCTGCTATTGCCCAGCGAAGATGAGGCGGTTATCTGGCGGGGTCCGCTTCTGGCCAAGGCCATCCAGCAGTTCTGGGAGGATGTGCTCTGGGGGAAGCTCGATCTCCTGATCGTGGACTTGCCGCCCGGCACCGGAGACGTGCCGCTCACGGTGATGCAGTCGTTGCCCCTCGCCGGGGCGATCATCGTTTTCAGTCCGCAGGATCTGGCGGCGATGGTGGTGCGCAAGGCCGTCAAGATGGCCCAGCAACTGAAGGTGCCCATCCTCGGTGTGGTGGAGAACATGAGTTACTTCGTGGTGCCGGAGACGGGCAAACAGATCAATATCTTCGGGCAAAGCCGCGCCGGAGAGATGGCCCGTGCCGCTGGGGCCCCGGTTCTGGGACGGATCCCCATCGATCCGGAGCTGGCCCGGCTGAGCGATCTCGGCCAGATCGAGAGTTATCGATCCGATGTGACTGCCCAGCTTCAGCGGTCTTTTTCTGAGATTCTGGCCGCCGCCAAGGAGGGCGAGCCGCGCAATCCGTGCAGCGTGTGCCAATCATGGATCGGTGAGTGTCCATCGGCCAAGGCGAAGGGGGCCGGATAGGTGAATCTATTTCCCCCGATCTGAAAGGGAATCCACGATGGAGGTTCCGGAAGAATCCACCCGGTTGGTGGCGGAGATAACGCGAGATCCGATCTTCCCCCAGAGGGTGATCGGGCGGGTCCGAAGCGACCCGAGCGGGTGTGTGGTCACCTATGTGGGCCTGATCCGCAACCGCTCCGATGGGAAAGCCGTCCGGGCGGTGGAGTACCGGGATCCCTCCGGGCGGGCGGAGGATCGGCTCATGGAGATGGCTCGCGAGGCCGGGAAACGATGGCCGGTGAACGGGATCGCCATCGTGCACCGGATCGGCACATTGAACGTGGGGGAGATCAATCTGGTGGTAGCCGTCGCAGCCGCGCATCGAACCGAAGGGTTCGCCGCATGTCAGTTCCTCATCGATCGCTTCAAGGAACGGCTCCCCACCGAAAAGCGGGAAACCTATCGGGATGACGAAGGCCCCGCTCATGGGGAGGAACCATCGAAAGGAGAGGAGCTATGAACGTCCGAATCACCGCCCTTGCGGAAAACACGGCCGGGCCCGGCGTTCTCGCCGAATGGGGATGGAGCGTGCTCGTGGAAGCGGATGGGGTGAGGATTCTCATGGATACCGGCCAGAGCTCCGTGGCCGTGCACAATGCGGGGCTGCTTCGTCTGGACTTGAGGCAAATCGACAAGCTCGTTCTGAGCCATGGCCATTACGATCATACGGGGGGATTGGAGGATGTGCTGCGGCGGACCGGCGAGCGGGAGATCATCGCCCATCCGGACATCTGGGATGAAAAATATGCGGTGTATGGTGCGAGCCGTCGGTACATCGGCATTCCCGCGGCGCGGCCTCAGCTCGAAAGCTTGGGGGCGCGATTTCGCCTTTCGAAGGAGCCGGTTTGGATCACCGATCGCATCGTCACGAGCGGTGAGATCCCCATGACCACCGCCTACGAGAAGACCGATGCCCATTTGTGCGTGCATCGCGGCGATTCGATGGAGCCCGATCCATTTGCCGATGATCTGGCCATCGCGGTGAAGACCGAGAAAGGTCTGATCGTGATCCTCGGATGCGCCCATCGAGGGATGGTGAATACCCTCCGCCATTTCCAAAAGCTGACGGGAGAGGAACGGGTTCACTGTGTGATCGGGGGCACGCATCTCATTGCCGCGTCCGCCGAGTGGCTGGCCCAGGCCGCGGCGGATCTCCGCAAGATCGGCGTCGGCAAGCTGGGCGTCTCTCACTGCACGGGTTTCAGCGCTGCAAGCTGGCTTGCGGCAGAATTCCCCGGGACCTTCTTCCAGTTCAACGCTGGCAGTGTAGTCTCTCTTCCCTGAACCGGGGGCCGGGCCTTTCCTCGATCCGGCCGACGAAATAGTTGACAAGGAAACTATTTTCCCCTATACTCGTTGGCAAGGAAATCAGGCCATGCCGATGCCCGCAAAGAACGGATTTGCCATCATTCGGGATTTGTTCCGGCTTGAAAGTGCGCTTCACCGTAACGGCGATCGCATCACGGGCGAGTATGGACTCAATCAGCAGCAGTATGTGGTGCTGAGCGAGATCGTGGATCGGGGCCCCATCAATCAGAAGCGATTGGTAGGGGAGCTCGTGATCGAGAAATCGAACCTCTCGAAGATCGTGAAAAAGCTGAAGGCGCTTGGACTCATCGAGATCACGCCTTCGTCCGAAGATGGGAGGGCTACCTTGTTGAATGCTACGCCGAAGGGCAGGGCCGTCTGGCAGGAATGCATGGAGAAGTTCGATGCGTGGCAGAGCCGATGGGTTGCGCCCCTCAGCGAGGACGAGGTGGCTCAGACCCTGAGAGTGCTGGAACGGTTGAAGACGTTGCCGCTTTAGGGTATCTTGGCAAGAAAACACGCTAAGGAGGAAAGGAATGGCAGAAAGATACGATGTGGTGGTGGTGGGATCCGGCGTGGGGGGGATGTGTGCGGCGGCATTGGCGGTGAAGAAGGGTTACAAAACGCTGGTACTCGAGAGTCTGGATCGCGTCGGCGGGAGATACTCGACGGTGGAGATCGATGGGTACAAGTGTCTCACGGGCGCCTGTGTGATCCATTACTCCGGATGGGTGCCGTGGGTGTTCAAGGAGGTGGGGGCGCCGCTCGAGCTCCGCGATGCTTCGGAGGTGTACTACAATATCAAGGGTCAGGAGTTCAAAGTCCCCTTGCAGAATCGGGTGACCGCCCTCTTCGATATCTGCAACCGGCTCGGCGGAGGGGAAGGCAAGAGCAAGAATATCATGGGCGGAATGGTCAAAGAGGTGGCCAGTAAGAAGCTTTCCGGATTTTTCGGAAAGGCCGTGATGGATCCCAAGCAAACGGGCGGCCTGACCCTGCGCGAATGGCTTCTTCAGTACACCGATAATCCCGTTGCCCATGCCCTGTTCGATTCGCTCTCGATCGGCTGGGTTGTGGCCCATTCCTACGAGATCCCGGCCTCCGAGTATTTCTACTTCATGTCCGTCATGAAGGGGATGAACGATATCGGCCTTGCTCCCAAGGGAAACAAGTACAACATGGAGCAACTGGTCAAGGTGGTCAAATCGAACGGCGACGTGTGGTTGGCCAGCCCCGTGACCAAGATCCTCGTGAGCAAGGGGGTGGTGACGGGGGTTGTGGTGAGGAAGGAGGGGGGCGCCGAGGAGGAGATCGCCTGCAAGGCGGTGATCAGCAACGTCGGACCGCGCAAGACGGTTGAGCTTTCGGGCGAAGAGAATTACCCGGAGGAATATCTCCGCGATATGAGGGTCAAGCTCCGGCCGGTGCCGGTCACGCTGGTGCATGTGGCCAGCGAGAAGCCGCTTGTCATGCCCGGAGGAGAGCACGGAATGGAGCTCGTGGCCGGGATGCGCCGCGTCACCGCCGCCGTTCCACTCACGAACACCTGCCCTGAGCTTGCGCCCAAGGGGATGCATCTGATTCACTACGCTTGTTCGCCGCCCTCCACTTTGGTGGCCATGGATCCCGAAGAGGAGATCCGCATGATCAACAAGGATCTGCGGGATCTGCATCCCGATTTCGATCGATATGCCAAGATCATCAGCATCGAGCCGAAGAACATTGATGATGACCTGAACGAAGGCCGGAGCTGGCAGGCGGCCCCCTATCAGATGCCGCGCGAGACGCCCGTCAAGAACCTCTGGAATGTGGGCGATGGGGTCCAATCCCGCGGCTACACCGGTACTTCGGGATGCGCCGAGGGCGCCAAAAACGTCGTCGAACAGCTCAAGAAGGCCGTGAAGCCCGGATAACGGCTTACGGCTTTCGGAAGGCGTTTTCGAGATTCCCCGCGGCCCGAGGCCGCGGGGAATCTCCTTTTTCGCTTCGAAGCCCGATCCCCGCGTACCCGGGAACGGAGGGTGATCCGAATTGAACTGGGAAGCCAACTGCCGAACCACCGCCATGGGCATCATGCCGCACACTGATGTGGCGCATGCTCTGGAGCTTGTCTTCTCTCTCGATATCCCCTTCTGGCCGCAACTCCCCCGGGTCAGCTTCTACGAGGATATGTATGCCCAGCTCTCCGAAGGGTTCCCCGGCATCGCGGTGAACGTACCCGAACAGCGCGTCGAGTTCGATACCGCCCGCTTCCGCGAAGAGTTGAACACCTATGCCCGGCGCCTCGAGGATGCCGCCGGCTTTGCCCTCAGCCCTCGCTATTCTGTCGTCTTCCACCGGTTCCTAGAACGTGACCTTTCGGGGTACACCGCGATCCGTGGCCAGTCCACCGGCCCGGTGAGCTTCGGATTCAAGATCGTGGACGAAAATCTCAAGCCGATCATCTACAACGATGAGGTCCGGCCGCTGCTGTTCGATTTCGTTCAGCGCAAGGTGAATATTCAGTACCGGCAACTCGTGGCCAAGAATCCCAATGCCTTCGTTTGGGTGGATGAGCCGGGCCTGGGCTGGGTCTTCAACTCCCTTTCCGGCTACAATGATCTTCGAGCGAAGGACGATTACCGGGATTTCCTCTCGGGCATCGAAGGGCCGAAGGCTCTTCACCTGTGCGCCAATGTGAATCTTCCGTATCTCCTCGATCTCGGGATGGATATCCTCTCGTTCGATGCCTATCAACTTGGCTCCATGCCCCGGGCGTATGCCGAGGCCGTCGCCGGCTTTCTCCGGAGGGGTGGGGTGCTTTCTTGGGGGGTGGTTCCTACCGATTCGACCGCGCTCTCTCAGGAGACGCCCGTCACGCTTGCCCGACGCCTGAGTGGCTATTGGCGGGTGATCTCGGAGAACACGGGCATCCCCACGGATCTCATCGCGCGCCGCGCGCTCATCGCCCCCGCACGGTGCTGTCTCAAGAACATCGGGGCTGTGGGTGCGGAGGATGAACCGGCCCCCCGGACGGGCGGTGCCCTTTCCTCCATCGAGGAGCGGTTGGTGGAGAAGGCGTTCTCGTATATCGGCGAGATCTCCCGGATCTTGAGAGCGGAGTTCCGGATTTGAGGCCGTTTGCCGAAAAGAGCGATTCAGCTTTGCAGTCTTCACTCTTGGGTGAATAATCATTGACACCTCATCCGGACTTTGTATCGGAATTCCCCCCCGCCCCATGCACGGTCCGGCTTCTCCGATCCCACCCATCCGCCCAAAGGGTTTTCTTGGGGGGACACCCCCAAAACCCCCAAGAGAGAGGGATCTTAGGCACTCTCCTCTTCAATTTTCAATCGCTCTTTTTGGACCGCTTTTTTCTCTTGCCCCGGATGATCCGGTATAATACTCTCTTGGATCATTCGCGCAGGGGGATGCCTCCGGCGCCACATCGCTAAGGAAGATGCATGGACTTTGAACCGAAGTGCCGAACCACCGCCATGGGCATCATGCCCCATAAGGATCCCGATCGTGCTCTGGCGCTTGTCTTCTCTCTCGATATCCCCTTCTGGCCGCAACTCCCCCGATCTAGCTTCAGCGAGGATATGTTCGCCCAGTTTTCCCGGGGGTTTCCCGGTGCGGCTGTGGATCTTGAGGGACGGCGGGTGATCTTCGATTCCGCGCGTTTTGTGGAAGAGGTTGCCGCCTGTGCCGAGCTCATGGCCGATCCCCCGGCGCCGGCCGGCGGACTCGATTCTTCGCTCACCTTTTCCCGTTTCTTGGCCGCTGATTTCAGCGATCGCCCCGCCATCCGCGGGCAGGTGTGCGGACCGGTGAACTTCGGCTTCCGGGTGACCGACGGAGAGGGAAAACCGATCATCTACAATGATGAGGTGCGAGCCGTCCTCTTCGAGTTTGCGCTGGGAAAGGTCAACGCCCAGTACCGTCTGCTCCGCGGAAAGCACCCCAACGCCTTCGTTTGGGTGGACGAGCCGGGGCTCGGGTGGGTGTTCAACTCCTTCGCCGGATACAGCGAGCTTCAGGCCGAGAGCGATTACCGGGAATTTCTGGGGAGGTTCGAAGGGCCGCGTGCCCTTCATCTGTGCCTGAATGTGCATCTGCCGTATCTTCTGGGGCTGGGACTCGACATTCTTTCGATTGACGCGTTTCAACTCGAAAGCATGCCCAGAGCCTATGCCGAACCCATCGCCGGCTTTCTCAAGGGGGGCGGGATCATCTCGTGGGGCATCGTGCCTACGGAGTCCATGACCCTCGACCCCGAGACGCCCGAATCGCTGTATCGGCGGCTCCTTGCCTATTGGGAAGTGATCGAGGAGAACGCCGATATTTCCGCGCGCTTCGTCGCCGAACGGGCCCTCATCGCCCCGTCCAAGTGTTGCATCAAGAATGCGGTTCGGATGGATCCTTCGAAGAGCGCCGGGGCGGAGGACGATCCGCCGGTTTGTGCTCCGGCGCAGGAGGAGACGTTGGTGGAGCGGGCGTTTCAATATGTTCGGGAGATCTCGGGAATGCTCCGGGAGCGATTTGGTTTCTAATCCCGTTTGCGCTCGATTCGAAAGGGGGTGCTCATGGAGGAGAGAATCATCAGCCGCAGGAATCCACCCGGGTCCGATTCTCCCTATTCACGGGCGGTGGTCTATGGGGGATTGGTATTCGTTTCGGGTCAGGTGAGCCTCGATCCGGACACGGGCGCCTTTCGTCCGGGCGCCTTCGCCGAGGAGGCCGAACGATCCCTTCGGAATCTCCGGGCGGCCCTCGAGGATGCGGGGAGTTCCATGGAGAAGGTTCTCAAGACCACCGTCTTTCTGGCCGATATGCGAGATTTTCCCACCTTCAACGAGATCTATCGGCGCCATTTCCCGAAGGATCGGCCGGCGCGCTCGTGCATCGCCGCGAAGGAGCTTCCCTTCGGAGCGAAGGTGGAGATCGAGGCCGTTGCGGCGGTGTGAATCACTTCTTCGAGAGATAGGCCACCGTAACCCCCTCTCCCCCCTCCCACGGATCCCCTTGCCGGAACGATTCGACCAGCGGGTGCCGGGCCAGTTCCCTGCGGACCGCCAGCCGAAGCGTGCCGGTGCCCTTCCCATGCACGATGCGCACCGAGTCGAGTCCGGCAAGATACATATCGTTCAAGAACTTGTCGAGCCGGATGAGGGCCTCGTCCACGGTGAGCCGCCGGAGCATGATCTCCGGTCCCGGTGGTTTGGTCATCATCGGATCGTCACCTCCTCTGCCGCTCGGAGCGCTCTGGCGCCGAGCCATACGGCGATCGCGCCCAGAGCCGCATTCCGCACGGCTACCACATAGACGGCGTAGGTTTCTTTTGCGACGAGATCGAGGTAATTCGTGGGGAAGATGTGATCACCTACCCATCGGCCGACTCCCCCGGGGTAATCGTAGGGATAGATCTCCTGAGTGAGAAAGAAGGCGGCGGCGAAGGCGGCGCATACGGCGGGGCGGTGGGTGCCCGCGGAGACGGCCGCGAGTGGATACAGCCAGAGCATATATTGGGGCGAGAACACCTTGTTGCTCAGCATGAAGAGGATCACCGCCAGCGCGGCAAAGGTGATCAGCCAGCGCTCATGGATCGGTTGGTGCGAAAGGCTGCGGGAGAGTTGGAACCATCGGTAGAAATTGTAAAGCAGAAGCAAAAGGATCCCCGTGATGACCGGCGAAAACCGCGCCAGGGCATCCGGAGAGTTTCCGGCGAGATTCCACGAGCCGTGATCGAAGTTCAGCTTCGCCGTGCCGATGCCCCATTCGTCTCCCAAGAGGATGGCCGAAGCATAGGTGCTCTCGATCTGAAGCCCGCGCTCGCTGTGATAGGTGAAGGAATCCACGAAGCCATCGAACGCCTTGAGAAGGAAAGGCGCAGCGATGGCCAGAAGCACGGCGCCGAAGATGCCCCCTCCTTTCCATATCTCCCGGTATTCGCCCTGTCTCCAGAGGTACAGCACGAAGAGGGGCGCGATGACGATGGGGAAGATCTTGGCCATGGCGGCGAGGGCGAGGACGATCCATGCCGTCGTTCTCCAACCGCGGACGAAGGCATAGACCGCTCCCAGCGTGAGGATGCCCACGGCGAAATCGAAGTGGTCAACGGCCATGGGCCCCATGGCCAGCAAGAGCACGGTGGCACCGAAAAGGGTGCCGGCTTCCGAGTACCCGAGGCGGCGGGCCAGAGATCTCAGCATGATCAGGCCGAGGATATCCAGCAACAGCGTTTGTACCGCAAAGGCGATGTGATAGCCGCTCTCGCTTGCGGCAAAGAGCCGGGGGATCAAAAAGAAGATGAGCGAGACGGGCGGGTACTCGAGGGAGAAATCGCGGTAGGGGAAATCACCGCTCGTGATGCGCTGGGCGAAAAAGTGGAAGAGACTGCGGCTATCGGTCAAACCTTCGTTCGGGAAGGCCCCCCCGAAGAGCACGAGAATGATCACGGCGTGCAGAACGACGAAGAGGACCATCGGCCCGTAGGGCCCCACTCTGGCTCGGATGCCGCCGTTGTTCGTCACTGATCTTCCCTCACCTTCGGATCGCCTCCATGGCCTGCCGCAGATCCTCCGGCAGATCGGATTGGAACTCGACATATTCCCCGCTCGAAGGCAATCGAAAGCCCAGACGATGCGCGTGCAAAAACTGCCGGGCGAGGAATTCCGATCTTCTGCCATAAAGGGCATCCCCTACGAGCGGATGGCCGATGGAAGCCAGATGCACCCGGATCTGATGGGTGCGGCCGGTCTCGGGTCGGACCTCGAGGAAGGTGCAATCGCCGATGTACTCTCGAACCTCGTACAGCGTCCGGGCCTCCCGCCCCTTCGATACGATCGCCATCCGCTTGCGGTCTCCGGGGTGTCTTCCGATCGGCCCTTCGATGACGCCTCTAGCGGGGGAAAGGCGACCGTGGACGAGGGCGAGATACGCCTTGGTGATCTCGCGGCGCTGGATCTGGGCGGAGAGATTGAGCTGTGCCGCATCGGATTTGGCGACCATCATGAGTCCGGAAGTATCCTTATCCAGTCGGTGCACGATTCCCGGCCGCAGCGTTCCCTTGATTCCGGCCAGATCGGGGCAGTGGGCCAGAAGCGCGTTCACCAGCGTTCCGGAGGGATGGCCGGGGGCGGGATGAACGGTGAGGCCGGCCGGTTTGTCGATCACGATCACCTCCTCGTCTTCGTACACGATCCGGAGGGGGATGGTTTCCGGTCTGGCTTCGAGGGGCTCGGGTGGGGGGAGAAGGATGGTGATCCGTTCCCCGCGGGTGATCCCGCGGCTCGGACGCAGGGTTATCGTGCCCCCGATGCGCACATGGCCTTCCCGGATCAACTTCTGAATGTGTGCCCGCGAGAGTTGAGTGTGCTTGGCCAGATATCTATCGAGCCGTTCAGCGGATTCCTCAGCGATGAGCTCGATCATGGCTCCCATTCTAGCACGGGCGTTTGCCGCTCGGCTATCGGGCCGTCTGTCCCCCGGAAAGAGCGATTGGGAAGGGGAGTGCAGAGGGGGATTCCCCTCTGCCGGGGTTTGGGGTGACCCCCAAAAGAGCCTTTGGGGGGGTGGGGGGATCGGAGGAGACGGATCGTTCATGGGGTGCGGGGGAATTCCGGGGCAAGGTCCGCAGTGAGGTTATCATATGGTTAGTCACCCGTGGGGGAAGGATGCAAAGCGGAATCGCTGTTTTGGGGTCTGTGATATAATTTTCCCGATGCCGGAATTGCCTGACCTTGAAGCCGTGAGGCGGATTCTGAACGGAGAAATCGCCGGGGCGCGAGTCGCACAGGCCAAGGCCATGCCG
>DAOTYO010000031.1:0-11370 GCA_034434815.1 Dehalococcoidia bacterium
GAGGAGAAATCCCGGCCCTTCGATCGAGCGCCCTTCGGCATCAGCGGTTTGGAGACGGCCTTTGCCACCGCGCTTGCCCTTGTCCATCGAGGGACCATGGATCTCGGAACCCTTATCTCCCGGCTGACCGTGGGCCCGGCACGGGTGATCGGAAAGGATCCGGTACTGGGCACCCTCCGGGTCGGGACTCCGGCGGATATCGCCATCTTCGATCCGAACGCGGAGTGGTCGGTCACACCGGAGGATTTCGCCTCGAAGGGGAAAAACACGCCCTATGCGGGGCGCCGGTTGAGGGGACGGATCGTGGCAACGATCGCGGAAGGCCGTCTGGTTTACGCACTCGGGCGGGGGTGAAGTCAGTTCACCGACCAACGAAACGAGCCGTCACCGAGGAGAAGCGGATCCCGCCGCACGATCCGGATCACCATCGCCACCCGCTCTTTGAGCTCGGGTAGGGTATAAGTGTGAGGATCGAACAAGGCCACGGTGTTCCCGCGGTATTGGAGCCTCAGAAACCAGCAGTCATCCAGAACGACCCGGAAGCCGCCGGATTCATCTTCCTCGGAAACGATCCCCCAGATCCTCATCTCCCGCTGCGGTGAAGACGTCGCCGCCTCCACGCCGGAAGGGAGTGCTTCGGAGCAACGCACGTGCCTTTCTCCGGCATCGGGCCCGAAAAAGGCTCTCGGGCAGGGTGTGCGACAATTCCGAGCGATAATGATGCAGTCCGCAATGTTCAACATTCGATCTTACCTCCAGTGGATTTGCCCGGGAGCCCGATTTCCGGAAATGCGCCGGTAGTAAATCCACGCCCCCCTTTTCGGCCCACCTATTGGGGAAATCCTGTGTTTCTGAACGATCATCGTGTCCCGTCACTTTCGTTTATGTTTTTTTAAGCCCGCTTTTATGCTATGCCCGGCACCCCCCCCGCCGATACCGGGCATTCCCCCATCTTTTCTGGGGGTTTACCCCCAAAAAAGGCCGGGAAGGGGTGTGCCGGGGGAAAAGGGCCTTCGCCTTGCCCCCGCCCGGTGGGGAACGCACGGATTCCGGAACGGTTTTCCGTACCATTACGGATTGCCCCGGCCGCTTCGGGTAAGCGACACTATCTGCACGGATGGAGGGCTTATCCTTGCAAGGGTTCGGACGAGGCCCTTCCGGGAAAGGAGAGCGCCGAATGATCCCGGTCATCATTCACCGATCCGCCTCCGCCCACCTATTACGTAGGCGTGAAGGATATGAGTCACGTGCTCGATATCGGGCGGAAGCTGCGCCTCCCGTGCTTCTTCACGGCGCTCTGTTGCGAACTCTTGAAGGGACCGCCCCCCAAGCTCCTCAGCGAGCCCATGACCCAAAACAGCGATTGAAGAGGAGAGTGCAGAGATTCCTCTCTGCCGGGGGATTGGGGGTGTCCCCCAAGAAAACCCTTCGGGCGGGCGGGTGGGATCGGAGAAGCCGGATCGTTCATGGGGCGCGGGGAATTCCGGCACACGGCCCGAGATAAAGCGACCATATGATCGCCCCCCGTGGGCGAAGTTCGCAAAGACGAATCGCTCTTTTCGGCCCATGACCGCCGAGTGGACTCGGCCGAAAAAGTGATGGTAAACTCAAGTAACATGCCGGAGGATCGGCCCCAGAGGGAGGAACCATGAAGCTCAAAGGGAAAACGGCCATCGTCACCGGCTCTACCTCGGGCATCGGGCGCACCATCGCCGAGGTTCTGGCCGGGCACGGGGCAAACGTGATCGTATGCGGACGGAACCTCGCCCGGGGCGAGAAAGTGGCCGAGAGAATCACCGCCGGCGGCGGGAAGGCCATGGCCTTCAAACTGGATATTTCCGTTCCATCCGAGGTGGATGCCCTCGTACAGCGCACCATCGAGGCCTTCGGCGCGATCGATATCCTCGTGAACAACGCCGCCTATCTTCCCGGAACCTCCATGAAGCCCTTCCATGAGGAGGACCCCGCCGAATGGGATAATCACATCAACATCACTCTGAAGGGCACCCTCTACATGTGCCGGGCGGTCATCCCGCACATGATCGGCCGGCGCGGGGGGAGGATCATCAACATCACCACCGTGGCCGCCAAGGTGGGCCAGCCGACCGGGCCGTTTCTGTATCCGGGATGCAAGGCGGCCGTCGCCGCCGTTTCCCGGTGCCTTGCGGGGGAGCTCGGCCGATATGGCATCACCGTCAATTGTGTGGCCCCGGGCCCGGTCAAGACCGAGAACCTCCTCGGTCAGCCGAAGGAGTTCCTCGATAAGATCGCCAAGCCCATCCCCCTCAAGCGGATGGGCGAGCCGGAGGAGATCGCTCACCTCGTGGCGTTTCTGGCCTCCGATGAGGCGGCCTTCATCACCGGACAGCATATCAGCGCGGATGGCGGGCTCTCGCCGTTCTGAACGAAGGAGTCTCGGACCATGATCGTTCTCGATGAGGAAAAATGCGTCGGCTGCGGGAGGTGCGTTCCCTTCTGCCCCGAAGAAGCCCTCCGGGCGTGGGGAAACCTCGAGGTCGCCGCCGATAAGTGCACCGAGTGCCTCGCGTGCGTGGACGAATGCCCGGTGGGGGCGCTGTCCGCACCGGAGTGAACGGGAGAGGGAACATGGATGCACAGCGATTCGATGTCGTCGTGATCGGCGCGGGGGTGGGGGGACTGTGCGCGGGGGCGCTCCTTGCGCATCGCGGATTCAAAACGTTGGTGCTCGAACGATTGCCGGCCATCGGCGGACGGTGTTCCACCATCGAGTACAAGGGGTTCAAGATTCCGGTGGGGGCCGTCGGTGTGCCTTCGAGCGGCCCCTTCCGCGAGGTGTTCGATGAGGTCGGCGCCGCCTTCGAGGCCCGGCAACACCCCGAAGGCAAGTATCTCGTGAACGGCACAGAAGTCTCATTGCCGGAGAAGGGTCAGTTCAACGCCATCCTTTCCCATTGTTGCCGGGATGAAAAGGAATTCGAGCGCATCCGCAAGGCGATGCGCCGGGCCGATACGTGGGAGAAACCTTCCAACGAGATCTCGCTCCGCGATTGGCTTCTCCGATACACCGAGAACGAAAACGTCCACGCCCTCTTTCAGAACGTGTGCGCCGCTTTCCTCATCGCCAACGCCCACGAAGCCTCGGCGCGGGAGTTCTTCGATATCCGCACCGGGATGATGCGCTCCTACGGCGCGGCATGCTTCGTCCCCGGCGGAAGCATCACCCTCATGGAGGCGCTGAGGGAGGCGATCCGGAGGAAGGGCGGGGAGGTGTGGACCCGCTCCCCCGTGACCCGGATCCTCGTGGACGACGAGCGGGTGAGGGGGGTGATCGCCCGGACCCCGAAAGGGGAGGTGGAGATCGCCGCCGATGTGGTGGTGAGCAACACCGGGCCGAAGAGGACGATCGCGCTAGCGGGCCGGGCGCACTTCGATCAGGGCTATCTCAAGGAAGTGGAGCGGATGCGCCCCGCCATGCAGATGTGGATCGTCACCATCGCCGATCGGCCGCTGTACGATTGGCCGGTGGTGACCACCCTCAAGACGCGCCGCATGATCAACATGCTCATCCCCTCGATGGTGGTGCCGGGGCTGGCGCCCTCCGGGAAGCATGTCCATTACTCGATCTCCGGCCCCGCCGAGCAATCCGGCCGCTGGAATATGAGGGAAGAAGTCGAGCTCCACATCGAAGACCTCAAGGAGAACATCCCGCGCTTCAAAGCGGAGGGCACCGTGCTTCACGTAGGGTGCTACCGCGGCGAGTGGCCCACGATCACCAACACCCCCTTCGTGGGGTATCAACCCCTTTCGCCCAAAACCCCGGTCGAGAACCTCTACAACGTGGGGGAGGCGGTCGGGCCGAGGGGATATCTGGGCGGCACCCCCGGATGCGCCGTCACCGCACGGATGGTGGTGGATGAGATCGTCCGCCGGGCGGAGCGGCAAAAACGGACCAAATCTTGAGTGCACATCGGAGGCTTGCACGAGAATGCCGGAGGAGATCTGGGATCGGCTGTTCCGCTGGGTCGAATCCATCATGGGCGGCAAGATCGTTTGGAAGGAGCGGCAACCCCGCTGGCGGCCGGCGTGGTATTTCGATGTCGAGGTCGGCGGCCGGACCGTTCCCCTCTACTGGCGGGGATTCCGGGGACGGCGCGATCGCCGCCCCAGCGTGTACGACCGCTATCCCATCGAGCAAGAAGCGGCACTCCTTCAAGTGCTCGAAGCCCATGGCATCCCCGTGCCGCACGTGTACGGATTCTGCCCGGACCCGAGAGGCATTCTGATGGCGCGCGCCCCCGGCAAAGCCGAATTCCATCACATCCCGGACGAAGCGGAACGGGAGGCTCTGGCACGCGAGTTCATGGAGATTTTGGCGCGTACGCACCGCATCCCGCCCGAGGCGTTCGAAGCGATCGGAATGGAGCGTCCCCGAACGCCGGAGGAACAAGCCCTCAACATCGTGAGCGCCTTCGAGGAGGAGTACCGCGCCTCGATCCGAACCCCCGTTCCTCTTCTGGAGTTCACCCTCCGATGGCTTCGGCGGAACATCCCGCCCCGGATGGGGCCGACGGTGCTCGTTCAGGGCGATACCGGCCCCGGGCAATTCCTCTTTCAGAACGGAAAGGTGACCGCAGTGATCGATTGGGAGTTCGCCCATCTAGGGCACCCCATGTGCGATCTAGCGATGATCCGCGCCCGGGATCTGTGCTATCCCTTCGGCGATCTCAGAGAGCGCTTCCGGTTGTACAGCGAACTTGTGGGCACGCCCCTCGATATGCCGGCCCTGCGCTACTATAGCGTGGTCGCCATGTCCACAACCCCCCTCGGGACGGCCTCCGTGATCGAATCGCCGCCGCGCTCCATCGATTACGCCGAATATCTTTCATGGTACGTGCTCTACTCGCGCGCCATGGTGGAGTGCATGGCCGAAGCCGCCGGCATTCCCCTAGGGCCCGTTCCTCTACCGGAGGCGAGCCCTTCGCCCCGGGCCATGGCCTTCGATGTGGTGCTCAAGAATCTGCGGGAAGAGCAATTGCCGCGGATCACGGATCCGTACACCGCCTATCGGATGAACATCGCCGTTCGACTCGTGGAATACGCCCGCTCGGCCGATGCCCTCGGCCCGGCCACCGACGCCGCGGACCTCGAGGATCTCGGCGCCCTTCTGGGCCGCCGACCGGAAAACCTCCCGAAAGGGAATGCGGAGCTCGTGGCCCTCATCCATGCCGCCGGACCGGAGCGGGATGCGGACCTCATCCGCTACTTCCACCGGCACCTCGTCCGATGGGAAAACATGCTCAAACCGGCGATGGGGGAGATGGCCGTCACGGGCACCCTCTCGCCGATCGAATAGGGGGAAGCAATGGCCTATCTTAAGGAGTTCGATCTCTCGGGCAAGGTTGCGATCGTGACCGGCGCCGGTCGGGGCATCGGGAAGGACATCGCCCTCACCTTCGCCGAGGCCGGGGCGGATATCGTGTCCGTGGCCCGCACGGAAGGGCAGATCGAGAAGACGGCGGAGGAGGTCCGCGCCCTCGGCCAAAGATGCCTCCCCGTTCCCACCGATGTCACCCGGATCGAACAAGTGCAAGCGATGGTTCAGAAGGCCCTTTCGGAGTTCGGCAAGATCGATATTCTGGTGAACAACGCCGGCGTCGAGATCGATAAGCCCATCGCCCCCCTCCCCCACTTGAAGCTCCCCCCGATGACCCTCGAGGAATGGCACCGGGTGATGGACACCAACGTCACTGCGGCTTTCATTTTATGTCAAGCTGTTGGACCCCACATGATCGAGCGGCGCAAAGGCAAGGTGATCAACATCACCTCGGGGGTGGTGGGGAGGGTGGGAATCCTCTACAACACCGCCTATGTGGCGAGCAAAGGGGCGCTCGCGCTTTTCACCCGGAAGTTGGCGTGGGAGTGGGCGCGGTACCGCATCAACGTGAACGCGATCGGCCCGGGCGGGGTGGAGACCGAGATGGCCGCGCCGCTCTTTGCGCCGGAATCCAAGGCCTTTCTCGAGAAGATCCTGAGCCAAATCCCGTTCCACAGCTTCGCCCGCCCGAGGGATATCTCGCTCCTTGCGGTGTATCTGGCCTCGGACGCCTCGGACTTTGTAACCGGCCAGAACATCTATGTGGACGGGGGCTACACGGGTTCGGGATAGCGGACTTTCCGGCGGCCTTCGGGCTCTGGGGCGCTCTCTCCCTTCCCCCCAATGCGCCTTTATATCCCCTTACGGGGAGAGAGCGCCCCGCCGTGGATGGGATCCCCCTCGACTATGGAGATCTCTCCTTTCTTTCTAAGAGCCCCCGTCCCTCCCCCAACGGGCTCGAGGGGGATCATTCATGTGCTTGGGCAGTGCCGATGCCCTTCCGCTTGAACCACCAGAACCCGCCCATGCTGAGGCAACCCACCGCCGCCATGATCACCGTGGCCATTTGGGGCACGGGAGAAACGGGGTAATCCTCCACTTCTCCATTGACCCAAGCTCCGGTAGGGGCAAGTCCTCCCGGGAACGAATGGAAGCGGAACCGGGCATAGGTCCGGTCCAAAACCGTATTGGCCGGAACGGCGAAGTTGAGCACGTTGGGTCCGGCGGCCACCGGCAACGCGATGAAGATCTGCTCGCCGGCGTCGTTCCAATCGCCGTCCCCGTTGAAATCGATCCATGCATCGAGGAAGCCGTTCTGGGAGCATGTGACCTGCACGGTGGCCTTCTGACCCGGGACAAGGCTCGTGAGGAACACCACCCCGTCTTCATCATCCATGAAACTGTCGTCATCCCCCGAGGCGCCGACGTTCGGCTGGCCGTCCACTTCGCAATCCATACTGGCCCCCATGAAGAACGCTGAAGGCATGTGTCTGGCGCCGTTGCTGGCCATCAGGGTGGGGTAGGAGGGATCGGGCGCATCGCCGAAATCCCAGAGCTCGCTGTAAGCGCCGGTGATCACGAATGCCATATCCAATGGTGCGCCTGTGGAAGGCTCCCGCAGTTCTTCCCAGCCGACCCCCGGATTCCAGCGCACGGCACTGTCATTGAAGTGGTCCTGAGAAGTCTTCCACCCGATGTGGGTTGAAACGGGGTCATTGATACCGATCGAAAGGGCCAGCCAGTAGATGGTCCCCATCTCCTGAGAGAAGGGATCCGAAATATTGGTGATATTGCACTGATAGTAGGTCACATGATCGTTGGGAATCGGGCCTCCTCCCGCATCCCAGAAGCTTTGCAGCCCTTCCCCATACCATCGCGTGGTGATCTGATCTGGAAAGAACGTCCGCTCCCAGAGAACATCACCCGGCATGCTGTAGAGGGGCCCTTCGCCATCCGGGTCCGGGATATCCGCATGAATCGAAACGTGAACGTACGCAATCGTCCCGGGCTGATCGTGGGCCCACGAATACCAGAAGTGGATATCCGTCACGAGGTTGGATTCGGTGCACATCCAATCATCGGCGACGACATTGGCGGCGACCACGTCGATATCCCAGCCGTTCGGATCGGGAAGTTGGGGATAGTGCATCTTGTGCGGCCATCCTATGTCCCAATCGGCGGAGGCAACCGGAGCGAAGATAAGAACTGAAAGCATCAGCATCAAGGACAAAGATACGATGGAAAAGGCTCGTCTGTAGCTCATGGATTTCCCCCCTGATCAGTAGTGGCTCCCTTGCGGGATTTCGTGAAGGCTGAAATACCCTTGCTGAGAAAAGGTGCTTGGTGTTCGTGAACGCGATCACCCCCTTTCCCTGCCGCGCCGGATACACTGTCCCGTTCCGTGGGAAGCGCGTACCGATGGCGAGAAGGTCGAATTTCTTACAGAAGGGTTATTTTCATGGGTGAAAGATTCTATCATGCTATATGAGACGTGTCAATGATTCTTTGAATCCCGGGGGTCCCGGGGGGGGGTACCCCCCGGCCTTCTCTTCCCCCTCTCCCCACGGGAGAGGGGGATCAAGGGGGTGAGGTCATCAACCCATCGTAGGGTAGGGGGAATTTGGGGCAAGGCGGCCGGCAAAATCGCTTTCGATTGACCGTCGTGGGTTATCGAGGCTATAATGCGGGAAAGCCGCCCAATCCGGAAGGCCGAAGGGTACCCTGACCGGATCGAGATCAGAATTATTTATTAAGGAAAGGTCCCATGAGTGTATCTCCTCGGATTTACGAAGGACAAATCATCACCGGCCCGCTCTTTAGTGAGGCGATGCGTGTGGAGACGGTGCGGGCCAACGGCCCCGACACTTGGGTCGTGGGTCTGGTAGGCACTCAGTCCGAGCGCTTCCGCAAGGTCACACTGACTGCGGCCGACCTACAGAAGCTCACCATTCTGGATTCGGCGTTCGACTATTCAGGCGACGGCCGTCTCTTGCGACTCGGCATCCAGGCGTACTCACTTGGCATTGCCTACGAGTTCGACCCTTACTTTGGTCTTTCGATCTCGCGTGTCGATCCATTACCGCATCAGCTTGAAGCGGTGTACGATTACCTTCTGAAGTTACCTCGCGTTCGTTTCCTGCTGGCAGACGACGCCGGCGCCGGAAAGACGATCATGGCGGGGCTTCTCATCCGGGAGCTCGAGCTCCGCGGCCTCGCCGAGCGAGTACTGGTCGTGTGTCCGTCGAACCTCGCCTTCCAGTGGCAGAGAGAACTCAAGGAGAAGTTCGGCGAGAGATTCTTGGTACTGAGAGGGCAGGATATCCGAGAGCAATTTGGCATGAACCAGTGGCTGGAGCAGCAGCGGGTGATCACCTCTCTCGATCTCGCCAAGCGCACCGACATACTCCCCGGCCTGCGGCAAGTCCATTGGGACCTGGTTATTGTGGACGAGGCCCATCGCATGTCGGCGGCAGACGAGTCGCACAAAAGCATGCGCTACAAGCTGGGCGAATTGTTGCGCGATACTTCTGACCACTTGCTTCTGCTGACGGCAACCCCTCACAAAGGCGACCCCGTCAACTTCAGCCTCTTCCTGCAGCTTCTGGATGCCGATGCCTACGCCGACGTCAAGTCCATAAAGCAGGCCATGGAGCACCGCCGCGCTCCCTTCTATCTCCGAAGGACCAAGGAAGCCATGGTCTACTTTCCGGAGCGCCAAGCCGACGGCTCTTGGGTAGCCAGGAAGATCTTCACCAAGAGAATCCCCAAGACAGCCGATTTCCAGATAGACGGGGACGAGTTGAGGCTGTATCAGGAAGCAACCCGCTTCGTGAAAAAGGAGAGCGCCCGAGCGGCTGCCAGGGGCGATGACCCACGCGCCCGTGCGATCGGATTCCTGATGTCGCTTTACCAGCGCCGACTGGCTTCGAGCACCCGTGCCATGCGGCGCAGTCTCGAGAACCGCGCCCGCAGACTGGAGGAAGGCCTGAAACGTGCCCAGGAACTGAGCCAGCTCGTTTCATCCAATATCCCCGACATTGAAGAACTGGAGGAGATGGAGGAGAGTGAGCGGGAACAGTTCGAACACATGCTGGAAGCCATAACTCTGGCGGGAAGCGCCGAGGAAATCCGCGAGGAGATAAGAGGCCTGCAAGACCTCGCGGAGCGCGCACAGGCGGTGGAAGATTCCGGAGCAGAAGCCAAGCTATCGAAGCTGAAGACGGTTCTTCAGGACGAGGGTTTTTTTGACGATCAGGACAAGCGCCTTCTGATCTTCACCGAGTTCAAGGACACTCTGGACTATCTGGTGGAGAAGCTGAAAGGCTGGGGTTTTAGGGTCGGTTATATACACGGCGGCATGAAACCCGGCTCTCGGGATGAGCCCGGGACCCGGCTCCATGCCGAACAGCAGTTCAAAGAGGGCGCCATTCAGGTCCTCGTGGCCACCGAGGCCGCTGGCGAGGGTATCAACCTGCAAGTCTGCAACATCCTCTTCAACTACGATATCCCGTGGAACCCCAACCGCTTGGAGCAGCGCATGGGGCGTATCCACCGCTACGGGCAGACCAAGCCTTGCTTGATCTTCAACTTCGTCGCCACAAACACCATCGAGGGACATGTCCTCCGACGTCTGCTAGAGAAGCTTCAGGAGATTCGGGACGCCCTCGACGATGACGCGGTGTTCAATGTCGTTGGCGAGATTCTCCCCGCAGCCCACGTGGAGAGGATCCTGCGCGACTACTACTCGGGGAAACTCGGGGATGCCGACCTCGAAGACCGGTTGCTGCGGAACGTGGATGAAGCGCAATTTCGATCCATCTGCCAGAACGCGCTCGAGGGGCTGGCCTCCAAGAAGTTGAACCTGGCCATGCTGGTGGAGCGCCGCGCCATGGCACAGGAGCGGCGCGTGGTTCCGGAAACGATAGCCCGCTTCATCCGCGAGGCGGCAGAGTATGCTCATCTCGATGTGAAACCGGTGTCCACTTTGCCGCACACCTTCGATCCCGGCAAAACGCCGCCGATATTGCGAAGGTACGAACGGGACCCTGATTGGAAGCTTCCCGCTCTTGCGGCCAAATACCCGCGATGTTCCACTGACCGCGAGACTGCCGAGAAGAAGAACCTCGAGTGGGTGACACCTGGTCACCCGCTCTTCGAGGCCGTACGCCGCCATACCCTTGCTGAGGCAAGGGAGTCCTTTGCCAGAGGAGCCTGCTTCTACTCTCTTCAGCACGAGCGGCCCGCGCGGATCGACCTCTACCGGGCCAGAGCGGTAGACGGCCTAGGCCACGTCATCCACGAACGCCTTTTTGCGGTGGAACTCACCGAGAACAATGAACCGTCAGTCCGGGAGCCCAGTTTTTTGAACAACCTAATCCCTGCCAATCCGCCCCAACGTTGTCCGGATGTTGCAGCACTCCCCGAGGCGACCGAATGGCTCCACGCTCAGATCTTGACGCCGTTTCTCGAAGAAGTGCGTCGGGAACGGTTGGCAGAGGTGGAGCGAATTGCCGAGCACGTCGAGCTCTCGCTGACCGAGATCCTTCAGAAGGCAGATGAAGAGATCGGCAGGGCAGCAGTCGATGTCGAGCAGGGTCTGCCGGGCGCAGAAGGGCGGCTGGCACAGGCTGAAGCCAGACATGCGGAGTTGCTGTCACGGCGCGACAGGCGGCGACGGGAGTTGGATCAAGAACGCTCCATCACATTGCAGGCCGTAGAACGAATCACCAGTGTCTTGGTCTTGCCGCACCCGGAGCGTGAATCCCCGGAGATGCGGCGCCTGCAGCCCACCCCGGAGACCGAGGCTATCGCCATGCGCGTGGTCGTGGAATACGAGAGGTCCCAAGGCCGCCAGATCTACGATGTTCATGAGAAGAACCTGGGCTACGATCTGACCAGCCTTGATCTGAACTCCGGTGAATTGCGGCTCATCGAGGTGAAAGGCCTGGCTGGCGCGGCGGGTACGGTCCTGCTCACGCCGAACGAACGCCGCGTAGCTGAGGACCGCCGCGACT
>DAOTYO010000032.1:0-1906 GCA_034434815.1 Dehalococcoidia bacterium
GGGGTGGGGGAGGTGGAGGGGGTGGCGGCGGCGGGGGGGGTGGAGGTGGGGGTGCTGTGTCCGCTGCCAATATGACTTTTACGTTGACCATTGCCATCGGCGCTTCGGGCGGGGGCACGACCCGACCTTCACCGGGCTCATATAGCTATCCCCCGGGGACGGTGATCAGTGTCGGAGCATTTCCGAGCCAGGGCTACGCCTTCTCTCACTGGAGCGGGGATGTCACCGGAACGTCTTCGGTGATCAACGTAACTCTGGACCGGCACAAGAGGATCGTGGCCAATTTCGTTCCGATAAGCACGACGCCCCCCGTGATGCCTGTAACACAGGTGCAGACCCCGCCGCAGGGAATAGGGAAACTTGTGGGCAAGGTGGATTCAAAAGGGATGGCCACGGAAGCGATCATGCTCTCCTCGGAGGACGGAACGGTCCACATCGCCATTTCCCAAGGCACGACCCTTCTCAACGCTAGCGGCGATCCACTGGATGATATCACATTCGATCCCTTGGGCACGTCGCTTTCTCCGCCGGAGGGACGGTCTATCATCCTTGCGGTCGATCTGGGGCCGGATGGGGCCGTGTTCGATCCCCCAATCACCATCAGCATGACGTATGATCCGAAGTCCCTCCCCGAAGGCGCATCGGAGAGTGATTTGGTTCTCATGTATTACGATCCTGCGGGCGGTCGGTGGATGGAAGTCGATAACATGGTGCGGGATCCCACCACTCACACCATCACCGGAACGATCAGCCATTTCACGGTCTATGCCATTCTGGCCGGTGTTCAAGCGTCGCCGCCTTCGAGTCCGGTATCCCCACCGATCCCGGCGATGGAATCGGCACAGAAGCCGGCACCGGAGGGTGCACCGCCCCAAGAAGCTCCCGCAGTGGATGCGGGAGATAAGGGTTCCCCGTCCCGCGTGCCGCTGATCAGCGGTATCGCTGTGGCCGGTGTCGTCGCGCTCGCCGGTATGGTCTTGTGGGTATCGTTGCGGCAACGAAGGAGAAGCTCGTCCTCGGACGGGAAATAGCCCAGAGCTACAGGAAGCCCTCGGGGAAAGAATTCCCCGAGGGCTTCCGTGCTTCCATACGATGGTTCTTGCCACCCCCGAGCATTTGGGCTACAATGGCGCCGAGGAAAGGCAATGCTCACCGAACGGCTCCTGACCGCGTTTCTTCGCATTGAGCTCAAGCGCTCGCTCCATCTCTTGCCCGTGGGGTCCGCCGGACTCCCCGGCCCGCGGCCGGGACGATCGTATCTTCTCTATGTCCACGTGCCGTTCTGCGAGCAGCTATGCCCATATTGCTCCTTCAACCGTTTCCCGCTCAAAGAAGATGCGGCCCGTTTCTACTTCGAACGGTTGCGGGAAGAGTTGCGATTGATCTCGGATATGGGGTATCGGTTCCCGGCGATGTACATCGGCGGGGGCACGCCCACGGTCCTTGTCGATGAGCTGATCCGCACAATCGAGCTGGCAAAGGATCTCTTCGGCATTGGGGAAGTCTCGTGCGAGACTAATCCCAACCATCTGACCCCACAAGTTGCGGGGAAACTGCAAGGGCGCGTCCAGCGCCTCTCTGTGGGGATCCAGAGCTTCGATGATGGGCTGCTGAGGCAGATGCAGCGGTACGAGAAGTACGGATCGGGCGAGGAGATCCTGAAGCGGCTGAAATCCATCGAGGGATTGTTCCCCACGCTCAATGCCGATATGATCTTCAATTTCCCCAGCCAGACCGAGGAAATCCTCCGCGAGGATGTGCGCAAGATCATCAGTTCCGCGGTGAATCAGGTGACGTTCTATGCGCTCATGACTTCCCCTTCGGTGGCGCGATCGATGAAGCGCTCTGTGGGGAAGGTGCGCTACACGCGGGAGGCGGGCTTCTACGAGATCCTCTCCGAAGAACT
>DAOTYO010000033.1:0-6313 GCA_034434815.1 Dehalococcoidia bacterium
CCAAACCGCTGATGCCGAAGGGTGCTCGATCGAAGGGACGGGATTTCTCCTCCGCCGTATGGGGGGCATGATCGGTGGCGATGGCATCGATCGTTCCATCCCGGAGGGCGGAAGTCATGGCCTCCAAATCCTTTTCGGTTCTCAGGGGAGGATTGACCTTGGCCATGGCGCCATGCGAACGGACCGCTTCCTCGGTGAGGGTGAGATGATGGGGGGTCACCTCGGCGGTGATCCCGATTCCTTCCGCTTTGGCCCGGCGGATGCGTTCGACGGATCCGGCTGTGCTCACGTGCGCGATGTGAAGTCTCCCGCCGGTAGCACGGGCAAGCGCGATATCCCGCTCGACCATCCGCTCCTCCGCCTCGGCGGGGATCCCCTTGAGCCCCAATTCTTTCGAAACCGCCCCTTCGTTCATCACCCCGCCCCGGGAAAGGGTCGGGTCTTCACAGTGGTCCACGATCGGCCGGCCGAGCGCCTTGCTCACTAGAAGAGCCCGGCGCATGATCTCCCCATCCCAAACGGGGTTGCCGTCATCGCTGAAGGCGACCGCCCCCGCCTCCGCCAGAGCCGCCAAATCGGTGAGGGCTTCCCCCCGCCTTCCCACGGTAACCGCCGCGATCGGGAGAACGCGGACCACGGCATCCGTCTGCGCCGAGCGCCGGACATGGTTGACAATCTCCGGCGTATCGAGGGCGGGCTCCGTATTGGGCATGCAACAGATCGTGGTGAAGCCGCCGCGGGCGGCGGCGAGCGTGCCGGTGGCGATGGTTTCTTTCTCTTCAAATCCGGGTTGACGAAGGTGACAGTGAAGGTCCACGAATCCCGGGCAGACGATCAATCCCTCGGCGGGGAACACCTCTATAGGGGAAGGTGGTTCGGATACGGATTCGAAGACGGCCGCGATCTTTCCCCCCGAGATGAGCACATCCCCGACGCGATCGAGTCCCCGGGAAGGATCGATGATGCGGCCCTGACGGATAAGTAGATTCACGATGTCGATCTCGGGCGGATTCACGGCGGTGAAGGCCTCCCGCCGGCACCGAAAGCCGGGGGCCGCTCGATGGCGGGGCATCCCCGGGCTTTTCCCGCTTGCCCTTCGGGAGATCAGTGTATCACGGTGGGATACGTCTTGCAATGAAGGGGGCTAAAGCGGTGACCTCACCCCCTCGGTCCCCCTCTCCGCTTCGGAGAGGGGGAAGAGAGGAGGCCGGGGGACACCCCCGGACCCCCGGCCGGGAGGATTCCCGGCACCCTCGGTCGCGCGGAGTCCCCGGCGAGGAAGGTTCACTAGCATCCTCGTTGTCCCCCGGATCCGATGCCACGGCTCGCTCAGTTGGCCGCAAAACCGAGGCCGATCACCACCCCGTTCCATATCGCGTGCATGATCATCGGGGGCCAGAGGGAGCCGGTGCGATGGAAGAGGTAAGCAAAGGCGAATCCCAAAAGAAAAAGGGAGGGGATGGCCACCGGATTCAGGTGCACGATCGAGAAGAGTCCGGCGCTGATGAGGGCTCCCTTCTTCCATCCGTATCGCCGCCGGAAGGCCGTGAAGAGAAACCCGCGGAAGAACGTCTCCTCCACCAAGGGTGCAACGATCACCGATCCGATGATCAGGGCGGTCAGAACCATGCCGGGGGAAGAGATATCCTCGGTGAGTTCCGAGACGTCCGTTCCCACCTCCTGTTCGAACAGATTCACGATCACCGCGGCATAGAGGATGGTGAAGATGTAGGCGCCGATGAGCATCCCGCATCCGATCCCCAGAGCGCTCGCTCCGAAGGGCCGGAACCCCAACGTCTTCCATTCCGCCCCGTATTTGCGCACCGTGAACCACCAGATCGGGATCAGGAGAAACAGCTCCCCGAATCCAAGAACCAAACTCAACAAGAGCGCCCGATCCACATCGGTAGCCACGGCAAGGAGAGCAACGCCGAAGAGGATCGCTCCCCAGAGGAGCACTCCCATGCCCATGGCCCACCACGCATCCCGATGGGTCCACGGTGTCCCGTCCTGAGCGACGGCGACTTCGGTGGCGAATTCCGGCGGCGGGGTGATGGGAGCCCCTTCGGGGAAAAGCCCGGGGCGAATGTGGCGAAGAGAGGGATCGAGCCATGCTGCGGCCTGAAAAGCCTCCGTTGCCTCGCGGCTGCGCCCCAGACGTTCCAGAATCTCCCCCCGGAGAGCTCGGGCATCGGCCCAGTAGGGGAACGAGCGGATGACCTGATCGCACTCCTCGAGGGCTTGCTCGAATTCACCCGTGGCGTAAAGCGCCCGCGCTCGCTCCAAATGTTGCTGGGCTTGCGCGAGGGGATCGGGGGAATAAGGATGGTCCTCCATGAGCTTCAGGCTCACTATATCATTCCGCTCTCAGGTTATCAACCGCTTTCCGCCGAACGATGAGGCTTCTCCGATCCCACCCGCCCAAAAGGTTTGCTTAGGGATACTCCCAATCTCCCGAGAGAGGGGTCTTATTCACGCGCTTCCTCGATCGCTTTTTTGGGTCCGGGGGCACCCTATAGCTTTAGCGCGAATTTTGGTAAGATAGAAGCCATTGAGGGAAAGGGAGCAACCTTGACCTCGAGAGGCGCTTCGATGAAACCGAGCGATCTGATCCGTCCGCACCTTAGGAGCCTCAAGCCCTATGAGCCGATCGACCCCATCGAGGTGCTGGCCCGGCGCGCCGGGATCGCCCCCGAGCGGGTGATCAAGCTCGATGGCAACGAGAACCCGTACGGGTGCTCGCCCCGCGTTCGGGAGGCGCTGGCCCGGGCGGATTCCTTCCATATCTATCCCGATCCTCTCAACCGGGAGGTCCGGCGGCTCCTCGAAGGCTATACGGGCTTTTCTTCGGAATACATTGCCGTGGGCAGCGGCAGCGATGAGCTCATCGATAACCTTTTGCGGATCACGCTGGAGAAGGGCGATCGGGTCATCAACTGCCCGCCTACGTTCGGGATGTACCCCTTCAGCACCCATGTTTGCGGAGGCGAGATCGTCTCCGTGCCCCGGAAGGCCGACTTCACTCTCGATGTGCCCGCCATCGAAGCGGCGAGTGACGGCCGAACGAAGGTGGTCTTCATCACCTCGCCCAACAACCCCACCGGCAACCTTGCCCCGGAGGCCGATATCCTCCGCCTTCTCCGGAGGGATATGATGGTCATCGTGGACGAGGCCTATTACGAATTCGCCAGCCAGACGGTGGCGCCGTACGTTCGTTCCCATCCGAATCTCGTCGTGCTCCGCACGTTCAGCAAGTGGGCGGGACTGGCCGGCCTCCGGGTCGGCTACGGCATCATGTCTCCGGAGATCGTGGATATCATCTATCGGATGAAGATGCCCTATAACATCACCATCGCTGCTCAGATCGCCGTGCGGGAGACCTTCGCGGATATGGAGCGGATGCAAGGCACGATCCGGGCGATCATCGCCGAGCGGGAGCGGTTGTTCTCGATGCTCAAGGCGCAGGGCATCGTCGAGCCTTTCCCCTCCCGCTCCAATTTCATCCTTTGCCGGGTGCTCAAGGGCAATGCCCGCCGGATCAAACTTGCCCTCGAAAGGCGCGGCATCTTCATTCGCTATTTCGATACCCCCGAGCTTCGGAATATGATCCGCATCAGTGTGGGCAGACCGGAGCATTCGGATGCGGTGATCGAGGCGCTTGCGGCGATCAGCCGCGAAGAAGGGGCATGACGGGCGGTAGGGCCGGGGTCCCTTGCGGTCATGAGAACAGCGGTCGTTCTCGTCTTTCTGATGGTAACGGGTTCAGCGCTTTGCGGGTGCCTGAGAGCGCCGAGCTCGCCTCCGGCAATCCTTTCTCCGGAGCCGCTCGTGCTCACGGTCGAGGATGCGGGAGAGCCGTGGGGACCGGGGTTCTTCAAAGGTCTCAGCGGAAGGGAATCGGTGGAGGGGGGAATGTTGTTCGACTTCGGCGAGACGGTGACCACCGGCTTTCAGATGCGGGAAACCCTCGTTCCCCTTTCGATCGCCTTCATCGCCGGCGGCGGGGTGATCGTGGATATTCAAGATATGGAGCCGCTCTCGCCGCAGGCTTATCTCCCCTCTTTTCCGTATCGTTATGGGTTGGAAGTGAACCGGGGGTACTTTGCCCGGAACGGAATCGAAGTGGGGGATCGGGCACGGATCGAGAGGTTGCCGGATGGAACGGCGAGGATCACCTTCATCCGGGAACGATAGGAGATGGCTTTATGGGGAAGGAATGGGTCTGTGAAATCTGCGGCCGGCCGGGTTTGCCCTCCGAGCCGGCGGCGCTCTCGAACGGCATGGAGCCCCCGGAGGGGAAAGTCGAGCTCACCTCGTTCAGCATGGGGGCCTACGCCATCCGGGCCTGCGCGATCTGCCGGCAGGAGTTGGGCGAGGATGGCCTCCGACGGAAGCTCCGGGAGAAGGTCCGCCGGATGGAGGAGCGAAAAGGTTGATCAGCCGGGAAGCATGGAGGGTGAACGATGCGCGATAGGATCGAATCGGCCCTGAAGGGCCATCGAGCCGATTACATTGAAATCCGGATCGAAGAGACC
This sequence comes from Dehalococcoidia bacterium, assembly GCA_034434815.1. Taxonomy (GTDB): domain Bacteria; phylum Chloroflexota; class Dehalococcoidia; order SZUA-161; family SpSt-899; genus DAOTYO01. Next base: position 4,536 of record DAOTYO010000033.1, read on the forward strand.
CAAGCCACGAGAATCCAGTACCGCGACCGCATCATCGAGGAGATCGGGCGGACGACCGGCCTCGGCGGGAACGTGAGGGCGCTTGTAAAGGGGGGATGGGGATTCGTCTCGTTCAATAAGCTCGAAAACCTCCGGGAGAAGGTGGAACTCGCCGTCAAGCAAGCGGGCATGGTGGGAAGAGAGAGGAGCATGCTGGCCCCGATCGCGCCCGCCGTGGATACGGTGGGCATTGCCCTGAGGAAAGACCCGCAGACCGTGCCGCTGGCCCGCAAAAAGGAAATCCTCGACGAGTACAACGAGATCATCTGGTCGGCGCCGCGGGTGCAGACTTCCACCATCGCCTACGGTGATTCCCGCAAGCACAAGGTCTTCGCCAGTTCCGAAGGCGCTTACGTCGTGCAGGATCGCGCCGATGTCACCCTCCGCATGGCCGTGGTGGCCCGCGATGGGAGTGATGTTCAGCAAGCCCATCTGAGTCTGGGGAGCTTGGGCGAGTTCGGATTCGTGGAGGATCTTCATGCTCAGGTGCGCGAGATGGCCCGGCGCGCCTCCGAGCTTTTGGCGGCGCCGAAGGTCAAGGGCGGCGAGTACACCGTGGTGCTCGATCCCATCCTTGCCGGGGTCTTCACCCATGAGGCCTTCGGGCATCTTTCGGAATCGGACCACGTCTATGAGAACGAGAAGCTTCGGGAGATCATGGTGCTGGGCCGGAGGTTCGGGGGTGAGCATCTGAACATCGTGGACGGCGCCGCCGTGCCCGGCCTCCGGGGAAGCTACAAATACGATGACGAGGGCGTTCCGGCGGGGAAGACGTATCTCATCCGGGAGGGCATCCTCGAGGGCCGGCTCCATTCGCGCGAGACGGCGGCCAAGATGGGGGAGAAGCCCACCGGCAATGCGCGGGCCATCGATCACCATCACCCGCCGATCGTCCGCATGACCAACACCTTCATCGAGCCGGGCGGTGTTTCCTTTGCGGATATGATCGCCGATATCAAGGAAGGGGTTTATGCCCGGAATTGGTACGGCGGCATGACCTCGATGGAGATGTTCACCTTTTCCGCCGGGGAGGCCTACATGATCCGGAACGGCCGGATCGCCGAGCTGATCCGGCCGGTGGTGCTGACGGGCAATGTCTTCACCACATTGGAGAACATCGATGCCATCGGGGATGATCTGGATATGAACGAGGGGGGTGGGTGCGGGAAAGCGGGGCAGAGCCCCCTGCCCGTCTCCAACGGCAGCCCTCATATCCGGATCCGCCGGTGTTTGGTCGGCGGGGCCTGAGGGGGGAGAGGGGGTTCCTTCTCTTTCTGAGCCGGTCTGAGGTTTTCTCTTCCCCTTCTCCGCTTCGGAGAGGGGGACCGAGGGGGTGAGGTCCCCCGATCCATGAAAAGTCCCCGGCTTTGCGGGGGCTTGCGGAAGGCGGGGGGCGCCGGAAGCCCTCTTTGGTAGGGAGGGCTCCAATGGCCCGCGGGGGCAAGGGACCTTCCCGCCCGTGGGCTTCCGAGTGAAAGAGGGTGCCGGGAACCCTCCCGGCCGGGGGTCCGGGGGTGTCCCCCGGATTTCTCTTCCCCTTCTCCGCTTTGGAGAGGGGGACCGAGGGGGTGAGGTCCCCCGATCCATGAAAAGTCCCCGGCTTTGCGGGGGCTTGCGGAAGGCGGGGGGCGCCGGAAGCCCTCTTTGGTAGGGCTCCAATGGCCCGCGGGGGCAAGGGACCTTCCCGCCCGTGGGCTTCCGAGTGAAAGAGGGTGCCGGGAACCCTCCCGGCCGGGGGT
>DAOTYO010000034.1:0-3033 GCA_034434815.1 Dehalococcoidia bacterium
ACCCCCGGCCGGGAGGGTTCCCGGCACCCTCTTTCACTCGGAAGCCCACGGGCGGGAAGGTCCCTTGCCCCCGCGGGCCATTGGAGCCCTACCAAAGAGGGCTTCCGGCGCCCCCCGCCTTCCGCAAACCCCCGCAAGGCCGGGGCCCTTTCATGGATCGGGGAAGAGAGAAGACCGGGGGGCACCCCCGGAGCCCCGGCCGGGAGGGTTCCCGGCACCCTCTTTCACTCGGAAGCCCACGGGCGGGAAGGTCCCTTGCCCCCGCGGGCCATCGGGGCCCTACCAAAGAGGGTTTCCGGCGCCCCCCGCCTTCCGCAAACCCCCGCAAGGCCGGGGGACTTTTCATGGAGAGGGGGAAGGCATCATCTCCCCTTCCCTCCGAGGGAAGGGGCCGGGGGTCAGGTTCCCTCCTCCACCCGGATCCTCAGGCTGCGGCCGAGGGCGGTGAAAGCGGTGACCCATCGGGCGGCCGTTTCCTCGCCGGCGGCGGCCCGCCGGCGCATTCGGGGAAGGACGGTGTGCATCATCTCCCAGTAGGCGTTCTGCACCTTCCACACGTTCACATCGAAGGGGAGAAGGGGGATCGTCCCGGCGGCGGTGGTGAGCCGCTCCAGAAGCGAGAGGTTCTCCGGATCGGCGGAGAGCTCCCGCATCATGCGCTTGAGGTTCTGTTTGAAGAGGTGCCCCAACCCCTGAGAATCGATGCTCGCCCGCCAGCGACGGGCTTCATCGAGCAGCGCCCGCACCCGGCGGGGGTCCACCGTCTCAGCGCCGAGCGCCCGGCGCAGTCCGTCCGTGACCATGAGCTCGGCCACCGAATGGAGGGCCTCCGGCAGAGGATTGCCCAGATCCGCCAGAAACCGGATCAGCCGGTAGTATCGCTCGTAGATGCGCCGGAGCGCGGCTTCCACTTCAAGCAAAGTCGCTTCGGTGATCCGGCCCAGCACCCGGCGCTGTTCATCGCGGAAGAGGGTGGCGATGGTGTACAGCGCCCCGCTGAAGTGCTTCTCCATGAGGGCGAGGGTGCGCTCGGGAGCGCCGACATCGCAGGCCGCGGCAAGCGCCTCGCGCATCTCTTCATAAGACTTTGGCCCCGGGAAGGGCGCCACACCGGCGCGGACCGTCTGATCCCCGATGTGAAGCGCGGCGAAGGCTAGAGTAGCGGATTCGAGCGTGACTCGAGAAGAGACTCGGGCATGTCCGATGGCCAAGCGCGTTCCGCCGCAATCGTTGATCCGATAATCTTCCGCATGGACATCGTAACAGTGGATGCGCGTCTGAGGTCCGTAGGATTCGAACAGCGAACAGATGGCGTAGTGGGCGGCCACTCGGGGAAGGTCCACCATCGCCGGCTTCACATAGCGCTCGTAGATCATCCGTCCGTCGCCCTCGCGGGGATCGTTGCTCCGGGCCTCGGCCAGCCGCTCGAGGAACTGGGATTCGACGGCATCGCCGAAGAGCTCGCCGGCCAGTTGAACCGCCCGGCCGGCATAGCGGAGATTCTGCACCGCCTCGATCCCGGCCAGATCGTCGAAGTACCATCCGCAACTGGTGTACATGAGCATGGCCTGCCGCTGCATCTCGAGAAGCTTGAGGGCCCGGACTTGCTCCTCGGCGCTCAGGGGGTGGGCGGCTTCGTCCGCGAAGAACCGTTCCAGCGAATCGGGCGAGCGGTCGAGCACCACCGAGATATATTCATCCCGCGCCCCCCATGGGTCCTTGAAGAGGGAGCCAGCCGCCGCTTCGTATCGGGGAGCGAGCGTATCGCGGAGCCAATCGAAGGCTTTCCGCAAGGGGGCGCGCCAGGCCTGATTCCATCCGGGGTGTTCCCCGAGCCGGCACCCGCAATCGCTCCGCCATCGCTCGATGCCGTGGGGACAACTCCATGAGGTATCCTCGATGATCGTCACCTCGTGCGAAGGTGGGTGGGCTTCGAGGTATTCGCCGTAATTGGTGATGCGGGCCAGACCCTCCGACTCGATGCGGCGGATGGCGTAGGCGAGGGCCATATCCCCGAACTTGTGATGGTGGCCGTAGGTTTCGCCGTCGGTGGCGATATGGACGAGCTCGGGCCCCGGAGGGCGATCGGAGAAGGCCGCCATGAGCCGATCCACAAGGGATTCTCCCCGGGAGAGAAGCCGCTCGAAGGCCACCGCCCGGGAGATGGGCGCATGGTAGAAGAACAGGGCCAGAGTCCGGCCCGAGGGGAGCCGCACCTCATATGCCATGCGGGGGTCGATCCGGCCGCCGCTCACATCCACCCAGTGGCGCGCGCCCTTGCGGCGGATGCGCGCCGCCTGATGGGGGGAGAGGATGGTGAAGCGGATGTCGTGCTCGGCCAGAACCTCGAGGGTGGGGAGGTCCACGGCGGTTTCGGGGAGCCACATGCCCTCGGGGCTTCGGCCGAAGCGGTGCTGAAAATCGCGGATGCCCCATATCACCTGCGTTCGCTGATCGCGGGGGTGGGCCAGCGGCATGATCATGTGGTTGTAGGGCTGGGCCAGCGCCGAGCCGTGGCCGGAGAAGCGCTCGCGGCTCTGCCGATCGGCCTCCAAGATCGCGTTGAGGAGGGCGGTCTCATGCTCGGCCATCCATGAGAGGAGGGTCGGGCCGAAGTTGAAGCTTATGCGGGCGTAGTTGTTGACGATCTCGATGATCCGATTCTCGCCGTCCACGATGCGGGAGGCCGAATTCGGCTCGTAGCATTCGGCGGTGACCCGCTCGTTCCAATCGTGATAAGGGTAAGCGCTGTCCTGAAACTCGATGGACTCCAGCCACGGGTTCTCCCGGGGCGGTTGATAGAAGTGGCCGTGAATGCAGATATAACGTTCCATAGGTTCATCACCCTGTGCTCCCCCTCGAGGGAGGGGGGATTGACCTCACCCCCTCGGTCCCCCTCTCCGTTTCGGAGAGGGGGAAGAGAAATCCGGGGGGCACCCCCGGACCCCCGGCCGGGAGGGTTCCCGGCACCCTCTTTCACTCGGAAGCCCACGGGCGGGAAGGTCCCTTGCCCCCGCGGGCCATTGGAGCCCT
>DAOTYO010000035.1:0-28644 GCA_034434815.1 Dehalococcoidia bacterium
CACCCCTCCCCCAATCCGCAAATACCTCCGGGTCAACGGCACGGACTGCCGGACCACGGACTTCATCGGCAACTTGAACGTGGTCATGTTCAGTCCCCGCGATGTGGACCTCGTGAGCGGAGAACCGGCCCTCCGGCGCCGCTATCTCGATATGACCAACTCGCAGATCTCCCCCAACTATCTCCGGGCTTGGCAACGATACTACAAAGTAATCGAGCGCCGGAACCATCTCCTGCGGCGGATAGCGGCTTCTCAAGCCAAACCCAGCGAGCTCGACTTCTGGGATGAAGAATTGATCCGCTCGGGTTCATACCTTCTCTTCGAGCGGCAGCGATCCGTAGGCGAACTCGGGAATCTCTCCCGGGCCGTTCATGCACAGCTCAGCGGCGGAGAGGAACTGACCTTGAGCTATCGGCCCAACGTGGGTGGACAACCCGCGGAATTTTCCGCGCTCACCGAGGCCGCACAGGCCCTCACCATGGCGCTGACCGCTGCCCGTCAAGCCGAGATCGAGCGGGGGGTATCCCTGATCGGGCCGCACCGGGACGACCTGCGATTCATCGTAAACGGGGTGGATATCGGCACTTACGGCTCGCGGGGGCAACAACGGACCGCCGCCCTTTCGCTCAAACTAGCGGAGGCCGCGTTCATGCGCGCTCGAACGGGAGAAATGCCCGCTCTGCTTCTGGACGATGTGCTCTCCGAACTGGATCAAGCCCGGCGAAACCATCTCTTGAGCGCCGCCTTCGGGTACCAGCAGGTGCTGATCACCGCGACCGATCTCGATCGCTTCCCGCCGGAATTCCTGAGCCGGGCACGAGCCTTCAAGATAGAGAACGGAACCATCGCGTAGGGAGAGACGAAAACGCCGCCTTCGGGAGGGAATCGCCGATGACCCGGCAGATACTGCACGTTGATCTCGATGCCTTCTTCGTTTCCGTGGAGCAGGCCCGGAACCCCGATCTCCGGGGGCGGCCGGTGATCGTGGGGGGGCGGCCGGGGGGGCGGCGGGGGGTCGTCGCCTGCGCTTCCTATGAGGCCCGGAAATTCGGCGTGCACGCCGCCATGCCCCTCCCCACCGCGCATCGGCTGTGCCCCGAGGCCGTCTTTCTCCCCGGCGATTTCCGGGCCTATCAGGAATACTCTTCGAAATTCATGGATATCCTGGCCGATTTCACCCCCGACCTCGAGCCGGGCGGCCTGGACGAAGCTTACATGGACCTCACGGGATTCGAACCGCTGTACGGGCCCGTTCGCACAACGGCGCTCCGGATCAAGTCCCGCATCAAGAGCGAACTCGGGATCACCGCTTCCATCGGAATCGCATCGTGCAAGATCGTGGCGAAAGTGGCTTCCGATCTCTCCAAGCCCGATGGGCTTCTCGAAGTACCCCCCGGGGCCGAAGGCGAGTTCCTTGCTCCCCTCCCCGTGGGCAAACTCCCCGGGGTGGGACGTCAAACGGAAAAGGAGCTCAAGCGCATCGGGGTAGTGACGATCGGACAACTGGCCGCCCTGCCGCCAACCTTCCTCAGGCAAAAGTTCGGCTCATACGGAGAGAGGCTCGGCCGGTACGCCGCCGGCATGGATGAGCGGCCCGTTCAGGCCTACGGCCCAGTGAAATCCATCGGCCGGGAGATTACGCTCGATCAAGATACTCTGGACGAGGAATACCTCCGCGCCATGCTGAGGCGCTTGGCCGGGAAGGTAGGCACCGAGCTGAGAAGCCAAGGAAAACAGGCCCGGACGATCACCCTCAAAGTGCGGTATGCGGATTTCGAGACCGTTTCCCGCAGCCTGACTCTGCCTTCGGCAGGGGACAGCGATCGAGAAATCTACGATGCCGGCGCCGCCCTTCTCGAGAAAACCCTGAACCACCGGAGATACCCCGTTCGTCTCATCGGCATCCGCGTTTCGAATCTGGGGATCATGGCCCGGCAACTCAGCCTCTGGGATGATCGGGGCCAACGGATGGCCTATCTCGACCGGGCGATCGACGCGATCCGAAAGAAATACGGATTCGATGCGATCGGGACCGGCCGGATCCGGCCTCGGGGATGAGAACGCGCCCGTTTACAAAGCGCTGGGCACGAAATCGAAGACTTCCAACTGAAGCGTTTCTTGCCCCCGCCATCGGTTCAGCTTGAGGCGATAAACGATATCCACGAGGGGGGGTATCGGCTCACGGGCATGATGATTCAGCCCGAAGCCGATGGCATCCCATGTCACCCCCTGATCCGCCAATCGGAGCTTGAGGTGTTCGCCGTCATTCCCCACGCTCCGGTAGTCCAGTACCCGCACGGCTCGGCTCAGAAAAGTCGGCACCGGATTGGCCTGACCACAGGGCTCCATCTGCTTGAGGATGTTCAGCGTGGGCATGCCGAGGGAAGAAAGAGGGATCTCGGCATCGATTCTGATCGTGGGCTGAAGTTCCACCCCCGCGAGCTCACGCCGCGCGATTCCGATGAGCCGCTGGCGAAGGGCCTCGATATTCTCATTGAGCACCGCAAAGCCGGCCGCCTGAGCATGCCCCCCGAAATGCAAGAGGAGATCGGCACACTCGACGAAGGCGGCAACCATGTTGAATTCGGGAATACTGCGGCCGCTGCCCATGCTCTCCTTCTCGCCGACTTCGAGGACCACCGCGGGACGGTAGTACTTATCCGCCAATTTACCGGCCACCACCCCATTGATTCCGGCGCGAAATTCCGTATCCGCGGCGATGAGGAGGGGAGCATCCGGAAGAAGGGGGGCCAGTTGCTCTTCAGCGATGGCGGCAAACTGATTGGTGAGCTTCTGGCGTTCTGCGTTACGCGTTTCGAGGTGCTGAGCAAGCTTCCACGCCTTGTCAATGGTATCCGCCATGAGAAGATCGTAACTGATCGAGGCATGGTCCATCCGCCCGGCGGCATTGAGACGAGGGGCCAGCACAAAGGAGATGCTATCGGCATCCAACTGGCCGGACTCCCGCCCCGCGCAATCGATGATCGCCAACAGGCCGAGGCGCTCGGTCCGGTTGAGGATTTCGATCCCCCGCTTGACCAGATACCGATTCTCCCCCAAGAGCGGCACCATATCGGCCACCGTTCCCACCGCGACCAAATCCAAATACGATTCCACCTCCGGCCCACGGCCCATGTCCCGAAACAACGCTTCAATGAGCTTGTAGGCCACCCCCACCCCGGCCAACTCGCGGAAGGGATAGGTGGAGCCGGCGATCTTGGGATCCATGACCACGAAAGCTTGCGGCACCGGGCCCACCACTTCATGGTGATCGGTGATGATCAGCTCAATGCCCAGCTTGCGGGCCTCTTCGGCCTCTGCGACGGCCGTGATCCCACAATCAACCGTCACCACCAGAGAAATGCCCATCCCCCGGAGCTCCCGAAGGGCGGGGATATTAAGTCCGTGCCCTTCATCCACACGGTGGGGAATATACGGGATGACCTTGCCGCCGATCCTCTGAATGCCCTGAACCATGAGGGCTGAGGCGGTGACCCCATCGGCATCGAAATCCCCATAGACAGCGATGGCCTCTCCATTGAGGACAGCCCGTTTGATCCGCGCCACCGCCTTTGCCATCCCGGGGAGAAGATAGGGATCATGGACAAGGCGCTTATCAGCGGCCAGAAAGCGCTCGGCTTCCTGAGGATCGGTGATGCCGCGGTTATAGAAGAGTTGAACCAACAACGGATGGATGCCATCCGGAAAACGGGAGAGGTGCTCCGGCGGAACGGGTGAGAGTTTTTTCCACTTCATGTGACCCACAAGTCAAATTTAACCCATCAAGGATAGGCCCGTCAACACGAAAAAGAAAGGGGCCGGACCGGCTTTCGCCGGCGGCCCCTTTCCGAAAGACCCCCGCAATCGTTAGACTTCGCGGAACTCGCCTTCCACCGTACCCTCTTCTTCCGGACCTTTCCCGCCCGCCGCCCCTCCCGCGGGGCCGCCGCCGGGAGGCGGAGAGCCGGCCTGTTGATACACGGCCGCCCCCATCTTCTGCATGGCATCGGAGAGCTCCCTTGTGGTGCTCTTGATGCGATCCACATCCTTCCCCTGAAGGGCCGAGCGCACCGCCGCCACTTTGCCCTCGACTTCGCTCTTGAGGCCGGCCGGGATCTTATCACCGCTCTCGCGGAGGACCTTCTCCACATTGTAAATCATGGTATCCGCAGTATTTCGGGCCTCGGCCTCTTCCTTGCGCCGGGCATCCTCGGCAGCGTACTGTTCGGCCTCCTTCTGCATTCGGGCGATCTCTTCCTTGGAAAGACCGCTCGAGGCCGTGATGGTGATCTTCTGCTCCTTACCCGTGCCTTTGTCATGGGCCTTCACACTGAGAATGCCGTTGGCGTCAATATCGAAGCTGACCTCGATCTGGGGTACGCCCCGCGGGGCGGGCAAAATGCCATCCAGAATGAATCGCCCCAAAGTACGGTTATCGGCGGCCATGGGCCGCTCGCCCTGAATCACATGAATCTCCACACTGGACTGATTATCCGCCGCGGTGGAGAAGATCTGACTCTTGCTCGTGGGAATGGTGGTATTGCGCGGAATGAGCGGCGTTGCCACCCCACCCAAGGTCTCAATCCCCAGCGTGAGCGGCGTCACATCCAAGAGCAGCACATCGCTGACCTCCCCTTTGAGGACCCCTGCTTGAATGGCCGCCCCGAGGGCCACCACTTCATCGGGATTGACGCCCTTGTGGGGTTCCTTGCCGAAGAACTGGCGCACTTTCTCCTGAACCAGCGGCATGCGCGTCTGCCCACCGACCAAAATCACCTCGTGAATCTGCGCGGCGGTGAGGCCGGCATCCTTGAGCGCCTGACGGCACGGCTCGAGCGTCTTGTCCACAAGGTCCATCACCAATTGTTCAAGTTTGGCCCGAGTGAGGGTGATGTTCATGTGCTTGGGTCCGGAGGCATCGGCGGTGATAAAGGGCAGATTCACCTCCGTCTGGGCCATGGTCGAAAGCTCGATCTTGGCTTTCTCCGCCGCTTCCTTGAGGCGCTGCAGGGCCATCCGATCGTGCCGGAGGTCAATCCCCTGATCCCGTTTGAACTCATCACACAGCCAATCCACGATGCGTTGATCGAAATCATCCCCGCCCAGATGGGTATCGCCGGCGGTGGATTTCACTTGGAAGGTCCCCTCGCCGATCTCCAGCACGGAAATATCGAATGTGCCCCCGCCGAGATCATAGACCGCGATGATCTCGTCCTTCTTCTTATCGAGGCCGTAGGCCATGGCGGCGGCGGTCGGTTCGTTGACAATCCGAAGGACGTTGAGTCCGGCGATCGTGCCGGCATCCTTGGTGGCCTGCCGCTGACTATCGTTGAAATACGCCGGAACGGTGATCACCGCCTCCGTGACCTTCTCGCCCAGATATGCTTCCGCGTCGGCCTTGAGCTTCTGGAGAATCATGGCCGAGATCTCGGGGGGACTGTACTCCTTCCCCCCCATCACCACCCGAACCTCATTGTTGGGCCCGCGTGTCACCTTGTAAGGCTTGCGGCGGGCATCCTCCTCCACAGGGAGTTCGCGTCCGGCCGGTTCGCCCCATTTGCGCCCCATGAACCGCTTGATGCTGTAGATGGTGTTCTCCGGATTGGTGACGGCTTGCCGCTTGGCAAGCTGACCTACCAACCGCTCTCCCGTCTTGCTCACGGCCACCACAGAGGGAGTGAGCCGCGATCCTTCCGCGTTGGGAATGATCTTCGGTTCACCGCCCTCCATGACGGCCACTTCGCTGAAAGTCGTTCCAAGGTCAATGCCGATTGCTTTTCCCATATTGTTAGATCCTCCTCAAACAGAAGTTATCCGGATGTTATCCATATCGTAGAGGAAACGAAGAGAGATGCTAGCCTCCCGAATCGGGCCTACCTTTACCCACCTTCACCTTGGCCGGGCGCAGAAGCCGATCGCCGAGCAAATAACCCGGCTCGAGCTCCTCGATGACCTTTCCCGCATCCCCTTCCTCATATAGAACCGCTTCATGAAATCGTGGATCGAAGTCCTTTCCTACCGATTCAATCCGCCTGACGCCTTCGCCCTCCAATTTGGAGAGGAACTTGCGGTAGATCAAATCGATTCCCTGCACCCACGGCTTATCCCGCATCCGGGATTCCACCTTCTGGAGGGCCCGCTCGAAATCATCCAGCACCGGCAGCAGATTCATCAGGAGCGCCGCATTGGCCCTTCGGGTATTCTCGATCTGTTCCTGCTCGGTGCGGCGCTTGAAGTTGATATAGTCCGCCTGCGCCCGTTGCCAGTTGGCCAGATACTGCTCCGCCTTTTGTTTTTCTTCGGCAAGGGCGGCTCGCAACGATTCCATTGATTCCTCGGGGGCCTCGGATGGCGCCGCCATCTGAAGGTCCTCCGTCCTTTCATCCTTCGGTTCGTTCATTTCCATAGTCCACCCACATCCGCTTCAATGGCTAATCGTACATCTGCTCGATGATCTCGCTCATGGTATCGGAAAGGAAACGAAGGGTGGAAAATGCCTTCGAGTACTGCATGCGCATCGGGCCCACAACCCCCACGATCCCGCTCGCCCGGTGGGGGGCGCCATAGCGTCCCAAGACCACTGAAAGGTCCTGAAAAGCCGAAGACGGCTCCTCGCTGCCGATGATCACGCGGAGCTCGGCGTTCTCCGGGGCCTGCGCCAACATGGCATTGAGCGTATCTTTCCTCTCCAAAAGCTCCATCAAGAGCCGTGCCCGCTCCGCTTTGGCAAACTCCGGCTGGCCCAGGAGTTGCGCAATCCCTTCCAAATAGGGAACGCTTGCGGTCTCCCTCTGTTCCGCCGCCATCATCTCCAGCACGGTCGTGGAGACTTGGCGCTCGAAGTCGGTCAGCACATCCTCGCGCTCCTCGATCTCGGCACCGGTGAGCCCCGAATACAGGGCGGTCAGCTTACGGGCGATGGTGTTCAAATCTTCCTGCGACATATCCTGCAGCGTCGAGATAATCTGCTGGCGGAAGCTGGCATTCTGGAAGACAAGGAGAAGGAGCACCGAGAATTCCTTGAGCGAGATAAGATCAAGGAGCCTCAGCCGCGGCTCCGCCAGCCGCGGGGTGGTCACGATCGCCACAGTGCTCAACATCCGCGAAAGGATAGCGGCAGAAAGGCGAACGAGCTCGTCAATATCGCGGGAAACTTGATGGAATTGGTGACGGATGGTCCGCTGCTCCTCCGGCGTCAGATCCTTTTCCCGGAGCAACGCTTCGACATAATAGCGATAGCCTTTGGGGGAAGGAACCCGTCCCGCCGAGGTATGGGGTTGATAGATATATCCCTCCTCCTCGAGCTGCGCCATCTCGTTACGGATGGTCGCCGGACTCACCCCCAGCCCGTAGTTCCGCGCGATCACCTGCGAGGGAACAGGCGTGGCGGTCGAGATATACTCTTCGATGAGGCTCCACAGGACAGCCGCTCTTCTCTCGGTCAGCATCTCTGCTGCCCTCTTTAGCACTCATTGCATTAGAGTGCTAAACCTACCATCAAGGTATCACTTGACAATGCTTTTGTCAATATGGCTTCGTCACGCCCGCAAGTCAATACCGGTTGACAAAAGATTGTTTCCCCCTTTATGATGAGAGGGATGAAAGACGAAATCCTACTCCGGCTCCGGGAAGGCAATCGTGTATCCGGCGAGGAGTTGGCCCGCGCCTTCGGGGTCACCCGCACCGCCGTCTGGAAGCACATCAACGAACTCCGCGCCGCGGGCTACGAGATCGATTCTTCCCCCAGCAAGGGGTATCTCCTGATCCGCACTCCGGATGTCCCCTCCCCCGCCGAGATCAAGGCAGGGCTCGGAACCCATACCTTCGGAAAAACGCTCCATTTCTATCCCGAACTCCCCTCCACTCAGGACGAAGCCCGGGCCCTCGCCATGCAGGGCGCCCCCGAAGGAACGGTGGTCATCGCCGAGGCTCAAACTTCAGGCCGGGGGAGGATCGGGAGAGCGTGGGCCGCGCCCCCGGGAGGAATCTATCTTTCGATCATCCTCCGACCGGCCATCACCCCACCGGAAGCCCTTCGGTTTCCCCTGATCGCCGGAGTGGCAGTTGCTCAAGCCATCGAGGAGGTCACCCGATTGAGCCCGCGCCTCAAATGGCCCAACGACGTCCTCATCAGCGGGAAAAAAGTGGCGGGCATCCTCACCGAGATGAACGCCGAGATGGACCGTCTGAACTTTATTATCGTCGGGATTGGCATAAATGTGAATACCCCCCCGGAAAATCTCCCCGAGGAACTTCGCGCTACCGCCACCACCCTCGCCGCCGAGAGCGGCCGACAGATCCCGCGGGTCAAACTCGTACAGGCGCTCCTCGCAAAGTTCGAGACCCTCCACGATGAGTTCCGGAAAGAAGGTTTCGAACCCATCCGCAGACGGTGGAAGGCGCTCAGCGAAACCCTCGGCACGATGGTCACCGTCACCTTCGCCGATCAACAGGTGCACGGGCGGGCCTTCGATATTGACCAAGACGGCGCCCTTCTCATTCAGAAATGGAACGGGAACCTCGAGAGGGTTGTCGCCGGCGATGTTTCTCTCAGGAAAGCGCCCACCCCATGGAGAGGCTGAGCATCCCCGATCTTCTGGCGTTCGACCGCGCCCACCTGTGGCATCCGTACACTTCCATGCGGGACCCCCTCCCCGTTTACCCTGTGGCCAATGCCCATGGCGTGCGCATCACCCTTGCGGACGGACGCGAACTCATCGACGGCATGTCCTCATGGTGGGCGGCCATCCACGGTTACAATCATCCCGCGCTCAATCAAGCGGCCCGGGATCAATTGGGGCGAATGGCTCATGTGATGTTCGGCGGGTTGACCCACGAGCCGGCGGTCAAACTGGGCCGGATCCTCCTCGAAATCGCCCCCCCTCCCCTCCAGAAGATCTTCTTCAGCGATTCCGGATCGGTGGCGGTGGAAGTGGCGATCAAAATGGCCGTCCAATACTGGTTTTCGATCGGCCGCCCCGAGAAACGCCGACTCCTCACGGTGCGATCCGGCTATCACGGGGATACCTCCGGCGCGATGGCCGTATGCGATCCGATCACCGGCATGCACCACATGTTCTCGAGCATCTTGCCCAAACACTATTTCGCCGAAGCCCCCCGTTGCCGGTTCCACGACCCTTGGGACGAGGCCTACATCGCGGATTTCCGGTCCATCATGGAAGCCCACCATCGGGAGCTTGCGGCGGTCATCATGGAGCCCATCGTTCAGGGAGCGGGCGGGATGCGATTCTACTCTCCCCATTACCTCAAACGGGCAAGGGAACTGTGCGATGAATTCGATACGTTGCTCATCCTCGATGAGATCGCCACCGGATTCGGCCGCACCGGCCGGATGTTCGCCTGTGAGCATGCGGGGATCAGTCCCGATATCATGTGCGTGGGCAAGGCGCTTACGGGCGGGTACATGAGCCTTGCCGCAACCCTCACCACGGAGAAAGTGGCAGAGGGAATTTCCTCGTACGGAACCGGCGAATTCATGCACGGCCCCACCTTCATGGGAAATGCGCTGGCCTGCGCTATCGCCTGCGCTAGCTTGGAACTGCTCCTCTCCTCGCCGTGGCAAGAGCGGATAAGGCAAATCGAAAAGCGTCTCTCCAAGGGGCTGGCCTCGTGCGCTACTTTTCCCAACGTAGCCGATGTGCGGGTGCTCGGCGCCATCGGCGTGATCGAGCTCACCCACCCGGTGGATATGGCCGGGATGCAGAGGCGATTCGTGGAGAGGGGGGTCTGGCTCAGGCCGTTCAGAAACCTTGTGTACACCATGCCGCCCTATATCATCGGCGATGAGGACCTTGACCGGATCATCGCCGCGATGGTGGAAACCGTCCGCGAGGAACGATAACCCTTCTATGCAGAACCCGATGTTCAAGTATGCCTTCATCGAATCGGAGCTCGAAAGGCGTACCGCCCGTGAGCAGAGGCGGCGTCTCAGGCCGGTCACGCCGATCTCCGCCATCGAAATAACGGTGGACGGCCGCCGCATGATCAACTTCTGCTCCAACGATTATCTCGGTCTCTCGAAACACCCGGCGGTGATGGAGCGGGCTTGCGAGTTCACGAAACGGTACGGGGCGGGCGCCACGGCTTCGCGCCTCATCTGCGGTTCGCTCGATTGCATCCATCGCGTCGAAGAAAAACTGGCCCGCCTCAAAGGAACGGAATCCGCCCTCATCTTCAATTCGGGCTTTCAGACGAACATCTCTCTCCTTCCCGCCTTGGCCGACCGGCGATCCCTCATCCTTTCCGATCATCTGAACCACCGCAGCATCGTCGAAGGCGCCCTTCTGTGCCGGTGCCGGGTGATCCGCTACCGGCACAACGATATGGACCATCTCCGAACCCTTCTTATGAGGAACCGAGATCGGGGCTATTCCCGCATCCTCATCGTGAGCGAATCGGTCTTCAGTGTGGATGGCGACCGCTGCGATCTCGATGCCCTCACTTCCCTCGCCCGGGAATTCGAGGCCTTCTCGATCGTCGATGAAGCCCATGCCACCGGCGTGCTCGGCCCGAAGGGAATGGGATTGGCCTGCGGCAAGCCGGTCGATCTGGCCCTGAGCACCTTCGGCAAGGCCTGCGGCTCGTTCGGGGCCGCCGTCTCCTGCGCCGCCATCGTTCGGGAGTACCTCATCAACACCTGTGCCGGTCTCATCTATACGACCGCTCTCCCGCCCTCGGTCATCGGCGCGATAGACGCCGCGCTCGATCTCATCCCGGAAATGGAAGCCCAGCGGATCGAGCTTGAGCGAAAAGCGGCATCGCTACGCTCACGGCTTCAAGCGCTGGGATTCGATACGGGGGCTTCGAGCACTCAGATCATCCCCGTGCTCATCGGGAAAGAGGCGGAAACGGTGGCACTCTCCCAATGGCTCGAATCCCGCGGCATTCTGGCCATGCCCATCCGCCCACCCACGGTCGAGCAAGGCAAATCCCGCCTCCGGATCAGCCTCTGCGCGCCGCATACCGAGGAGCACATCGAGAGGCTCGTGGACGGATTACACCAATGGACACGGAAAGGCGTATGAGCGGAATCGCGTTTCCTTCCCGCCTCTTCATCACCGGCACCGATACCGGGGTCGGCAAGACGATGGTCTCGGCGATCATCCTTGCCGGACTCGGGGGAACCTATTGGAAGCCCGTGCAGAGCGGCACCGAAGACGGCACAGATACGGAATGGGTTCGGCGGGCCACCGGATTGGGAGCGGATCATTTTCTTCCGGAAACCTACCGGCTCCGGCATCCCCTTTCGCCGCACGCCGCGGCGGCGATGGAAGGGGTCCGGATCGAACTCGAGGCCTTCCGCATTCCGGAAACGAAGGGAAATCTCATCGCAGAGGGGGCGGGGGGCATCATGGTTCCGCTCAACGAGCGCCATTTCATGCTCGACCTCATGAAGAAACTCGGCTTCCCCGTTCTGATCGTGGCGCGGCGCACCCTCGGCACGATCAATCACACGCTTCTTTCCCTCGAACAAATCCGCCGGCACGGGCTCGAGGTGTTCGGCGTGGTGATGAACGGGGCGGGAGACCCAATTCCCTCCCCTCTCAGCAATCGGGGGGCGATCGCGTTCTACGGGAAGGTGAAGGTGCTTGCGGAGATCGACCCCCTTCCCGAAATCACCCCCCGGGCACTCCGGGAGGCGTTCGAACACTATTTTGGACGAGGTTAAAGGATTGGATACAAAAACAGCCCTGACTCTAGCGGAAGAGATCCTCTCCGGCATCGTCCCCTCGGAGGCCCAATACCGGAGGCTTGCCGAGACGCCGGATCAAGATGCGTTCGCGCTACTCCCCGGCGCGGACATGATCCGCGAGCACTACTTCGGGCGCGGGATCCATCTGTGCGTCATCTGCAACGGGAAATCGGGCCGGTGCTCGGAGGATTGCGCCTTCTGCGCCCAATCCGCCCACCACAAGACGGAGGCCCGCATCTATCCCCTGCGGGATAAGGAATCCCTGAAACGGGCGGGGATCAAAGCCGCGGAAACGCCCGTCAATCGTTACTCCATCGTGACGAGCGGCAAGCGTCTTCCCCGCCGGGAAGTGGTCGCCGTGGCCGAAGCGCTCGCCGAGATCGACACCGGAAAAATCGGCACGTGCGCCTCTCTGGGGATTCTCGAGGCGGAGGACTTCGAGGTCCTCAAGTCCGCGGGCGTCACCCGGTACCATCACAATCTAGAGACGGCCCGGAGCCATTTCGACCGGATCTGCACCACTCATACCTATGAATCGCGGATCGAAACCATCCGGGCGGCCAAGGCCGCGGGGCTTTCCGTGTGCTCGGGGGGGATTTTCGGGATCGGGGAGACGGATGCTCAGGTGCTCGAACTCGCCCTCACACTCAAGGCGCTCGATGTAGATGCCGTTCCGCTCAATTTCCTCCTCCCCATCAAGGGCACACCCATGGCCGACCGGAAGGACCTCACCCCCCTGAGGTGCCTCAAGATCATCGCCATCTTCCGCTACGTGTTGCCGGGGAAGGATATCTACGTTTGCGGCGGGCGGGAACAGAACCTCAGAGACCTTCACCCGCTCATCTTCTATGCCGGGGCAAGCGGGATCATGACGGGGGATTATCTCACCACCTCGGGCCGGACCCTCGAGGCGGATCTGCAACTCTTGAGCGAGCTCGGGCTTGCGCCAAGGCAAAAGTAAGGCCGGTAAGCATCGTCGGCGGAACGATTTCGTAGAGTGAGCGGCTTCCAACCATCGTCAAGTTAGAAGCCCATACCCAAAAACAGCGATCGGAGAAGCGCGCGCCAAAGATACCTCTCTCGGGGGATTGGGGATGACCCCCAAGAAAACCCTTTGGGCGGGTGGGTGGGAGCGAAGAAGCCGGATCGTTCATGGGGGGTGTGGGGGAATTCCGGTGCAAGGCCCGGTTGGAAAAGAGAACCCCCCCGAACCCCTTGCAAAAGGGGTTCGGGGGATTCGCCCTCGCGAATAGCGGTTTCCAAAGCTCCTTGGCACCCCTATCACTGCGACGATGTAACCTCAACCCCTCTTTGCTTAAGCGCCGGGATGTATTCGTTGCGAGACTCCGGGCTCAACGGGTTGTCGTCCAGATATACGGAATCGCCCGCGCCGATTCCGGTATTCCGTACGAGCGGCGAGATATCTTCGATCTGGTTCGAATAGAGTTTGAGCCGACTCAGGTTGGCAAGCGTTGAGAGAGCGGAGATATCGCTGATCTCGTTGCCCGTAAGCTCTAGCTCAGTCAAGTTGGTGAGATTGGCAAGCGGGGAGATATCGCTGATCCGGTTCCATTCGAGAGAGAGGCAAGTCAAGCCGGTGAGATGGGCCAAGGGGGAGATATCCGTGATGAGGTTTCGGGTGAGATAGAGCTCCGTCAAATTGCCGAGGTTGACCAGCGGGGAAATATCGCTGAGAGGGCTCGACCCGATCCAAAGGTGCGTCAGTTGAGTAAGGTTGGCCAGCGGTGAGATATCTCTCACAGAGCTCGGGCCGATTCCAAGGCGGGTCAGGCCCGTAAGATTCGCCAGTGAGGAAATATCCCGAACACCGGTTCCCCCGAAGGATAGATCGGTGAGATTGGTGAGACCCGCGAGAGGAGAGACATCCTTGATCGGGTTGTCTCCAAGGTCAAGCTTGACGAGGTGGGTGAGACGCGATAGCGGCCCGATATCGCTGATCAAGTTACCACGAAGGTCGATCTCCGTCAAGTTGGTCAGGTTGGCAAGTGGACTTATATCACTGATATGGTTTTTGTAGATCGAGAGTTTCTTCAAAGCGGTGAGATCTGCAAGCCCGGCGATATCCGCTATCTCGTTTTCCCAGATCTCCAATTCGGCCAAGCTGGTGAGACCGGGTAACGGAGGGATCTCCCGTATCTTATTGAAATGGAGATCGAGCCATGTAAGGTTTGAAAGGCCGGCAAGCGGCGAGATATCCTCGATCGCATTGCGCCCGAGGTCCAGAATTCTGAGTTGGGTAAGGTTGGCCAGCGGCGAGATATCGCTCAGAACGAAGTTGCCGTGCAAATTGAGTTCAGTCAGATGGGTGAGATTGGCGAGCGGGGAAAGATCTGTGATCTGGTTTTGCTCAAAAGCAAAACATGAGGCCATGGTGTCCACAAGTCCAAGATCGAGGATCGTCAAGTTGATCAGGTTGGAAAGCGGACAGATATCGGTGATGCGGTTCCCCTTGAGCCTGAGTTCGGTGAGGCCGGTGAGATGGGCCAGCGGGGAGATATCCGAAATGAAGTTGCAATCGAGATTCAGCTTGGTGAGGCCGGTACAACTTTCGATGCCGGTGAGATCATAAATGCGTCTATTTGAGGCATCGAGGGTGACTAAACGCTCCACTTCGGATTTCAGGATTTCCTTTTCAGGTTTGCCGATCGCTTCTCGGATCGCCGCCTCCAAATTGGGATCGGGGAAAACCGGCTCGGATGCGGATACAGCGGGCGCGGCAATCGGTGTACAGCGCGGTGTGGCCGAAGGCGTTGGGGCAGGGGGAGGTGGGGTGGGCGATTCCGTCAGCGGAGGCGATGGGGTGAAGGTCGGCACCGCCGGAGGTGTATCCGTGGGTAGCGCAATTGGCGATGACGTCGGCTCCTCAGTTGGGGATGGAGTTACCTTCGCTCCATCCCCACACGCTACCACACTAACGAGAACTTGTAACACAAGTAGTAAAACCAGTAAGAGGGATAGATTGTTCATTCTATGAGCATCTCCTAATTCTGGACGATTGATTTGAGACAGGTCTCCCACAGCACTAATCTGTGGGAGACCTGTATATCAACTACCGATCATAGGCCGTCTTCTGGAGGCTGTAGAGATAACCATATACAAACGAAGGTACTACCTCAACGTATTGCTGGTCTTGCCACGAACTCGACGAAAGGACCGTAGAAGGTAATACCCAATTGCCACCAGCATCAGGACCAAGGCCTGTTACGTTTCCCGGACTGTACACTCTGAAACCTGTCCCAATTGGCCTAGTTGGGTGAAATTCAGAGGACGGTGATATGGAGGTTATGTGATCAGGGTTAGATACAGTGACATAATAGGAGGCGCTATACCATATCCCGGACTTTTTGTAGTAGAGCTGGTAATACTTTTGTTGTCTCTGTGAATCGAACAACCGATAGCAGTAGAATTCGACCAGGTTCCCGGGTTGAACAGGGATACAGAACCAGTGGTTCCCCGTTTTCCAAACGCCATTTTCCCATATGGCAGCCCAGTAGTTATGGCTAGCTGCTGTTCCACCTTGATGATCGTAGTCGTATATGAACTCCACATAGTTACCAGATCCAAACTCGATTTCCCACTCATGGTAGGTGAAAAACGGGTATCTATTTGGATTTGTGTTCGTGGTAGCACAGGTTGTGTTGCCCTTGACCCAAGTCAGGTCAGACCGATTCGTGTCATACCAACGCCTTGCGCAGTAGTAGTTGTATCCGTCACACCACTCGGTCACGGTGGTAGAATCACCGGCGGAGATCAAAGAGCCAACATCTGGAAGTTGCGTGGCACGGGCAGCGGACGTGCTTGAGTCTGAGTATCCTTCGAATAAGCTGGAACTCAGTGACACTGTAATCTCGCTTGGATCCTTGTTCGTATCCTCAATCTCTAACATGGATCGTGGGATACGGAGCCGGACAGCGATGTCGTCACCCGCGATGTCAGGCCTTTGGGAAAGCCAAGATACCGGAAAAGTTATCTTGATATTGTCTGTACGCGTATCCATATCGTTCTTTAGAAGCCATGCATCTGAAAAGACAATATCAGTTAGATCAGATTCGGGAAGGGGGTCAACCGGTGGCTCCGGGTGTCCCCATTTCTCGTATGTCATCATTTCGCAAACGGTTGGAGCCCACCTTGTCTCTGGTTTTGGGGTTTCGGCAGGGGCCGGGGAAATGAGGGCTGTTGGTATTATCAGAAATAGGATCACCATCATGGTCAAAACGTTTGCCTTCACGGGGAATGATCTCCTTTCAGTTCAGTTTTTTGGTCTCGTTTCCGATGATATTCAAAACGGCCATTCTTAGCTATTGTTCACCGGTCCCCCTTCTCTGTTTTTCGCTGTGATTGGATAAATCCGATACCGTATTATGAGCCTTTGTGAAATGATTGTCAACATGTATCACTTATGATACTATATAATCACAAAATCAAGTGTCTTAAGTTGCCCAAAAAGAGCGATTCCGCTTTGCAGCCTTCACACTCCGGGTGAATGACCATGATCACCTCATTCCGGACCTTGCCCCGGAACCTTCCATATCCGAGGAACGATCGTGCTTCTCCGATCCCACCCACCCGCCCAGAGGTTTTTGGGGCACCCCCCCGAGAGAGATGTCTTGGCACGCTCTTCTTCAATAGCTCCTCTTGGGGATCGATCCGTAGCTGTCTCCCTACGCCGCTTGTGCTATACTTTAGACAAATTGCTTTACCGAGGGGAAGCGCATGGAGATAACATGGCTCGGACACGCGTGCTTTCGCATCAAGGGCAAGGGCGGAACGGTGATCACCGACCCCTTCGGCGAGGGGACCGGATATCAATTGGGCAAAGTCACCGCGGATATCGTCACCGTGAGCCACGATCACCCGGGCCATAACTTCGCAAAGGGCGTGTCCGGATCCCCCAAGGTGATCTCCGGCCCGGGGGAGTACGAGATTGCGGGAATTTTCATCTACGGCATACGAACCTATCACGACGCCGAAAAGGGCCAGATACGCGGAAAGAACACCTGTTTTCTCATCGAAATAGACGATACCCGCGTGGCCCATCTCGGAGATCTGGGGCATGTCCCCTCCGTAGCCGAGATCAACGAGATGAATGACGCGGATATCTTGCTCATCCCCGTCGGCGGGGGGACCACGATAGATGCCACCACCGCCACGGAGGTCGTCCGCCTCCTAAACCCGAAGATCGTGATCCCCATGCACTACAAAACGGATATCTCCACCGCCCCATTGGATAGCGCCGAAAAGTTCCTCAACGAGATGGGAATCAAAAACCTCGCCCCCGTCCCCAAGCTGACCGCGAACAAGGCGGCCCTTCCCCCGGAAACACAGGTGGTGCTCCTGAGTTACCGCTGAGCGAAAGGATAGGAATGACGAATCGAAAGTTCGGGAAAAACTTCCCGCCGAAGACGATCGCCATCGTGGGCGTATCGAGAAATGAGATTCTGAATCACCCCGGATACACCGGACTCAAACTCCTTCACATTCTGCAAGAGGGGAAATTCCCCGGCCGCATCTATCCCGTCAATCCCAAAGCCGATTTCATCGAGGGCATGAAAGCTTACCCGAAGGTGAGCGCCATCCCCGAGCCGGTGGATCTGGCCACCATCACCGTCCCCGCCGCTCTCGTTCCGGAGGTGCTCGAAGATTGTATCGCCGCCGGCGTACCCACCGTACAGATCTGTACCTCCGGCTTCGGTGAGACCGGCGATGAAGCGGGGAAACGATTGGATGAGCGTCTGCGCGAGATCGCGCTCCGGGGCGATGTTTGCGTGATCGGGCCCAATTGCATGGGATTCCACGTGCCCTCCGCCCGCATGCAGATGTTCGAGAACGTGCCCCTCGAGCCGGGGCCGGTGGCCTTCCTCTCCCAGAGCGGAGGCCACTCCCGCACCTTCATCCTGAACGCTTCCCACATGGGCATCGGCATCAGCAAGGTGATCAGCTATGGAAATGCTCTCCTCACGGACGCGCCGGACCTCCTCGAGTATCTGGGCGATGACCCGGAGACCCGGATCATCTGTATGTATCTCGAGGGCATCAAGGACGGACCGCGCCTCTTCGATCTGGTGAAACGCATCAACCTCGTCAAGCCGATCATCATCTGGAAAAGCGGTCACACGTACTGCGGGGCCCGGGCGGCTTCTTCCCATACCGGATCGCTGGCGGGAAGCAACGAGGTCTGGGATGCCTTCTTCAAGCAAACGGGGGCCATTCGAGTGGGGTCCATCGAAGAAATGACCGAAGCGGCCATGGCACTGTTGAGATTGAACCCCTCTTCGGGGAACCGGGCGGCGGTGCTGGGGGCGGGGGGAGGCGATAGCGTCGCCGCGGGAGATATCGCCGTGGAAGAAGGGCTGACCATGCCCCCCCTTTCGCCCGAGACAAGGGCCAAACTCCTCGAATTCGTCGCCCTCGTCAATCAGGGCATCTCCAATCCCCTCGATCTGCCCACGGCCTTTGGGTATCACACCTTCCTGAAGCAAACGCTCGACCTCCTGACGGCCGATCCCGTCATCGACATGGTCATCGTGCGGTTGGAGGCTGAGTTCTTCAAGTTCCGCGAGGCGTTCAGCGCCATCGCCGAGTTCGAACGGGTGATATTGAGCAAAACGCAGGAGAGAGGCGGCAAGCCGATCGCCGTCGCCGTGACCAATACCAACAAAGTCGAGCCCTCCGAACCCCACGCCCGCGAGTTGCGTCAGAAGGGGATCCTCGCTTTCTCGTCGCTCCGGGGCGCTTGCCGCGCCCTCAGCCGCTTTGCCGCCTACCACCGATTCGTCCGGGAGAGCTCCGCCACGCCATGACTCATCCCTTACCGCACGAAAACCAGCCGAGGTGAAACAACGATGAGCTATCAAACGATCCTTCTCAAGAAAGAAAACCATATCGCCGTGCTCACCCTGAACCGGCCGGAGAAGATGAACGCCATCAACGGTCAGATGGAACGGGAGCTCGCGATGGCCCTTCACGAAATCGCCGGGGATTCGGACATTCGGGTGATGGTGCTTGCCGCCGCCGGAGACAAAGCCTTCTGCGCCGGCGGGGATATCAGCGATACCGATCCCGCAAGACTGGGCACCACCGCACAGGAGATCAGCACCGGCCTTCGAAAGCTCTATAGAGACGTGATGCTCCCTCTGTATGAAATGGCCGTGCCCACGATTGCCATGGTGCAGGGGGCAGCAAGCTCTTGGGGATTCGATCTCGTTCTGGCATGCGATCTGCGGATCGGGTCGGAGAAGGCACGCTTCAGCGAGGGGTTCACCCGCGTGGGTCTCACCCCCGCCACCGGCGGGGTATGGCTTCTGCCCCGGGTGGTCGGGCTCCCGAAGGCCGCCGAGTTGATCTTCACCGCCGAGATGATCGATGCTCAGACCGCTCTGGGGCTGGGTGTACTGAACAGGGTGGTGGCCCCCGCAGATTTGGAGAAGGAGACCATGGCCCTTGCGGCCAAGATCGCCCGGATGCCGCCGCTCGCCATCCGCCTTTCCAAGCTTCAGCTCCGCCGCGGACTTCAGACGGACTTTGCGGCAGCGCTCGATCTTGCGGCCCAGTGCCAGAGCATCTGCATCACTTCCGAAGATTCAAAGGAAGCCATCCGGGCTATGTTCGAGAAGCGGGAGGCGATCTTCAAAGGGAAGTAAAAACACCCGCTGAGCCGATCACATCCGCCCGCGCCGGGCTCCCTATACGCGCAAAGGAAGGTAACCCTATGAAGAAAAGCCTTTTGAACATCCTTGCGTGCCCCATGTGCAAGGGAGAGCTCGAGCTCACTATCGTGAAGGAAGACGAGAAAGAGGTCATCGAGGGCTCCCTGTACTGCGCAAAATGCAAGGAGCATTACCCGATCGAGGATTCGATTCCCAACCTTCTCCCCCCGGATCTCCGCCGCGGATAAGGGGGCATCAAATCCGGGAGCCGCCGACATCAGACCCGAGAATCTTCCGAGACGCTTCCAAGGAATTCAAAAAGCGCCGCCGCGGCCGGGGAAAGCACCTTTTGTTTCCGCCGGACGATGAAGAAATCCCGCCCGAGCTCCACCCCCTCGATCTCCATCGTTCGGAGAAGTCCAAGCTGAACCTCATTGCGGACCGCCCTCTCGGAGACGATGGAAACACCGCCGCCGGATTCCACCGCCCGTTTCACCGCCTCGGTGCTCCCGAAAGTCATCACCACATTCAATCCCTCGATGCCGAGTTCCTTCAGCCTGCGTTCCATCACCGCTCGCGTTCCCGAACCGCTTTCCCTCATGATGAACGGCATCTTCCCGAGTTGCTCCGCGGTCACCCGATCATCGGCGGCCCATTCGCTTCGGGCCGGGGCAATGACCACCAAACGATCCCGCACGAACCGCGTGAAGACGAGCTTCTCGTTCTTCTCACCCGCCCCCACCACCCCCAGATCCACTTCGTTGTCGAGGACGCGTCTCACGATGCCCGCCGTATCGCCGATCTCCACGGCCAGCGCGATCCCCGGATGGGCCTCCCGAAACTTTTGAAGCACCCGGGGAAGGATGTATTCCCCGGGAATGGTGCTCGCCCCCAATGTGACTTCCCCCCACAGAAGCCCCTTGAGGCTGTGAATCGATTGGACCGCCTCATCGCTGAGGGCAAGGATCTCGCGCGCATAACGGTAGAGCACTTCGCCGCTCTTGGTGAGCTGGGTCGTTCGCCCGCCACGATCGAAGAGTTTGATCCCGAGCTCATCCTCCAAGGCGGCGATCTGAAAGCTCACCGTGGGTTGCGTGAGGCCCAAGGATTCAGCGGCAAGGGAAAAACCCCGCTTTTCGGCCACCGCACAGAAGATCTGAAGCTGCCGCAGTTCCACTGAGAGCCCCCTGAGTATGCTCGATTTATATCACGGACTTTCGGCACCGTCAAGAAGCCGCGCTTGCAACGCGGCGCCCGATGAAGTACAATGCCACCGTATGGCTCCCTCCACCCAGTTCCGCCGCCTTCCCAGTGTGGATAGGCTGATCTCCGCACCCGCCGTGCGCCATGCCGCCGAGGGATGTCTGCACGAGGTGATCGTGGAGATGGCCCGCCGGTACCTTGAGGAAATCCGTTCCGCGCTGGCCCGGGGAAATCCGTGTCCCCCGTTTGAGGCCCTCGCTGAGGCCTTCGCCTCCCGGATCCGCTCCCTCACCGCGCTCGGTCCCCGGCCCGTGATCAACGCCACCGGAGTGATCATCCATACCAATCTCGGCCGGGCCCCCTTGAGCGACGCGGCCATCACCGCCATGACGGAGGCCGCCCGGGGATACAACAATCTTGAAATCGACCTCGAGAGCGGCAAGCGCGGCTCGCGCAACGTGCATGTGGAATCTATATTATGTCAACTTACCGGTGCCGAAGCCGCCCTCGTGGTGAACAACAATGCCTCGGCGGTGCTCCTTGCCCTGACGGCTCTGGCCAAACGGAAGGAAGTGATCGTCTCCAGAGGCCATGCGGTGGAGATCGGCGGCAAGTTCCGCATCCCGGATGTCATGCGTCAGAGCGGCGCCAAACTGGTCGAAGTGGGCACGACCAATCGCACCTACATCGCGGATTACGAGCAAGCGATCACCCCCCGCACCGGCGCCCTCCTCCGGGTGCACTCGAGCAACTTCCGGATCATCGGATTTGCGGAGGAGGTCACCATCGAGGAATTGGCAAAACTGGGGAAAAAGCACGGCATCCCCGTGCTCGATGATCTGGGGAGCGGATGTCTTCTGGACACCGCGGCCTTCGGATTGGGGAAAGAACCCCGCCCGCAGGAGAGCATCGCCGCGGGAGCGGATCTTGCCATGTTCTCGGGCGATAAACTCCTCGGAGGACCGCAAGCGGGAATCATCGTAGGGCAAAAGGCATTGGTGGAAAAGCTCAAGAGACATCCCCTCACCCGGGCGGGGCGCATCGACAAGGTGCGCCTCGCGGGGCTCGCGGCTACGTTGATTCACTATCTTCGTGGGGAAGCAACCGAGAAAATTCCCATCTGGCGGATGATTGCCACTCCGCTCGATGCGCTCGAGCAGCGGGCCGAGCGATGGGCCCGGGAAATCGGGTATGGAGCTCATACTCAACCCGGAGAATCCGCTATTGGTGGGGGGAGCCTCCCCGGATCCACACTGCCCACCCGGATCGTGGTCATTCCCATGAGCCGCGGAACCAACGCACAAGATGCAGCCAAGCTTCTCCGGCTCCATTCCCCTCCCGTGATCGCCCGGGTGGAAAGAAACGCTCTGGTCCTCGACCCCCGAACGGTCTTGGAAAGGGAAGATGAGGTGGTGAAAGAGGCCCTCCGCCGGATGCTCGAGGAGAGCCAATCCTGAACCGGCCGATCAATCCCCCTCCCCCTCCCACGCCCCTCCCCCGATGAGGGGCACGAACCGGCACCCCCCGAGGTACTCGTGCACGAGGCCGCCCTTGTGCTTGGTCACCTTGAGAAGTTGTTGTTCGAACCGCGAGCCCACAGGGATCACCAACCGCCCCCCCTCGACCAGTTGATCGAGAAGCTCTTGAGGAACCTTTGGAGCCCCGGCGGTCACGATGATTCCATCGTAGGGGGCTCCTTCAGGCCAGCCAAGCGCATCGCCGGCCAGATGAAATTCGATATTGCGATACCCCAGGCTTCTCAACAACCGCTCGGCCGATTCCAGAAGCGAACGGTGCCGCTCCACAGTGACCACCCACGCTGCCATTTCCGCCAGAATCGCCGCTTGATAACCGCTCCCGGTCCCGATCTCCAGCACACGCTCTTTGCCGGTGAGTTCGAGCGCCTCGGTCATCAGCGCAACGATATAAGGCTGTGAAATCGTTTGGCCCATGCCGATGGGGAGAGGCACATCATCGTATGCCATGTATCGGCTGTACGAGGGCACGAAGAGTTCCCGCGGAACCCGCTCCATCGCTTCGATGACGCGTTCATCGCTCACCCGCTGCCGCAAGTGATGAAAAAGCCGCGCCCGCTCTAACTCCAAATCCCGACTCGTCATGATGGGGAATCCTCGGCCCGCTTGAAGGAAAGAAGAAACGCACTCCGAAAGTCGAGGCCCAACCGGCCGGAAAGCCCCTTCCCGATTCAGGCCTTCCATCCACCGAAATGTTCCCAACCGCCCCTACCACGCCTCACCTCTTTCCCGCTCTCATCCACCAGAACGATTCTCTCCGTCTCGCCGGTGATGCTCCCGATGATGGTCACCGGAACCGATATATCTTGCCTTGCCCGTTCGATCACCGGAAGGGGCGCGGTGAAAAGGAGCTCGTAATCTTCCCCCCCGGAAAGCGCCATCTCCAAAGATCGATCCCCGAAGGCCCGCCTTGCCGCCGGATGGACGGGGACATCGGCCAATCGGATCTGAGCCCCTACGGCACTGGCCCGGCACACGTGCCCCAGATCGGCGAGGAGTCCATCGCTGATATCAATGGCCGCCCTGACCCCATGCCGAGCCATCCATACCCCTTCGACCACCCGAGGAGAGGGGCGAAGGTGCGCCATTCTGAGCGATGAACCCACGTCCGGGGCAAGGTCAAGCCGCTCCTTCAACATCCGAAGCCCCGCGGCCGAAGCCCCGAGATACCCGGTGACGGCGATCGCATCTCCGGGTTTGGCGGCGGAACGGGTGAGCATCCTCCCCTCTTCCACCTCCCCCACGAGGCTGACCGTAATGACGATCAGGGGCGCTTCGCTCACATTCCCCCCCAAGATGGCCGTCCGGAAGGCGAGGGCACACTCGGCCATTCCCTCGTACAGAGCTTCCACACACGCCGCATCGGTCTCAGCGGGCAGACTCAATGAGACCAGAGCCACCGCCGGATCTCCGCCCATGGCGGCGATATCGCTGAGGTTCACCGCCAGAGACTTCCACCCCAGATCCCGCCACGAAGCGGTCTCCCGCGTGAAATGGATCCCCTCAACGAGGGTATCGGTCGTTCCGAGCTGGGTGCGTTTCCCGGCCCGCCAAGCGGCTGCATCATCACCGATCCCGAGAATCCCCTCCCGCCGCAAACCCACGCCCACCCCCGCCCGTTCAATGATCCTCCGCAGCGACTCGATCAACCCGAATTCACCGAGCTCTCCGACCTTCATCGGCAAGCAACCTTCCGGGCAAGGGAAGCGCCGGACTCCCTTTACTTAGACGCCCTCTTCCTCCGCGCCGGTCCGGTCCCGTCCACCAGCGCCTCTCGGAACACTTCTTCTATCCGCTCGACCGTCGTAAACTGAAGCTCATCCCGGATCTGTTTGGGCACTTCTTCGAGATCCTTCTCGTTCTCCTTGGGCAAGATCACCCGCTTGATACCGGCGCGCTGGGCCGCCATCACCTTCTCCTTGATCCCCCCGACCGGCAACACCTTCCCCCGCAATGTGATCTCCCCCGTCATGGCCACATTCTTCCGCACCGGCCTTCCCGATATCGCGGAGGCCAACGCCACCGCCATGGTCACCCCCGCCGATGGGCCGTCCTTAGGAATCGCACCGGCGGGAACATGGAGATGCACATCCTTCTTGGCGTAGAAATCCTCTTTCACCCCGAGGGCGCGCGCCTGCGACCGCGCATAGGTGAGCGCCGCCTTGGCCGATTCTTGCATCACCTCGCCGAGGCTTCCCGTCAGAATGAGGCCCCCTTTTCCGGGTACAAGCGAAGCCTCCACAAAGAGCACATCGCCGCCGGCTTGAGTCCACGCCAAACCCGTGGCCACGCCGACCTCATCTTCCCCCTCGGCCACTTCATAGCGGAACTTTTCCGGCCCCAGATACTCCTTGAGTTTCTTCGGCGTGACGGTAACCTTCTTCGTGTTGCCCATGGCCACGGAGCGGGCCACCTTCCGGCAAATGGTGCCGATCTCCCGTTCGAGATTGCGAAGGCCGGCCTCACGGGTATACCGGCGCACGATCTCCATGACCGCCGCATCGGTGATGGAGAGATTCTTCTTCGAGACGCCGTTCTCGGAGAGCTGTTTGGGGATGAGGAATTTCCGGGCGATCTGCAATTTCTCCATCTCGGTGTATCCGGGGAGTTCGAGCACTTCCATCCGGTCCCGGAGCGCCGGAAGGATGGTATCGGCCAGATTGGCGGTCGTGATGAACATGACCTTCGAAAGATCGAAGGGCACATCGAGGTAATGATCGTTGAAGGCGTAGTTCTGCTCGGGATCCAAAACTTCGAGAAGCGCCGCGGAGGGATCGCCCCGGAAATCGGCGCCGACCTTATCGATCTCATCGAGCATGAAGACGGGATCGTTGGAACCGGCGCGGCGGATCTCCTGAATGATCCGCCCCGGCAATGCGCCCACATAGGTGCGGCGGAAACCGCGGATCTCCGCCTCATCCCGAACCCCTCCCAGGGACATGCGCACGAACTTGCGCCCCAGGGCCCGCGCAATGGAGAGGCCCATGGAGGTCTTCCCCGTTCCCGGCGGCCCCACGAAACACAGGATGGGGCCCTTCATGGTCTTCTTGAGCTTCCGCACGGCCAAGTAATCGAGAATCCGCTCCTTGACCTTCTCCAGATCGTAATGGTCTTCATCGAGGATCGCCGCCGCTTTCTCGATATCGATGGTCCCTTCCGTGCTCTTGTTCCACGGGAGATTAATGAGCCAATCGAGATAAGTCTTGACCACGCTGTACTCGGCGGCCTGAGGGGGCATCTTGCTCAGGCGATCAAGCTCGCGCTCCGCCTCCTTGAGCGCCACGGGGGGGAGTTCCGCCTTCTGAATCTGTTCTCTGAGCTCCGCGATCTCGGCCGTCTGTTCATCGGTCTCGCCGAGCTCCTTCTGGATGGCTTTGAGCTGTTCGCGGAGAAAATACTGCCGCTGGGTCTTGTCCATCTCGCCCTTGATCTGGGATTGAATGCGATTGCCCAGCTCAAGGATTTCGAGCTCCCGGTTGATCAGCGCGGTAACCTTTTCCAAGCGCCGGCGCACATTGAGCTGCGAAAGGACTTCCCGCTTCTCTTCCGGCTTGAGATTGATATGCGCGGCCACGAAGTCCGCTAGATTCCCCGGCTCGCCCATGTTCATCGCCATGACCGCGATCTCTTCCGGCAGATTGGGGGCCAGGCCGACCACTTTCCGGAAAAGTTCCTTGAGATTGCGCGAGAGTGCTTCGACCTCTGGGGTCTTCTCCCCCTCTTCGGTAAGGACCTCGATCTTCGCCTTGAAGTAAGGCTCCGTCTGGGTGATGAGTTTGATCCGGACCCTCGAGATCCCTTGAAGGAGGGCCCGAATGGAACCATCGGGGACTTTCAGAAGCCGGACAACCGCGGCAGCGGTTCCGATCTCGCTGAGGTTCTGGGCGGATGGAGGATCCGCAGGATTGATATGCGGAAAGACACCGATCACCTTGCTGGCATTGACCGCCTCATCGATCATCTTGATCGTCCGCTCATCGGTGGAGGAGAGCGGAGAGATCATCGCCGGGTAGATCACCTCCCCTCCGCTGGGAAGGATGGCAAGCTCATCGGGAATGGGCAATGGTTCAGACCCTGCCGCTGCTTTCATCTCCTCCGTCATCACTCGTTCTCCTTGGGAAATATGCGCACAAAGGTCCGGGAGGACGGCGGCGTCTTGCTCTTGGGCAAGGTGATCTCCAACATGCCATCGGAATAACAGGCCGTGGCCCCTTCCGAATCCACGGCGAGGGGAAGCCGGATAATGCGTTCAAAGGGGCCGCTGTTGATCTCCATCTGTGAGTAAGAACGTTTCGTTCCGGACCCCGGGGCGGCTCTTTCCCCCCGGATCGAAAGGATCTGCCGTTGCAACGCCACATCAACGCGTTCACAATCCACGCCGGCCAGTTCCGCCACGATCACCACCGCATCATCGGTCTCGTACACGTCCACCGCAGGTTCGAAGACCCTCTTGGCGAATTGCACCGCGGGCGGCTTGGAACCGGCATAGTGATCGAGCAACCGCTCCATCTCTCGATGAATGGCATCGATATCCCGTAGCCAACTGCGATCGAAAAACGTCATGGAACTCTCCTCGGCGGGGATTTATCTGTTCGTGTTGCCATTATACTTGGCACTTGAAGAACATGTCCAGAGCGGGCCTTGGCCCAAAAAGAGCGATCGAAGAAAAGAGTGCACAAGACACCCCTCTCGGAGGACTGGGGGGTCCCCCAAGGAAACCCTTTGGGCGGGTGGGTGGGATCGGAGAAAGCCGGATCGTTCATGGGGTGTGGGGGAATTCCGGAACAAGGACCGAAATGAGATGATCAAGGTCATTCACCATAAAGGTGAAGGCTCCAAAACGGAATCATCCTTTTGGCACACGGCCGCGGGCCCCAACCGTAGAAAAAGTTTACCTTCGTTAACCGGAGATTTTACCTTCAGATGTTATTCTGCCGTAGGCAAGAGAGCGATTGCGTTTGCGGAAACCTTCTGCCGAGCATGCCGGAAAGGCAAGGAGCAAGGGACAAATGACGGCCAACGAAATTTTGAAGGCAAGTCTGGCGCCGTTTCGATCGGTTCTGATCTTGATCGTCCCCCTTTTCGATTTCCTACTCCGGATCATGTCGCTCATCCCCCTGTGGTCCACCGCCTACCAAGGCATTATGACAATGGTGTGGCTTCCGTTCAGCGGCTACATGAAAGCCACAGGATGGGTCTATCGAAAGCTGTTCTTCCTGCGACCGGTGATCGCTTTGATCGCCATTCCCGTACTCATTCCTCTGGACTTCCTGATGGCGCTACTCTCCGGCCCGGAAGAAGACGTCCGAGGCCGGAGAGCACTGGCTATCGCTTCATGGCCCGGCGAGCCATCGTCCGCGTGTTCCCCCGGCACCACCCCCGGCCGGATGCCGACCCGCCCGTATCTGGGACCTGCGGCGCTGGCCGCGATCCGAAGATGCCCCCATTGCCACAATATCATTCCCGGCGGACGGGAGATCTGCGTTTACTGCGGCAGAAATCCCCGCGATCTCTCCGAAACGCCCATCCCCCTTTCGTGGGGGAGCCTTCCGCTGAACCGCAAAGCCATCCTCCACTGCTTGGAGCCCGGAGTGTGCTCAGCGGGCGAGATCAAATCCTGCCCCCTTTGCGGCGATATGGTCCGCTCGAACTGGGAAAAATGCCCCCGATGCGGGGAAGTGCTCGAAGGCATCTGGAGCCTGCCGCCACTGACTCGGGAGCGAGAAGCACAGATCAGTAAAGCTACTCCTCAGGGCGACCCTGAAGCGGCATAAGGACAAAGGGGAGACTATACCTTCCTTCCAACCTCACTTCCCTGCCGGATCGCATCGGTGGCCCTGCCGGGCCGAACGGCATCGCCGATCACATGCACTTCCGGCACCTTCCCCCGGAGCACCTCCCATCTTCCGTCTCTCGGCTTCACGCCGAGCGCTATGACGATGGCATCGAAAGGACCCCACACCGCTTCAGCGCCGCTACGTTCCATCGTGACCTTACGGCCGCTCACCGCCAACACCCGGGTGTTCTTGAAGAGCTCCACGGCGAGATTCTTCAGACGGCACCTGAGATGAAAAGCCACAGTTCCGCCCATGTCGGCGCCGAAGCGATCGAGCATTTCCACCACCGTCACGCGCTTGCCGCGCTCGGCCAAGAATTCCGCCGTCTCCAACCCCGTCGCCCCCCCACCGATCACGAGCACCCGGTCGCCCGCGGGTATTCCTTCCCCCCGCAACGCCTTCCACGCATGGACCACCGCTTCGCCCTCAATGCCGGGGATCGGGGGAAAAGCCGGTTCGGCGCCCACCGCCACAATGACCGCATCGGGATGAAGTCCAATTACCTCTTCGGGAGCCATCCTCTTCCCCAAGTGCATTTCCACGCCGAGGCGACCCAACTCATCGAGGAACCAATCCAGAAGGCCCAAGAAATCCCCTTTGTGCGGGGGACAAGCGGCAATCCGCCACTGGCCGCCCACATGATCCGCTTCTTCGAAGACGGTCACCCGATGCCCCCGCAGGGCGGCGAT
>DAOTYO010000036.1:0-68196 GCA_034434815.1 Dehalococcoidia bacterium
GGGGAGGGGGAGGGGCACGATGAGGATGCCCTCGCTCGGGCCATCGCGCTCATCTCCGATTGCGAGGCGGTCATCTGCGCCCGGATAGGGATGGGTGCATACGATGAGCTCTTGGGCCACGGGATTCTGCCGTTCGAGGCGCGCGATTTGATCGAACCGGCGATTCGAACCTATCTGAACTACAAGCGGGCCGTCGAACGCGTTGACGAAAGGGGAAAGAGATGAACGGTGATCCATTGGTGGAGAAGATCAATCGTCTCCGGCGGGAACGCCGGGCCGTGATCCTTGCCCACAACTATCAACTCGGTGAAGTGCAGGACATCGCCGATTTCGTGGGCGATTCGCTGGAGCTTTCCCAGAAGGCGGCCAAAACCGATGCCGAGGTGATCGTCTTTTGCGGGGTTCATTTCATGGCGGAGACCGCCTCGATCACGTGTCCGGATAAGCGGGTGCTCCTTCCGGATCTTCATGCCGGCTGTCCTATGGCCAATATGATCGATGCCGAAAAGCTCCGCCGGAAGAAGGCCGAGCACCCCGGGGCGGTGGTCGTCTGCTATGTGAATTCCACCGCCGAGGTGAAGGCGGAAAGCGATATCTGCTGTACCTCCGCCAACGCGGTGAAGATCGTGGCGAGCATCCCGAAGGATCGGGAGATTCTCTTTGTGCCGGATCAGTATCTCGGTGACTACGCGGCGAAGAAGGCAGGCCGGAAGGTGATCCCCTGGCCGGGGTATTGTCCCACCCATGCGCGCATTCGCCCGGAGCATATCCTTCGGCTGCGGGAGGAGTATCCCAAGGCTAAGGTGGTGGTTCACCCCGAGTGTCGTCCCGAGGTGATCGCGCTTGCGGACGAGGTCGGCAGCACCAGCGGGATCATCCGCTATGCGGCCCGGCCGGAGGTTCAGGAGATGATCGTGGGCACGGAGCTGGGCATCATCCATCGGTTGAGGAAGGAGAATCCCGGCAAAAAGTTCATCCCCATCACGGAACAGGCCGTTTGCCCGAATATGAAGCTGATCACGCTGGAAAAGGTCCTCTGGTCGCTCGAAGAGATGGCGCCGGAGGTAAAGGTGCCGGAAGAAATCCGCATTCGCGCTCAGGCTGCCGTTGACCGGATGTTGGCGGCCGGCAAATGAAACGGGCTTCTTCTCTCGGTGGCTCCGGCTGGGATGACGCTAATCTTCCAACATTCCCAAGAAGACCCCTGCCACCACCGCCGACCCCACCACTCCGGCCACGTTCGGTCCCATCGCATGGAGGAGTAGGAAGTTCCGGGGGTTTGCTTTCTGACCTTCGATGTGTGCCACCCGCGCCGCCATGGGAACGGCGGAGACCCCGGCGGCGCCGATCACGGGATTGAAAGGCTCTTTGGAGAATCGGCTGATCAGCTTGCCCATGAGCACGCCCCCGGCCGTGCTGGTCGCAAAGGCGAAGAGCCCAAGCCCCAAGATGATCAGCGTGTCCTTTTTGATGATCACATCCGCCGTCATCGCGGAGCCCACGCCCAGCATCAGGAGGATCGTGATGATGTCCACGAACACCGTCTGGGCCGTCTCCGATAGCCTCTCGACGACTCCGCTCACGCGGATCAGATTCCCGAAGGCAAACATCCCGATGAGAGGAGCTGCATCCGGAACGAGGAGACAGACCATGATCAAAAGGAATATCGGGAAGACGATCAGCTCGAGCTTGGAAACTTCGCGGAGTTGCGGCTTCATGTAGATGGCTCTTTCTTCCTTGGAGGTCAGGGCTCGAATGATGGGGGGTTGAATCAGCGCTACCATCGCCATGTATGAATAAGCCGTGGCCGCGGTGATGCCCAGAAGCCCCGGTGACAGCTTGGCGGTGGTGTAGATGGTGGTAGGCCCATCCGCCCCCCCGATGATGGCGATAGCGCTGGCCTCTTTCAGTCCAAAATCCGTGATCCCCCAGTATCCCAACGCCAGAGCTCCCGCGAAGGCACAGAAGATCCCCAGTTGGGCGGCGGCACCGAGGATGAAGCCTTTGGGGTTGGCGATGAGCGGACTGAAGTCGGTCATGGCTCCAAGGCCGAGAAATATGAGCTGCGGCAGAACGGTGAAATAGAAGATGCCATAGTGCCGGAGGAGCCCCAGAAGCCCCGCATAGGCCGGGCCCTGGGATGGGTCCGGTTCATTGAGGAGCCCGGTGAGCGGAATATTCGCCAAGATGATTCCCACCCCGACCGAAAGCAATACGTAGGGTTCCCATCTCTTGCCGATCGCAAGATAGATGAAAAGGAGCCCCACACCGAGCATGATCCCCTCGCGCCATGTGATCTCCTGAAAAGCCGTCTGGTATGGGATATCCATCATCATGGATTATGCTCCGTGGGAGGGGGAGACTTGCCTTTTTTCCCGGGACGGTGGCGGGCCTGCTCGATCCGGGCGATCACGATCGCGGATAGGCGCATGAGGTAAACCATGAGGATGAGTACAGCAAAAACGGTGACAATACCATAGAGGGCCTGTTCGGCAGCATCGCCCCACATTTTCGCGCTTCGGGCCGTTACACTTCCGCCGTTCTCCGCCGGAAGTACCTAAGACCCTGCCCTAATCTAGCACTTTTTGATCCCGCATGTAAAGCTTTCCATCGCGGCGGGAGGCAAGCCTCTCTTACCCGAAGACAGCGATTGAAGAAGAGAATGCCAAG
Source organism: Dehalococcoidia bacterium (assembly GCA_034434815.1). Classification (GTDB taxonomy): domain Bacteria; phylum Chloroflexota; class Dehalococcoidia; order SZUA-161; family SpSt-899; genus DAOTYO01. The sequence continues at coordinate 2,671 of DAOTYO010000036.1, forward strand.
ACTCCTCTCGCGGGGGGATTGGGGGGTGTCTCCCAAGGAGACCCTTTGGGTGGATGGGATCGTAGAAGCCCGATCGGTCATCGGAGATGGAAGATTCCGGGGCAAGGTCCGCAGTGAGGTGATCAATCTCATTCACCCTGCGCGTGAAGGCTCCAAAGCGGAATTGCTCCTTTCGGGTGTTAGAGGTGCCGATTTCTGGCGTTTGCTATGCAATGAGCCTTTCGCTATAATCAATTGACGTTGGCAAGCAATCCCCCTCGGGTCGGGGAATCACTGGCCCGTGATAGGGCTGAGAGAGGGTATCAAACGATCATCATGGCGAACAGATATCGAACCCATACCTCCAATATGCTGAACTCCGGACTCATCGGCCAGACGGTCCGAGTGGCCGGATGGGTCAACCGCCGGCGCGATCACGGCGGACTCATCTTCGTGGATGTTCGGGATCGTGAGGGGTTGATTCAGGTTGTCTTCGATCCCCGGTTCGCCCCGGAGGCCCACCAAGTTGCCGATCAAATGCGCTCAGAATATGTGGTGAGCATCTCGGGGGAGATCGCCCGCCGTCCCGCGGGCACGGAGAATCCCCACATCTCCACCGGCGAGATCGAGCTCATCGCGCGGGAGGCCCGGATCCTCAATACCTCGAAGCCGTTGCCCTTTCCCCTCACGGATGACGCCGAGATCGACGAGAGCGTCCGACTCAAGTACCGGTATCTCGATCTCCGCCGTCCCCGAATGCAGCGGAATCTCATGCTCCGCCACCGGGTGGTGAAGTTCATGAGGGATTTTCTGGATTCGCGCGGGTTTGTGGAAATCGAGACCCCCATCCTTCTCAAGAGCACACCGGAAGGCGCTCGCGATTACCTCGTGCCCAGCCGTCTTTACCCCGGAAAGTTCTATGCCCTGCCGCAATCGCCGCAGCAACTCAAGCAACTATTGATGGTCGCGGGATTCGAGAAGTACTTTCAGGTGGCCCGGTGTTTCCGGGATGAGGATCAGCGGGCCGATCGACAACCCGAGTTCACTCAGCTCGATATCGAGATGAGTTTCGTGGACGAGGAGGATGTGATCGGCCTCATCGAAGAGCTCTTCACCGAGCTCATGGCCAAGATCAAGCCGGAGATCAAGATCGTCAGACCCTTCCCGCAGCTCACCTATGCGGAGTCCATGGCCAAGTATGGCAACGATAAGCCCGATTTGCGGTTCGGACTCGAAATGGCGGAGATCTCCGATATCGTCAAAGATTCTCAGTTCGGCGTCTTCCGGAATGCCGTTTCTCAGGGCGGGATCGTGAAGGGATTTGCCGCCCCGGGGTGCGCCGGATACTCACGCAAGGATCAGGCGGATCTCGTGGAGTTCGTCCGGGTGCGGGGGGCCAAGGGACTGGTGACTATGGCGCTCGAAGGTGACCCGGGGGATTCGCTGGAGAACCTCACCCTCGAAAATGTGCGCTCGCAGGTGACCAAGTTTTTCACCCTCGACCAAATCCGGGCCATGGCGCAGCGGCTCGGCGCCCGGCCGGGAGACCTCATGCTCATCGGGGCGGATCAGCCCGCCATCGTCAACACGGCGATGAGTCAACTCCGCGTGGAGATGGGGCGAAGGCTCGGCCTGGCCGACCCCAATCGGATGGTCTTTGCGTTCATTCGGGATTATCCCCTCTTCGAGTGGAACGCGGAATTGGGGAAGTGGGATTCCACCCATCATCCCTTCACCGCCCCCCGCGATGAAGATATTCCCCTCCTCGATACCGATCCCGGAAGGGTCAAGGCCAAGCATTACGATTTCGTGTGCAACGGATACGAGATTTCGAGCGGCTCGATTCGAATCCATAACGCCGATCTTCAACTCAAGATCTTCAAGATTTTGGGGTATCAAGAGGCGGAGATCCGGGAGCTCTTCTCCCATCTTCTCGAAGCCCTTGAGAACGGCGCTCCGCCGCACGGCGGGATCGCGCCGGGGATCGATCGTTTTCTGATGCTATTGGCCGGTGAGGAGACGATCCGGGAGGTCATCGCTTTCCCCAAGACGAAGATGGCCACCGATTTGATGACCAATTCCCCGGACGTCGTCTCCGAGCAGCAATTGCGGGAGCTTCATCTGATGATCCGTCCCGATCAGTGAGGAGCCGGGGGGAAACCGCAAATGGCATTGGACCTTCTCGAGAAGGCGCACCTTCTGGGGCGATCCATTTTGTTTGCCGGGCTAGCGGCGGAGGATCTGGGCAAGCTTGCGGCCATCGCCGCCGAGCGGAGCTTTTCAGCGGACGAAACGATCCTCTGGGAAGGGGACCCCCCGGAATGGTTTTACGTTGTGGCGGAGGGGAAAGTGAAAGTGGTCAAGTTCGCTAGTTCCGGCAAGGAGCTGATCGTGGCCATTTTCACCCCCGGCCATACCTTCGGGGAAGTGGCCGTCTTCGATGGAATTCCCTATCCGGCCACGGCGATTTCCGTGGGGAAAAGCACGGTACTGGGCTTCAAGCGGGATGCTTTTCTGAAGTTCTTGAGCGAGAACCCCACGGTGGCCCTCAAGATCATCAATCTCCTCGGCGGACGGTTGAGGGATGCCCACGATCGTCTGCGGGACATGGCGGGCGAGCGGGCCGAACAGCGGATCGCCAATACTCTTCTCATGCTTTCCGCAAAGCTCGGTCCGACGATCCCCTTCACCCGGCAAGAGATCGCCGCCATGACGGGCGTCACCACCGAGACCACCATCCGGCTGACAACGCGGCTCAAGGACTCCGGCATCATCGATACCCAGCGGGGTCGGATCACCATTCTCGATGAAGCCCGGTTGAAGGCATTGGGCGAGGGTTCGGTGATCGAATAGGATGCCTCAGGGAGACTTGCCGCGATCCGCTTTTCGATCGTTCGTTGGGGGAGGGGCTTAGCGAGGGAGGGGAAAGAAAGGGTTGGTTCGGGGATTTGCGGTTTCCCCGGACCAACCCTCTTGATTCAAAATCGCTACCGGTCAAAAGTCCCGAAGTCTCGTTTAGAGCTCGATGTTCTCTGTAGTTCCCTTCGGCCGGCGCAGGCGGAACCATGCAAATCCGCCCAACCCCACGATGCCAACGCCGATCAAGGTCAGGGTCGGGAACTCCGGCACGGGCGGCACCGGCTCTTCATAGCAGAAGATGATGTGGCTGATCTCCGGCACCCCCCCTGTTTTACAGAACCACCATTTCCAATGGACGTTCGGCGGGGCGTGAAGTTCTCCGTCCTCAGTGGCACCATCGTAGAAATAGACGTTGGCGCCTTGGTTGCCGCCCTTGACGATCACATAGCACACGGGGATGTTGGATTGCCAGCTGAAGTACTTGCCATCTGGGGAGGCGTCAATTGTCACCGTGAACTCGCCATCCGGACTGGTGTAGGTGCCGTCCTTTATCAGGCAATCGCAGCAATCGCACCAGGACCACCAGGAGCAGTCCTTGTACCATGGTTGTTTCTCGCACTCGATTTTGAGGCTGTTCCCGCAATCCCCGACATCGCTGCATCGGGGGTTATCCGGATAGACAACCGGCGTGATGCCGCCGCTCGATGGATCGCCCGGCGTGGGTGGGCATGATGGCAAGCACTGGATCACGGGGTCGCTCACCGATTCGGCAAGCGCCATCGCCGGCACCATGGCCAGGATTCCCGCCAGTAGCATCGCGAGTAGAATTCTTTTCATTCGCCGATCTCCCTTTTGCTCGTGTTCCGATTTCACGCGTTCAAGCGCAGAGAAACTTCAACGGCGTAGCGGTTGCGTGACACTCCTCAGCCGCCCCTCTGTCACTTGCCCGAACGAGACTAATATACTATGCCAAGGTAAAAAAACGGGTAAACGAATCGTAAATGATCCGTGGGGGGCGTCTCATGCGCTTCGAAGGTGGGGCCGCCTTTCCTTATTTCCCCGGATTCTAGTAGAATGGACTCGATGAAAGAGGGCCTCACCCCCATCCGCCGGCAGTACCTGCGCATCAAACAGCAGTATCCGGATGCCATCGTGTTCTTCCGGCTGGGCGATTTCTATGAGACCTTCGAATCGGATGCCGAGCTTGTGGCCCGCGAGCTCCAGATCGTGCTTACCTCCCGATCTATGGGCAAGGGCCAGCGGTTCCCGATGGCGGGTATCCCCTATCATGCGGTGGAAGGGTATCTGGCGAAGCTCATTCAGGCGGGCCATAAGGTCGCTATCTGCGAACAACTCACCGATCCCCGGAGCGGCAAGGGGCTCGTGGAGCGGGATGTCGTCCGTGTGGTCACCCCCGGAACCGTTCTGGAGCCCGGCCTTCTTGCGAGCACTTCCAACAACTATCTTGTGGCGCTGATCATCGAGGGCGAGCGCGCGGGGATCGCATATGCGGATATCAGCACCGGCGAATTCGCCGCTACCCAGCTCGATGCCGGCCGCGTGAGCGCCGAGCTCGAGCGGCTCGGCCCATCCGAAGTCCTTGTTCCCAGAGATGGCCAGAGCCCGCCCCTCCCCGTTCGTCCCACCCCTTTGGATCCTCGATGGTTTGAGCTTGAAACCGCCCGCGAGGCCCTTCTCGATCATTTCGAGGTGAGCACGCTCGATGGTTACGGGTGCAGCGATCGGCCGCTGGCCGTCCGGGCCGCCGGAGCGATCATCCGGTATCTTGCCGAAACCCAGAAAGGTTCCCTCAGCCGTTTGCCCGGCCTTTCAACGTATTCGGTGGATTCCTTCATGGTCCTCGATACCCAGACCCGGCGCAATCTGGAGATCTTCGAATCCACTCAGCTCGGCCGGCAGGGCGCCTCTTTGCTCTCGGTGATCGATCTCACGAAGACGCCGATGGGCGGAAGATTGCTCAAGAAGTGGCTCGGCCAACCGCTCCTCGAGATCGGGCCGCTTACCCGCCGGCTCGATGCGGTGGAGTGGCTCGCCGCCGAGGCCACCCGCCGCGTCGAACTCCGCACGATTCTGGCCGGGATCCCCGATCTCGAACGGTTGGTCAATCGGGTGAAGTCCGGTGTAGCGGTGCCTCGAGAGCTCATCGCCCTGCGCCGCGGCCTCGAATCCGTGCCTCAGATCAAGGCCCTCGCCGAAGCCGAATCTTCTCCGCTGGGCTGGATAACGCCGTGCCTCAGGCCATGCCATGAGACGGTCGAACTGATCGGCCGGGCCATCGCCGAAGAGCCCGAATCCCAATCCATCATTAAGCCCGGATTCTCCCCGGATCTAGACGCGATTCGTTCGGCTTCCCGCAACGCCAAACAATACCTTGCCGATCTCGAGCGCAAGGAGCGCGAACGCACGGGCATCAAATCCCTCAAGGTGGGATATAACAAGGTCTTCGGTTACTATATCGAGGTGACGACTCCGAATTTGGATCGGATCCCTTCGGACTATATCCGCAAGCAGACGCTGGTCGGCGCGGAGCGGTTCTTCACGCCGGAGCTCAAGGAGTATGAATCGCTCATCCTGAATGCCGATGAGCGCATCGCCGAGATGGAGGCCGCTATCTTGCGTCAGATCTGCCGTCAGGTGGGCGATGCCTCCGAGTCCATCCTTCTTACGGCTCAGGCCATCGCCGAGCTCGATGTTCTGGCCGCCTTCGCCGAGGCGGCGGTCCGCTACAGATACGTTCGGCCTCAGCTCACCACCGATGATACCATCCGGATCGTCGCCGGACGGCATCCCGTGGTGGAACAGACCCTCCCCCCCGGAAGCTTTGTTCCCAACGACACCTATCTTTCGAACGGCGATGCTCAGATCATCCTCCTCACCGGTCCGAACATGGCGGGGAAATCCACATACATGCGTCAGGTTGCGCTCATCGTCCTCATGGCCCAGATCGGAAGCTTTGTCCCGGCCGATGCCGCCACCATCGGACTCGTGGATCGCATCTTCACCCGAGTGGGGCTCGTGGATGATCTGGCCGCCGGCCGTTCCACGTTCATGATCGAAATGACCGAGACGGCGAATATCTTGAACAACGCCACATCACGATCGCTCATCGTTCTCGATGAGATCGGCCGGGGCACGAGCACATACGACGGACTTTCCATCGCCCACGCCGTCATCGAGCATATCCATAATCACCCTCGTCTCGGCGCCAAAACCCTGTTCGCCACCCACTATCACGAGTTGGTGGCTCTGGCGGATGTTCTCCCGCGGGTGAAGAATTTCAACGTGGCGGTCGCCGATGAAGGGGAGAAGGTGATTTTCTTGCGGAAGATTGTTCCCGGCGGCGCCGACCGGAGCTATGGCATTCATGTGGCGCGGCTGGCCGGATTGCCCCGGTCCGTGATCCGCAGGGCCGAAGAAGTCCTCAAGGGCCTCGAGGATGGGTCCCGTCCAATGGCCCGATCCGTTTCGAAGAAGGCCCCAAGGCGGCCGACCGTTCCCGCCCAGATCCCGCTGTTCGGGGTCAAACCCCCCGTGATCGAGGAACTCGAATCGCTCGATATCGATTCGCTCACCCCGCTGGAGGCCATCACCAAGCTGTACGAGCTCCAGAAGAAAGCACGGAACCATGAGCAAACACGAAAGGAATATGGGGCGTCATGAGGCAGCATACGCTGGAGGATCTCAGAAAGTGGTTCGAGCGCTATGTGGCCGGCTTCAAATCCGGGGATGCCGTCCGTGATGCGAGTTTCACTCTGAAGGAGGAGCACACCCATCGGGTGTGCCGGGAGATCCTCTATATCGGGGAAGAATTGAGGTTGGCCCCGGAAGAACGGGCTCTGGCCGAAGCCATCGCCCTTCTCCATGATACCGGTCGGTTCGAGCAATTTGCCCGGTACGGCACCTTCAACGATCGGGAGTCGGCCGATCACGCGGCGCTGGGCGTCCGGATCCTTCGGGAGAAAGGGGCTCTGGCCGCCGTTGATCCCCCGGAGCGGGAATTGATCCTGCGGGCGATTGCCTATCACAACCGTCCGGTCCTCCCCACCGATGAGTCCGAGCGGTGCCTCCTTTTCAGCCGCATGATCCGGGATGCGGATAAGCTCGATATCTGGGGGGTGTTTTTGGATCACTATGCCCGCAGAGATTCGGATGAGGCGGTGATCCACTTCCTTCCCGATACGCCGGGCTTTTCGGAGAAGGTCCGCCGGCAACTGATCGGGCGATCCATCGTGAATTATGCCGATATCACCAATCTCAACGATTTCAAGCTTCTTCAGCTCGGGTGGATCTTCGATCTGAACTTCCCCCCCTCGTTCCGAAGGTTCAGGGAGCGGCGCTATATGGAACGATATCGCGAGTTTCTGCCTCGATCGGAGAAGATCTCTGAAGTCTTCGCGGCGGTCGAAGCGTATCTTGCGGCGAAGGGAATCTGATGGTGACCCGCACGAGGATCGGCCCCCTCACCATTGGCACGCTGCAGATCGAGGTGCCCTTGATGTTAGCGCCGATGGCCGGTTTCACCACGCCGGTGTTCCGGGCGATCTGCCGGCGGATGGGAAGCGGTATCGTGTTCACCGAGATGGTCCCCTCCGAGGGCATCCGCCGGCGCCTTCCCCAGACGATGCTTTATCTTGAAACGATGCCGGAGGAACGGCCGGTGGGCGCCCATATCTACGGGAACGACCCCGATTCGATGGCGGCCGCCGCCGCGATCATCGAATCCTTGCACCGGTTCGATCTCATCGATATCAATTGTGGGTGCCCCGTTCCCAAGATCATGAACAAGGGGGCCGGAGTCGGCCTCATGCGCGATCCCCGGAAGATCGGGGCCATCGTTCGGAAGATCCGGGAGGCGACATCGCTCCCCGTGACCGTGAAGATGCGTCTGGGGCTATCGCACCGGGAGTTCACCGCTCCGGAAGCGGCCCAAGCGGCCGAGGAGGCGGGAGCCTCGGCGATCTTTCTCCACGCGCGTTTCGCCACCCAGCGCCACAGCGGACCCGTGGACCTCGAGGCCCTCGAACGGATCAAGTCCGAGCGATCCATTCCCGTGATCGGCAACGGCGGGATCACCGATGCCGCTCGGGCGGCCGCCATGATCGAAGCCACGGGGGTGGATGGGGTGATGATCGGGCAAGGTGCGATCGGCAACCCGTGGGTCTTCAAAGAGATCCGCAGTGCATGGGTGGGGCTTCCCTACGAGCCGCCGTCGCCGGAGGAGCGCTTCGCCATCATCTCGGAACATTTGCGAGGCCTTTACGCTCTCTTTTCAGAGAAGAACCGGTGCAAGAGACGGCCCAGTCCGCACATCGAACGACTTGCATGTCAGGCGTTCCGGGCCCATTTGGGGAGGTATCTGCGGGGGGCGAGGGGCATCAAAGCGCTTCAGCGGAACTTGATGCAAATGGAAACCATCGAAGATGTGCTCCATGCCGTAGCCGAGATCCTCGAAATCCGGACGAAAGGAGGAGACACCCCTCAATGATCCGAACCCCGGAGGCCCTCGCTGCTTTCATCGAGCGGGCCGCGCAGGCCAAGTGCGTCGGACTCGATACCGAGTTCGTTTGGGAACGGACGTACTATCCCGCCCTCGGGTTGGTGCAAGCCGCCCTTTCCGAAAGGGAGGTCTTCCTCATTGATGTGCCCGCTCTGGGGGATATCTCTCCGCTCGGTCGGGTTCTCTCCGATCCGACCATTGTGAAGATCCTTCATGATGCCCAGCAAGACCTGACCATCCTGCGGCGCGCCACCGGTGCTTTCCCCCGGAACATCTTCGATACCCGGCTTGCCGCCGGATTTGTGGGGATGAGTTCCACCGTCTCGCTGGAGGAGCTTCTGCGGGAGGTCCTCGGCGTTCGATTGCCCAAGACCGAGACGCGAACGGATTGGCTCCGGAGGCCCCTCTCCGAACGGCAGATCGCGTACGCCATGGACGATGTCCGGTATCTTCCCCGGTTGCGTCAGACCATCCTTTCCAAGGCCGGTTCCCGCGGCGCGTGGATCGAGGAGGAATCCGCGATCTATGACAATCCCGAATTGTATCGGGACCCGGATCCATGGGAGCAATTCCGGAGGATCAAAGGCGCCGGAAAACTTCCGCCCGGCAAACGCGCTGTGCTCCGGGAGCTTGCCGCATGGCGGGAACAGCAAGCGCAATCGGCCGATTCACCGCGCCTCTGGATGATCTCCGATGAAGTGCTCATGAATTTGGCCAAGCAAGCTCCCCGGACGGCGGAGGAGATGCGCCGGATAAAAGGCCTTTCCGATCGTGAGATCGAAGCTTACGGAGCCGCGATCGTCCGTGCCATACGGGTTGCTCTGGCCCGGCCGCGTCATGAGTGGCCTTTGGACGAAGAGCACTTCAAGGAAGATAACGGTTTGGCTGCCCGCATCGACCTTGTGCTGGCCTTCATGAGGGGGAAATGTCTGGCCGCGGGGATCGATCCCGCGCTCGTTGCTTCGCGGTCCGAGATCGCCGCTCTGGTTCAAGAGGGGAGCAATGCCGATCATGGACGGCACCGGCTTCTCGGGGGATGGCGGGGGGAGTTCATCGGCCGGGAGATCCTGAGGCTACTCGAAGGAGCCATCGCCATCCGCCTCGATACGAAAACGGGATTGCCCACGGCGGATTAATGCCATTCCGGGGCGCGGGGTTCGAGGGAGCGGTGCGGACTTCTTTCCGAAGGAGCGAATGCGATGACCCGAATGATGGATTATCTCACCGGAATTGTGCGGGGGGATATCCCCCCGCCGCCTATCGAGCAGACGCTGGGATTCAGGATGGTCGCCGTTGAACGCGGGCGCGCGGTGATGGAGCTTACGCTCGATGACCGCCATGCCAACCCTTTCGGCACCGGGCACGGCGGCCTGATCGCAGACCTCGCCGATGCCGCCATGGGCGCCGCTTGTCACAGCACCCTCGCCGATGACCAGAAATGCTCCACATTGGAGCTGAAAATCAGCTTTCTCAGGCCCGCTCTCAGCGGGGTGCTCCGGGCCGAGGGCAAAGTGCTCAAGGACGGCCGCACCGTAAGCTTCCTTGAATGCGATGTGACCGATGCCGGAGGCGATCTCATCGCCCGGGCCACGGCAACGCTGCTCAAGTCCCGCGCCCGATAGTTTTTCGGAAAGCCCCAAAACGCGATTGAAGAGGAGTGTGCACGAGATATCTCCCTCGGGGGATGGGGGTCTCCCCTAAGAGAACCCTTTGGTCGGGTGGGATCGGAGAAGCCGGATCGTTCATGAGGTGTGGGGGAATTCCGGGACAAGGTCCGCAGTGAGATGATCAAGGTCCTTCACCCGAGGGTGAAGGCTCCAAAGCGGAATCGCTCTTTTCGGGGAAAGGTCCGCCATTGAAGAGCCTTTCCCATTGCGGGTACAATAGCACTGAAGGGGGAGAGGATGATTGATCTCGAGATTCTCAAGGAGCTATCGCTCAGGACTCCCACGAAGATCGTTCTCTTGGTACTGGACGGCCTCGGCGGGTTGCCGCATCCCAATACCGGCCAGACGGAGCTCGAGACGGCGCACAAGCCGAATCTCGATCGGCTTGCTGCCGAGGGGGTGTGCGGTCTTCTCGTACCGGTGAGTTCGGGAATTACCCCCGGGAGCGGACCGGGGCATCTGGCGCTCTTCGGGTACGATCCCATCCGCTATACGGTGGGAAGGGGGGTGCTCGAAGCGCTGGGGCTGGATTTCGATCTTCAGGATGGCGATGTGGCGGCAAGGTGCAACTACTGTACAGTGGACGAATCGGGAGTGATCACCGACCGGCGCGCCGGCCGCATTCCCAGCGAGAAGAACGCCGAGCTCTGCCGGAAGCTCCGGGAGATCCGCATTGATGGCACTGAAATCTTTATCCTTCCCGGAAAGGAGCACCGATTCGCTGCCGTCTTCCGGGGAAAGGGGCTCGGCGGGGAGGTGGCCGATACCGATCCCCAGAAGGTCGGCCTGAAGCCCAAAGAGGCGGTCCCGCTCTCTCCCGCAGGTGCGCGCACCGCCGAGGTGATCAATGAATTCATCGCCAGAGCCAGAGCTGTTCTCGCCGGGTCCCATCCGGCCAACATGATCCTCTTCCGGGGGATTTCCCAGCGGCCGAACTTGCCCCGGATGAGCGAAGTGTTCAAGCTGAATCCTGCCGCCATCGCATCATATCCCATGTATCGGGGGCTGGCCAAGCTTGTGGGCATGAAGGTGCTCGACACCGGTTCAACCTTTGCGGATGAGCTGAAAACCCTGGGGGCTCACTGGGCGGAACATGACTACTTTTACGTTCATTACAAAGCCACCGATACTGCCGGAGAGGATGGCGATTTCGCCCGCAAGGTTCACGCGATCGAAGAGGCCGATGCCCTGATCCCCAAGATCCTCGCCCTCAATCCGGATGTGCTCGTCGTCACCGGAGATCACTCCACGCCGGCTATCCTGAAGGGGCATAGCTGGCATCCCGTTCCGGTTGTGGTCCATTCCAAATACTGCCGGAAGGGGGGCACCAAGGAGTTCTCCGAGAAGGCATGTGCGGGGGGCAGTCTGGGGCGGATCCGCGCTGCCGACCTCATGCCGATCGCGATGGCCAATGCCCTGAAGCTAGAGAAGTTCGGCGCGTGAGCTTTTTCGATCGGGTGATCTCGTCCCCGACGTATCGCTGAAGCCGAGGAGGTATCATGCGTACACCGATCATTGCCGGCAATTGGAAGATGAACACCACGGTGGCCGAGGCGCTCGAGCTGATCGGCGCGATGAGGGAACGGCTTCAGCGGATCCGCGGCGTGGAGGTGGTCATCTGTCCCCCCTTTGTCTCGCTGGTTCGTGCGGCCGAGGCGCTCGAAGGCACTCCCATCCGGTTGGGCGCCCAGAACATGCACTTCGAGGAAAAAGGGGCTTTCACCGGTGAGATTTCCCCCCTCATGTTGAAGGGCCTCTGCGAATACGTGATCCTCGGTCACTCCGAGCGCCGGATGTACTTCGGCGAGACCGATGAGATGGTCAATCGGAAGGTCAAAGCGGCGCTTGCGGCAGGGCTCAAGCCGATCGTATGTGTGGGCGAAACTCTTGCGGAAAACGAATCGGGGCGGACCGAAGCGGTAGTGACCCGGCAGGTTCAGGCGGCCCTCGATGGGGTTCCTTCCATCGAGAATATCGTCATTGCCTATGAGCCCGTGTGGGCCATCGGCACCGGCAGAGCGGCGAGCGAATCCCAAGCGGGTGCCACCATCGGACTCGTTCGGCGGATTGTGCGCGATCGCTACGGCAAGGCGGCGGAAGCCCTGCGCATCCAGTATGGCGGGAGCACCAATGCCAAGAACATCGCCGGCTTCATGAGGGGGCCCGAGATTGACGGGGCGCTGGTGGGGGGGGCCAGCCTCAAAGCGGACGAGTTCGTGAGCATGGTGGAACAGACCGCGGCAATCAAAGGATCATGAGGAAGCGGCTTATCGCCATCGTCGGCCCGACGGGCATCGGGAAGAGCGCGCTGGCGCTTCCCTTGGCCCGCCGGTGGGAGGGCGAGATCGTGAACGCCGATAGCCGTCAGGTTTACCGGCACATGGATATCGGCACCGCTAAGCCGTCCCCCGCCGAACGTTCCCTCGTTCCCCATCATCTGTACGATATCGTGGACCCCGATGGGGAGTTCAACCTCGCTTTGTACCAGAGCTTGGCCTCCTCGACGATTGAGGCCATCCACAATCGGGGGCGTTTACCTTTTCTGGTGGGCGGAAGCGGGCAGTACGTCTGGGCCGTCCTCGAGGGTTGGGCCATCCCCGAAGTCCCTCCCGATCGTGCCCTTCGCGAGGAGTTGGAATCCCGCGCCCGTTCGGAAGGCACCGAAAGGCTCTATCGGGAGCTTCGGGAGCTCGATCCCCGTGCAGCGGCGCGAATCGATCCCCGGAATGCCAGAAGGATCGTGCGGGCACTTGAAGTGTGTCTTCTGAGCGGGAGGCCTTTCTCCGAACTTCAGGCCAGATCCTCGCCCCCTTTCGATGCGCTGATCATCGGATTGACCATGGAACGCCAAGCCCTCTACCGCCGCATCGATGAGCGGGTGGACCGGATGATCGCCGAAGGGTTTATCGCCGAAGTAAAGGGCCTTCTCGAACGCGGGTACGCGCTCGATCTTCCCGCGATGTCGAGTCTGGGTTATCGGGAGATCGGGACGTATCTTCTCGGGAAGATGAGTCTTGCGGATGCCGTACAGCGGATCAAGTTCGAGACCCACCGCTTCGCGCGGTATCAGAGCACGTGGTTCCGGCCCAAGGATCCGCGCATTCACTGGCTGCGGGTCGAGGAAGGAGTCGAACGAGCGGCCGAGGAGTTGATCGGCCGGTGGGTGCATTCAGATCCCCTGACGGGGATCCCCTCGGAGCGCTGAGGAGCCCTTCCCTCCTCACTTCTTGAACAATATGAGCGAGCGGATCCCATATCCGCACTCGAGTTCGGCGGTGCGCGCGATCTCGGCACGATGGTCGGAAAGGATGCGCTTCACGCCGCGTGTGACTTCGGGCCAATCCTCGAACTCCCAATCATGGAAGCCGATGGCGCCTCCGCTCACAAGACGAGGCCAGATGATCTTGAAGTCGTTGATCACGAAGGCTTCTTGATGACACCCGTCCACGAATCCAAAGCAGAACTTTTGCCCCTTACCGAAGCGCACCTTTCTCGAATCCTTCCGGATGGTGACGATGTTATCGAATCCGGTGGTGGCTTCACGGTAAACCTCCCACATCGATCGGCCTTGGAGAAATGCTAGATACACCTCTCGGGCGGTGGCGCCTTTGGGACTGACGGTCTCGTCGAGCTCAGGATCGAAGATATCCACGACGAACACTTTCTTTCCGCATCGCTGGGCGAAGGCGGCAAGCTTGACCGTTCCCCCTCCCATGAACGCCCCGATTTCGATAAGATCTCCCTCGAGGGTGTGGAGGTGGTGTTCCTCGACGAAGGCGATGAGGGCTTCGTAACCGACGAAGTCGGGGGGTGGATTCATTCTAGCGCTCGTTGAAGCGTTCCCAGAAATCCCTGACCAGTTGATCGCCGTTGGTCAGTTGGGTTGTGGCGGCGATGGCCATGCCCGCGGAGACCCATGTGAACTTCTTTTCTTCCGGCCATACCGTTTCTTCCGGAATCTTCATGCCGCTCCAGAACGAACCGGGCTTATCCTGCAGCCGGAGGATCCACTGCAAAAGCTGCCGCGCTCTTCCCCACTCCCCCAGACGTGCCAGCGCTACGATCAGTTCGCACGTTTCCCCGGCGGTCACCCAGAAGGGGGCTTCCACAATGCATTTGCAACCCCAGTTTTCGATGATGAAGTCGTTCCAGCGCCGCAAGATACGGTGCCGGGCCGCCGGACCCGTGATCACCCCGGAGAGCACCGGATAGAACCATGCCATGGCATAATCGCACTGCCGGTAGCCGGGGTCGTCGAATCGCTCCGGATGGTAGCGCAAAGCATGGGCGAGCTTATCGCGGGCCTTCTCCCAATCGGGCCGCGATTTGCCCAAGGCTCTGGCGATCTTGATGCCGGAGGTGAGGCTCAGACAGATGCAACTGCACGATGCGGAAAGGGCTCGATCCCACGGCCGATTCTGGGGATCGAGGCTCCAGTAGATCTCTCCTGTCGGCTGTTGAAGGCTCACGGCGAAGTCCAGCCCCCGCTCGATCGTCGGCCACATGTATTCGAGAAAGTCGGCATCTTCTGTGGCCAGATACCGGCACCACATCCCCACGGCGATATAGGAAGAGTAGTTCGTATCGCGGGCCAGTTCAGTGGGCTGATCGTTCACGTAATTCGAATACCAGCTTCCATCGGGGTTCTGCATCCGGCGGAGCCACTCGTATGCCTTTCGGGCTTCCTCGTGGCGGCGCGAGAGATCGAGGGCGATGGCGCACTCCACGTGGTCCCATGGATCTGTGACGTCCCCTTTCTGCCATGGGATCGCGCCGGAGGGGAGCTGATGCTGCGCGATGTACTCGGCGGAATCGTGAATTACGTTACGAAACAGATTGGCCATAGGCGTTTACCCGGCAGTGGTCCCGTTTCGACGCTTGCGCGCATACAAAACGATGCTCTTGGCAAAGACGGTGTTGAGGGCATCATCGAGGAGCCGGACGGGAGTGGTCCGCGTTTTCAGATCCCACACAAGGAACTTATGGTATAGCGAAGGGATCAGCGCTTTGTCGTTATCGGCCCCGAATAGGCAGCGCGAAATCCAGTAAAAGGAATGGAGGGCATGCTTATGGCGGACGGCAAAGATCTCGAGGTTGTTCTGGGAAAGTTTGGCTTTAAGCTCCCCCGCCCGATAGATCCTCACATGCCCCCCGGGGCTGGTCCGGTAGGACCGGGAAAGCTTCCAACAGATCCTTTCGGGAAGATAGGAAGGGACGCTTACGGCGAGGGTGCCATCGTCTTTGAGGACACGGACAAGCTCGCGCATGGCCTGCACATCGTCCGGGATATGCTCCAGAACTTCGGAGCAGATCACCTTGTCGAAGGTGCCGTCTCGGAAGGGAAGCCTGAGGATATCCGCCTGAGCCAGAAGCCAGACCCCTTTGGATTCGCCTTGATCCTCGAGCCGCCGGAAGACGCCGTACCCCTTGCGAAGGCTCTCGCGGTTCAAGTCCAACGCACAAACGATGCATTCCCCCTGTTTGCAGGCTTCCCAGCTATGGCGCCCTTCCCCACACCCGATATCGAGCACCCTCTCGCCCGGCCGCAGGGTGAGGAGTTTGTAATCGATGGTCAACATCTAACCATCTCCTCGTAGACGGCCACTGTGTTCTCGGCGGCCCGTCTCCACGTGAAGTGGTTTTCCACGCGCCTTCGGCCTGCCTCCCCCATCCGCTTCCTGAGGTGCGGATCGGTGAGGAGGAGTTTGATGGCGGTGGCCAGGGCACCGGGGTCGGCCGGGGGAACGGAAAGCCCCGCTTCGCTATCGGTTCCGATCACCTCCGGCAGGGCTCCCGCACGCGAGACGATCACCGGAAGGCCGCAGGCCATCGCTTCGGTGGCGGGCAGACCGAACCCTTCATAGAGGGAAGGGACTACGGCCACTTCGGAGGCCGAGTAACGGGCTACCAGTTCACGGTCATCAATCCTTCCGGTGAAGGTGACGATATCCTGCAGGTGATGTCTGCGGATGAGGGTTTCGCTTCTTCCGCCGGGGATCGGAGATCCGACGATTGTCAACTTGGGTTGTATTCCATTTCGAACAAGGCTGAGCGCCTCGAGTAAATAGCCGACTCCCTTCATCGGGCTATCGGCGCTGTTTACCGTGATGAGACTGTTGGGTTCCTTTTGGGCTGACTGATCGGGACGGAAGAGGGTTTCGTCCGTGCCGTTGTAAACGACGCGGGTTTTTTCCTTGGGGACCCCGAAGGCGCGGCTCGTATCCGCCGCGGCGGCATTGGAAACCGAGATGATCCGATCCATCCGCCGGGCCACGTATCCCTGCATGCGGATAAAGGAATACCATCGCTTGAGGCGGAGTTTCCAATAGAGGTTCTTGGCCGAAGCGATGTCGACATCTCGATCGACTGTCACGGGATGATGGATGGTGGCCACCACCGGAATCTTGAGAAACCGCTTGATCCACAAAAGCCCGTAACCAAGCCCTTGATTATCGTGGACGATATCGAATTTGTAGATGGGCTGAAGCTCGCGGAGCTTCATGAAAGCCCGGACGCTGAAGGTGAATGGCTCGGGAAAGCCGCCCAGGGCCACATCGCCATATTCGTACAGATTGAGGGGGGTCGGTTTCTTGGGAAAGTCAAATGGAAAACGGCGGGTGGATTCATAGAGATTGAGGCTCGGGAGTCTGTGAAGGACCACACCCTCCTCCACCACGGGATACGGAGGCCCCGATATCACATGCACCGTGTGTCCCAGACGAAGGAGCTCGCGGGAAAGATAGTAGATGTAAACCCCCTGTCCCCCGCAATTGGGTTTCCCTCTATAGCATAGAAGACAGATATTCATGGCTACCTTCTCCTACATGCTTCCCGTTCTTCCTAAGGGTGAGGCGATTCAAGAGAGGGGTTTCACCCGATTCCACAGTGGCCGTTCCCTTGCCGGGAAGAATCCCCCTTCTTCGCCTGCGAAGGGCGGCGACAATCTGGCCGAGTATAACCCATCGGCACCGGATTTGTCAACCCGCCGTTGGACAAGTCGTGCATGCTTGTAAAGTAATTTGGACGATTTGATCCAAATTATGCCGTTCGCAGTGACACTAGTATCAGAACATGGCCTTGCAGCTTGACATCTTTCTCCGGCCGGTGGTAGAATCTCGGCGAATATGGCGCTTGTTCGGTGGTGCTCCGGACAGAGGTGTGCTAGACTATCATCGGCCCTTGGGTGAGCAGACTCTCGAAGGAGGGATCGGGATGGTGAGAAGTGCGTTCAAGCGATGGGCACCTCTTGTGGCGGTTCTCTTGGTTTCCAGCTTGATGCTCGCGGCGTGTGGTGGTGGGGGAGAGGGAGATGAGACGAAGACCACGGGGCAAACCTCACCCACCGGCAAGGCCGCGAAGAAGACGGTGATCATCGGCAATCTCACGGATATGACGGGTGCCATGCAGGCGGCGGGAGAGGTTCTCGATATGGCGCTCCACGATACGGCGGATTATTTCAATGAGAAGGGGCTGATCCCCGGAGTGGAGCTCAAAGTCATCGATTACGATGGGGCGTATGATCCTTCTAAGGATATCCCGGGCTATGAGTGGTTGAAGGAGAGGGGTGCGGATGTGATCTGGACACCCGTCCCGGCCACTCCGCTGGCAATCCGTCCCCTCGCCGATCGGGATCACATGCTGGTGTTCGCGGCTTCGGCGAGCCCCCGATCATTGCTCCCGCCGGGGTGGGTCTTCAGTCCGGGCAACTTTCCCTTTGATGAGGGTTACACCCTTCTCAAATGGGTCGCCGAGAACGATTGGGACTACAAAACCAAAGGCCCGGCGAAAGTGGCCGGGGTGAGCTGGCCGACCCCGAATGTTCTGGAGCTGATTGATGGGGCGAAGAGATATGCCGAGGAGCACCCCGATCAGTTCCAGTGGGAGGGGAAGTTCGCCAGCGCGGCGATCGTATTCGCATGGGATAGCGAAGTGCTGGCCACGAAGAATTGCGATTACATTATCCCCCCCGGCGTCCCGGTGAATTTCGTCAAACAGTATCGAGAGGCAGGTTACAAAGCGAAGTTCATCGGCACCTCCGTTCAACTGGCCTTCATCTCATTGATAAACGATGCGAATCTCTGGGATGAGCTCGATGGCGGCGTATTTCTGAACGCCACGCGATGGTGGAACGAAGAGGGCACGATGATCAATCTGACCCGAGATCTCCTCAATGGGAACCATCCCGATAGGGCCAAAGAGATCATGCGTGCCGGTTCGGGATATCTGGCCGTTGCCAATGCCTATCAGTTGTGTGAGATCATCCAGAAAGCAGTGGCGACAGCAGGGGTGGAGGCCATTGATACGGAGGACTTCGCTCAAGCCCTCTATGAGGCGGCAGAAGCTTACGAGATGGAAGTCGATGGAGTGAAGCAGTATAGCTTCTCTCCAACCAAACGCACCGCACCGAACTATGTGGGCTTCTACCGGCTGGATGCCTCTCAGAAGGACATTTTCCGGCAGGGCGGATGGTATCCCATCGAGTTTGTGCAACAGTAGAAAATCGGATTCGCTCGTTTCGATTTCTGTGAAAAGGAGATATCGATGATCGGAATCACGGCGTACGGAGCCTATATCCCCTGGCACCGGATGGAAAGGCAACTCTGTGTCAAGGCATGGGGGGGATTCGCCATGCCGGGGGAAAAGGCGGTGGCGTTCTTCGATGAGGACAGCGTCACCATGGGCGTTGCCGCCGCCCTGGATTGCATGGGAGATGTGGACCCCCAGACGATTGATGGCCTGTATTTCAGCACCACTACACCGCCTTATAAGGAGAAGCAATCGGCGGCCATCATGGCGATCGCTCTGGGACTGCGGCGCGATGTGCGCACCGCCGATTTCGGCACCTCGCTCCGGGCCGGCACCATCGCTTTCGGCGCAGCGCACGATGCCTTGAAGGCCGGCACCGCAAAGAGCATCCTTGTGACCGCAGCGGATATGCGCCTTGCGGCTCCCGGCGGCATTACGGAACAGGGCCTGGGGGATGGAGCGGCCGCCTTTCTCTTGGGCACGGAGAACGTGATCGCCGAGATTCAGGGGAGCTACTCCATCACCGATGAGCTTGCCGGAACATGGCGCGCGGCCGATGACACCTTCATCCGCTCATGGGAAGACCGCATGGTCCTCGATGAGGGCTATTCGGTCATCATCCCGGAGGCGTTGACCGGGATCATGAAGAAGTACGGGCTTTCCCCCAAGGACTTCACCAAGGTGGTATTCGATAGCCCTGTGGACGGCCGCCGGCATGGCAAGGCGGCCGCTGCAGCGGGCTTCGATGCTTCTCAGGTTCAAGAGCCGTTCACCCTCTTCTTGAAGGTCGGGCTTACGGGATGTGCATCCGCCCCGATGATGTTGGTGAGCGCTCTCGAATCCGCCAAGCCCGGCGATAGGATCCTCTATGCCGGCAGCGGTGATGGGGTGGACGCCTTTATCCTTCGCGTGACCGATGCCATCACCAAACTTTCACCGCGCCGGGGAATCAAGGGGCATTTGGCTTCCAAGAAAATGATGGATAGCTACAATGCGTATCTGGTCTGGCGGGGCATCGTTCCTCAGGAAGAGGCACGCCGTCCCCCCAAGACGCCCGCCCGGCTTTCCGCTATCTGGCGGGAGAGAAGGCAACAACTCGGGCTCTGGGGTATCAAGTGTCGCAAATGCGGGACCGTTCAATACGATAACGGCGCCGCGGCTACCACGCCCATCCGCATCTGCGCGGTTTGCGGCGCGAAGGATGACTTCGAGGACTATAACTTCTCCCGGAGGAAGGCCAAGATCTTCAGCTATACGCATGATAACCTTGCGCCCGTAGCGGATCCGCCGGCCTCGGTCGTTTTGGTGGATTTCGAGGGCGGCGGGCGCGCCTTCTTCGATCTCACGGATCGGGACCCCGCGGAGATCGCCGTGGGCACCGAGGTCGAGATGACCTTCAGGCGGATGCAGGTCAATCGGGGACTGAGCATTTACCACTGGAAAGCCCGCCCCGTGCGGTAGATATGATAAAGGAGAAAAGAGATGCCGGGGAGTATCAAGGATCGAGTTGCAATCGTTGGAATGGGGTGCACCCAGTTCGGGGAATTGTGGGGCAAGGGCCCGACCGATCTCATTGTCGAGGCGGTGAGTGAAGCCCTGGCCGATGCCGAAATCGAGATCAAGGACATTCAAGCCGTGTGGAGCGGTACGCTCTTCAGCGGGAACGGCGGCCGGACGGTCAGCGAAGCCCTGCGGCTTCCTTATCTGCCGGTGACGCGGGTGGAGAACGCCTGCGGCTCCGGGCACGAGGCGGTCAGAGGCGCATCTTATGCGGTGGCCGCCGGCATCTATGATATCTGTCTGGCCGTCGGCTATGAGAAGCTCAAGGACGAGGGCATGAGCGGATTGCCCGGCATGCAAAACCGAACGGGCACCCATTACGAATCGAGCATGCCCGGGGTCTTCGCCATGATGGCGACCCGCTATTTCAACCGGTACGGCCTTTCCCCACAGGAGGGAAAAGCCATGCTGGGAAGGATCTCCGTCAAGAGCCATCATAATGGGGCCTTGAATCCCAAGGCGCACCTCCGCCGGGAGATCACCCTCGAACAGGTGCTCAATGCGCCCATCATCGCTTGGCCGCTCGGCCTGTTCGATTGTTGCGGCGTCTCCGACGGGGCGGCGGCCGCCATCATCGTCCGCGCCGATATGGTCAAGAGCTTCAAGAACAGGCCGGTCTATGTGAAGGCCCTTCAGATCTGCGCCAGCCCCACTTCGGGCCGGATGGTGACGGACTACGACTACACGCATGTGGAGGAAGCCTATCGGGCGGGGATCGCCGCTTATAAGGAAGCCGGCATTACCAATCCCCGCAAGGAAGTGAGCATGGCGGAAGTTCACGATTGCTTCTCGATCACCGAGGCCGTCACCATGGAAGACCTTCAGTTCAGTCCACGCGGCCGGGTGAAAGAAGATATCGAAGCGGGCACCTTCGAGCTCACCGGTCCCCTTCCCGTTCAACCGGATGGCGGACTCAAGTGCTTCGGGCACCCGATCGGCGCTTCCGGAATCCGGATGCTGTATGAGCCTTACCTTCAATTTCAGGGCCGCGCCGGCAAGCGGCAGATCAAGGACCCCAAGATCGCGTTGGCCCACAATATGGGCAATGAACCCTATGCGCCGGTGGTGAGCGTCTGCATCGTCGGCGTCTAAAAACGGCTGAAGTCTCGCCGATTGGAGCGGGGATTCGGCGCATGGCGTGAAGAGCGAAGTGGGGCGCGCACGGATGTGCGCGCCCCACTTCTTTTCCCATTCCGCACCGGAGCCCGTGCTATAATGGGCACGGCATGATAATGGACGCCTTGATCATCCTCGCGATTGCCTTGCTCACGGATATCCTGATCGGCGATCCCCCCACCCCCCTTCACCCCGTCGGTTGGATGGGCAGGCTTATTTCCCTCCTCCAGAGAGGTTCACCCCCACAGGGTCCCCGCATTCAGCTTGCATACGGGTTCGGCATCGTGCTTTTCGGGGTGGGAATCGTCGCCGCCTCCGCCTATTTTTCGCTCATGTATTTGGAGCGGGTCAGCCATATCGCCTTTCTCATCGTGGGAGGCCTTCTTCTCAAGA
Source organism: Dehalococcoidia bacterium (assembly GCA_034434815.1). Taxonomy (GTDB): domain Bacteria; phylum Chloroflexota; class Dehalococcoidia; order SZUA-161; family SpSt-899; genus DAOTYO01. Next base: position 24,289 of record DAOTYO010000036.1, read on the forward strand.
GCACCTTCGCCGTCCGCGGACTGGGTCGGCACGCCGGGCGGATCCGTAAGTTGCTCTCGCGCGGCGATGTCTCCACCGCGCGTGCTCGCATGAACGCACTCGTCAGTCGGGATACCCGAACCCTGAACGAATCTCAATTGGTGGCCGCCACCGTGGAATCGGTCGCCGAGAACACGTCCGATAGCTTCGTCGCCCCCATCTTCTATTTCATGCTCTTCGGCGTTCCCGGTGCGATGGCCTACCGGATGGCGAATACCTTCGATGCCATGATCGGCTATCATGGGGAATATGAGTATCTTGGCAAGGCGGCGGCCCGCCTCGATGATGTCCTCAACTTCATCCCCGCGCGGCTCACCGGATTGCTGATGATCGTTGCGGCCTTCGTCCTCCGGTATGATCCGAGACGGGCATGGCATATCATGCTCCGCGATCACGCCAAAACTGAAAGCCCCAATGCCGGATGGCCCATGAGCGCCGCCGCCGGCGCGCTCGGCGTTCAGCTCGAGAAAGCGGGGCATTACCGCTTGGGGGATGCCCGTAACCTTCTCTTGAGCCAACAGATCGATCGGAGCATCGCGCTCATGTATGGCACCGCTCTCGTCTGGGTTTTCCTCTGTGGGGCCGTGAGGGGGGTGATCATTGTTGCATCCTAGGCCGGAAATCCGGGCGCTTCACCCGTGTCCCCACGGCGGACCCAATTTCGCCGAGGCCCTTTCCTTGGGAATTCCGCCGGAATCCATCCTTGATTTCAGCGTGAGCGCCAATCCCTTCGGACCCGCTCCGGCGGTGCGATCCGCCGCCGCTGTGGCCCCCATCGACCGGTATCCCGATTCCGCTTGCATCGAGCTTCGTGGGACCATTGCCCGGGCGCTCGGTCTCGCCCCGGAAAACCTCTTCATCGGGAGCGGCTCGATGGAGATCATCCGCCTATTGGCTTTGGCTTACATCTCCCCGGGTGATCGGGTTCTCATTCCGGAGCCCACTTTCGGCGAGTACGAAGTCGCCGCGAAGATCATGGGCGCTCGGATCATCCGGTGCCGCGCGGGCGAGGGGACGGGGTTTCGCTTCGAGGTGAATGATCTTCTCGCCCGGATTCAAGAGCATCATCCCCGGATCGTTTTCCTGAGCAATCCCAATAACCCCACCGGCCAGTACTGGCGCAGGGACGAAGTTGAATCCATCCTCCGGGCCGATGCGGATGCCCTCCTTGCTTTGGACGAGGCCTATATCGCATTCACTGAAGATCGGTGGAACGCCATTGACTTGCTTTCTTATCGGAATCTCTTGATCATCCGTTCGCTGACCAAAGATCATGCCCTGGCCGGACTGCGCATCGGGTATGCCGTTGGGAGCCCTGAGCTCATCGAAACGCTTCGGAAGGTGAGCCCTCCATGGAACGTAAACGCTCCGGCCCAATACGCGGCGGCCGCCGCTATCCAAGAGCAAGCTTATGTGGAGCGATGCCGCGAGCAAGTCCTTGCGGCGCGCGACTATCTCGTGAAGGCGCTGTTGCAGCGGGGATTCCGGGTTCTGCCCACAGAGGCCCATTTCTTTCTAGTGAAGGTGGGAAACGCCGCCGTTTTCCGAGAAGATCTCCTCCGGCGGGGCATCGCGGTTCGGGATTGCACCTCATTCGGGCTGCCCGAGTATATTCGAATCGCTCCCCGTACCATGCCCGAGTGCCGGAAACTGATCGAAGCCATTGACTCTCCGGGAAAATGAAAGCTGTGGTTTTCGCCCTTGCGGTGGCTCTTGCGGCGCTGCCGGTGGTGGGCGGCGCTTGCGGGAAAGCGGGTTCGCCCGTAAAGGTGAGCATCTCGGAAATCGCCCTTGCCGAGGTCTCCTACAGTATGATTGTGGTGGAGGTGACGGTTCAAATCGTCAACGGGGGAGATTCGCCGGCGGTGATGGATAGGATCGAATACGATATCTACTTCGGGCACAAGGATAAGTGGATCTGGTTGGGGCGGGGAAGCGAAACGCAGCGGGAGATCGGCGCCGGGCAGACGATGGGTTTCACCATTCAGACTCAGATCGACAACAGTCGGCTCATCCGCCTTGTGACGGAAGCGATCTTCGGCACGGAGCCCTCGCAGCTCAAGGTGGATGGCCGGGCCTCCTTCACCCGCGGCACGTCCGCTTTTCAGGTGCGCTTCGATAAGAAAATGACCTCTCCTTCTTCTCCCGGTGAGCAATCCGCAAATCCGCTTCTACGGGGGAGGGAGGGCTGAGATGCGGGAAGGGATTGTCATCGAGGCGTATCCCGTCTTCGGGAAGGGCACGTTCAGGGCGTACCCGGAGCTCTTCGAGCCGTATCTTCGGAATCAACCGGCCCATATTCGCGAGAAGTACCGCAAGGCCCGGCGAACGCTGCCGAAGTTCGAGGGGAGCATCAAATGGCAGACCATCCGCGGGACCGGATTCTGTGCCTCCATCCATCCGGGAAGCGCCAAGGTCTTCCATGCGCTCATGACGGGCGCGGCACACCCCATATACGTAAGTGATTGTCTGTACATCAATCTCCGCCATCGCATCTTCGCCCTCTCCGATCCGCCGGGAATGACCACCCTCTCCCGTTCCCTTCTCGAAGCTCTGGACCGGTATCTGAAGGCGGATCCCCGGGCGGATCTCGAAGCCATCATCAACCGGGTCAACCGGGAGGCCGGAGAGGGGTTGAGGGATCGGGCTACGTTGAGCCTTCTGCATTTGCCCCCGGATGATCCGAACACCGCCCGTCTCGTTCTGGCCGGCGATAGCTATCTCTGGCACGGCAGCGGGGAGACGGGAGAGCTACGTCTTGCCCAAGCCGTCCCCAACCGCTGGGGCACGCCCAATATGGAACTTTACATAAATTCAGTGCCTTTGAAAGAAGGCGACTTTTTTCTTCTCGCGACGGATGGGGTCATCGCTCTTCGCTATCGTTTTCCCGATGAAGGTCTCGAGGAGGCGCTGGCGCGCCGGGTGCGAACGGACGGCCCGGCGTTCGCCGAACGATTGGCCCGGGAATGCAATGACGTGCTGATCGAACTGACGCCCGAGGGGCGGCAAGCGCGGTTTGCGGGCGGGGATGATCTTGCCGTTGTTCTGGTTCATCCGCGGAGTCTGCCGGGCCCCGAGATCGGAGAAACCTATATCCTTGGCGGTTACGTGATCTGAAAGGATGCATGAGATGGAGGACCCCTGCGCGGTTGCCCGGATCCTCATCGCCGGAACCCATAGCGGCGTCGGCAAGACAACATTTTCGATCGGCATCATGGCCGCGCTTCAGGCGCGGGGATTGGATATCCGGCCGTACAAGGTCGGGCCGGATTATATTGATCCCTCCCATCACAGCGCCGCCTCAGGGCGCCTGTGCCGCAATCTCGATAGTTGGATGCTCCCTCCTTCAGCCCTCGTAGAGATCTTTTGCCGTTCCGCTCGCGGAGCCGATATCGCGGTCATCGAAGGCGTCATGGGCTTGTTCGATGGCCTCAGCGGATTGGATGACTCCGGCAGCACGGCGGAGGTAGCTCGGATCCTGCGCACGCCGGTGATTCTAGTGATCGATGCCGGTTCGATGGCCCGTAGCGCCGCCGCCGTGGCGCAGGGCTATGCCCGTTTCGATCCGACCCTCCCCCTTGCCGGATTCCTCATCAACGGCATCGGCAGCGAGCGGCACTTCGCATGGGTGCGGGAGGCCATCGAAACGGCCGTATCGCTTCCTGTGCTGGGATATCTGCCCAAACGTGCCGAGATCACGATCCCCGAAAGGCATTTGGGATTGATCCCCGCTGCCGAGGCGGGGGGCAAGACGCCCATCGAGGCCCTTCGCCGCGAGATTGAGGAGACGGTGGACCTTGACCGCATCGTCGCCATTGGGCGCACCGCTGAGCCGTTGACCCCTCCGAGCGGCGGTGAAGGTCTCTTTCCCGCCGAGCCCTTTCCTCCCGCTGCAATAATCGCTTATGCCCGCGATGAGGCCTTCAGCTTCTACTACCCGGATAACCTCGATTTGATCGAAGCCTATGGCGGCGAACTCGTGCCTTTCAGCCCGCTGGCCGAACCCGCTCTGCCCTCGGGTACACGGGGGATCTACATCGGCGGGGGATTCCCCGAAATCTATGCCGAACGGCTGAGCGCCAATCGTCCCCTCATCCGGTCCATCCGCAGCGCCGCCGCCGCCGGAATCCCTATCTATGCCGAATGCGGCGGGCTCATGTACCTCTCGGAGGGGATCACGGACCGCAGCGGCCGCTTTCACCCCATGGTCGGGATCGTGCCCGGACGGGTGCGCATGACGGGAGGGCTTTCGCGGATGGGTTATGTGGAAGTGGCCCTTGCGCATGATGGTCCTCTCGGGCCGGCCGGGCTTCGGGCCCGGGGGCACGAGTTCCACTGGTCGGAAACGGAAGGCGATCTCTCGCCCCCGGCCCATCGGGTGATCTTCCCCGAAGATCGGGAGGAAGGATATGCCTTTGGGAATGTGATCGCCTCTTACATTCATCTTCACTTCGGTTCCAATCCCGCTCTGGCGCGGAACCTCGTTTCGGCATGTCTTAAGAGAATTTGATTTTGACAAAGTCTAGTTGATTTGCTATAGTTTGAACGGCAGTTTCATGTGCCCTGAGGCGTCCGGGAGAAGGACTCAATAGGGAAGGCCCGTGGGAATCGGGCGCGGTCCCGCCGCTGTGACCGGGGACGAAAGGTGAAAGGGTTGCCACTGCCCGTCTTGAGGCGGGTGGGAAGGCTCACCGAGTAGGGGGATCCGGAAGCCAGAAGACCTGCCGAGGGCATTCCCGAATCTTCGGGGAAGGGGCTTCTCCGGGGAGATGGCAAATCCCCAAGCCAAGATTCTTGGTTTGGGGATTTTTTATTTTTGAAGGAGGAAAGATGAGCACATTGCTTGAGAGGACGATCGGATCCATCGGGCCGCTGAATGAGGTCGCGATGCGGGCCGCCCGCGAGCGGCAAGATCAGCTCACCAAGCCGTTGGGGAGTCTGGGTAGGTTGGAGGCTCTTTCCGTTCAAGTGGCCGGAATCACCGGCAAGCCCCGCCCGAAGATCATTCACAAGGCCGTCATTGTCATGGCCGCCGATCACGGGGTGGTCCGCCAAGGGGTTAGCCTCTACCCACAGGAGGTTACCGCTCAGATGGTGCGGGGGTTCCTTGCCGGTCATGCGGGGATCAACGTTCTGGCCCGGCATGTAGGGGCGCGGGTCACGGTAGTGGATATGGGGGTCATCGGGGGATTCGAACCGCATCCCGATCTCGTCTGCAAGATGATTGATTTCGGCACGAAGGACATGACCGAGGGCCCGGCCATGACCCGGCTTCAGGCGGTACAGGCCGTCGAATCGGGCATCGAAGTGCTCGAAGCGGAGCGGGCGAAAGGGCTGGATCTTGTGGGCACCGGCGATATGGGCATCGGCAATACCACCGCCTCTTCGGCCATCACGGCCGCCATCACGGGAAGGCCGGCACGGGAGGTAACGGGGCGGGGGACGGGGTTGGGGGATGAACAGTTGGCGCGTAAGGTCCGGTTGGTGGAAGAAGCGCTCCGCCGCAATGCTCCAGACCCTTCCGATGCGCTGGACGTGCTCTCGAAGGTCGGGGGATTTGAGATCGGCGGCCTTGCGGGGGTGATTCTGGGGGCGGCGGCACACCGCATCCCCGTGGTGATCGACGGGTTCATTTCCGGGGCGGCGGCGCTCATCGCCTTTGGCCTTTGCCCCCGCTCTCGGGACTACATGATCGCCGGGCATCGCTCGGTGGAGATCGGGCACCGGGCGATCTATGAGCATATCGGCCTTGAGCCGGTATTGGATCTGGGGCTCCGGCTCGGCGAAGGCACGGGGGGAGCACTCGCCATGAGTGTGGTCGAGGCTTCTTGCAAAATCCTCGATGAGATGCTCACCTTTGCCGAAGCGGAGGTCTCGGAAGCGGATAAGAGAGCAGAGTAGGTGTGAACGATCCGTTTGGGGCGGTGGGGGAGAATCCCCCTCTCCGATTCGGAGAGGGGGATAATTTGGGGGGATTTCCCTCGTTGACTCATAGATTCCCCGAGGCCGGGGCTTTCCTTTGAGCCTTACTGATCGTTTTCCACCATCTCGCCGCCCACGTCGGTGCGCAGCGGCCGATCACCGGCCGGTGGCGGGGAAATGGGGGGGGATGAGGGCGCCGTCTCCGGCTCCGCGAAATAGATCTTCCGAGCTGGATACTGGATTTCGATTCCTTCTTCGTTGAAGCGCCGGTGAAGCGCTTTGATGAACTCGCTCTTCAGGGGGAAATGCGCCATGCGATTGACCGCCTTGAGCACAACGGCGAAATCGATGTTCGAATCTCCGAAGTTCTTGAACCGCACCACCGGCTCGAAGTCCTTTGCCCCCTCCGGGAACTTCTGCATCACCTCCCGAGCAACTTCCAAGGCCACTTTTTCGACCTTCTCGAGATCGCTATCGTAACTCACGCCGCATTCCACCCGGAACAGCATCGGGGGGCTGGGCACTTCGAAATCCGTGACGATCGCTTCGGCCAACCTCGAGTTGGGCAGAACGATCAAGTTGCCATCCCAACTGCGGATCTTGGTGATGCGCCAGCCGATCTCCTCGACGTATCCCTCTTGGCCGCTGTCGAGCACGATGTAATGATCCTTGCGGATCACGGCGTCGGTGGTTACATAAGTGCCGGCCAAGAAATTGACCAAGGTGGGTTGAAGGGCGAGGGCTACCGCCAGTCCCCCGATGCCCAGGCCCGCGATCAAGGGGCTGATGTTCACGTTCAGGCGATCGAGGATGATCATGAAGGCGATGGAGTACACGATGACTTTCTCCACCCGTTTGAAAACCGGGAGGAGCTTATCGTCAATATCGGTATGGGTGCGGGTTGCGATCTCTGAGCCATACCAGCTCATGAGGGCGTCGATTATGCGGGCTACCGCCATGGCGGCGATGCCGATATACAGCACCACTGCCACCTTGTGGGCGATATCCTGATGCTTGTCGAGTTCGGGAACCTGAACGACGGCCAGCCATATCCCGAGAACGATGAAGCCAAGGAAGAGGGGGGTTCTCAGGGCGTTGATGATGAGATCGTCAAGGCTTGTTTTGGTTCGGTGGGCGATTAAAACAGTCAGTTGGGTGAGAATGAAACGGGAAGCAAAGGCGATCCCCAGAAACAGGAGGAAAATCCCACCTGAAATGGCCCATCGGACCCAGGGGTCGAGTTCGCTCAGATCGATATCCATACTTCATCTCCCGAAGACCGCTGAAGGATCTGAGATGCTAGAGGAGCGGTTTGCAGATAATTTCGTGGATCTTCAGGGAGGTGAGCTTGGTGCTCGGGGCCGCCGTGACCACGAGGGCCGTATCCGCCCCCGCCCCGCTTCCCGCTACAGCGATGACCTTTTTCCCGATCTCCACACACCCGCCATCGCAGGCCATCAGGGAGATTTCCACACACACCTTCGTGCCCTGCCCGAAGATTCTGAGAAGATTGGCCATTGTCCGGGGGGCCTTCATGCCGTAGAAATCCTCGGTGTGGAACAACATCGTTCCGAAGTGGACGCGATGCCCTTCTTTCTGAAGCTCGGTGACCATCTGCGGCGGGAAGGGTTGCGCATCGCCGAAGCCGTATTGCCACGGGATCACCACGAGGTGCAGTCCACTCCCTTTGAAGGCGGCCGCCGCGGCCTTTGCCGTTTGCCCCCGCGTCGAGGCCAGCACTACGGTGTCGATGCCTCTGGCTTTTGCACGCGCCTTGACGAGTGAGAGCACCTCGGGGGTGTTCAGTTCCCCCGGCCGTTCGAAGTAAACGATCTTCTCTTCCATGATGCGTGAGACCTCCCGTTCGAAGTTCTAATGTCGGAAGTGTCGTACCCCGGTGAAGAGCATGGCCATATTATAACGGTCCGCCATTTCGATGACGATCTCGTCCCTCACCGATCCGCCCGGATGAACCACGGCGGTCACCCCGCCCTTGGCCGCCACCTCGATGCCATCCGGGAACGGGAACATGGCATCGGAGGCCAAGACGGCTCCTTTGGCCCTTTCCCCTGCTTTTTTCAGCGCAATTTCCACGCTGTCCACGCGACTCGGCTGACCGGCCCCCATCCCGAGGAGTGTGGTGCCGGTGGCGATAACGATGGCATTGGACTTGACGTGTTTGGCCACTTTCCACGCAAAGGCAAGGCCCCCGAGTTCATCTTGGCTCGGTGCGCGTTTGCTCACTTGCCGCCATCTCCTCGGGTCCTCTTCAATGGCATCGGGGGTTTGAACGAGGAATCCGCCGCTCACCCGACGGTAGTCGAACGAACCGGCGGGGGAAGGCCGCCCCACGGATCCCATCTCCAGAACGCGGAGGTCCTTTTTTGTTTTGAGGATCTCGAACGCCTCCGGCCGGTAGGCGGGGGCGATGATGATCTCGTAGAAGGTCTTGACGATTTCCTCGGCGAGAGAGCGGTCCACGGGCCGATTGATGGCCACTATCCCGCCGAAAGCGGAAACGGGATCGCCGGCCAGTGCCCTCCGGTAGGCCTCGGCCAGATCGGGATGGCAGGCCAGGCCGCAGGGATTCGTATGTTTGATGATGGCCACGGTGGGCTCCGGAAAGTCGGTGGCGGCATTCCACGCCGCATCGGCATCCAGAATGTTGTTAAAGGAAAGCTCCTTGCCCCACAGTTGTTTGGCTTGGGCCATGGTATCGCTGCGGAATTGACCGCCGATCCGTTGCTCTTGATAGAAGGCCGCCGATTGGTGTGGGTTCTCCCCATAGCGCAAGCCGAAGCGCTTCTTGAGGGCGATGGTCATCTCCTCGGGGAATCCCGGGAAATCCATCCCGAGGTACTGAGCGATCGCCGTATCGTACACGGCCACGTGTTGAAAAGCCTTCTGGGCAAGCCGCTTGCGGTCCGCCATGGCGATCGCGCCGGTGCGCAGCTTTTGCAGAACATCGGGGTAGTCGGCCGGGTCCACCACCACAAGGACGTGCGGGAAATTCTTGGCCGCCGCGCGGATAAGGGTTGGTCCGCCGATATCGATGTTCTCGAGGGCATCGGCAAGGCTCACCCCCGACTTGGAGACGGTCTGTACGAACGGATAAAGGTTGACCACCACCATGTCAATGGGCATGATGCGGTTCTGAGAAAGTTCCTTCATGTGAGAAGGGAGATCGCGCCGTGCTAGAATCCCGCCGTGAACGGCGGGGTGAAGCGTCTTGACCCGCCCGTCGAGGATTTCGGGGAAGCCCGTGAGTTCGCTGATGCTTCGCGCCGGAATGCCCGCCTCGGCTAAAGCTTTGTGAGTTCCCCCCGTGCTGTAGATCTGCACCTTGAGGTCTGCCAATCCCCGGGCAAAATCGGCTAGACCGCTCTTATCCGAGACGCTGATGATCGCCTTCATTTGGAAACCTCCGCAAGCAAAACCGAGATGATTATATCAGAAGAAAGGGGATTCTTACTGCAAGGAAGAATCCCCCAAAAGAGCGATTGGAGAAGAGGGTGCAAAAGATACTTCTCTAGGGGGGATGTCCCCCAAGAAACTCTTTGGGTGGGAGCAAAGAAGCCGATCGTTCATGGGGAATGGAGGAATTCCGGGGCAAGGTCCGGATGGGGTGATCATGTGGTTCGTCACCCGAGGGTGAAGACTCCAAAGCGGGATCGGCTTTTTGGCAAGCCCGGCGATTCTGAGTGGGCTGAAGGGGTGGGGGGAGCGACGGTCGGGCGGTTCTCCCCTTGTTTTGGGTGGTATCCGGAAATACCGGGAGGGTTGTACCGACCCCCCGTAGGGATGAAGGGCCTTGCTAGTGGGGCGTTGGAAGCGTATAATGCGCTCAGATTAGAATTTATCACAATCGCTGTTGGGATGGTGATCGTGGGGTGTGATCGAGGGGAGAGAATGTGAGCCCGGGGAGCCCCGGCTCAGTGATCGGAAGGACGAGATGCCGAACGGAAGTGAGATCGCGTTCTCCCGGGTGGAGCGAGGGCCGAGGGGGTCGGCGCGAAGACCTCCGGGGGAAATGCTCCGCGAGTGCGAGGCGCGGTATCAGATGCTGATCGAGACGGCGAGCCGGGCCGGTCAGGGGATCGGGATTTTTCAGGATCGGCAAGGGGTGGAGGCGATGTGCGTATTCGCCAATGATGCGTTTGCGCACATGCTGGGATACCGGCCGGAAGAGCTTGTAGGGAGACCTATGCGCGAGTTGCTCCCATCCGATCTCGAGGAGGTCATCCTTGAGCGCTATCGGAAGCGTCAGGCGGGAGAGCCCGTGCCGCCTGTGTATGAGATGCGGGTTACGCGGCGGGGTGGTGACTCCGTTTGTTTGGAAGTCGGGGTGGGGGTCACGAGTTTTCAGGGCTGTCCGGCATCGGTGGCCTTTATGAGGGATGTCACCGATCGAAAGTTGGTGATGGAATCCCTTCAGCGGCGGATCAGGTTCGAACGCGTCATTTCGGAGATCTCCGCACGCTTTGTGAGCGGTCGGGATGTGGATTCGAACATTGTCGCCTCGCTGGCGGATATCGGGGGCATCACGGGAGCGGATCGGGCCTATCTATTCCTTTTCCGAGCGGGAGGCGCCGTAATTGACAATACGCACGAATGGTGTGCCGAAGGCGTTGTTCCCCAGAAGGATCGTCTCCAGAATGTGCCCTGTGAACCCTACCAATGGTGGTTGCGCAAGATGCATCGCCGTGAAGTGATCCATGTGCCCGATGTCTCGAAGATGCCCGGGGAGGCCGCGGCCGAAAAAGCGCTGGTGGAAAGCCAGGATATCAAGTCGTTCGTGCTGGTGCCCGTGTTTGTGGGGGGTGAGTTGGGGGGGATGATCGGATTGGATAATGTCTGCGAGGCGGTGCCTTGGAGTGAAGATGACCTGACCGTGCTGCGGATTTCCGGGGAGATCATCGGCAATGCAATTGAACGGGAGCGTGCTCAGAGACGGGAGGTGGAGACCCAAGCTCTCAAGGAGTTGGACCGGTTGAGGAGCCAGTTCATAGCGGCCGTTTCTCATGAGGTGCGCACGCCGTTGACCACGATCAAGGGATACGCCTCTATGCTTCTGGAAGAGGATCGAGCCGGGAGACTAAGGGGGGGATTCGATCAGCCGCTCACAGCGATCATTCGTGCGGCGGACCGTCTTACGGGTATTGTGGATACGCTTCTTGACTTTTCGCAATTGGAAAGGGGGGTTCTCAAACTGGAAGCAGTGCCGGTAGATCTCGGAGAGGTATTGCGGATGGCCGTCGCCCAGGCCCGCTTGCAAGCTCCCCGCCATCGCATTCACGACGAGATCCCTTCGGCACTTCCGAAGGTCCGGGCCGAGCCGAGGCGTGTTCGGCAGATCGTAGATAACCTCTTCAGTAATGCGCTCAAGTACTCATCTGAAGGGACCACGATAACCGTGCGGGCGTGCCCGCAAGAGGACAACTTTGTGGCGGTGAGTATCGCGGATGAGGGGATCGGCATTCCGGAGAAGGACTTGCCGCGCGTGTTCGATCCCTTGTTCCATATGGGCAGAAAGAAACGGCCCTCGATCGATGGTGTGGGTTTGGGCCTTGCCATCTCGAAAGGCCTTGTGGAAGCCCAAGGCGGCCGAATGTGGATTGAAAGCGCAGAGGGCAAGGGGACGGTTTGCTCCTTTACCCTTCCGCTCTGGGATGAAGAGAAAGAGAGCGGTTAATGGCGCGGCCTTTGGGTTGCGCCTTGCCGATGATAACGAGAAGAAGGAGGATATCTGTGCCCCCCAAAGAACCTTCCGTATTGATCGTCGAAGATGATCCCGATGTGTTGCACATGATTCAAGAGATCCTTGAGCAGAAAGGGTATCGCGTGTTCACTGCCACTGATGGCGAAAGCGCTATCGGGGCTGTCGGCAAGCTGAACCCGGATGTGGTTTTGCTGGACTTGATGTTGCCCGGGATGGATGGGTATGAAGTGTGCGAGCGGATTCGCAAATTCTCTGAAATCCCGATCATCATTGTTTCGGCCAAGGTGGAGGATGAGGACAAAGTCAAGGGGCTCGATAGCGGCGCCGATGACTATCTGACCAAACCCTTCTCGGCGTCCGAGCTTGTGGCCCGGATTCGGGCGGCCCTTCGCCGTCCCTCCCTCAAGAAAGAAGGGGCGCAAACCACTTTTCAGGTTGAAGACCTTGTCATTGACTTTGCCCGCCGCCGTGTGACGGTGGGTGGGAAGTTGGTGCCCGTCACAACGATCGAATACAAGCTGATATCCCATCTAGCTTTGAATGCCGGGCGGGTGGTGCCCGCCGATGAGCTTCTCGAAGCGATATGGGGGAAGGATGCCACGGGGAACCATCACTTGCTGCAGGTGAACGTGGCCCGGCTTCGCATAAAGCTCGGTGAAGAGAAGGGGAACCGGAAGTATATTCGGACGGAACATGGCACGGGCTATCTGATGGTCAAAGAGCCGGGAGGGTAGAAGGGAAAACTGCTTATCCCCTTCGGGTATTTCCGGGCGTGCCGCTTTCACGGTGTTCTTCGGTGGGTTCGTGGATTGTCGCCATCCGGTGAGAGGCGGTCATGGTGTTGGGTTCAGTGATAGGCAAATGTACGTTTGGCAATGCTTGGCTGTCCTCATATTTTTTGGGGGCAATGGACTATTGACAACCCATACCTCTTGTGCTAGCATTCAATAGTGCCGAAAGGCATAGAGGAGTGTAGAAACAAACGTGAGTCGCCCGGGAAGTTAAAAGGCCTGAGAAGGCTTGATGCGGACCAAGTAGCGGCTTGGAAAACATCAGGCCGCTACTTTTTTGTGTAGAGGGCGATTCGCGGAGCACCTTAACAAGTGAATAAGGTTTCTCTTTTCGATCCTGTCAAAAGCTACTAAGGGCGCGTAGTGGATGCCTTGGCGCCAAGAGCCGAAGAAGGGCGTAGCAAGGCTACGATAAGCCTCGGTTAGCTGCCAAGTAAGCCGACCCGAGGATACCCGAATGAGGCAACTCATCCGCCGTCATAGGTGGATACTCTTAGCGGAACACATACGCTAAGGAGGGGGAACCGGGGGAACTGAAACATCTCAGTACCCCGAGGAAAAGAGATTATTCCCTCAGTAGCGGCGAGCGAAAGGGGAAAAGCCCAAACCCTGGTGTCTTAGTGGTCTTGGGGCCTATGTCATCAGGGGGTTGTAAGGCACAGCGGGTCCCGACCCAAGTAGGGGCAAGAAGTTACAAACCGTAACTCTAGCCGAAGGTCTCTGGAATGAGCCACCGCAGAAGGTGAAAGTCCTGTAGGCGAAAGGGGGAGGCTTCTAGCTGTGTTCTTGAGTACCACGGGACACGTGGAATCCTGTGGGAAGCCGGGGTGACCACACTCCAAGGCTAAATACTCTTGGCGACCGATAGTGAACCAGTACCGTGAGGGAAAGGTGAAAAGAACCCCGGGAGGGGAGTGAAAGAGATCTGAAACTGCGTGCCTACAAACGGTCAGAGTTCGCCTTCGGGCGAATGATGGCGTGCCTATTGAAGAATGAGCCGGCGAGTTAATCTATGCAGCAAGGTTAAGCAAGTCAACTTGTGGAGCCGTAGCGAAAGCGAGTCCGAAGAGGGCGTTCAGTTGCATGGATTAGACCCGAACCCGGGTGAGCTATCCTTGGCCAGAGTGAAGTTTCGATAACATCGAAACGGAGGCTCGAACCCGTGAATGTGGCAAAATTCTGGGATGAGCTGTGGATAGGGGTGAAATGCCAAACGAACCCGGAGATAGCTGGTTCTCCCCGAAATGCATTGAGGTGCAGCCTCGAGCGATGAGCTTTGCAGGTAGAGCTCTGGATGGACTAGGGGGTGAAAAACTTACCAAATCCAACCAAACTGCGAATGGCAAAGCATTTAGCTCGGGAGTGAGGCAGTGGGGGATAAGCTTCATTGCCAAAAGGGAAACAGCCCAGATCACCAGCTAAGGTCCCGAAGTGCAGGCTAAGTGTGAAAGGAAGTGGCGTCGCATATACAGCCAGGATGTTGGCTTAGAAGCAGCCATCATTCAAAGAGTGCGTAACAGCTCACTGGTCGAGTGATGCCGCGCCGAAGATGTAACGGGGCTCAAGCCTGCCACCGAAGCTGTGAGTTTCCGCCGTCAGGCGGGAGCGGTAGGGGAGCGTTCCCTTCAGCTGAGAAGCCTCGGCGTAAGCCGTGGTGGAGCGGAGGGAAGTGAGAATGTCGGCATGAGTAGCGTAAGGCGTGTGAGAAACACGTCCACCGAAAGCCTAAGGTTTCCTACGAAAGGTTAATCCGCGTAGGGTTAGTCGGGCCTAAGCCGAGGCCGCAAGGCGTAGGCGAAGGACAGATGGTTAATATTCCATCACCACCCGTTTCCGTTAAGCCTCGGGGAATACAGGAAGGTAGGCCGGGCGTGCCCATTGGACATGGCGCGTCCCCGATCGTAAGTGCGAGGGGAGGCAAATCCCCCCTTGCTTAAGCTGAGGAGAGGGGAAAGTTGCGGGGCAACCCAAGGCGATTCGGCTGAACCTTGCTGTCTAGAAAAACCTCGTTGCTTGGAGGCGAGTGCCCGTACCGCAATCCGACACCGGTAGGCCAGGGTAAAAGCCCTGAGGTGATCGAGAGAACTCTCGTTAAGGAACTCGGCAATCTAACCCCGTAACTTCGGGAGAAGGGGTGCCCTTGGAGGTGAAGAGGTTTACCCTTGGAGCTTCTGGGGGTTGCAGAGAAAAGGCCCAGGCGACTGTTTAACAAAAACACAGGTCTCTGCCAAAGCGCAAGCTCAAGTATAGAGGCTGACGCCTGTCCAGCGCCGGAAGGTTAACGGGAGGAGTTAGGAGGAGATTTTCGATTCCGAAGCTCCGAACTTAAGCCCCGGTTAGCGACGGCCGTAACTATAACGGTCCTAAGGTAGCGAAACCCCTTGTCAGGTAAGTTCTGACCTGCATGAATGGCGTAACGACTTGGGCGCTGTCTCAACGAGGGACTCGGTGAAATTGAAGTGCCCGTGAAGATGCGGGCTACCCGCGACGGGACGAAAAGACCCCGTGGAGCTTTACTATAGCTTGGCATTGGATTGAGACTTGGCATGTGTAGGATAGGTGGGAGGCTGAGAAGCCCTGGCGCCAGTTGGGGCGGAGCCAACGGTGAAATACCACTCTTGTTGAGTTTCGGTTCTAACCCTTGTGCAAGCGAGGGGACAGTGCCTGGTGGGTAGTTTGACTGGGGCGGTCGCCTCCCAAAAGGTAACGGAGGCGCCCAAAGGTCCCCTCAAGGTGGATGGAAATCACCTGTAGAGCGTATTGGTATAAGGGGGCTTGACTGTGAGACCTACAAGTCGAGCAGGGACGAAAGTCGGGCAAAGTGATCCCACGGTGCTGTGTGGAAAGGCCGTGGCTTATCGGACAAAAGCTACCCCGGGGATAACAGGCTTATAGTGCCCAAGAGTTCATATCGACGGCACTGTTTGGCACCTCGATGTCGGCTCGTCACATCCTGGGGCTGGAGAAGGCCCCAAGGGTTGGTCTGTTCGCCCATTAAAGTGGTACGTGAGCTGGGTTCAGACCGTCGTGAGACAGGTCGGTCTTTATCCGTCGTGGGCGCAGGAGATTTGAGAGGAGCTCTCCCTAGTACGAGAGGACCGGGAGGGACAGACCTATGGTGTGCCAGTTGTCCCGCCAGGGGCATTGCTGGGTAGCTATGTCTGGATCGGATAAGCGCTGAAAGCATCTAAGTGCGAAGCCGACCTCAAGATGAGATCTCCCACTGGGTAACCAGGTAAGACCGCAGCGAGACTAGCTGCTTGATAGGCGGCGTGTATAAGGCGGGCAACCGCTTCAGCTAAGCCGTACTAATCGGTCGAGGGCTTTTGACAGGTCGAAAGAGAAACCTTATCCCATCGCGGGGTGGAGCAGTGGAAGCTCGTCGGGCTCATAACCCGAAGGCCGTTGGTTCGAATCCAACCCCCGCTACCAGTTTTGAACATTGGCTCTCTGGGGAACTTCCCCGGAGGGCCTTTTGTTTTTTGAGGCCGTGAAAGTGGTTTTCACCGGAGAATCATTATGTTCTGGCCTCGCTCCCCCAACACGGCGGACGGGCCGTGGGAATGCTGCGGGCGAACCTTGCCACTTTGGGCTTCACCAGTCGTGCAAAATCCTTGTAGGCGATCCTCATGACCTCCGTATGCGAACCCGCATTGAATGTGATCCGCTCTTCTGATGCGAGGGCCTCCTCCACATATACCTCTATCCCATAGAGGTTCCCAAATGGCGGCATGGCCCCCACCGTACATCCGGGGAACATGTCCTTGAATTCCTGTTCGCGAGCAAGCTCCACTGTCCTTGCCCCAATAGCCTCTTTGAGAAGGAGGAGATCCACCCGCTGGGATGCTGGCAGAACGGTCATGATCAGTCTTCCATCCGCCTTGATCATGACCGTTTTGGCCAGTTCTCGGCCGGGAATATGCGTGGCCGCCGCGATCTCCTGAGCCGTGTAGACGGTCGCGTGTTTGATGCATTCGTAGCTTACACCGTAATCCTCTAGGAATTCTTTTAACTGTTGGGTGGGCATGAGAAGACCTCCTTTGAATTTGGCGTTGCATCGCCCGGCTGATCTGTGGCCATAGGCTTGAGTGGTCTATTCTGAGAAGGCACTGACCGCTTTCCCCTCCGCCCATTCCTCCCCCAGAGCGGACCGCCACTCCAACATCTCCCGTCTGAATGTCTCGTATTCTTGCTCCAGGGCACGATAGATGCGGGCATTCTCCAGTGCGATCGCCCCCAAGTTGGCCGCGGCGCTCACAAAGTAAATATCCCCTTCGGTGAACTCGTAGGGTTCGGCGGTGTAAATCCTGATCACCCCGATGGTCTCATCTCGCAGCTTGATCGGTACCGAAAGGATGGAAGCGATCCCTTCCCTGCGCGCTTGCTCCCGATACTGAATCCGCTCATCCTCAGCGGCATTCACCGCCGCCACCGGTTTGCCCGAGAGGGCTTCCGAAAGACTCTTGTCCACGGATACGGGCCCCTTTCGGATATATGCATCGCTCAAACCGTAGGCGATGGTATGAAGCAAGTGCTTTCTATCGGGTGAGAGAAGCATGATCGAACATCCCTTCGCCCCCATGATGGTGGCCACCTTCCTTACGAGGTATCGCAGCACGGCCGCCGGCGTGCCCGCGGAATTCACTTTGGCCGCAATCTCATACAGACCCTCATAGTATTTGCGCTCCGCTGTTACTGTCATGATATCCCTGCCTTTCTCGGCTCTTGGCCGATCGTTCTATGGATGTCTAGGATTTGGTCCGACTGTGAGCCCATTATGGGCGTTCCCTCTTCAAAGTGTCATCCGCCGAAAAGATGGCTTTCGTCTACTTCGATGCCGACTGCCCCTGCCGCAAGCGGACGTTTTTGGCGCCGGATCGTCTCAGTCGAATTAAGCAATTAACACATCATTCATTAAGCAACTATATCGACAAGCGCTCCGTAATGTGATATGATGCTCCTACCCCTTGAAGATGTGCGGCAACGCTTGCCCTTTTTCTATATTGTTCTTATATGAATTTTATCTGGCGGCGGGTGATGCACCATGGAGGATATCCGGATACTCATCGCCGAGGAGCATGGGATCTTCCGCGAAACGCTCCGCACGTTCCTTGAACTTGAAGAGGGATTTCAAGTCGTGGGGGAGGCGGAGGATGGCGAGGATCTCGTACGGCAAGCGATCGCTCTCAAGCCGGACGTGATCCTCATGGATGTGATCATGCCGAAGCTCAACGGCATCGAGGCGACGAAGCGGATCAAGTCCTTTTTGCCCTCGACGGCCATTCTCATCTTGACGGCCCATAGTTACGAAGCCTATGTGTTGGCGGTTCTCAAGGCGGGAGCGGCGGGGTTTCTTTCCAAGGGGTCGCGCGGCAAGGACCTCATTGCGGCGATCAAGGCGGTTCGAGTCGGAGAGCCGGTAGTGGATCAGACGGCGGCCTTCAAGATTCTGACCCGTCTTCTCTCGGTCACCGAATCGAACCGGCACGGCGCGCTCGATGAGATGCACGAACGCGAATTGGAAGTGTTGAGACTCGCCGCCAAGGGCTTGACCAATCGAGAAATCGCTCAGGAGCTTTCCATCAGCGAGCGAACGGTGCAGACCCACTTCATCAATATCTTCCGGAAACTCAATGTCGGTTCCCGCACCGAAGCCGTTCTCCGTTCCCTCAAGGAAGGTTGGCTTTCTATGGAGGACCTGCCTTGAGGCCTTTGACGATCTAGGGGGCCTCGCTTTGTTCCGCTCACTGCGGACCTTGTCCCGGAATCTTCCATATCCGATGAACGATCGTGCTTCTCCGATCGTGTTTTGGGAGGAGATCGCTTATTGAACCCGTTTGCGAGTGGTGCTATACTAGCTTCCGCATTTCGGTTCTGCGGGTCTGACCCGCGAGGAAAGAGAGTATGTCCATCATCGTTCAGAAATATGGCGGGAGTTCGGTTGCCGATGCCGACAAGATTCGGAACGTTGCCCGCAGGGCAATCCGTAGTAAAGAAGCGGGGAATGATGTGGTGGTGGTGGTCTCGGCCATGGGAAAAACCACGGATCAGTTGATCGCCTTGGCCCATCAGATCACCGATCAACCGATCCCCCGGGAGCTCGATTCCCTTCTCTCCACCGGGGAGATCGTGACGTCCACCTTGCTCAGCATGGCCCTGCGTTCCATGGGTCATGAGGCGGTGAGTCTGACGGGGGCTCAGGCGGGTATTCGCACGGATTCCACTTACACGAAGGCGCGTATCAAGGGAATCAATCCGAAGCGGATCCTCAAGGAGCTCGAGGAGGGGAAGATTGTGGTGGTGGCCGGGTTTCAGGGCCTCACCGATGACCTCGATGTGACGACGCTGGGCCGTGGTGGCTCCGATACCACGGCCGTGGCCCTTGCCATCGCGCTGAAGGCCAAGCAATGCGATATCTACACCGATGTGGACGGCGTCTACACTGCCGATCCCCGGATTGTCCCCAATGCGCGCAAGCTCGATGAGATTGGCTACGAGGAGATGTTGGAGATGGCATCGGTGGGTTCCAAAGTGATGCACAACCGGGCGGTGGAGCTCGGGTGGGTCTATCACATGCCGATTCTGGTGGCATCCTCATTCAATGATAATCCCGGCACTCTCATTCATGGAGGCGCTTCGATGGAGATCCGAAACAAGGTCACGGGCATAGCCCATGATTTGAACGTTGCCAAGGTCAGCATTCTGGGCATTCCCGATAAACCCGGCATCGCGAGTGCCATTTTTGAGGCCCTTGCGGACGCCGGCATCAGTGTGGATACCATCGTGCAGAATGCCAGCACTGATCGGATTGCCGATCTGACCTTCACAGTGGCCCGCGGTGAGGTGAAAAAGGCCATGGAAGTCCTCAAGCCGGTGATCAAGTCCATCGGCGCGAGGGATTGTGTGAGCGATGCGACGCTGGGAAAGGTGAGCATCGTGGGCGCGGGCATGCAGACGGGGCCGGGTTATGCGGCGCGCATGTTCAAGGCGCTTTCCGAGAGGGGCATCAATATCGAGATGATCACCACCTCTGAGATCCGGATTACTTGCATTATCGAAGGGTCCAGGGTTCCTGAGGCGGTCAAGGCCCTGCACGATGCGTTCGAACTGGAGGCGGGCTAGGCCCACGGTTTCGTATACCAGTCCCAGAGAATGTGCCCCCACAGGAGGGCGGTCATCGCTCCTACGGCCAAGAATGGCCCGAAGGGGATGACCTGTTTTCTCCCCTTTTTGCCGGTCACGAGCAAGGCGATAGCAACTAGTCCTCCTATGACAATCCCGATGAAGAGCCCTACGAAGATGATCGGGAACCCGAGCGCTAGCCCCATCAGGGCGGCCATCTTCACATCCCCCCACCCCATTCCTCCTCTTGAGAGCACGACCACGGTGAAGAGGAGGGCGAATCCCACTGCCCCCCCGATGAGGGCTTCGGGGAAGGAGAGATCATCCCACAGCGGCACGGTGGCCAGTGCGAAGACGGCCCCCGGATAGGTGAGCTTGTTGAGGATGAGTTGATGATCGAGGTCGATCACGAAGATGACGAGGAAGAGACACGCATAAGCGGCCAGCAATCCGAACTGGGCTGTGAGTCCATAGTAGGCATAGAGCCCGGCGAAAGCTCCGCCCGTCGCGAGTTCAACGAGGAAAACGCGGCGGGGAATGGGAGCGGCACAGTACCGGCACCGACCTTTTAGCCAGAGATAGCTGAAGACGGGGATAAGGTCCCGGGCCCGAAGCCGGGTGTTGCAGACGGGACAATGAGAGGGCGGCCGGACGAGCGATTGGCCCGCCGGCAACCGGTCGATGACCACGTTCAAGAAACTCCCGATCTCGATGCCGAGGATGAAGAAGAAGATGATTCGTACAGCTTCCAAGATTTGCCCCCGCTTGCGACATTATAGCGGTAGAGAGATGTGGGCACACAAGAGGGCATGCCCCCAAAAGCAGCCGCGGGTTTAGCTGCAGTCTCAAGCGCTCAGAGCGCGGCCCTGAGCGTCCGGACGAACGTTTTCATCTTACCGAGTGTGGGGTCCTCCTCGATGAGCTTGATGATCCGGCTGCCCACGATGACCCCGTCGGCCACTTGCGCCACCCGTCTGGCTTGCTCTGCGGTGGCGATCCCGAACCCCACGCAAAGGGGCTTATCCGTTCTATTCCTTACCCGATTCACGAACTCCTCGAGCTCCGGCGGGAGCTCCGCCCCCGATCCCGTCACCCCGGTGAGCGAGACGAGATAGATGAATCCGCGGGAGCGCTCGGCCACGATCCGGATGCGCTCGTCATCGCTCGTGGGGGCCAAAAGATAGATGAGATCCATACCTTCCCTTTGCGAGAAACCCTCGAGTTCTGCGCCTTCCTCTGGGGGGAGATCGGGGATGATGAGCCCATCCACGCCTGCGGCGGCACCGGCGCGGCAGAATGCCTCCGGCCCGTAGTGGAGGATGGGATTGTAATATCCCATGAAGATGAGGGGAACATCGAGCTCTGCCCGCAGCGCCCGGGCTATCTCGATGCACTTGGGGAGGGTGATGCCCTTCCGGAGGGCTTCGAAGCTCGATTTCTGAATGATCGGGCCATCCGCAAGGGGATCGGAGAAGGGAATGCCGAGCTCGATGATATCGCATCCGCTCTCTACGAGCGCCGGCACGATCCTGAGGGTTGCCTCGGGGCTGGGGTAACCGATGGTCACATATCCGATGAGCGCCCTCCGGCGGAACCGGTCTTCGAAAAATCTGTCAATTCTGTTGGTGTTCATAGCTGTATCCCCATGGCATCGGCGACGATATTGAGGTCTTTGTCCCCCCGGCCGGAGAGGTTCACCACGATGGTGCGGTCTTTCGGGAGCTTTGCGGCCATTTGCGCGGCGTAATATACGGCATGGGAGGATTCGAGCGCCGGGATGATCCCTTCCGTTTCGGAAAGGAGCTTGAAGCCTTCGAGAGCCTGAGCATCGGTGACCGAGACGTATTCCGCCCGGCCCGAATCCTTGAGAAAGCTGTGTTCCGGACCCACGCCGGGGTAATCGAGCCCGGCCGAGATGCTATGGGTCGGACTCACCTGACCGTGCTCATCTTGGAGAAGATACGATTTGGCCCCGTGGAGAACGCCGGGGCTTCCCACGGAAAGGGTGGCGCAATGCTCTCCCGTTTCGATCCCTCTCCCCGCCGCCTCTACCCCGATGAGCCGGACGGCTCTATCTTTCAGAAAGGCCGAGAAGATGCCCATGGCGTTGCTCCCGCCGCCCACACACGCCACCACGAAGTCCGGAAGCCGCTTATAGGAGCGAAGCATTTGCCGGCGGGTTTCCCGGCCGATGATGGACTGAAAATCCCGCACGATCATGGGATATGGGTGTGGGCCGACCACCGATCCGATCAGATAATAGGTGGTCCGCACGTTCGTCACCCAATCGCGGATGGCTTCGTTGATGGCGTCTTTCAGGGTTCGGCTCCCCGTCAGAACGGGCCGTACCTCCGCGCCCAAGAGCTTCATCCGAAAGACGTTCATGGATTGCCGGTGAACGTCCTCTTCCCCCATGTACACGATGCACTCGAGTCCGAGGAGCGCGCAGGCGGTGGCGGTGGCCACGCCGTGTTGCCCGGCGCCGGTCTCGGCGATGATGCGCCGTTTGCCCATCCGTTGCGCAAGGAGCGCCTGACCCAAAGCGTTATTGATCTTGTGGGCGCCGGTATGGGCCAGATCCTCCCTTTTGAGAAGGATCTGTGCCCCGCTGAGCTTGGCGGTCAGCCGTTCGGCGGGGTACAGAGGTGTGGGCCGACCTACGTAATCCCGGCAAAGCCTCGCGAAGTTAGACCAGAAGGCTCGGTCTTTCCGGGCCCGGGCGTAGGCGTGTTCAAGCTCGGCGAGCGCGGGCATGAGGGTTTCGGGAACGAACTTCCCCCCCCACGGCCCGAAGTGCCCCCGAGCGTCCGGTAGCTTGAGTTTGGGTGTCATGTCATGTTCCTTTCATAGCGGCGGAGCGTTTCGGTGCTCCGAGTGCTTTGCCCTAATTGCCTCGATGAATTCCCTCATCTTCCGGTGGTCTTTCTTGCCGGGGCTTTCTTCGATCCCGCTGGAGATGTCCACCGCGTACGGTTGCGCGATTTCGATGGCTTTGGATACGTTCTCCGGGGCAAGTCCCCCGGCCAAAATGACCTTTCCGTAAGCGCTCACCTCCCGCGCGATGGGCCAAATATCCTCCGGCGAAGATTTGTTTGGGCCCTTTTCCCGATCGATCAAGAATGCGGCTACGCGGTAGCGCCTCAGTTCCTCAAGAGGCGGGATGGTGTTCGGGGTGAAGGCCTTGATGACCTTCGGGAAGAGGGCCGCGCAATCCTCCGGGCGCTCGCCGCCGTGAAGCTGAGCGAGATCGACTCCGCTGATATCCATCACCCGCCGGATTTCATCGATGGGTCGGTTCACGAACACGCCGACTTTGGTGATGAACGGGGGGAGCTCGGCGATGATCGCCCGGGCGGCCTCGGGGGTCACCCGCCGGGGGCTTTCGGCGAAGATGAACCCCAGCGCATCGGCGCCGAACGCCGCCGCGGCTAGGGCGTCCTTTAGATTGGTGATTCCGCAAATCTTGATCTTAACCATGGAGAAGCTCCCCGATCTTTCCCGCCGGGTCCGGGCTTGTCACCAAAGCTTCCCCGACGAGGATCGCGTTCACGCCGGCATCCCGGAGCCTTCGCACATCGGCCGGCGAGTGGATGCCGCTCTCGCTGACCACAACCTTGCCTTGGGGAATGAGGGGCCGGAGTTCGAGCGTGGTTTCCAAGCTTACGTTGAAGGTTTTAAGGTCCCGATTGTTGATCCCGATCACCTTCGCATCGAGTTCGAGCACCCGTTCAAGCTCCGCTCGGTCGTGCACCTCGACGAGCGCGGTCATGGCCAGTTGATGGGTCGCCTTGAGAAGTCGGGCGAGATCGCCCATCGGCAATGCCGCCGCGATGAGCAAGACCGCATCGGCGCCAGCGGCTCTGGCTTCCCATAGCTGATAGGTATCGATGATGAAGTCCTTCCGAAGGATCGGCAAATTCACCGTTTCCCGAACCGCCTCGAGATCGGCCGGACTCCCCTTGAAGAATTCCGGCTCGGTGAGCACTGAGATGGCCGAGGCCCCGGCCCTCTCGTAGGTTCGGGCCAGAGAGGGCGCATCGAGGTTGGCGGTAAGAAGACCTTTCGAAGGCGATGCCCGTTTGATCTCCGCGATGAGTTTGATCCCCTTTCCCTTCAATGCCGCCGCGAAATCCTTGGGCGGGCGTTGCTTTGCCGCCTTGCAATCGAGTTCGCCGATGGGCCGCTCGATCTTGCGTCTCTCCACGAGCTTCTTTGTGGAAGCGATGATGGTATCGAGGATCATCCGCTATGCCTCTTGCTTGGCCGGTTTTCGCTGAAGAAACGTCCGATACCCCACATAAATCAAGACCGCGAGGCTCAGGGTCACCCCGATGAATCGGATCTCATCCGGCAAGTCCTCTTGAGCGATGGCGTAGATCATGATCGCGATCCCGCCGAGGGTGAGACCCGGTCTGAGCACATCGAGCCTCAACTTGAGTTCGGTCCCGAGTATCACGAAGAGAAGGCCGATCGGATAGGCAATCGCGAACACGTTCCGATAATGATCGCGCAAGTCCGCTTCGTGGGCTTTCCATTTCGCGTTCCACTCCGCCTCCCAAGCCTTTTGTTCGGGCGATCCGTAGTAATCGGGCGATTTGTATGCGTCCGCTGGTTCATCGTACACGGGGGATTGCGGGGCCTCATAGAAGGCGGCGATCCCCGCGGCCATGGTTCCCACCAGAAATCCCGCAATCGCCATCACGTAGATGATCTTCAGAATGCCCATCGTTCCGTTGCCTCCTCGATACTCGCTGATCCCATACGCAATCAGGGCGATCCACGCCAGTGTAATGCCAACCCCTATGAACGCCCCCCACATTTTGACAACTCCTCGATCACCCGGCTTCTCTACTGAAGCTCTGACTCATCCGGATGAGCGCATCGACCTTCTCGAGCGCCTTGCCGCCGTCGATGGCCTCCGCCGCAAGCGCGATCCCTTCGGAAAAGTCCCGGGCCTTTTCGCCCGCCACGAGCACCGCCGCGGCGTTGAGGAGCACGGTATCGCGCTTGGGACCCTTCTCGCCGCCGAGTATGGCGCGGGTGATGGCGGCGTTCTCTTCGAGCGTACCGCCCGCAAGATCGGAAAGCGCCGTGCGGGGAAGGCCGAGCTTTCGAGGATCGAGATCGAACACCTTGATCTCGCCGTCCTTGATCTCGGCCACTTCGTTCGTCCCGATTGTCGAAAGCTCGTCGAGTCCGCCGGCGCCGTGGACTACGAAGGCGTGTTCCGTGCCCATGCTCCGGAGGACCTCGGCGATAGTGGGGACGAGATGGGCACTGTAGACCCCCACGAGTTGCCGTTTGGCCCATGCGGGACTCGTGAGGGGACCGAGCACGTTGAAAATGGTCCGGAGGCCGATCTCTTGGCGAACGGGGGTTGCGTGTTTCATCGCCGGATGGAAGGCCGGGGCGAAGAGGAAGCCGATGCCGATCTCGTCAATGCACCGGGCCACTTGCTCGGGGGTGAGATCGATCTTGACGCCGAGCGCGCCCATGAGGTCGGCGCTCCCGCACTTGCTTGAAACCGAACGATTGCCGTGTTTGGCCACGGCGAGTCCCGCGCCGGCGGCCACGAAGGCCACGGTGGTGGAGATATTGAAAGTGCCTGCGGCATCGCCGCCGGTGCCGCAGGTATCCACCACGTCGGTCCGTTTGGGCTGAACGCGTCTAGCGTTGGCCCTCATCACACGCGCGCACCCGGCGATCTCGGCGGCGGTCTCGCCCTTCATCCGGAGCGCCGTCAGAAAAGCCCCGATCTGAGCGGGGGTTGCCTGACCGCTCATGATTTCACTCATCACCCCTTCGGTCTCGGTGATGGTGAGGTTTTGCTTCTCGACGAGTTTGGCAATGGCCTCTTTGATCATTTTGTGCACCTTTCACAATTTTCGATACTGAAACCTTGG
Organism: Dehalococcoidia bacterium; assembly: GCA_034434815.1. GTDB lineage: Bacteria > Chloroflexota > Dehalococcoidia > SZUA-161 > SpSt-899 > DAOTYO01. The sequence continues at coordinate 49,785 of DAOTYO010000036.1, forward strand.
TTTTTGAAGCTTGACCCGGAATCTATCCCCTCTTGAGAGGGGTGGCCGAAGGCCGGGGGCGCTTTCGAACCTCACCCCCTCTATCCCCCTCTCCGGTTCGGAGAGGGGGAAGGAAAATCCGGGGGGAACCCCGGAATCCCCGCCAAAGGGCTTCGCCCTCTGGATCCTCGAATATGGCGGAATCGTTGCCATTTTGCCCTCGATGCGCGATGGCCTCACCGTCGTCCCTATTATCCATGCCTATGTCATTTCCCCGAAGTAGGGGCGATTCGTGAATCGCCCCTACCGGATTTGTGAATCGCCCCTACCGGCCTTCACGAAATTGGCCAATATCTTTTTCCCCTCGAAGGTCAGGATCGATTCCGGATGGAATTGCACCCCTTCGAGCGGGTACTCTCTGTGCCGGAGCCCCATGATCTCCCCCTCTTGGGTCCATGCGGAAATTTCGAGTTCCGGAGCGACGGGCTCATAGGCAAGGAGCGAATGATACCGTGTGGCCTCGAATGGATTCGAGAGTCCTTCGAAAATCCCCTTGCCGTCATGATACACCATCGAGGTCTTGCCGTGCATCAAGCGCTTGGCCCGATCCACCTTCATTCCGAAGGCATGGGCGAGGCACTGGTGTCCCAAACAGACCCCCAGAATCGGGATCCGCCGGTAGAACGCCTTGATGATTTCGATGGAGATTCCCCCATCCTCCGGTCTGCCCGGCCCGGGCGAGATCACGATCCGCGATGGCTTGAGATTTCTGATCTTGCCCGGGGTGATTTTATCGTTGCGAAAGACCGTGAGTTCTTCCCCAAGCTCGCCCAGCATTTGAACGAGATTATAGGTGAAGGAATCGTAATTGTCGATAACGAGAATCATTCGGGTTACCCCCTTTGCTCTTCGTTTCGCGGAAACGTTCGGCCCGGCTTCACCTCGGAATAGTCCCCGGCGGCGAGAATCCGAAGCGCCCTTTCAGCCGGTTTCCGCAATCGCAATCGCCCGTTCGAGTGCCCTCATTTTGTTGATGGTCTCTTGATATTCGGTTGCCGGATCGGAATCCGCCACGATGCCGGCGCCGGCCTGAAGGTACACCATGTCCCCTTTCATGACGATCGTCCGAATGGTGATGCACGTATCCATGTTGCCGGAGAAGTCGAAGTAGCCCACCGCCCCGGCATAGGGACCCCGTTTGGTCTTTTCGAGTTCGGCGATGATCTCCATAGCGCGGATTTTGGGAGCCCCGGAGACCGTGCCGGCGGGGAAGGATGCCCGAAGGAGGGAGAAGGCATTTTCTCCCGGATTGAGCTTTCCCTCCACCTCAGAAACGATGTGGCTCACGTGCGAATACTTCTCGATGACCATGAGTTCCGGGACCCGGACGGTTCCGTACCGGCACACCCGTCCCAGATCATTGCGGGCCAAGTCCACGAGCATTACATGCTCGGCGCGTTCCTTGGGATCGGCAAGGAGCTCGGCGATGAGTCTCCGGTCCTCTTCCTCGGTTGCGCCGCGGGGGCGCGTTCCGGCGATGGGACGGGAAACGGCCCGATCGCCCTGAGCCTTCACCAGAACCTCGGGGCTCGACCCGATGAGTTGGAAATCCCCGAAGTTGAAATAGAACATATAGGGCGAAGGGTTGAGCATCCGCAGGGCCCGGTAAATGCTGAAGGGGTCGGCGCTTGTCCGGCGGCGGAACCGTTGCGAGAGGACGATTTGAATGGCATCGCCGGCCGCGATGTATTCCTTGGCCGCCCGGACGATCCCATCGAACTCGGCTTTGGTGAAGTTGGAAGCAAGCTCCTTACCGCCGGCCGCCGCCTCGGTGGCGATGAAGGTCTGGAGTTTCCGGGGCAAAGGTTTCGAAAGGCTTTCGATCACGCGTTCGATCTTGGCCGCCGCATCGCCGTAGGCCCGATCGGCATCGCTATCCACATAAGCGTTGGCGATCACCTTCATCTTGTGTTGCACATGATCGAAGGCGATCATGGTATCGGTGAGGAGAAAGATCGCATCCGGAAGGCCCAATTCATCGTGATCGGGCTCGGGCAACTCTTCGAAGAAATTGACCACATCGTAGGAAAGGTATCCCACGGCTCCGCCCGAAAAGGGCGGGAGGCCGGGGAGCGGGATTGCCCGCCTCCTTGCCAGTGTTTCTTGAATGAGATGGAGCGGATCGCGGCGGTGGGAGAGGGCGATTCGTCGTTTGGTGGTTCGATTGCGAATGGTGGCTTGCCGTCCCCCGCACTCGATGATTTCCGAGTGCCCGAGTCCGATGAACGAATACCGGCCGAGGTTTTCGCCCCGCTCCACGCTTTCGAGGAGGAAGACCGGCGGCTTCTGGCCGAGTTTGAGGAATACGGAGACGGGCGTATCGAGATCGGCGGCAAGTTCCCCTGATACCGGGATGAGGGTGCCTCCCTCTGCGATCCGCCGGAATGTTTGTGGATCGGGAAAGTATTTCATCTCTCACCTCTTCTGAGTCGGATCCCGAATGGATACGAGCAAATTAAAAAGCCTCCGCCCCAAAGGGGCGGAGGCTTCTCCGCGGTGCCACCCTTCTTGACCGAACGCGCTTACAGCGTTGGCCATCTCGTGAGGGTACGACCGTTTTCGGTGATACCCTGGGCTTTGATCACGGTGCCCTTCCGGCAAGGCCTACTTGCCCGCTTGCGCGGGGTTCGGTTTGCGGCTCCCAGGCCCATTCCCCTTCGGCATCGGCATCGGGCTCTCACCTTACCCCGACTCTCTGTGGCCTAGCGGTGAAAGGTACTCTTCCTGTTCACAGCCTTTGGTCGTTATTCGATTGTGATGCCAATATACCAAGGCGAGCGGGGATTTGTCAATTGATCAGCACATTTCGCTCGCCCGGGATAACTTCACCGATAACCCTTGCGCCGGGAAGGGCCGCGAGCAATTCGTCCGCGTCCGCGGGTGAGCAGAAGATCGCCATGCCGATCCCCATGTTGAAGACGCGATACATCTCGCGCTCATCGATCTTTCCTTGCCGCTGAATCATCTTGAAGATCGGTGGGACCTCCCAGCTTTCTTTGCGGATGTGGGCCGCGATCGGAGATCGAAAGAGGCGGGGGATGTTGTCGAGCAGTCCCCCTCCGGTGATATGAGCCAACCCTTTGATCCGGGGCAGAAGGGGTTTGAGATCGTGAAGATAGCACCGGTGAGGGGTCAATAGCGCCTCCCCGAGGGTCGAGCCCAGCTCTGCATGGAAGGTTTTGAGCACCGTGGGCTCGGTGCCGAATATCTTTCTCACGAGCGAATAGCCGTTGGTGTGAAGTCCGCTCGAGGGGAGCCCGATGATGGTATCGCCGGGGGCGATGGATGTGCCGTCCAGAATCCTCGGCCGTTCCACCACGCCTACGATGAACCCGACCAGATCGTAATCCCCCGCTGCATAGAGGCCGGGCATCTCTGCCGTCTCGCCGCCGATGAGGGCGCAACGGGCATTCCGGCAGGCTTCGGCCAAGCCCTTCACCACGTCGGCTATTTGTTCCGGAACGAGCTTGCCGGTGCCGATGTAATCGAGGAAGAAAAGTGGCTCGGCGCCGCAGGTGAGGATATCGTTCACACAGTGATTGACGAGATCGATGCCCACGGTATCGTGTCTTCCGAGGGCTGCGGCGATCTTGAGCTTGGTTCCCACGCCGTCTGCGCTGGCTACGAGGACGGGGTTCTCGTAGCCTTTGAACTCGAAGAGGCCGCCGAAGAAGCCGATATCTCCCAGAACTTCAGGGCGCCGGGCGATGCGGGCGCGTTCTTTGATGAGCGCTTTGGCGCGGTCGGCGGCATCGATATCCACGCCGGCGGCGGCATAGGCGGAGCGATTCTTACTGTTGCTCATAAGAGGGATCCGGACGCTAATCCCCGGCGAGCGTCTTTTCCGGGCTCAACGCCGCCACCGGAGGCTCGAGGGCGAATTTATCGAGTTCGAGCTGAATGGGCACCGGATAGTTGCCGGTGAAGCAAGCCAGACAGAACATCTCTCTGGGAAGTCCCACGGACGCGATGAGCCCTTCGATGCTGAGGTATCCCAGCGAATCGGCGCCGATCCACTGGCAGATCTCGGGAACCGACTTGTGGGCAGCGATGAGCTCACGCCGGGTGGCCATATCGATCCCGAACACGCACGGATGGCGAATTGGGGGGGCGCAGATCCGGAAGTGGACCTCCTTGGTGCCGGCCTTCCGCAGGAGTTCGACGATCCGCGGGGTGGTAGTTCCCCGGACGATGCTATCGTCCACCACGACCACTCGCTTGCCGGCGAGCACTTCCGTGAGTGGACTGAATTTGAGGCGGACGCCCACATCTCGGAGCCGCTGATCGGGCTGGATGAAGGTGCGGCCCACGTATCGGCTCTTGATCAATCCTTCCCCGAAGGGGATGCCCGAGGCCTGTGAGTACCCCACAGCGGCGGCGGTAGCGGAATCGGGGACGCCGATGACGATATCGGCGTTCACGGGGTGCTCGCGGGAGAGGGCTGCCCCCATGGCCTGCCGGGCGGCATAGAGCCGTCTCCCGGCAATGGTGCTATCCGGCCGGGCAAAATAAATGAACTCGAAGATGCACAGGGCCCTTTCCCCGGAAGGGGTTTCCGCCGGGTAACTGCGGAGCCCCGTTTGGTCGATGGATACGATCTCGCCGGGCATGATGGATCGCTGATATTGAAAGCCGAGCTGATCCATGGCGCAACTCTCGGAAGCGATGGCCCATCCCGTGCCGTTGACCGTTCCAATGCAAAGAGGCCGAACGCCGAGATAGTCGCGCACGCCGATGAGTTGGTCTTTCGTCATGATGACCAAGCTATAGGCCCCCTGAAGACGGGCCATGGCGTGCCGGATCTTCTCGACGAGGGAAATCCCCGGTGAAGCACAGATGAGCTGGGCGATCACCTCGGAATCGGTCGAGGTGCGGAAGGAATATCCTTGAGCTTCGAGCTCGCTGCGCAAATAGGGGGCATTGATGAGGTTTCCATTGTGGCCCAATGCCATTTCCCCCATGGGGCCGCGTACAACGATCGGCTGGGCGTTGACGAAGTGACTCGAACCGGTGGTGGAATATCGGTTGTGGCCGATGGCGATGTGACCGCGGAGCCGCTGGAGGATATCCTCCGTGAAAACCTGGGATACCAATCCCATGTCGGCGTAGAGAAGAATGCTCTGCCCATCGCTCGTGGCGATGCCGCTGCTCTCTTGGCCGCGGTGTTGGAGGGAGTAGAGGCCGAAATATGTGAGTCTGGCGACGTCTTCCTTCGGCGCAAAAATCCCAAAGATGCCGCAAGACTCATGCAGGGACATAAATGTTCTGTGCTCCAGATTAGGCACCCCTATTATAGGCCCTCTGTGATTTTGGGTCAAGGCAGTTGGGAGGCATGGAAAGAGCAATTGAGATGGCGCGGAGTACTGATGGAAGACCCTCCAACGGGGCCCGCTGGGGGTGCACCCGTTTTTTCCGGTCCCCCTCTCCGAGATCGGAAAGGGGGACTATGAGGGGAGGTTGATTCACCCATAGGTTGACCGCGATCACCCCCGGCGTGAACCTTCTGAACGCTAGGTCGTGGATTACGGGCGCGGGCGATTATCTTGACAACCGCCATTTCAGTATGATAAAAGATCAGTTAGCACTCTCATGATGAGAGTGCTAAACCAAGCAAAACTAAAATAAAAACAGATGGAGGTAGGTGATGGCACTCAAAGTTACACCACTGGCCGATCGGGTTGTCGTGAAGCCCATCGCCCGAGAGGAAGTGACCAAAGGGGGCATCGTGCTCCCGGATACGGCGAAAGAGAAGCCGCAAGAGGGGAAGGTGATCGCCGTCGGCCCCGGCAGAATGACCGAGGATGGCAAGCGGATCCCGATGGAGGTGAAGGTCGGGGATGAGGTCATCTATGCCAAGTACGCCGGGACGGAGTGGAAGTACGATGATGAAGAGTACGTCATACTCCGGGAAAGCGATATTCAGGCGGTAAAGAAGTAGGAGGGGAGAAATGGCAAAGCAGATCGTTTTCGGAGAAAATGCGCGGCGTTCCCTGCTCAAAGGCGTGGACACCATGGTCAACGCCATAAAGGTCACCCTCGGCCCGAAGGGCCGCCCCGTCACGCTCGATAAGAAATTCGGGCCGCCGGCCGTCGTGGATGATGGCGTGAGCATCGCCAAAGAGATCGAGCTCGAAGATCACTTCGAGAACATGGGTGCTCAACTCGTAAAGGAAGCGGCCACCAAGACGAATGATGCGTGCGGGGATGGTACCACCACCTCGAGTGTTCTGGCGCAAGCGATCATCCATGGCGGCATGAAGAACATCGCTGCCGGCGCCAATCCTATGGCCCTCAAAAGGGGCATCGAGAAAGCCACGGCGGTGGTGGTCGAAGAGCTTAAGAAGATCTCCACCGAGGTCAAGGGGAAGGATCAGGTGGCTCAGGTGGCCACGGTTTCCTCCCGCGATCCGAACATCGGGCAGTTGATTGCCGATGTGATGGAGAAGGTGGGCAAGGACGGCGTCATCACGGTGGAGGAGGGCAAGGGCCTCAAGTTCGAGACCGAGTATGTCGAGGGCATGAAGTTCGACCGCGGCTATATCAGCCCTTATTTCATCACCAATCCGGAGCGCATGGAAGCGGTCATCGAGGACCCATATATTCTGATCACCGACAAGAAGGTTTCGGCGGTTGCGGATATTCTGCCGGCGCTCGAGAAGATCCTTCAAGTCGGCAAGAATGTTCTGATCATAGCGGAAGATGTTGAAGGTGAGGCGCTGGCCACTCTCGTGGTGAACAAGCTTCGCGGCACACTCAATTGCTTGGCCGTGAAAGCCCCCGGATTCGGTGATCGCCGCAAGGCGATGTTGGAAGACATCGCCATTCTCACCGGCGGCAAGGTCATCAGCGAGGAGGTCGGCCGCAAGCTGGATTCCGTCACTGTCGAGGACCTCGGTCGGGCCCGCAAGGTCATCGCCGATAAGGATAATTGCACCATCGTTGAGGGCAGGGGCTCGGAGGCCAATATCACGGCCCGGATCAAGCAGATCAGGGCGCAGATTGATGAAACCACCTCCGATTTCGATCGGGAGAAGCTTCAGGAACGGTTGGCCCGGCTTGCCGGTGGGGTGGCCGTGCTCAAGGTCGGTGCGGCTACCGAGGTGGAACTGAAGGAAAAGAAGCTTCGGGTTGAGGATGCCCTCTCCGCTACCCGTGCGGCCGTTGAGGAAGGCATCGTTCCCGGCGGCGGAGTGGCGCTCGTGAACTGCATTCCGGCGCTCGAAAAGCTCAAACTCGAGGACCCGGATGAGCAGACGGGTGTTACCATCCTGAAGCAGGCCTTGGAGGCGCCTCTACGCACTCTGGCCGAGAATGCGGGTGCGGAGGGCTCGGTGGTGGTCAATCACGTCAAGAAGTCCAAGAAGGGCATGGGGTTCGATGCCGAGAAGGGCGAATATGTCAACATGATTGAAAGGGGGATCATCGACCCCACCAAAGTTGTCCGCAGTGGACTTCAGAATGCGGCCAGCGTGGCCATGGTGATCATCACGACCGAGGCGCTGGTCACGGATATCCCCGAGAAAGAAAAGGGTCCCGGAGCCGGTGCGGGGATGGGGGGCATGGAGGGGTACTAGACCCTGACCGATGAGGATCGGTGTTGGGTGAGGAAGGGAGGGGGCGGCCCGCCTTTGGCGGGCCGCCCCCTCCCTTTTTAGCGGACCTTAACCGGCTTGCGGCATCAGCGGAATCACGCTTACGCGATCATACAGAGGCCCTTTGGGTGTCAGCGTGCTTTTCATGAGGCATATGTGGGTTACGGGAATGGCAATCCCCTTCGGCATTTCAATCATCCCTAGCTTCTTCCCCAGCTCTGCCCGTTCCTTGGGAAATATGCCCTCCCGCACCCGGCCGAGCGTGAGATGAGGTGAAAATTCCTTGCCCTCGGGTGCAAAGCCCAATGGAGTCAAGGCTCTCTCGATCTCCTTTTGCAGCGCTTGGAGTGTGGGGATATCTCCGCTCACCCCCGCCCAGATCACGCGGGGGGTTCGATCATTCGGGAAAGCCCCCAGCCCGTTCATTTCTAAGAGGAAAGGCTTGATCGTCCGGGCGGCTTGCCGGATGGCCTCTGTAACCTCCGGTGCTTTCTCGAAACGCGTGTTTCCCAGAAACTTCAGCGTCAGATGAATGAGTTGGGGATCGACCCACTTGACCGATCTTTCGTGGCCGGCTCTGAGCTCAGCGATCACGCGGGAAAGCTCCTCGTGCACCGGCGGCGGCAGTTCGATGGCAATGAACGCTCGGAATTCTTCCATCATCACAACCCCAGAAGACGTTGTGCGTTCTCCCCAAGGATGAGGGCCTTGCTTTCATCCGGCATCGGCAGATCGCGAAGCCGCTTGATGATCCGGATCTGGGTGATGAGGGGGAAATCGCTTCCGAAGAGGATTTTCCCCGGCCCCACGAGCTCGGCCACCCGGAGGAAGACATCGTATTTGTACAGAAAGGGTGAGGCAGCGGTATCGAAGTAGACGTTCTTGAGGGCCTCGCCCACTTCCGGCATGAGGGCGTAGAAGGGAAGCCCCCCTCCCCAGTGAGCGCAGACGATCGGCGCATCGGGAAAAGCGGCGATGAACCGGTAGAGCATCCCCGGAAAGACATTGCCCTTCCCCGGATAGATGTGCCCCACCGGCTCCGAGGAGTGCGTGAGGATAATCATGCCGTGCTCTTTGGCCGCTTCGACGATGGGTGCCATCAGCGCCTTTTCCCCTAAATCGAACCCCTGAATGTGGGGCATGAGTTCCCCCACCCCCCTCAAGCCGCCCCGGGCGCAGCGTTCGATCTCCAGAGGGGCGTCGTTCGATTGCGGCACGATGGTGCAAAATCCGATAAGTCGCTTGGGATATTTGGCCACCGATTCCATGATGTAGTCGTTGGTCTCATGACAAAGCTCCGGCCGGGTCCAACCGATATTGGTGACGACTGAAACGTCAATGCCGTCACGTTCCATGCTCTCGATGAGGTCTTCGGCGGTGGCCATCTTGGCTTTTGGGTCCGAGTAAAGATCACGGAAGCAAGGGTCCCGGGAGACGAGCGATTCGCGGCGCTCCTTGATGGACGGCGGGACGATGTGGGTGTGGAAATCAATGATCACGGTGGCATTATATCAATGCCGCTTGGCGGGGGTCAATTTGAATCTCCCGCTCTATACGCGGCGTATGCCTTTGCCCTATAATTCATTCGATTAGAAGCCTTCGAGATGGCTCATGGTTGAAGATCTGAGTTTGCTGGCGAGCATGGCCCTTGTCCTCGGCGTCGCCCTCGGTGCCGGACTTCTGCTCAGTCTCCTCAGGTTGCCGATGATCCTTGGTTATCTGGTTGCCGGCATTGTCATCGGACCCTATGTGTTGGGCTTGGTCGAGCACATTGAAGATGTCGAGATGCTGGCGACCATCGGTGTTGTCCTCCTCATGTTCACGCTGGGATTGGAGCTCTCTCCAAACACCTTGCGGCGGGTGGGCAAGGTGGCCATTTTGGGGGGAATCGCCCAGATCGCCGCCACGACCATTCTCGGGTTTGGGATCGGTTTCCTTTTCGATTGGTCCGTCAAAGAGGCGGTGCTTTTCGGCTTCTTCATCTCCATGAGCAGTACGGTCATCGTCATGAAGCTTCTCATGGACCGCGGGGATCTCGGCAGCGTACATGGCCGCATCATGATCGGCATTCTTCTGGTTCAGGACTTGAGTGTGGTCCCGATCATGGCCGTGCTCCCTTCGCTGGAGAAATCGGGCATGGCTCTCCTGACCGATCTGGGATGGGCGTTGCTGAAGGCCGATGCGTTTCTGGTTGCGGTCCTCGTTCTGGGGGGATGGGGACTCCCCCGGCTCGTGAGGCGCGTAGTGGTGCGCCGATCGCGGGAGTTGTTTCTGCTGGCCATTGTCTGCGTTTGCTTCGGGGCGGGGTTCGCCGCCTATCATCTGGGGCTCTCCATCGCGCTGGGGGCGTTTCTGGCCGGTCTCCTCCTCAGCGAATCGGATTACGCTCATCAGGCCCGGGCCGATATCCGGCCTCTCAGGGATGTCTTCTCCGTTCTCTTTTTCGTTGCTCTGGGCATGCTCGCCGATCCCGCCTTTATCGCCGATAACCCCGGGAAGATCGCCATCGTGGTGGCCGTGGTCGTGATCGGAAAATTCGCTATCGTCGTGTTGATCCTTCGGGCGTTCGGGCACAAAACCAAAACCGATCTTTTTGCCGGAAGCGGGCTTTTCCAGATCGGCGAGTTCAGTTTTGTGCTGGCGGCGCTGGCTCTGAGCGAAGATCTGATCTCGGATGATCTATATGCTACGGTCATGGCCACGGCGTTTATTACGATCCTCCTTACCCCGTTCGCCATGACGCTCACTTCGCATCTCTACTACCGGAAGATCGGGAAGAAAGAGGGCTTCGCCAAAGATGGTTCCCGGGAAGCTGCGGTGGAAAACGATCTTCGGCCGTCGTCTGCGAGGACGCTCTCCAATCATGTGGTGATGTGTGGGTACGGCAAGATAGCGCGATATCTCGGCCGGGTGCTGGAGCAACGCGGGTTTTCATATCTCGTGATCGATCTGGACCCTGACGCCATCGAGCTTGCCCGCAAAAAAGGGGTTCCGGCAATCTTCGGGGATGCTTGCAATCCGGAGATTCTGGCTGAGGCGTGCCTTGAGAGGGCCCGGATTCTGATTGTGGGGTTTGCTGATCCGATTGCCACAAAGCTGATCGTCCGGAACGCGAAGCGGATCAATCGCCGCCTCGATATTGTGGCCCGGGCATACGGCGATGAAGAGACCAAAGCGTTGCGGGCCGACGGGGCCTCCGAGGTGGTGAGGCCGGATCTGGAGGTGGGACTGGAAATCGTTCGTCATACTTTGCACCGCTTCGGCATGACCCCTCAGGAAATTCAATATGTGCTGAGCAAACTTCGCGAGGAGTTCTAATCTCTCTGGAATGGGGACCATGCGATGAAAGATTACTATGCAATTCTGGGCGTTCCGGAGAACGCCGCTCCCGAGGAGATCAAGAGCGCTTTTCGGCGGCTTGCTTTCCAGTATCATCCCGATAAGAATCCGGGCAATGAGAAACAGGCCAGCGAACGATTCAAGGAGATCAACGAGGCCTACAGCGTGCTGTGCGATGAATCCCGAAGGCGCGAGTACGATGCGTGCCGGCGCGGCGCCTTCGCCGGCACCCGAAGGGCTTCCACCGGATTCGATTATACTCAGGAAGAGATCTTCAGGCGCGCCTTCGCCAGCGAAGCCCTCTATCAGGAGTTGCTCCGCATGTTCGCGCAGATGGGACTGCGCTTCGATGAGGACTTTCGAAACCGCGTGTTCTTCGGCGGGCGGGGCATACGCTTCGAGTTCCGCGTAGGTTCGTGGGAGTCGCCGGTATCCGGTCGGACCGAGAGGGTGGGATTCGGCGAAAGAGAGCCTTCGTGTGCCAAGGGCCGTCAACCGGCTATAAAGAGGCCGAATTGGATTGAACGGAAGCTTTTCAAGATGCTCGGCAAACTCACCGGCTATCTCTTGCGGAAGGCACTGGGCGCTCAGCCGATTTTGCCGGCAAGAGGAAGAGATATCCAAAGGGATCTGACGATCTCGGCCGAAGAGGCGCGTCTGGGGTGCTGCAAGAAGATCCGTTATAAACGAGGCAGAGAAAAGAAGACCCTCGAGGTGACCGTTCCGGCCGGCATTGTCTCCGGGATGAGGGTCAAGCTGCGGGGAATGGGGGAGGGGGGGGAAGAGCCGGGGGACCTTTACCTGCGCATCACGGTGAAGCCGCGGGGGCGGGGGTAAGTGTCGTTACTCCTCTTCCTCTTCGTCTTCTTCATCATCGTTGTTGTCCCGTGGGTTGCGCTCCCAGATCGGCTGGGTGAAGTGGTCGATGTACTTGACCATCATCTCCTGAGAGAGGGCCTTCATCATTTGGGCCATTTGTTCGGCTTCTTTGGCGATTGGTGAGAGATCGATATCGAGATCGAGCACCTTGGTCAGCACTTGGAGCACCGCATAGGAAGCGATGGGATTCGGCATTTCCGCTGCGTACTGGGGGGTTTCGCCGAGGAAGCATATTCCATCCATCCCCCGTTCCCGCGCGGCCCCGAGAAGGAGCCCGTTGAGTCCCCGGATCTGAAAATCACCCGCAAGGGTCACATCGTATTTCTTTATTTCCCGTATGAGCCGGGAATCGGTGGCCGCCACGAGTACCCGGGATTTTTCCACACTGTGTTGGACCATGGCCGATGCACAGGTGTAGATCCGCTTCACTCTGAACCTTTCCGCCGCATCAAGGACCACATGGGCCAGATCGTAGTGATGCTGATCGGGCTGGGCATCGCAATAGAAGATGATCAGATCGCTCTTCCCCTTGGGCGTTTTGGCCAGATAGAAGGTGCTTTCGGGGAAGACGGGAATCTGGGCGACGTTTTGCGTGACGCGGATTCCCACGGGGATGAAGAAGTCCTCGGGCTCTATTTGGGCGAACGGCTCGGCATCCAGCGCCTCGCGAAGGTAGGCCGCTACCTCGAGGGCGACATTGCTGACCCCCGGCCAAGCGGCCAGCATGACCGGTTTCTTGAACCGGGGGTACCGATACATCGTCAGAGGATCGTAGTCCATTGAGCGAAAGAAACTCCCGCCGCGATAGTATGCGACAAGAGCATTGTATCATACCTGTGTTGTCGGGAAAACACCGGTTTATAGCCCCAAAAGAGCGATTCCGCTTTGCGGCCTTCACCCTCAGGGTGAATACCATGATCTCCTCACTCCGGACCTCGCCCCCAAGTCCCCCCTATTCGACGAACGATCAGGCTTCTTCGATCCCACCCACCCGCCCAAAGGGTTTTCTTGGGGGACACCCCCAATCCCCCGAGAGAGGTATCTTGTGCACGCTCTTCTTCAATCGCTCTTTTTGGCTATGGGCAATCTCGGTATGCTCGTCTGCGGCGAGGGGAAACAAAAGTCTTCAATCAGATAGGAGGCGGTTTGGGTCCGTTTCCTCATCTATGCTGACGGGGCGCTTTCGAGGTTCCGGGCCTTCTCATGGCCAATACGAGGGGGATGGAGAGGAAATTGGCGATGGCGAAGGCGATCCATGCGGGCTGATAGTCTCCGCCTGAATCGAACACCCACCCGGCCACTACCGGCCCGATGACTCCCCCGAGGGTCACGACTCCCATGAGAAGCCCCTGAATCGCCCCGAAAGCGCTTCTTCCGAAGTAGTCTCTTTGGATTGCGGGCCGAAGCGCAATGGCCCCCCCATATCCAATCCCGAAAGTGATCAGAAAAAGGGCGATCGCTGCGGTGTTCGGGGCATAGCAGAATGCCCCGAGTCCGATGATTTGGAGAACCACACTCCAGGCCAGAATCCCCTTTTTTGAGTAGATATCGCCGGCCCACCCCAATCCCATTCTCCCCAAGATGCTCGCCAGCGGGAGAAATGTGGTGGTAACCCAGATCATGCCTGTGGATGCCTCCTCATCGTCTAGATAGGAGGCGACCAGCGCGGTCACGGCGTTCATTCCCATGAATCCGATGGCCGCGGAGACGGCGAGGAACCAGAAGGCCTGTGCTCTCAATGCCTGCCGCGGGGAGAGTTCCGGGCCGGAAGCCCCGGCATCGTTCGAAGCACTTTGAGCGCTGGGGACGGCTGTACCATCGGGCACGTATCCGCAATCTTCCGGTCGGCGGCGGATGATGGAGCCTAGGAGGGGAACCGCCACACACGTTCCTGCCCCCAAGACGATCGAGGCCGTCTGCCAACCGTGGGCATCCACCAGCCATCCCACTCCGGGCATGAGAATCCCCCCCAATCCAAAGCCGGCAAGGGTCAGCCCCATGGCAAGTCCCACTCGCCGACGGAACCAGTTGGCGACAACGGTGGTGAGCACCACGCTTCCACAGGCGCTGAAGCCGAGGGCTACAAAGACGAAGACGGCGTAGAACATGGGGAGTGAATTCGTTTGACTGAGGAGAATGAACCCGATGCCGCCCATGAGTCCGCCGCCCACGAGGAGCCGGCGCGGACCCCACCGGTTCACGGCAAAGCCGACGATGGGAGCCGCGATGCCCAGTTCGATCGTCCTGAGGGATACGGCCCACATGATGGTCGCATGGCTCCATCCGAATTCCTCCGCCATGGGATCCACAAAAAAGGTGATCCCATAGAAAAAAGCGCCGGTGATCATGGCGATGAGGACGGAGGCCAGAACGATCCACCATCCGTAGAAGACCCGCTGTTCCCTCATGAAGAAGCGATCTCCCGCAACCAACCGGGGAATCCGAGTCAATAGTAGCAGAGTTTGAAGCGGATACCAAAATATGGGGACAGTGCGCTCGGAAAGTTCTTTCGAGCTTGTGTTCTTCGAAGGGCGCGAGCGGGATCGCTATTTCAGTTCGAGCAAGAATTTGCGCAGTTCGTTCAGGGCGGCCAGAGCGGCATATTGCTTGACCCGGGTGCGATGCTGAGGGAAGACGGCGTGAAATGAACGGGAGGTACCTTGCCCGGAGAGGCCGATGTACATGGTGCCCACCGGTTTACCCTCGATCGCGTCGGGCCCCGCCACCCCCGTCACGCCCACCCCGATATCCGCATCGAATCGGCGCCGGGCGGCATCGGCCATGCCCAGAGCAACGGGTGCGCTCACCGCTCCGTGCCCTTCGATGAGTTCCGCATTCACCCCGAAGGCGATCTTCGCCTCGTTCGAATAGGAGATGATGCCCCCTTTGAAATAATCGGAGCTTCCGGGGACATCGGTGATGAGCGCGCTCAGAAGTCCGCCGGTGCACGATTCCATGGTGGCCAGACTCAGGCGCTTGATCCGGAGGAGATCGCCCACGATCTTCTCCAGCGTCTCGTCGTCCGTTCCCCATATCTTCTCGCCGACGATGGTGCGGATCCGGGATTCGACGGGGGCGATGAGGGCTTCGGCTTCCGCCCGGGTGGGAGCCTTGGCGGTGATCCGGAGCTCGATGCCGGTGGGTTTGGCATAGGTGCCGATGGAAGGATTGCGCGAATGGAGGAGGGGACTCAACATCTCATCCACGTTCGCCTCGCCGATGCCCAGAAGCTTTATGGTTCGGGAGACGATGATCGCGGTAGGAATGCGTTCCCGGAGCTTCTCTCGGATTTCCTTTTCCCACATGTGTTGCATCTCGGCGGGGGGGCCGGGCATGGCCAGAAGGATCCTTCCCTCCTTTTCCACCCACCATCCCGGCGCGCTTCCCCTCGAGTTGGGTATGGCCCGTGCCGAAGGGATCCGCATGGCTTGTTTGATGTTGCACTCCGGCATCGTCCATCCGACGCGGGCGAAGAGCCCGCGGAGCCATTTTTCGAGGTCGGGGTCCACGGTCATGGGCTCGCCCAAGAGTTCGGCGATGCTCTCGCGGGTGACATCGTCTTCGGTCGGGCCCAGACCGCCGGTGACGAGGATGAGGTCAGAACGATCCCATGCCCGGCGCAGGAGCTCCACTACCCGAGGTTGGTTATCGCCCACTTGGGAAATCCAGTACAGGTCGATCCCGAGTTGCGGCAGTTCGGAGGCGAGGTATGCGGCATTGGTATCAACGATCTGACCGAGGATGAGTTCCGTGCCGATCGAGAGGATCTCTGCTTTCATATTGGCGGGATATCCCCTTTCTGTTCTCCTGAGGGTTCATGTCTCTCTAGCATACCCGTTTGGGCGTCCCGAGATAATCACTCACAAGCTGCATGGCGCAGTATTTGCCGCACATGGTGCATCCGCGGCCTTCGGTGGATTGCCGTGCCCGGATTTCCGCCGCGCGTTTCGGATCGAGAGCGAGCTGGATCTGGGCCTCCCAATCGAGCTTTTTGCGGGCCATGGACATCTCCCAATCCCATTGCCAAGCCCTCCGGAGGCCCTTCGCGATGTCCCCGGCATGAGCGGCGATTCGGGCGGCAATCACCCCCTGGCGCACCTCTTCGGGCGTGGGCAGTGCCAGATGTTCCGAGGGGGTCACGTAGCAAAGGAAATCGACCCCCGCCGCCGCCGCCACCGCCCCGCCGATGGCCGAGGTGATGTGATCGTGGCCTGCGGCCACATCGGTGACGAGGGGGCCCAGAACATAGAAGGGCGCTTCCTTGCATACGCGCTTCTCGATCAGCACGTTTGCGGCGATCTGATTCAGAGGCATGTGGCCGGGGCCCTCCACCATCACCTGAACCCCCGCCTCCCGTGCCCGATCCACCAGCTCACCGATCGTCAGGAGCTCCTCGAACTGGGCTCGATCGGAGGCATCGGCCAAGCTTCCGGGGCGGAGTCCATCTCCGAGGCTCAGGGTCACATCGTAGGTTCGGGCGATCTCGAGGAGGCGGTCGAAATCCTCGTACAGGGGGTTCTCGCGCTCGTTGTGGACCATCCATCCGATCAAGAAGGATCCCCCTCGGGAGACGACGTCCATCAGCCGTCTATCGGCCTTGAGGCGGGCGAGGGTCTTGAGGTTGACGGCGCAGTGGACGGTCAGGAAATCCACCCCTTCCCGGGCTTGGTCTTCGATCGCTCTGAACATATCGTCGGCCGTCATGGCGACGATTGCGCCCCGTTCTTCGATGGCCCGGATGCCGGCTTCATAGATGGGAACGGTTCCGAAGGGCACCGGACATCGGCTGAGGAGGGATCGGCGAATCGCGGGGATATTGCCGCCGGTGCTGAGGTCCATCACCGTATCGGCGCCGGCATCGAGAGCCGCTTCGAGCTTGGCGATCTCCCGGCCGGGGTTGCACGAATCGGATGATGTGCCGATATTGGCATTGACCTTGGTGGTGAGCCCCTTCCCGATGCCGCAGGGAACCAAATGCCGGTGGTTCACGTTGGCCGGGATCACGATCGTGCCCTGGGCGATCCCCTCGCGTACGCGCTCGGGTTCAAGGCCCTCCGTGTGGGCCACCGCTTTCATTTGGGGGGTGAGGATGTTTTGTCTTGCCGATTCAAGTTGCGTCACGTCTCTTGCGCTCCTTCAGCCTATCCCTTCACCGAATGTGTCAACCGCTCCCCTACGAGGGCACGAACAAAAAGACCGGGAGCCTAGGTGATTCGGTTCCCGGTCGTCTTGAGCACCGCTTCCCTACGCTCGCATTATCGAGGTCAGGTTCAAAGAGTTCCCCGCTCATCCGGGGTCTCAGCTTTGAGCACCTCTAGCGGTTGACCTGTTGCATTGTATGCAAATTTGCTCTATTCAGATTATAAGATGAGGGGACGCCGGGTTGCAAATTTCAGACGAGGGACTCTCATGCTTTTGGGATTGCCCCAAAAAGCGATTGACGAAGAGCGTATAGAGACACCTCTCTCGGGGGGATTGGGGGTGTCCCCCCAAAACCTTTGGGCGGGTGGGTGGGATCGGAGAAGCCGGATCGTTCATGGGGGGAATTCCGGGGCAAGGTCCGCCGTGACATGATCAAGCTCATTCACCTTGAGAGCGAAGGTTGCAAAGCTGAATCGCCTTTTCGATGGATTCGGCTTATATTGACAGTGCATATCCCCTGATATAGAATGCCTGTACAGAGCGGGAGGCGCGTAATGATCGAGATGACAATTGATAGCATCCGTGTGAGCATGATGAACTATCAACGGGTGGTGATACTGAAGGAAAAGGATGCGGAGCGTTTTCTGCCCATCTGGATCGGCCCGGCGGAGGCTGATGCGATTGCGATCAAGCTGCAGGGTATCACACCTCCCCGGCCCCTGACGCACGATCTTCTGGTGAACAGCATTACGGAGCTCGGGGCCAGGGTGGAAAAGGTGGTGATCAGCGATCTTCAGAATGACACGTTCTATGCCAAGCTTATCTTGGATGTGAATGGAAAGCAGTTGCCCCTGGATTCGCGGCCGAGCGATGCCATGGCTCTGGCTTTGCGCGCTGACGCCCCGATCTATGCCGAAGAATCCGTGTTGGATCGGGCCGGTATCCTCCTCGATAGCGAGACGGGCAAGCCGATGCCACAGCACAAAGATAACAAGGGAGAGGCGACTGAAGAGGAACTGAAGAGCCTCTCGGCTTTTCGCGATTTCATCAATACGCTCGATCTCGAAGGGCTGGACAAGGGCAAAGGGAAGGAAAAAGAGCAGTAGCCCGCGTGCCGGTCAGAAGCATGCGAAAGAGGGGCGGCGTCACTTGTGACGCCGCCCTTTGCGTGAAAGGGACAAGCCTTTTGGGGTGGTCTCAATAGCTCCCACGAATTTAGGCATTTATGCCTACCGGCAGATGAAAGTTTCTAAGCGTTTTCATCGGTTGAGCGGTACGCCGCTCTGCCGATGCTCGTGTTTGGAACGGGGTGATACGATTTTCAAGGCGGTGGGTCGGTGAAGAAGACGTGGCTTGCGGCAGCCCGGTTCATCGGCATCGGGTGGTATATCGGGGTGTGTATCGCGGGGGGGTTCTTCGGG
>DAOTYO010000037.1:0-50511 GCA_034434815.1 Dehalococcoidia bacterium
CGGCCATTCCTCGAGCGGCGAAACCCTCTGCGGGAGGGTCATTGCCGCGCTGAAATCGGCGGCGCTTTTGAACGAGTCCATCGGGGCGGGCTACCTCGAGCGGAACTGGCCGCCCACACTGAAGGAATCCGGGGCTTGGCCGCTGGTCAGCTTGCGCCAGAGTTTCCTCAACGGCTCGCTCACACGGCTGCTTGATCCCGAGACAACCCTTCGCCAAAAGATCGTCGAATTCGTTGCCAAAGGCGATTTTGGACTTGCGTCAGGCCAGAAGCCGGATGGCACCTACGAACGGGTCTGGTTTGCGGAACCCATCTCCCCGGAGGAGATTAACTTTGAGCCGGGCGTCTTTTTGCTCACCAAGAACAAGGCAGAGAACTTGAGAACTACAGTAAAGCCGGCATCCTCCGCCGGGGGTGTAACTATTTCCCCGCCATCGGAGACGCCACCCATCGGTGAGCCTGAACCTGAAGAGGTATCCCCACCAGCGCCCGCCCCGCCTCCTATGAGAACAATTCGAATCCGCGGCGATGTACCTCCGGAGATCTGGAACCGGCTTGGGACGAAAGTCCTGCCGAAGCTGCGATCCGGCTCCGAGCTGAAAATCACCATCGAACTTTCGGTCACGGTCGACTCCTCTGTCGCTCAAAGCTTCCAGAGGGAACTTGAGCAGACCCTCGCCGATTTAGGCTTAACGGACCGCATGCAGATGGAATGACCGGCGCGGCAAGCCCGCCCGCTTTTCACAAGATAGCCTTTCGTTGAACATCATGGAATCGCACGGATACGCCGGGAAAATCCTCCAAGTGGACCTCTCCTCGGGGAGGATGGAACTCTTGCCGACCGATGCCTTCGCGGGGCGGTTCATCGGGGGGCGGGGCATCGGGGCCAAGATCCACTGGGATCACCTCCCCCCCTCCACCCCCGCCCTCGCCCCCGAAAACCGGCTCACCTTCTCCACCGGACCTCTGGCCGGATTACCGCGCCTCGCCGCTTCCCGCTGGGTGCTGACCGGCAAATCGCCCGTCACCGTTCCCGAGTCCTTCTCCTACGCCAACGCCGGCGGGAGTTGGGGAGCCTATCTCAAGTTCGCCGGATTCGATGCGCTCACGATCACCGGGAAATCGGAAGAGCCGGTGTACCTATTCCTCCATAGCGGAAAGGCGGAGATCCACCATGCCGCGCATCTTAGGGGCCGGAGCGCCATCGAAACCCGGCAAGCCCTCAAGGCCGAGCTCGGCAAAGAGGTCCGCGTGGCGGCGATCGGTCCGGCGGGAGAGAACCTCATCCCCTTCGCCACCGTGCTGGCCGATGAGGACTCGAGCGCCTCGGGCGGGTTCGGGGCGGTGATGGGTTCCAAAAACCTCAAGGCCATCGCCGTCGTCGGCGATGATCGGCCCGCCGCCGCCGATCCCGAAAGGCTGAGCGCCCTCGCCGAGCGCCTTCTCCACTTGCGCAAGGGCACCTACGATCCCTACGTTCCGGCCATCCCGGGCCGAACCCGAAGGCGTGCTTGTTGGGGATGCATCGCCGGTTGCACGCGGGAGGTGTATCGCGCCGAGAGCGGCGAGGAGGGCAAATTCTTCTGCCAATCGGCCAACACGTACCGCCGTCCCGCGATGAAATACTTCGGCCGGTGGAACGAGGTCATCTTTCACGCCAATCGCTTGTGCGATCATTACGGACTCGATACGGCGGTGATCGAGCCGATGATCGAGTGGCTCGAGCGGTGCTTCGAGGAAGGCATCTTGAGCGAGACCGGGACCGGCCTTCCCCTTTCCCGAATCGGGGGCCCGGAGTTCATCGAAGCCCTCGTTCGGAAGATCGCCCTTCGGGAAGGATTCGGGGGACTTCTGTCCCGCGGCACTCTTCAGGCCGCCGAGGAACTCGGCCCGGCGGCCGTTCAAGCCCTCGGGGATCTCGTGGCCTCCCGGGCCAACGAGGTCCGAACCTACGATCCCCGCCTTTACACCATCACCGCGCTTCTCTGGGCCACCGAGCCGCGGCGGCCCATTCAGGCCCTCCACGAGGTGAGCTTGGCCGTCATGGAATGGGTCTATGCCCTCAAGGGCGGGAAAGACGCCTTCATGACCGGAGAAGTCTTCCGAAACATGGCCGAGCGCTTCTGGGGCAGCGCCGCGGCGGCGGACTTCACCTCGTGGGATGGGGTGGCTCTGGCTTCCAAACGCATTCAGGATCGCACGTGCGCCAAGGAAAGCCTCATCCTCTGCGATTTCCTCTGGCCGGTCATCTGGGTCCGGTACGGCTCGGAACATGTGGGGGATCCTTCACTCGAAAGTCAGGCCCTCTCGGCGGTGATCGGCAAGGAGGTTTCCCGCGAGGAGCTCGAGGCCATCGGCGAGCGGATCTTCAACCTCCAACGGGCCATTCTGGTGCGGGAAGGGAGGGGCCGTCGGGAAGGGGATGCCCTGCTCGATTATTTCCATACGGCGCCGCTTTCGAGCGAGCATCTCAACCGCAAGCTGATCGTCCCCGGTCCGAGCGGCGAACCCGTCTCCCGGAGAGGCGCAGTTCTGCCCCGGGAGGCCTTCGAGCGCTTGAAGCATGAGTACTACGGCCTTCGGGGATGGGATCCGGCCACCGGACTCCAGAGACGGGAAACGCTCGCAAGGCTGGGGATCGAGGACCTTGCGCCAAAAAGAGCGATTGAAGAAGAGAGTGCATAAGACACCTCACTCAGGGGGATTGGGGGTGTCCCCCAAGAAAACCCTTTGGGCGGGTGGGTGGGATCGGAGAAGCCGGATCATTCATGGGGGGTGTGGGAATTCCGGGGCAAGGTCCGCAGTGACGTGACTAAGGTCATTCACCCTGAGAGTGAAGGTTACAAAGCGAATCGTTGTTTTTGGGACCTTGCCGGGCCGCTGGCGCATTCCGGCGCTTTGGTCTAAACTTCAAAATATGCGGACTTCCGGCATCCGCGGCACAAAGGCATAACATCGAGGAGGACGGCACATGATCACGGATAAGTTCAGATTGGACGGCAAAGTAGCGGTGGTGACGGGTTCGGGGAAGGGCATCGGGAACCGCATCGCGCTCACCTTCGCCGAGGCCGGCGCGAAGGTGGTCTTCACGGCGCGCACGCAGAAGGACATCGAGGCCGCCGCCGAAAAGGCGCGATCGCTCGGAGCGGAGGCCCTCGCCGTGCCCTGCGATGTTCGGGATGATGCCCAGCTCCAGAATCTGGTCGAAAAGACGGTGGCCGCCTTCGGGCGAATCGATATTCTGGTGAACAACGCCGGCGGGGCACTCCCGAACGAAATCGAGAAAACCTCACGCAAGGAATTCAACGACGCCTTCGATTTCAACGTCACCTCGGCCTTCACTTGCACCCGAATTTGCCTCCCCTACCTTCGGCAGAGCAAGGGCTGTGTGATCAACATCAGCTCGGCGGCGGGGAGAATCGTGCAGCGGCATTTCACCGTGTACGGATCGGTGAAGGCGGCTCTGGCGTACCTCACCAAGATGATGGCCCATGATCTTGCGCCGAGCGTTCGGGTGAACGCCATCGCTCCCGGCTCCATCATGACGGACGCCCTGCGGTTCTTTCTGGACGAAGCCTCCCTTCAGAAGATGCGCGATCTCACACCGATGAAGGAATTGGGGGATGCCGAGGATATCGCTCTGGCCGCACTGTATTTGGCTTCCCCCGCGGCCCGATGGGTGACGGGCAAGGTGTTCGAGATCGACGGGGGCATGGAAACCACCAACATGCCGTGGTGATTCGGAAAGCGGAGGATTACTCCGAGAGAGGGCGGTGGGCGGGCAAAACCCCCGGGGGGGTTTGCCCGCCCACCGCGACAAGGGGGAAGAGGAGAGCATCTCGATCCGGCCCCAAACGATCTCGAGCACACGGGATGGGATCGGGGCCGGCGGTTTTTCCTTCGCTCCCTAGCCGGGCCGGATCGTCCGCTGGATGATCCCCGCCACCTTGAGTCCGCTCCCGGCACAGCCCGAGGTGCCGATGATCCCCGGCTCGGTCACCGCCTCGCCCACGCTGTAGAGATTCCGAACGGGGGTCCGGACCGGCAGAAAATAGGATTTGGTCTCCCATCCGTGCGATTCCGGAAGATCGTGATCCACGTTGTGGGGATCGATCATGAGGATCCTTCCGTACTTCTCGAAGTTCGGGAAGTGCTCCTTGATATCGAGGAGGCACTGTTCGATCTCGTACTTCTCGTCCATGGGCTGAAGGGTGGAGCGCGGCTCGCCGATGAGATAGATCAATTGCTCGCCGGGGGGCGCAAGCTCCGGACATACGTTGGTAAGAGGGAGCACCGCCTGAATCCGGCGGGAGCACAGGAGGTTGAGTCCGGCGCGCTGCCCTTTCTCAAGACAAATCGGTTTCTCGGCGGCCACAGCGATGAACACGCACGGATGGGGCCGCATCTTGACACGCATCTCCCGTAGGTACTCCTCCGTGAAGTTCTCCACCCCGGCAAGTTCCACCGTGTGCCGCGGCGGTCCGTTGGCGATCACCACTTTGCCGGGGATCTCCTCCTCTTTCCCATCCTTCTCGATCACCACGCCCTTGGCCGCACCCTCCTTCACGATGATCTTCTTCGCCCGGCAATTCGTCCAGACGTCCCCGTTGGTTTTGACGACTCTGGCTAACTCCTCCATGACCGTGATGTTGCCCCGGGGGACCATCCATACATCGGTCATGCCGGCGGTCTTTCCCATCACGTAGAAGAGCTCGGAGGCGGGGAGCTCGCAAGCGCGGGCCATGGCGAATCCGGTGCAGTACGTATCGAAGAGATCGTGCACGAAGGGGTTCTCGGTGAAGCGGAGGAGCCAATCGCGCACGGTGATATTGTAGAGGCCGGCCTTCCGCTTCGCGGGCCGGGTGACGGCTTGCATCACTTCATCCCGAAACGAATTCATGATCTCCTCGGCGGGCACCTCCATCTTCAGGGCCGGGCTCCGCTCACCGCGGCTGGAATGGTTCTTGGAGATGATATCGAGGAGCTTTCGTAGGCGGCTCCGGCCGGTGAGGACGTATTCCCTCCCTTCGATCCGGCACACGTATTCGGGAACTTCCCGGAGTTCCACCCGAATCCCCAGCTTCTGAAGGACCTGCGGCACGTATCCGGATTGGTGTAGATAGACCGCGCCGGTGGGGAACTTATAGACGCCCTCGAGCACCTGAGTGGAGAACCGCCCGCCGATCCGCTCGCGCTTCTCGAGGATCAGGGTCCGGTAGCCCGCCTTCGCCAAGAGGGCTCCGGCGCAGAGCCCGCCCATCCCCGATCCCACGATGACCACATCGAACTTCGTGTTTCTTGCCAACGCTTACCTCCGTCTTCGGCGTTCTGAAGACAAGTATCGAGGAGCGCCGCGGCCTCTTCAATCCGTAAGTGTACGGCATCCGGCAGAAAGGGGAAGGGAAGACAACTCAGGTATCCATCGGGAGGATACCGCGCTTGAGGGCATACCGAACGAGGTCCACATGGGTCCGGAGGCCGAGCTTGTGCATCATGTTCGCGCGGTGGTCCTCCACCGTTCGGGGACTGATGAACAGCCTTTCGGCGATCTCGGCATTGGTCAGGCCTTGCACCGCCAGATGCAGCACCTCGCGCTCGCGGTCGGAGAGCATCTCGTACGAATCGAGCACCTCGCCCTCGGCGGCCTTTCGGGAATAGGCCTCGAGCTTGGCGATGGGAAAAGACGGACTCACATACCGCCGCCCCACCACCGCCTCACGCACCGCCGGAACCAACTCTTCTTGTGTGGAGGTCTTGAGCACATAGGCTTTGGCGCCGGCCCGGAAGGCCTCGAAGACATACGCTTCGTTGGCGTACATCGAGACCATGACCACATTCGTCCGCGGGGAAATCTGCCGCACCCGGCGGCACACTTCGATGCCCGTGAGATTCGGCATGACCACATCCACCACGAGGACATCCGGCCGGAGCTGTTCCACGAGACGCACGGCTTCCAGACCATCGGCGACCTCCCCCACGATTTCGAGATCGGGCTCCATTTCTAGCAAGAATTGCAGCCCGCGCCGCACCACATCATGATCATCGGCCAGAACGATGGTCGCCATTCATTTCTCCGAGAGCCCGAGCGGAATTCGGGCCACCACATCGGTGCCGCTCCCGGGCATGGAGCTGACCACGAGTTCCCCCCCGAGGGATTGGGCCCGTTCCCGCATCCCGATGAGTCCGCAAGACGCCTCTGAAGCGCCGGCCGATCCGGGATCGAAGCCGATGCCTTCGTCTCGAATGTGAACGGTCAACGTTTCGTCGCCGGCCATGACCGTCACCACCGCCCGATCGGTCCGGGCATGACGGGCCACATTGGTCAGGCTTTCCTGAACGATCCGATAGACGGCCGTGGCTACCGAAGGCGGAAACGAGCGATCGAGTCCCATGTGCTTGAAGATCACCCGCACCCCGGTCTGCGATTCGTACCGTTCCACGAGCCAGAGCAAGGCGGGGAGCAATCCCAGATCATCGAGCATCGAGGGCCGGAGATCGAGAGAGATCTCCCGCACCCGCCCCACCAGTTCATCGATGAGTCGCCGGGCCTCTGCGATCACCCCGGCGTTTTCGGGAGCCGATCGGGAGAGGACGGGGCCGAGGAGGAGCTTCAGCGCGGTGAGGTTCTGACCGATCTGATCGTGAAGCTCGCGCGCGACCGAACGGCGCTCTTGCTCCTGAGCTTCGACCAATCGCCGGGAGAAATCGCGCCACGCTTCCGCGAGGCGCTTGCGCTCCGTCACATCGTGCGAGACGGTCATCACGGCAAATACCTTCCCCCCCACATCCCGCACCGGTTGAAAGGAAGAAAGGAACCACCGCTCGCCGATGGGAAGCACCACGGAATCCTCGAACTCCCGCCCCCTCCCCCCCTCCGCCACCCGCTTCACCCGCCTGAGGATCGCTCTCCCTTCCTTCGGGAAGATATCGTGCACCCGCCGGCCGATGAAATCCTCCGGAACCCCTCCCATGATGGCGGCTCCCGATTGATTGATGAGAAGGACATTCCCCTCGAGATCGTAATACACGATGGGCGTGCGGGTGCTATCGAGGATCACCCGGAACTTCTCTTCGCTCTCCAGAAGCGCCACCTCGATCCGCCGGTATTCGGTGATATCCCGAACCACCGAGAGATCAGCCGACGCCCCTTCGTAAGGGACGGGAACGCTCGTTATCTGAACGTGTTTGATCTCGCCGTCCCGGCATTGAATCCGGTACTCGCCGCACAGCGGCGGCCGATGGCCTTCACCCCCCGAAGAACCGTTGCCGCTTTCCCCGAACGCCGGCATGATCATGGCCAGTAGTGACGGCATATTCTCTGCCGGGACCCCGACCCATCCGGTCATCTCGCGAAAAGCACGATTGGCATAACGGGTGGCATTCCCCCGGGTGATCACCACCCCCTCTTCCATCGTATCGAGCAAGGCGGCATACTGTTCGGCGATCTCCGCGGCCTCTTCCCCCGCCGGGGGGACCGCCCTCGTTTCCTCGCGTTTGGTCATGCCTCTCCCGCCGGAATAAAGGTGCAATCACTATACTCGAACCGATGAGGGGATTTCAATATTCCCCTCTCCGCCGAAATCCGGGGATTTTCATCCCCAAAGCTCACCCGACGAGGAAGGGGCCGATCGAGGGAGGGTATCTTCCGAGAGCCTTACACCGGCGGCCATCCGGGAACAAGTCCGCGCTTCCGGGCGACGCTCTGGGCCTGAACCGTCTTGCCGAGGAATTCCACGGCCTCATCGGAAGTGGCCAACCATCGGATCACGGCGGCGGGGACTTCGGGAGGGGCGCTGCCGAAGGCGACCGCCATCCGGCCCTTCTCCCCCAACGTGGCCAACATGGCTTCGGTGGTCACGACCCCGGGTTGAAGGTTGAACGCCCGGATGCCCTTGCCGCCCGACTCCACGTTGAGGATGCCCGCGAGACGATGGAAAGCGGCCTTGCTCGCCCCGTAGGAAAAGCCCCAGCTCCCCTCCCACACCGGCATGGGCGGATCGTTCTCCGCCGCGCCCGAGGTCACATTGATGATAATGCCGCCGCCGCGTTCGACCATGTGGGCCGTCACTTTTTTCGTGAGATAGAACGGTCCGAAGACATTCCCCCGGAAGACCCGTTCTAGATCCTCGATCGTCTGCTTCTCGAAGGGATCGTCGAGGCCCTTGCCCTGATATGTAGCGTTGTTGATCAGCACATCCAAATGCCCCCAAGTGCCGAGCGCCTTCTCCACGGCGGCATCGATCGAGCTCAGATCCAGAAGGTCCATTCGCAGGGGTAGGGCTTCACGCCCCAGGGCGCGGACGGCCTGCGCGGTGCGTTCGAGACTGCCGGGGAGGGGTTTGCCATCGGGGGTGGGCACGCGGTACTCATGTGTCTCGCCTTCGCGAAGGGTCCGGGCCGTGAGCACCACATCGAATCCGGCTTCGGCGAGGGCCAGAGCGGTAGCCCGGCCGATACCGCGGCTTGCGCCCGTGATAAAAGCCACCTTCCGATCCATCAATTCACCCCTCTATCGGGCTTGGTCCGATGCGCCGCGACTCCCGTAGCTTACGAATATAGTCCGCATAATACGAGAAATCCTCTTCGAACCCCTCCCCCACCCAGTAGGCCTGATCCTTTCGGATCTCGCTCTTGATCTTCGCCGGAACCCCCGCCACGAACGAGCGATCGGGCACCTTCAAGCCCACCGGCACCACCGCACCGGCGGCGATCACACAGCTCTCGCCGATCTCGGCGTTTTGAAGCACCACCGCATTCATCCCGATCATCGAATGGTTCCCGATCCTTCGGCAGTGGACCACGGCTCCGTGCCCGATCGTCACGAAATCGCCGATTTCGAGAAATCCCGGCCGGGTCTGAAGCCAATCTTCATACGTGCCCACGTGGAGCGAGCAATTGTCCTCGATGATGGTGCATTTCCCGATGCGGATCGTGCCCGCATCCGCGGTGATGACCGCTCCCGGCCAGACCATCGCGTATTCGCCGATCTCCACATCTCCCCGCACACACGCCAGCGGATGCACATAGGCCGAAGGTGCGATGCGAGGCTCTTTGCCATCGAAGCTTTCGATCAAACCTTCCTCCTTACCCTTGCTTCTGGGGCTTACTGCAGTCAAGTATCCCGCATGGTGCTCCGAAGGTCAATCCGTACCTTTACGGAAGGCCGTATCCCAATGGGACGAGGGAGATCGGCATAATTCCCCGCTTCTTCATCCGGCCATAGATCCGAACGGTCTTCAAACGGTGAACGGTTCACAGGAGCTCGCGGAGGAGAACTCCGACGGCCGAAAGGCCGGAAAGGACGAGCACGGCGGGGCGCGCCGGATACCGATCGAGCACCCCCGCCGTGAACCCCGATAGCGCATAACCGATCACGAGTCCGGGCAAGAGGGGGAGGGCCAGTTTCGTCTCCGTCCATCCGAGTTTTCCGACCGCCCCTAGCACTCCCAGCGCCATCACGCCGGTAATGCAGAAGAACGCCGAAAGGGTGCCGCGGAGCCTTGGCGGGGGAAGGTTCTGATAGAGGAGCGCCACGGGCGGGCCGCCGATGGAAGAGGTCGTTCCCATGAATCCCGAAAGCACACCGGCAACGAGGGCGCTTCTTCGGGTAGGATGGATGGTCCGGCCGAGCGCACTCAACCCCACCGCCGCGAATACCAGCGTGCAAAAGAGGACGGTGAAGCCGAAGGGGGAAATCACCAAGAGTACACCCCCCGCCGCCGCCATCCCTCCCATGGAACCGATCGTGGCCCAGACGATGCCGCCCATATCGATAGAACGCCGCTCCCGATAGGCGATGAGGAAGGTGAGGAGAAGTCCGTTCAGGATGAGAGGCGCCGGAACCAGATCGGGCTCGATCAGGACGAGAAGCGGGGCCGCAACGACGGCCAATCCGAACCCGATCGAACCCTGAACCCACGCCGCAACGAACACAATCACAGAAGCGGCGAGGGCTTCAACCGAAGAAATGGGAAGCATCATCGTCCCAGCGCTGCTTTCAACCTCTGAACGAGGAGATCCGCGAGCGCATCGCGGTTCCGCACGGTCACCGTGAGGCGCTCGCCGTCCGGGCGTGCCTTGATCCGATCCGCGAACGGATGCGGCCGGGACATGATCGTGGCCACCAACGGCTTGGGAGAATCCAGAGAGCGGAGCACGAGTTCCTTGAAACGTTCGGAACAAAGCTCCATCTTGCCGATCTCGTCCACCAGAAGGATATCGGCCTCGGACAGCCCCCGCTCCAGACCGTTCACGCCGATCTCCTCGAATGCGCACACGTCCACGCGGTACTTCCCCACCACCGGCCCCGATCTGAAGGCGGTATGGGCCAGAACGGCGGAACGACCGTCGAAGGTCTCCACCCGAAAGCCCATCCGGATGCCGTTCTCCCGGATCTCTTCGGTCAGAAAGCCCCCGATTCGAGCGGAGGGAATCGCACGGGCGACCGCCCGAAGAAGGGTGGTCTTCCCCACTCCCGGCTGACCTTCGAGGAGGAGATTATTCATACGCCCTGTTCTTAACCACGGCGCCGGACCCAAAAAAAGCGATTCCGCTTTGCAGTCCTCACCCTCAGGGTGAATTACCATTACACCTCATTCCGGATCTTGCACTCGAATTCCCCCCGCCCTATGAACGATCAGGCTTCTCCGATCCCACCCACCCGCCCTAAGGGTTTTCTTGGGGGACACCCCCAATCCCCCTGAGTGAGGTGTCTTATGCACTCTCTTCTTCAATCGCTGCGTTAGGGCCGCATGCCGCGGGCGATCTAGCGCAACAACGCTACATAGCTATTGAGGGGCACATTCAGCGAGCGGGCCACCGGCATGCATTTGGCCTTGAGCAAGTGGAAGACCTTCCCCTGCGGCGGGAGCTCGGAGAGGGTTTCCCAGTACCCCATGCCCTTGGCGAGAACGAGATCGGCGGAGGCGAACTCCCGCTTGAACTCCTCCGAAGCCAGATCCATATCCACGCCCGGCGTATCCGTTCCGGTCGTGATCACGCGCGAAAGATACCGCCTCAGACCGAAGCGCTCGAGATCGGCCAAGGTGACATCGTTCTGCACCGGCGACTCTTTGACCACATAAGTCACTTCCCCGAAGCGGCCGAGGCGCCACATGAGCCTGAGATCAAAGAACACCTCACCGGTGTTGTCCGCAAGGTAAAGGATCCGGCTTGCATGTTCCAATTTGGATTCCAGTGCCGCAACATGATCGATGGCAAAGCGGACCGGAGCGCCGAGATCCGCCCGGATCTCGTCCATTCCCTTGAAGAAATCGATCGAGTTGCCATGCACGGCCAAGATCATCTCGTCGCGAAGGCTCCCGCGCGGACCGAAGTCCGGCCCCAGCGCGAGCGCCATCGCCACTTCCGCCTCCTTCATTTTGAGATAGGGATCGGGATTACCGGTGATCTCCCGGATCACCCGATGGAGAGGAGTGGCCACAGCGATGGAGGTTTTCGAAAGGGAGAAACTCCGTTCCAGAAGGTCGAGCCCCTTTTGGATAGCCTTTTGCCGCAGCTCTGGATCATCCGTCGCCAACTCTGCGGCCTGATAAACCAACCGGTTGAGGCACGGATAACACTCAGAAGTGATCTTCATCGTTGAAGTTCATCGGCACCTATTCACGCATGGAGCTCGATGATATCCCCATCTTGGACCACATGGTCACGCTTGACCCGCTGACCGGCGAACTTCCCCGAGCCCCAGATCAAAGCATACTTGAGGTTGCGGCGGAAATCCTTATGGACCGCTTCGGCGGCATCTTCGATCG
Organism: Dehalococcoidia bacterium; assembly: GCA_034434815.1. GTDB lineage: Bacteria > Chloroflexota > Dehalococcoidia > SZUA-161 > SpSt-899 > DAOTYO01. Next base: position 11,771 of record DAOTYO010000037.1, read on the forward strand.
TGCTGCCAACCCTGAGGATCATCGGGTCGGAAAGATCGGCTCGGGTGCCCGGACTCTTGGTGTAAACACGGATCACTCCCAGCGAATCGAACAGTGCCTTCCTCAGTGCATCCAGCCCGGTGCCACACTTGGCCGAGATTCCCACCACAGGCACTTTTCCGAGATAGGCCGCTTCGAGCTCTCTCAGATGGGCGCCATCGGGATCGAGATCGCTTTTGTTCCCCGCGATCACCGCCCGTTTGGTGAACAGGATTTCCCCCGATCCGGCGTCGAGTCCATTCACACCGTGTTTGTATTTGGCCAGCTCTGCGACGAGTTCCCGCACTTCGGTGACGGGATCGATCTCCAGATCCACCACAAGAAGCAGTGCATCGGCTGAGCGGAGGATCGCCGCAAACCACGGTCGAGCATCCTGATCGGTGATGGGCGGCATATCCACGAGCTGAATCTGGACGTTCTCGAATTTCGCCATGCCCACCTGAGGCACCTTGGTGGTGTAGGGATAATCCGCAACTTCCGGGGTGGCGGCGGTCATCGAACCGAGCAAGTGGGATTTCCCCACATTGGTGAATCCGATGACGGCGATCTGACCGGCGCCCTCTCTGGGGATATGATAAACGCCCCCGCGTTTGGCCGTGGCTTGTTCCTTGGCCGCCTCTTTGGTCAGCTTGGCGATCTTCGTCCGAAGCTCAGCCCGCAGCACCTCCGTGCCCTTGTGCTTGGGCATGACCGCCAGCATTTCGTTCAGCGCCTTCAGCTTATCCTCGATCGTCTCGGCGGCACGGTAACGTTTTTCAGCTTCGAAATAGGCGGGGGTCAGATTGGCCGGCACCCTTGCTCACCTCAGGTCTCGTGTGTTCCATTTTAGCAAGTTCACGCTCGGGAGGCCAGAGCAACTCCCTAAAAATCGGGGGGACACCCCCAATCTCCCCGAGAGAGGTGTCTTTTGCACGCCCTTCTCCAATCGCTCTTTTTGGGAAGTTCGTTTAGCTTGACAAATTCGATGTAATTGGTAAAATGCTATGGAGTATTTTTGGCGGAGGACGATCATTTACGCGATAGTTTCTACCGGAGGAAAGCAGTATAAGGTTTCGCCGGGGCAAACGGTGGATGTGGAACAGATCGCCGGCGAAGAGGGCACTGCCGTCGAATTGGATCAAGTCCTCCTTGTTGCAGATGGAGATCAAATCCTCGTGGGGCAACCAGCCATCCAAGGTGCAAAGGTAAAAGCGACCATCGTACGGCAGGCCAAGAAACCGAAGGTGATCGTGTTCAAGTACAAGAACAAGACCCGCTACATGCGGAAGCGTGGCCACCGGCAACCTTACACCCGGCTTTCGATCGATCAGATCACAACGAACTAGCCCTGAGAGTGGATTGAGGTCATTGAAATGGCACATAAGAAATCGGGCGGGAGCAGCCGACTCGGGCGCGATAGCAAACCGAAGATGCTGGGTATCAAGCGATATGACGGGCAAGCGGTGCGCGCGGGCTCTATCATCGTGAGGCAGCGCGGTACGAAGATCCGCCCGGGTGCGAACGTGGGCCTGGGCAAGGATCACACCCTCTTCGCATTGATCGACGGAAAGGTCAAGTTCGAGCGGGCGAACAAGTATCAGCGGCAGGTCAGCGTCCATCCTGCCGATGGGGAACAATAACCACCATGAAAGAAAAGATCCATCCGAAGTATTACGAAAACGCGCAGGTCATTTGTTCGTGCGGCAATACTTTTACGACGGGTGCAACGCAGCCGGTGCTGAAGGTTGAGGTTTGCAGCAAATGCCATCCCTTCTTCTCCGGCGAGCAACGAATTATCGATACGGCCGGCCAGATCGAGCGCTTCAAAAAACGCTACAAGATCAAGGATTAACCCCCCTCTCATCCCCCGAACATCGCCGGCTTACTGCCCTAGATTCGCACGGAATGAGTCATGACCGAAACCTATGATGTGGTGATCGTCGGCAGCGGACCGGCGGGAATCTTCACAGCCCTGGAGTTGGCACGGTCCGGTCGCAAACTTCGCATCCTCTTGTTAGAAAAAGGCCACGATCTCAAGACGCGCCACTGTCCGAGCATCAACAACCACTCCAATTGCCTCGCATGCGCCCCCTGCAGCATGGTCAGCGGTTGGGGTGGGGCGGGAGCCTTCAGCGATGGCAAACTCACCCTTTCGGCGGAGGTCGGGGGGCGGCTCGATCAGTACATGGACCTCCGAACGGTCGAGGACCTCATCGAATATGTGGACCGAACGTACGTCGAATTCGGGGCTCCGGAGGCGCTTTACGGCGTCGGACCGCAGGTCGAGTTCTTGAGAGAGAAGGCACGCACCGCCGGCCTTGCATTGGTTTCGCTCCCCATCCGCCACATGGGCACCGAGCGGAGTCATCAAATCCTCAGCGCCATGCACGATTTTCTGGCGGATCGCGTCGAGATGCGCACGGATGTTCAGGTCGATTCCATCTTGGTGAAGGACCGGCGCGTGAAGGGGATCATGACCCACTGGGGTGAAAAGATCGATGCCCGGTTCGTGGTCATCGCGCCGGGCCGGGAAGGTTCCGATTGGTTGATGAGGCAAGCGCGTCTCCTCAACCTTACCGTTCACAACAACCCGATCGATCTCGGACTCCGCATTGAAGTCCCGCAAAAAGTGATGGCCCCCCTCACGGATGTGCTATACGAACCCAAGCTCAAGTTCTACTCCCGGACCTTCCACGATCGCATTCGGACGTTCTGTGTTTGCCCGGCGGGGGAAGTGACCATGGAATCCACCGGCGGGGAGGACCCCGTGATCACCGTCAACGGCCACAGCTATGCCGACCGGAAGACGGAGAACACCAATTTCGCTCTTCTCGGGAGCGCCACGTTTGCCGAACCTTTCAAAGATCCCATCTCTTACGGGCGTTCGGTGGCGCGTCTGGCCAATCTCTTGGCGGGAGGGGCTCTGGTACAGCGATTCGGCGATATGCTCAAAGGCCGGTGTTCTCTCCCCGCCCGCGTGGGGCAATGGATTGTCCAACCCACCCTCAAGAGCGCCACACCGGGAGACCTCAACGCCGTGCTCCCCTATCGCTTCCTCAAAGGAATCAGAGAGATGCTCGTGGCAATGGATAAGCTCGTCCCCGGGGTGGCTTCGCCGCATACGCTTCTGTACGGGATCGAGGTCAAGTTCTATTCCTCCCGGCTTCACCTCACCGAGAACCTCGAAACCGAAGTGGCCAACCTATTTGCCATCGGCGATGGCGCGGGGATCTCCCGGGGACTCGTGCAAGCATCGGCCTCCGGTGTGGTGGCCGCCCAAGAAATCCTCCGCCGGTCGAGGGACTCCGCCACCGCGTGATCCCGTTGACTCCCTACGCTTGTTCAGTTACGCTAGATTGGATTCTCTTCGGGGGAAGTTATGTTCGAAACACGTTTAACGAAGCTCCTCGGCATTCGTTACCCCATTGTACAGGGGGGAATGCAATGGGTCTCCCGCGCCGAACTTGCGGGGGCGGTATCGGAGGCGGGGGGACTTGGAATTCTCAGCGCACTCACCTTCCCCACGCCGGAGGAACTCGCCGCCGAGATCGAGCGCATGCGCGCCGTTACCGATAAACCGTTCGGGGTGAACCTTACGCTCCTTCCCACGATGCGCCCGGCCAACATCGAAGGCTACATCGATACGATCATCGGAGAGGGGGTGAAGATCGTCGAGACGGCGGGCAGAAGTCCGGAACCGTACATGGAACGGCTGAAGGCGGCGAACATCAAGGTGATCCACAAATGCACCGCTGTCCGCTTCGCCAAAACGGCGGAACGGATCGGATGCGATGCGGTCAGCATTGACGGCTTCGAGTGCGCGGGGCACCCCGGCGAAGAGGATGTGACCTCTCTCATTCTGATCCCCCTCACCGCCGATGCGGTGAAAATCCCGGTGATCGCTTCGGGGGGATTCGGGGATGCGCGGGGATTCGTGGCCGCACTTGCGCTGGGAGCGGAAGGGGTGAACATGGGCACGCGATTCGTGGCAACGGAAGAGGCGCCGGTTCATCCCAAAGTGAAGGAATGGTTTCTCCGCGCCTCCGAGCGGGACACCATGCTCGTGCAACGTTCGCTCAAGAACACGGGGCGCGTGCTTCGCAATCCCATCGCCGAGAAGGTTGCGGAAATGGAAAGCCGGGGCGCAAAGCTAGAGGATCTTGCCCCGCTGATCAGCGGGCTACGGGGCAAAAGGCTTCTGGAGACGGGAGAGCTCGACTACGGGCTCCAATCGTGCGGGCAGGTGGTGGGCCTCATCCACGATATCCCCACCGTCCGAGAGGTGATAGACCGGATCGTAAAGGGAGCGGAGGAAATCATCGAGCGGCTGTACGGTATGGCCAGAGTCTGAATTTCCGGCATCGGAAGCCCCCTAGCGGGGCACATTCCATCGTCCACAAGAGGTCCATTTGCGGCTCCTCTATCTTCCATTCAAGTGCTCCTCGGTTTGCGAGCGCCGCTTCTTTCAGTCCTTTCTTTCCTTCTCCTCTTTCCTCGTAACCACGGGCCTTGCCAGAAGCCTCTCGATCTCATCGTCATTCCCCGAAACGATCAGCGTGTCCCCGTGAGCGACGATTTCCGAGGGATCGGGGGTGACGATGACCTCCTTTTCCCGCCTGAGCAGAAGTGCAACCGCCCCACCCTTCGTCCGCTGACTGAACCCGAGATCGCCCAGAGATACCCCCACAAATCGGGGAATCCCAACGAGTTTGGCCACCCCGTAGCTCGGCGCCACCGATACATAGTCCGCCGCTTCGGGGAAATTGAGCTGATGTGCGATTTTGGCGGCCATCTCATGTTCAATATAGATGACCTTGTCCGCCCCGATCTTCTCCAAAATGGACCCGTGAAGCTCGTTCTCCGCCCGGGCGATGACGTATTTAACGCCGAGTTTCTTGAGAAGGATCGTACAGAGGACACTATGCTGAATCCCCGATCCGATGCCCACCACCGCCACATCGAAGTTGGTGACCCCCAGTTTCCTCAGCACGGATTCGTCAGTGGCATCGGCTTGCACCGCATGGGTGATGTGAGCGGCGATGTTCTGAACCTTTTTCTCGTCCGTATCGATCGCCAGCACTTGATGGCCCATGGAGAAGAGCGCTTCAGCAAGCGAGTAACCGAATCGTCCCAATCCGATGATCACTACCTGTTTCTTCATGATCGCCTCCTTCGTTTACCCGATCCGCACCACATCATGGGGATAGCGATGGGTGGTGGGTTTCTGCCGTTGAACAAGGATGAGCGCCAAGGTGAGAGGCCCCAATCTCCCGATGAACATGGTCACAATGATAATCAGCTTGCCGGCGATGGAAAGCTCCGGCGTGATGCCGGTGGAAAGCCCCACCGTGCCGAACGCCGAAACCGTCTCGAAGAGGAGGTCGAGAAAGTCGAAGTCCTCGATCGTTTGAAGCACCAGTACCACGAGGGTGATGAACATCAGCGCCAAGATAGAGACCGTAAGCGCCCGAAAGATCTGTTGCGGCTCGAATTCGCGCCCGAAAGCCCTTGGATGCTCCCGCTGTTTGAGGGAACTGCCGATGGTAGCGATGAGCATCCCGAAGGTATTCACTTTGATGCCCCCCGCCGTGGAGCCCGCCGCCCCTCCGATGAACATGAGCACGATCGTGAAAAACAGGGTATAGTCCGCCACGGCCCCCATGTTCACCGCCTCGAAGCCCGCCGTTCGAGGGCTGACCGAGTGGAAGAAAGCGACTACAATCTTATGGGGGATATCCAAGGGACCGAGCGTTTGAGCGTTGGAATACTCCGTGATGAGAAAGACGATCGTTCCGATCGCCAGAAGCCCCCCTGTGGTCACCAACACGATCTTGGTATCGAGGCCGAAACGATCGAATCGGCGGCCCCGGGCCACATCGGCGAGGACGAGGAAACTGATCCCACCAAAGAAGATCAACACGGCGATGACCATGAGCACGCCGACGTCGGTTTGATACGGGATCAAGCTCTGGCCCTGCCCGAGGTTCGTGAAGCCGGCATTGTTGAACGCGGAGATGGATTGAAAGAACGCATGCCACACCGCTGTGCCGGTGGAGCTTTCGGAAGAGAAGTCGAGGTAGAGAAGCCCCGCCCCGGCCGATTCGATGATGAGGGTGATCAGGGCAAAGCGCTTCACCAAACGCACCACCCCGCCGACCTCATCCATGCCCAGGGATTCCGCGATGAGCAACCGCTGGCGGAGTCCGATCCTCCGGCCGAGGGCAACCCAGAGCAGCGTGGCGCTGATCATGAAGCCGAATCCGCCCACTTGCACCAGCCCCAAGATCACGCCCTGCCCGAAGGCGTTCCAGTGTGATTCCGTTCCCACCACCGTCAGGCCGGTCACACACGTCGCCGAAGTGGCGGTGAACAGTGCATCGAGAAATGAGGTCCAATCCCCGCTTCTGCTCGAAAAGGGGAGGACGAGGAGAATCGTGCCGAGGATGATGACGCCCGCAAATCCGTAAATAAAAATCGCTAGAGAAAGCGCCCGTGGCTCGGGGGTTGGAGCAAGCTCCAAGGGGATTCGCAAGGCACTGCTTTTCCGAATCCGTTGAATGACACTGACGCCAGGGGCGGGGAAGTGGCGATCGGGCACGATTCCCCCTTGGTTTTGGAAGCATGATAAACTCTAGCAGTCGGCCATGTCAACCCGATAAAAGCGGGATGGTGCCATGGGAAAGAAAAAAGGGCCGCTCATCCGGCGGGCGGATGAGCGGCCCTCTTCTTGCACGGTCGCTGACTTGTATCACTCCAATTGGCTGAGGATGCTCTCATCCATCGTTGGACTATTGGCAGCAGTGGGAAAAGCGCCTTCCTTCACCTCCGCCATGTACGCGGCAATGGCCGATCGGGCGATTTCGCGAAGCTTGGCATATTGCTTGGCATGCTTGGGAACAAAATCCGAAAACAGCCCCAAGAGATCATGGATCACCTGAACTTGGCCATCGCAATCCTTGCCGGCCCCTATCCCGATCGTAGGGACTCTGACCTTCTGGGTAACGAGCTTCGCCAGCGGCGCGGGCACAAGTTCCAGAACGATGGCGAATACCCCGGCATCTTCGAGCGCCCGGGCATCTCGGAGGAGCTGAGCCGCCGCATCTACGGTCTTCCCCACCGCCCGAGGTCCGCCGAGTTGATGGGTGGATTGAGGAGTATATCCGAGGTGTCCCATCACCGGGATGCCTGCGGCCACGATATGCCGGACCTTCTCCGCAACCGCTACGCCGCCTTCCAGCTTGACCGCTTGGGCACCGCCCTCCTGAAGGAACCGGCCGGCATTGCGCAGGGCATCCTCGACAGAGGTGTGATAGGTCATGAACGGCATATCGCCCACGATCAGGGCATTCTTTGCGGCCCGGGAAACTGCTTTGGTGTGATGGATCATCTCATCCATGGTGACGGGGATCGTGGAGTCATATCCCAGCATCACCATGCCGAGACTATCTCCCACGAGGATCAGGGGGACGCCCGCCTCATCCACGAGCTTGGCCGTGGAATAGTCATATGCCGTGAGCATACAGAACTTCTCGCCCTGTAGCTTCATTTCCATCAGCCGGTTGATGGTCATCCGCATGGCACCCTCCTCGAGCTTCGGATGGGGCACCCGGTCGCAGCCTCAATTTGCGGCGGCACAGAGTTCAACGATCTCGTTGTTCGCGTTGACGAAAACCTTTCTCGGATGATAGTCCCGCGCTTGCTCTTCGGGAACCCAGTGGTAAGTCAGGATGATCACCGTATCGCCTTTAGCGATCAGCCGCGCGGCAGCCCCGTTGACGCAGATTTCACCCGGTCCGCCCTCGATGGCATAGGTCTCGAGGCGTGCGCCGTTGGTCACATCGAGGACATGGACCTTTTCGTAGGGTAGGATATCCGCGGCTTCCATCAACTTTCGGTCGATGGTGATGCTCCCCTCATAGTTGATATCCGCCTCGGTCACCCGCGCTCGATGGATCTTGCCTTTCATCATCATCCGCATGGCCTTTTCCCCCTTGGAGTCGTTAAACGGATTTGCTCAGCAACAAGCGCAGTTCGTTTGCCTTCTCCTCGTTGATCCTCCCTTTTTGTAGTGCAATGGGAATGGTTTGAAGCCCCATCGCCCGATAGATCGGGGCGATCTGGGGCGCCCGCGCTTCGAGTGCCGCAAGATGCTTGCGAATGGTCCCGATATCCCCCCGCGCGATCGGGCCCGTAAGACAGTTCGGCAACCCCACATTGGTGATGTTGTTGACCGTCCCTTGGAGCAGCGGGCGCAGAGCCCGCACCGCATCCGAAGGCTCCACTCCGAAAGATGCCCATAGATCAGTGGCCATTTTCACCAGAGTGACCATATAATTGCACGCGATCACCGCCGCGGCATGATAGAGGACCTTATCCCCCGGGCCGAGCACAACCCAGTGCCCGCCCAATGCCTCAGCCATTCCCTTGAGCGTGGAAAGCAACTCACCCTCCGCCTCGAGGGCGAAAGTGGAACCGGGCAAGTTTTCGATGGCATGATTCACATTGGCGAACGTCTGCAATGGGTGAAAGGCGCCCACACAGGCCCCATCGCCCCTGGCCTTCTCGAGAACATCGAGGGAATCGGCGCCGCTGCAGTGGATGACCTTCTGGCCCGCCCGCCACTGGACTTCGGCGATGACACCGGGGATGGCATCATCCGGCGTTGTCACGAATACGAGATCGCACGCATCGGCCACCGCCTGTTTCCTTTCGAAGGCCCGGCATCCCTGAACGGCGTCCGCCAGCTTTCCCGCCGATGACGGACTCCGACTGGCTACGGCCGCCACGGTATATCCTCTCTCCCGGAGGCGAACCGCCAGCGCCGTCCCCACCACCCCTGCGCCAATGAAACCCAGTCTCATTTGAGCCCTTATCCCCGAAATCAAAAGGCCTTCCCGTTTACCGAGAAGGCCTTTTACTCCATCTGTTCGTGCCGTCTCGGTCCTTCCGGATCCAAGCAGCATTCCCTATTCACTTTGCCCTCACCCCTCCACCCACGGATCAATGCCCCCACCATCGCGAGGTCATTGTCCTTGTGGCGATCATTCTATCACCAAACCACCCAAAGGTCAATATGTTCTTCCGATGGCCTCAAGCCGCCGATCTCGAGAGTCAACCATTGTTGCCCCCGGGGATCTCTTAACAACGGGTAAAAGGATAGTGCTATAATAGTGAGCAAAATAACACAGGGGGCCTCAGGATGGTTTTGAAAGGGAGATTCGTCGCTCTGGCAGGGTTCGTCCTCGCAGCCTTGATGGTGCTCACAGCATGCGGGGGTGGTGGGGGTGATGGTGGGGAGAAGCAAACTTCCACCGGCACACCCAAGGCTAACCAATCGGAAACCAAGACAGTGATCACCATCGGCAATCATACCGATCTCACGGGGGTAGCTTCGGAGGGCATGAAGACGGTGAACATGGCCCTCAAGGATCTCGTCCGATATTACAACGAGAAAGGCTTGATCCCCGGCGTCGAGCTCAAAGTGATCGAGTACGATAGCCAATATAATCCCTCCAAGGATATCCCCGGCTATGAGTGGCTGAAGGAAAAAGGGGCCCAGCTGATCTTCACGCCCACCCCTCCGACGGGGGTATCGCTCAAATCTCGAGCGAACGCCGATCACATGCCTCTCTTTGTGTGTTCTCTCCCGGCCAGCGAGGCGTCTCCCCCGGGGTATGTCTTCTGTGTGGGGCTCGTTCCGGAATATGAAGCATACACCTTCCTCAAATGGCTCTCGGAAAACGATCCGGACTTTCCGAAGAACCGTCCCGCCAAGATCGGCGGGGCGGGATGGGATGATGCCTACACACCGGCGTTCTTCAAAGCCGCCGAGAAGTATTGCAAGGCCCACCCCGATCAATTCCAGTGGATCGGCGGATACCTGACAAACTTCACCTTCTCTTGGGGGTCTGAAGCCAGTGCCCTCAAGGATGCGGATTACGTTGTTCCCCCCGGCCTGATGGTCAACTTTGCCAAACAATATCGGGAGGCGGGTGGAAAAGGAAAGATCATCGCCGTCGATCCCTATATCGCCGTCTCATGGAAACTCGTCAACGAATCTCAAGTCTTCCCGGAATTGGATAGATCCTTGGTGATCCGCACCTCGAAATGGTGGACGGACGAGGGAGAATTCCTCGACCTCACCAAACAGATCCTCTACACCTATCACCCGGAGTCCGTCAAGGAAGTGATGACGCAGGGGGTAGGGTACTTGGGCATTGCCAACGCCTATGTGGTGCTTGAAACGATCCGGCACACCGCCGAGACGATGGGGCCTGAGCACTTCAGTCCGGAAGCCCTTTACGAGGCCGCACAATCTTTCAGCGTGATGGTGGATGGGGTCGAGCAATATAGTTTCTCTCCGACCAAACGCACGGCGGCCAATTACGAGCTCTTCTATGAGATCCGCGCCGATCGCGAGGATATGGTCCGCATCAGCGATTGGTACCCGATGGCCTTCGAGCCATAACGGTTCCCAAAGAATACACCCATGCACCGTGCCGAGCCCTCTCCCCAAGCCTTCTCCACGAGAGCACAGAAGGCGGGGGGAGGGCGGAAATCGGTATCCGGCCGGACCACCATTCATACCTCTCCTTCCCCCCACGTGTGATACCCCTTTCCTCCCCCTCAAGCCACCCCCTCGATGAACTCGCTTAGAAGAGATCTCCTCAAGCAAACGATCGGATTGTGGCAATCCTCCCAGAGGCCCGCAAAGCTTCAGGAGGCCTTCTGGGGGTAATCACCCGACCCAAATGAGGGTTGTCCATGTTTCAGATTCTGTAGCGAAGGTGTAGGCTAGGATACAACAGCGGGCAAAAAAACCGGCTCTCTAATGCCGGATGCGCAATCATATTTACCTTTCTTTAATGATCCCGGCGAACGCGAGAGCTCGGGTTTTGCGGAGGGGGATTCATGAATGGGGGGAACCATTCCCGAAGAATACTGATCGTGGATGATGAAGAGCACATTCGAAAGGTCCTCAGCCGTGCCCTTGTGACTCAAGGGTACGAGGTCGCCGCGGCGGCGGGGGGCGAGGAAGCCATTGCTCTGGCTTCCAAAAACCCGTTCGATCTGGCTTTGCTGGACCTCAAAATGCCGGGAATGAGCGGACTCGAGGTGTTGCAGCGCCTGAAGGCGATGCTGCCCGATCTCATCGTGATCATGCTGACCGGTGTGGCCGATAACGAATCGCTCGAGACGCAATCGCTGGCCCAAGGGGCGGCGGCATATCTGACCAAGCCGTGCACCCTTGCCGAACTGCGAGAGTGCGTGGAAAACGTCTTCCGGTCTGCCGGCCCGTCCCCCAAGCCCCGCTGCATCTCGGGGGCCTAGGCCCATAACCCGATGCCAAAACATTCGGATACCTGAGCCATGACCATCAAGCGGAAGGTGGTAGTCCTCATCTTTGCCGCCATCCTCGTGGCGGCGGGATCCAGCACGCTCATCGGACGGACCATCTCCAAGAAGGCGGTGGAAGAGGAGATCGGGAATCTGCTCACGACCATCGCCCAATCCAAATCCCTCCAGATCCACGCCGCGATTTCCGACAAGGTCAATTCCGTCGAGTCCCTCTCGCAGGTGCTGGCCACCGTCATATCCGATGAAGCGTACCAAGATCAAATCCAAGGGCGGTTGGATAGTCCCTTCGTGACTTACGTGCTTCAACGGTTCAAGGAAAGCAACGAATCCATTCGCGATATCGTGGTATGGAACATGGAGGGGCTTCTCATGGCTTCCACCCGTCCCGCGGAGAGTCTGAACATGGGCCAGGGCTTGGAGGAAGCCCTCTCGATGGGAAAGGAGAAGGCCTATGTGGGGACGATCGAGGCGGAGGCCGCCGGCGGGGGATACGTCCTCTACACGTCAGCACCGATCCGGATGAACGGCGAACCGATCGGCGTGGTGGCCCTCTTGAACACGGTGGACGATATCTTCGCCATCACCACCGATCGCACGGGACTGGGGAAAACGGGAGAATCCTATGTGGTCAATCCACAAGGGTATCTCATAACCCCTTCCCGATTCCTGAGCGATGCGGCCGTTCTGAGCAATCAGCTCTCGATCGGCGATCTGAAGCTCGAGGCACTAATACCCGGCGGCAACCATGAGCAAATCCAATCCAGCCGCAAGGCAATCCGCGCCAAGAACTATCTGGGCGATAGCGTGTTCCGGGCATATGCCGTTCTGCCCGAGACCGGATGGATCGTCGTAGCCGAAAAGGGCTCGGCGGAAGCGTTCGAGCCGGTCGTCGAGATGACGAATACCATGCTCTTCGTGCTTCTGGGGCTTCTGGGCGCGGGGGCCATCGGAGCGTTCCTCCTCTCCCGAACGATCACCAAACCGATCATCAACCTCCACCGGGGGGTGGTGGAGATCATGAAGGGGAATCTGAACCATCGGATCGGCGGGGGAGGAACCGATGAGATCGGCCAACTTTCGATGGCCTTCGATCAGATGACCGCCAATCTCCAGAGAACCCAGCGGGAGCTCGAAGCTTACAGCGCCGGTCTGGAAAAAATGGTGGAGAAACGAACGCGTGAGCTTTCCCTGACCAACGAGGAGCTCAACCGGGAAATCGAGGTGCGGAAGAAAACCGAAGAAACCCTTCGCCGGACCAATTCGCAACTCCGGGAGACGATGGAGCAATTGAAGTCCAGCCAAGCCCAGCTCCTCCAATCGGAGAAACTGGCGGCCGTGGGCCAGCTCGTATCCGGCGTGGCCCACGAACTCAACAATCCTCTGATGGCCATCAGCGGCTATGTGGAACTCATGGAAATGTATGTCGAAGATCCCACCGCCCGCGAAGACCTTCAGAACCTCAAGACCCTATCCGAACGCGCCACCTCCGTGGTGCGGAATCTGCTATCCTTCGCCCGCAAACAGGACCCCAAGCGGGAATACATCTCCGTGAACGATGCCATCAAGGTGGTGATCAAACTCCGGGCCTACGAACTCAATCTCGATAATATCGAGATCGTCCAAGAGCTCGATCCCGAGCTCCCCAAAACGATGGCCGATTTTCAGCAGTTGCAGCAGGTGTTCCTGAACCTTCTGGTCAACGCCGAGCAGGCCATGCGGGATGCCCACGGCCGCGGCAAGCTCATCATCCGCAGCGAGAAAGTGGGCGATATCATCCGGGTTTCCTTCACCGACGACGGGCCGGGGATTCCACGGGATATCGTGAACCGTATCTTCGAGCCGTTCTTCACCACCAAACCGGTGGGCAAGGGCACAGGGCTCGGGTTGAGCATTTGCTATGGAATCGTTCGGGAACATCAAGGGAAAATCTACGTGAACACCAAGGAAGGGGAGGGGGCCACCTTCATTGTCGAGCTCCCCATCGTGACCAAATCTGTGGAGTGCCTTTCCACGGGATAGTTTCGGGAGGGCCTTCGCACACGATCAACGGGCAAACGCAATCTTCGACCGAGGAAAGCCATATGGATCAGAGCCAACCACCGGTCAAGATACTCGTCGTTGACGATAACGAAAGAGCGAGAAAGGTTCTGCTTCGGGTCCTCAAGGAGGAAGGCTACCAAGCAGCCGGGGCTTCGGATGCGGAGGAGGCTCTGGCGCAGCTCGCGCAGGGGGGATTCGGGATCGTCATTCTCGACCTTGTGCTCCCGGGTACCAGCGGAATCGAACTCCTCAACACGATCAACGCCCATCACCCTCAGGTGAAGGTGATCGTGCTCACCGGCCTTGACGATCGGAACGTCACCAACATCGTGATGGGGAAGGGAGCCTTCGCCTACCTCATCAAGCCCTGCAAACTGGATATCTTGCTGGGGCTGATCAAACAGGCCCGCGGAGAGGCTTCAGCCTCCCCATCGAACGGAGCGGCCGTCCCACCCAAAGATGCGCCGCCCGCTGCCGATCCGCTTCAGAAGCGCCCCAAGGTACTAGTGGTAGACGATGAAGAACACATTCGGAAAAACGTGTGCCGGGCGCTCTCGCTCGAAGGGTATGAGGCCGTCAGCGCGGCAAGCGGGCCGGAAGCCCTGAAAAAAATATCGCAGGAGGAATTTCAGGTAGCCCTGCTCGATATCAAGATGCCGGGGATGGATGGACTCGAACTCCTTCGAGCCATCAGCGAGAGATCGCCCAACACCGTGCGCATCATGCTGACCGGCATGGCCGATCGGGAATCGGTTCAAGCGGCCCTGGCGGGGCGAGCCTTTGGATATCTCATCAAACCATGTAAATTGGAAGACCTCCTCGGAACCGTCCGACGGGCGGTCGAATACGGAGCGAGCCGGAATACCAGCGTCACCCCCCAGTACTCGAGGGGAAAATGCGTGCTGGTGGTGGACGACGAAAAGCACGTCCGGGAGAACCTTGTGCGATTTTTGAACGAAGAAGGCTACGATGCCGAGGGGGCGTTCGACGGCGCTGATGCGCTTTTCAAGCTCTCCCAGCAGAAATTCGCCATCGTCATACTGGATATCAAGATGCCGGGGATGAACGGTGCACAGGTTCTGAAGGCCATCAAGCAAGACTATCCGGAAACGTGCGTCATCGTTCTCAGCACCCTCAGTCCCACCCAGAAAGCGGAGGCGGAGATCCGCAGCCGGCTGATCGAGGACGGCGCCTACGCCTGCCTTGAAAAACCGTGCAAGCTGGATGATCTGCTCCGGACGATCGAGGATGGATTCCGCCAAGAGAGGGAATACTGGGGGGATTTCCTCCCCGTCACCCGGGGCAGGGGAGAGATATCGGAAGAGGAAGTGTGGAAAAGCCCGAGTGAGCCATAGCACCCGGGTAAGGAAGGTGAACCATGGCAAGTCCCACTCCCATAAGAATCCTTCTCGTCGATGACGAGGAGCATATCCGCAAGACGGTATGCCGTTTCCTCCGTATGGAAGGATATGAAGTGCGGGTTGCCGGAAACGGCGAGGAAGCACTCCACGAGCTTACGCAGTGCGATTTCCACGTCGTAGTTCTGGACCTTCGCATGCCGGGGATCAACGGATTCGAGGTACTGCACAGGATCAAGTCCGTTCATCCCCGGACAAAGGTCATCATGCTGACCGGCGTGGCCGATGCCGAGCCCGTTCGCGCAGAGGCGCTGGCCAAGGGCGCTTCTTCGCTTTTGATCAAACCCTGCAAGTTGGAAACGCTGCTCACGACCATCACCGCTGCTCTGGAGGCATCATGAGCCGAGGGGGGATAAGCCGGAGGGAATCTATGAAGCAACGCAAAGCCACCCGATCGAATAACATCCCTAACGGGTCCCACTTCCGGGAAATCTTCGAAAGCGCCAACGACGAAATCATTTACGTTGACGACTCCGGCCGGATCGTCGACCGGAACATCAAGGGCGAGGATATCATCGGATACACGTTCGAGGAGGTCAAAGGAAAGCGGATAGACGAGTTCACCGCCGCGATCCCCCCCGAACAGATGGCCGCCATGGTGAACAAGTTCCAAAAAGGCCTCTCGAAAGGGAACTCCCGGGGTCTGGTGGAGTTGGAGATGAGGCACAAGAGCGGGCGGCGGGTGTTCGTCGAGGCCAGCATCAGCTTCCACACCAGCCAGGGCAAGGTGAAAGGCATGCTCATCACCCTCCGGGATATCACCCAGCGAACGGAGATGGCCCGCTCCCTGCGGGAGGCAGAGGAGCTACATCGGACGCTGATGGAAAACCTGCGGGAGGGCATCGTCATCGCCAGATCCAATCCCACCCGCCTCGTATTCGCCAATGATGGAATGGCCCAACTCCTCGGGTATTCCGTGGAAGAGCTTCTAGCGTTCCCAAAGGAGCGTCTGGAAGCACTGATCCATCCGGATGATCGGGCAGCCTTCTTCCAGCGATTTCGGGACCGCCTCGGGGGGAAAGAGGTGCCGCGGAATTATGAGGTCCGCGCCATCCGCAAGGATGGAGCCGTGGTATGGGCCACGGCGTATTCAGGCCGCGTGATCTACAAAGGGGAACCGGCGGTCATCGCCATTTTTCACGATATCACCGCCCGGAAGCGGGTGGAGGAGGAAATTCAAAGAACTTCCGAAGCCCTGGCGCTCATCAATGAACTCCTGCAGGTTTCGCTCAAGGATATCCCGATGGGAAGCTTCCTCGATCGGGTGCTCGATAGCATCCTTGCCGTTCCCTGGGTTTCCTTCGAATCCAAAGGTTGCATTTTCTTGATCGAGGAAGATCCGAACACGTTGGTGATGCGGGCGCACAAAAATCTCGATGAAAACGTGCAGGCCATGTGCGCGCGGGTGCCCATGGGCCGGTGCATCTGCGGGCGTGCCGCCGCCACCGGTCAGGCCCAGATTTCCTCTCACATGGACGAACGGCACGAGAATCGGTGCGAAGGGATGACCGACCACGGCCATCATTGCCTCCCCATCCTCTCCGAGGGTCAGATTTTGGGGGTGATCAACCTCTATGTGCCTCCCGAGCATGTGTGCACGGCGCACGCCCGGCGCCTTCTCGATAGCGTGGCCAGCGCCCTCGCGGGGGCCATCAAGCGCAAACGGGTGGAAGAGGAACAGCAAGAGCTCCTCAATGCGCTGGCGGAACAGAACGAGATCATCACCCAGTCCCATAAGGAACTTCAGGCCGCCATGGAAGACCTCGAACAAGCGCAGGCCAAACTGAAGGCCAGTCAGGCCCAATTGCTCCAATCGGAGAAGCTCGCCGCTGTGGGCCAGCTCGTATCCGGCGTCGCCCACGAACTCAACAACCCCCTCATGGGCATCTCCTCAACCGTCGAGTTGATGAAACGTTATGTCAAGGACGAAATGGCGCTCGAGGACCTTGCGAGTCTCGAGGGGGATACCGATCGGGCTATCGCCATTGTCCGGAATCTCCTTTCGTTCGCCCGCAAGCAAGAGCCCACACGTAAGCTCATCTCCATAAACGAGGTGATCCGGAGCGTGATCCAACTGCGCGCCTACGATCTGAGATTGAGCAACATCGAAGTGATCGAGGATCTGGACCCGGATCTGCCGGAGACGATGGCGGATTTCCAGCAGATGCAACAGGTGTTCGTGAATCTCATCGTCAATGCAGAGCAGGCCATCAAGGAATCGCACGGGAAAGGCCGCATCACGCTTCGCTCCTCGCGGGTGAATGGAAACATTCGGGTGATTGTAGAAGACGACGGCCCCGGGATTCCGAAGGACATCATCGGCCGTATCTTCGAGCCGTTCTTCACCACCAAACCGGTGGGCAAGGGGACCGGCCTGGGCTTGAGCATTTGCTATGGGATCATTCAGGAACACCAAGGTCAGATCTCCGTCACGAGCGAAGAGGGCCGGGGGGCCGTATTCACGGTCGAACTGCCCATCGTCACCGGCCCTGTACCCGCTCCGGCCGCGGCGGCGGGCAAAGGGCCCGAAAGTAAATCCAATTGGAATCTCTGGTGAGGCTTTGCGGGGCAAAAGCCTCATATCCGGCACATCGTCCTTTTGAATTCGGCGTTGAAGTGAAAGCCCCGGCCCCCCGTTCGCCGTTTCCGTGTCTCCCCTCGCACGATCACGCTTCTCTGATGCCACCCCCCCGATGGTTTTCCCTGGGGCGAACGCCCAAAAAGAGCGATTGAAGAAGAGAGCGCAGAGACACATCTCTGCCGTGGGGGAATTGGGGGTGTCCCCCCAAGAAACCCTTTGGGCGGGCGGGTGAGATCGGAGAAGCCCGATCGTTCATGGGGTGTGGAGGAATTCCGGGACAAAGTCCGAAATGGGGTGATCATAGGTCATTCACCCTGAGGGTGAAGGCTCCAGAGCGGAATCGCTGTCTTTGGGGCGAACCGGATTTTTTGAAGTCCCTTTCCCTCCATGATAGAATAAGCTTTGAGTGCCCGAGCAGGGCTATTGGAGGCAGACGGGGTTTTTGAGTTAGGAGGAGAGTCTCATGCCGCTACTGGATAAAGGATTCGACAAATTCAAGGGGTCGGCGGACTACGTGGCTTCGGCGCCGCTTCGGAACGCCGTCAACGTGGCGATTGCACTCCAGAGGCCTCTCTTGATCCGGGGGGAACCCGGCACGGGAAAGACGTTGCTGGCGCACAGCATTGCCAAGGGGCTGGGGAAGCCCCTGATCATCTGGAACATCAAGTCCACCACCAAGGCTCAGGAAGGGCTGTACGTGTACGATACGGTGCAGCGATTGAACGACAGCCGCTTCGGGGATCGGGACGTTTCCGATATTCGTCAATACATCAAGTTAGGGAAGCTCGGGGAAGCGTTCACTTCACCGGAGCAAGTGGTGCTTCTCATCGACGAGATCGACAAGGCCGATCTCGAGTTCCCCAACGATCTCCTGAACGAACTCGATATCATGTCCTTTTACATCCCTGAGACCAAAGAGACCATCACCGCCAAACACCGTCCCATCGTGATCATCACGAGCAACGCGGAGAAAGAGTTGCCGGATGCCTTTCTGCGGCGGTGCATTTTCCACTATATCGAGTTCCCGGATAAGGAGATGATGGAGGAAATCGTCCGGGTGCACTACCCGGATATCGAGAAAAATCTGCTTCGGGAAGCGCTCAAGGTATTCTATGCCCTGCGGAACGTGGACGAATTCCGCAAGAAGCCTTCAACCAGTGAGCTCCTCGATTGGCTGAAGGCGCTCATGGTGGGCGGCATCTCGCATGAGCAGATCGCCAAAGAGATCCCCTTCATCGGCACCCTCCTCAAGAAAGAGGTGGATTACGAGTACTTCAACACAACGTTCATGGGTCAGGCGCCCGCCGGACGAGAGGTGCGGTGGAGATACTGACGGGCTCCCCGAGGAGCACCCCGAACGACGATGTTCACTGAATTCTTCTATACCCTCAGGCGCAAGGGCGTGCCGGTCAGCATCACCGAATGGATGACGCTGATGCAGGCCCTCAACAACGGGTACATCTCCACACTGGAGGAGTTCTACTATCTGGCGCGGGCCATTCTGGTGAAGAGCGAGACGCACTTCGATCAGTATGACCTTGCCTTTCAGGAATACTTCCAGGGGATCGAGACGCCCGATGCCATTCGGGACGAGATCTTGAAGTGGTTGGAGAGTCCCGAAGGCATGGCCGACGTGATGTCCCTTCTTTCCGAGGAAGAGCGGGCGATGCTCGACCAGATGGACCTCGATGAGCTCATCCGGGAGCTCGAAAAGCGGATGAAGGAGCAAACGGAGCAACACGATGGGGGCGGCTACTGGATCGGGCGGGGGGGCACGAGTCCCTTCGGCCATTCGGGCAGGCATCCGGCGGGGATCCGGATCGGGGGGGAATCCCGGGGGCGGGGGGCGGTGCAAATCGCGCAGAAGCGCCGGTATCGAAACTATCGAAGCGATCTCCAGCTCGATGTCCGTCAGATCAAAGTAGCCTTAAGGGGCCTCCGGCTCCTGGGGCGCATCGGACCGGAAGAGGAACTGGACCTCGAACGCACCATCGATGCCACCGCCAAGAATGCGGGGGATATCGAGCTCCGATGGATGCGCAGCCGCATCAACAACACCAAACTGTTGCTGCTGATGGATACGGGAGGCTCGATGCTCCCTTACGCCCGAACGTGCAGCCGCCTCTTCACGGCGGCCCATTCGGTCTCCCATTTCAAGGATTTCAAATACTTCTATTTCCACAACTGCATCTACGATAACGTCTATATCGACATGGAAAAAGAGGAAATGGTGCCCACCGAATGGCTCTTCCGCAACCTGACCCCCGATTATAAAGTCATTCTGGTCGGCGATGCCCGCATGGCCACCACCGAACTCACCCATAAGCACGGGGCCATCTACTATTACGAGCGGAACGAGAAGCCGGGCATTGTGCGCCTTCAGGAGATCGCCGATCACTTCACGCACGCCGTGTGGCTCAACCCGGAGGATCAGCGCTTCTGGCAACACCCGACCGTTCAGATGATCGGGAAGATTTTCCCCATGTATCCGCTGACGCTGGAGGGACTGATCGAAGCGATCCGGAAGCTGAACGTGAAAAAGTAGGCTCTTCAAACGAAAGTCAAAGCTACAAAATCGGTACCCGATACCGCCGGATTCCGCCGAAGTACCCCACTGATCTACCTCAGCACGATCCAGAGGACGATCACCAAGGCAATCACCCCCGCCATGAGAGCGGTGCTGAGCTTCAGGTCCGAGAGGATATAGGGATAGAGGATAGTCCCCCCCGTCTCCTCAGGCCGGGGGGAAGTGGGTGAGGGAGAAGGCCGTGAGCTTTGCTCCGGGGAGGATTCGGTTGCTGCGCCGGCCGCCTCTTCCGGCCGCACCACGGTCTGGAACCGCGTTCGCGGATCCCGCCTCCGGCGGGGGCGCTGAGGTCTGGGTTGATGCGGATTCGGGCTCATCCGTTCCTCCCTGAACTTTGCCATCGCATGGTAAGATTCTAGCGCTCCGCGGTTGCTTTTACAAGGCCGTTTGCGGCTTCCCTCGAACGATCGTGCTTCCCCAATGCCACCCACCCAAAGGTTTTTTCGGGGGGACACCCCCGATCCCCCCGATAGGGGCGTCTTTTGCACGCGCCTCTTCAATCGCTCCTCCAAGGTTCGATCCCGGGATTCCCCATGGAAATAGAAAGAATGGTACAATAATACACACCCCCACGATTGGGGAAGAGGGAATTTTCCTCTTGGAGACTCAACGATGAATCGTCCTCTACAATCGAAGGCTCTGGAAGCAAATCTGGCCCAAACACGGGCTGAAGAAATCCCCTTGCCGGCGGAACATGAGGCGTTCATCGCGCTTTCGAAGTCGCATTTCGGCATCCATCAGAAAACACGGGAGTTCTTTCTGGAATATCACCACCCCTTCTCGAACCGCCAATTTGCGATCGAGCGGTGGCGCGAGATTCTCCTGAGGGACTTCTGGTTCTACAGCGCTTTACCCGAATGCGAAAAGGCCTTCAGCACCCTTCTGGAAATCGGACGCAAGTTCGCCGATGAGCCGCTCGATGCCCACCTTCAGGAAACGATCGTGGAGACGCTTCTCGAATTCATCGGCAATCAGTCCGAGGAGCAAACGATCCGCAAGCCATTGATCCTTCAGGCACTGGAGATCTTGGAGCAGTGGATGACGAAGAGAGAGGCCGCCTGTATCCGCGTCTCGCGTCACTTCAAGGCACATCTGCCCAAAACAGCGGCACTGACGGAGCTCTCTCCGAAAGCATTGGCGCTCACCAAAACGGCCATGGAGAAGTCCATTCGCTTCTGGGAATCCACCACCGATGTGGAAATCTGGTTCGAAAAACACACGGCGCTCTTCGGGGGAGAGTGGACTCCGATCGCCGCCGCTCTGGGAAAGCCATACTTTGCCGAGCTCCATCGAGCGCTTGCTCAAGCCGCCGACTGGCCTCAGATCGGCCAGATTCCCTCATTCGACGAAATCGCCGCCCATTTTCGTCAGGCCGCCGAGCGATTCGAGGCCCCTCTGGAGAAGATCTATTTCTTGGTTCACCTCCTCGATCTGCCCGGCATGAGCCGCCTCAAGGACAACCTCCTCTGGGATATCAACCGGCTTCTCCGCAACATCCATAAGGACGTATCCGGAGAGCGAATGATCGCCTTCGCCGGGAATCTGATGGACCTCTTCGCGGGCCTCCGTTCTCAGCTTCCGGGTGAGGTACTCGATTGTCTGCTCACACTGGGCAAGGAATTGATCGATACAGAAGACCGCGCCATCACCGATTTCTATGTGCGTCGTCTGATCGACTTCGGGTTCACCGGGCCGGGGGAGATCCGCATCACTCCCGAGTGGCAGATCGAGGTCGACCCGAACCATGTGAAGCACATCCGCATCTGGTTGGAACTCTTCGAATACGACCCTCAGGCGATGAAAGACCTCCTTCCGGCTCTGGTCGTCAACCTGCGGCTGGGCGGCATTTTCATCTCCGATACCGACCTCTTTCAGAAAGACGTGACCAAACTTTTGAATGCGGAGATCGAGCCGGTATACAAGATCGTGAAGGATCTGGCCCGGCTTTTCCCCGTGTACTTCACCGAGATCGGGGCCGAGGGCGAACTGAGAGATGTGACCACCGCCATCGATGAACTTTCCCGAAGGCGCGATCGCTTGATCCACTTTCTGCGCAAACAGACGCACACCGAGAGCAACAATACGCACGTGGAGCTGACCCGCCGGATACTCCGGTTCTGGTTCGATGGCGATATCGAACCGCTGCGGAAGCTCGTGCCGCCGGATGTCCTCGAATCCATTGACCTGAAGGGCGATCTGTTCGTGCCCGTTCATGAGATCGTACAGGGGATGTGCCGGCAGGCCGCGTGTACGCCCGAGGAGCTTCTCGAGATGCCGGAAGACCGGATCGAGACACTGCTCGCCGAAGCGAGCGCATCATCCGGAACGGATAAAGAACGGGTGCGGCTTCTCCTCAGGAGCTATGCCCTGCTGCGGGAAAAGTACTCATTCGAAGCAAGGGACGTGATCCCCTTCTTGAGGAAGAGCCGGATCGTCACCGAATCGGAGATCGAGAGCCTGAACGGAGCGCTTTCGAAAGGGGACGAGGTGACCGCCCTCCGGGAGATCTACCGGCTGATGGATCGGCTGAAGTCCATCATTCTGAGTCCGGAGCCGAGCGAAGGATGGGAGAACATTTACTACAAGCGGCATGTCGCTGCGGGCATCCCCTCGATGTACGGCGAGTACCGGGAGCCCAAGTTCGAGGCGCTGGGGATGACCTTCCGATTGGAGAAGGCCGCCTCACAGTTGATGCAGCGCATCGTACAGGACATCAATCTGGATTACATTACGATCAAAACGCTCCGGCGCGTGAGCGAAGCCCTGGGCCTGTTTCGGGAGGGCTTGGTCATGGACGGCATCCGTGATGAAGGCTTCGATGCCAATCTGAAAATGCTCGAGTCGAGCTTCTCCTCGGCCAGCCTTTCGCTCGACCAGTACACGAACATTCTGGAGTTCCTCGAACAGAGCGTGAAAGGGATCATCGAGCGGTACTACCTGCACCTGTACGATCCACCCCTCAGGGCCATCGTGCCCCATCTTTTGAGCGGAGCATACCCGATTCCGGAAGCGGAGCTTAAAGAAGTTCTCCACAAGACCTCCGAGAGCTTTCTGCGGGAGGTGATCTCATCTGCTTTTCTCATTCAACTACTGGATAACTTCCTCTCGGAAACGGTGCGCGCTATCCGGAGCATGGGAGACCATCTGCCGCGGGAATTCATCCGTGAGGTGATGACTTACGATCCCGACTTGATCATCAGTCCGCTCTGCAAACGGACGCCGTGGATGGATAACCCCATCTTCCTCGGGGCCAAAGCGTTTTTCTTGAAGGAACTGCATGCGGCGGACTTTCCGGTTCCGCCGGGATTCGTGCTGACCACCGAGGTATTCCGCCACCGGAACGCGATCGTGAGGCACCCGCGAATCAACGAGGAGATCGAGGGATTTATCCGGCTGCACTTGACCATGCTCGAACAAGCGGCCGGCCGCAAGTTCGGTGACCCCGCCGATCCACTCTTGCTTTCGGTCCGTGCGGGCACGGCCATCTCGATGCCCGGCGCCATGGCCACATTTCTGAACGTCGGCATCAATGACGCGATCGCGGAGCGCTGGGGCAGGATATCCGGCCGGGAACGCACCGCATGGGATTGCTACCGCCGCTTCCTCCAGAGCTGGGGGATATCCCGTGGCATAAATCGGGACCTCTTCGATGAGGTGACCCGGCAGTTCGAATCGCGATACGGCGCCGCCATAGGGCCAGCGTTTCCCGCCGAGGGCATGAAGGCCATTGCCCGGGAATACATGAACATCCTCGAAGCCCATAGCGTGCGGGTGGAATCCGATCCCTTCCGGCAATTGAGACGGGCGATCTTGGAAGTTATGGACTCGTGGGACTCGGAGCGGGCAAGGATCTATCGCGAGCACCTGCAGATCGCCGACGAATGGGGCACAGCGGTCATCGTGCAGAAGATGGTTCTGGGGAATCTCAGCGATCGGTCCGGCACCGGCGTTATCTTCACCCACGATCCCACTGAGATGACCGGAGAGCTGAGAATCACAGGGGATTTTGGAGTGGGAGGGCAAGGGGAGGATATCGTCTCCGGATGCATCCATACGCTTCCCATCACCGAAGCACAGCGTCAGAAATACCAGTACGACTCGGAGCTTTCACTGGAAACAGCCTTCCCCGAGATCTACCGCCGACTGCTGGAAATCACCGAACAATTGGTGAAGCGGCTGGGGCTCGGGCCGCAGGAGATCGAGTTTACGTTCGAGAGCGAGAGGCCGGAGGATCTCTATATTCTTCAGACCCGTCGGCAGGACGTTCGCAAACGGAGCAAGCGCTCGGTGTTCGGCGTGCCGCGGGAGCGAATGGAACTTGTGGGACGGGGGATTGGGGTCGGGGGGGGAGCGCTGAGCGGGGTCCTGGCCTTCGATATGGCGGATCTGAAGGCCTTCGCCGCAAAGTACCCGAACGAACCGCGCATTTTGGTCCGGCCCGATACGGTGCCGGATGATATCGGGATGGTCTTCAACTGCGAAGGGCTGATCACCGGGAAAGGTGGGGCCACTTCGCATGCCGCGGTCACTGCCGCCCGCCTCGGGAAGGTTTGTGTGGTGGGGTGCAAGGGGCTGCAAATCAACGAATCCGCCAAGGTATGCACGATCAACGGGACCGTATTCAAGGCGGGGGATCCCGTGTCCATCGAGGGACACCTCGGAGACGTGTACAAAGGGCGCTATCCGATCGAAATCATGGAAATCGGCTGAGAAAAAGGGGAGGCACTTTAATCCCCGAGCGCTCGGGCACCTTTGGTGAGAAGACACGGGCGAAAGAAGAGCGGCCGCCCGCCGGGCTCAAGGTCCTCTTTCTTTCTCCGGTCTTGGCCGGGGGATCACAATCCCTGGTTATAGATGTAGAGCGCCACATCCGCCACCCGGCACGCATAGCCCCACTCATTGTCATACCATGCCAGAACCTTCACCAGATCGCCATCGGCGACGGCTGTGCTCAGGCTATCCACAATGCAACTGGCCGGATGCCCTTTGAAATCACTGCTGACCAACGGCTCTTCGCAATAGGCGATAACGCCTTTCATCGCTCCCTCAGCCGCCTCCTTGAGGACCTGATTCACTTCCTTCACGGTGACATTCCGCTCGAGTTGAACCGAGAAATCGGTGAGGGAAACGACACTCACCGGCACCCGGTAAGCGATCCCGCTGATCTTGCCCTCCAGCGCGGGAACGACTTTAGCGGTGGCTGTTCCCGCCTCCGTCGTGGTGGGGATGATGTTGATCGCCGCCGACCGCCCTCTACGGGCATCACGATGGGAATTGTCCAGAAGCCTTTGATCCGTGGTGTACGCATGAATCGTGGAGATAAATCCCTTCTTGATCCCGAAAGCCTCGAGAAGCACTTTGGCCAGCGGCGCCACGCAGTTGGTGGTACAGGAGGCATTCGAAATGACATGGTGCTTCTTCGGATCGTAGAGCGTGTGATTGACACCGTAAACGACGGTGATATCCTCGTTCTTCGCCTTGACCGGGGCAGTGATGAGAACTTTCTTTGCACCCGCATCCAGATGGGCTGCAGCCTTGTTTCGATCCCTGAAGACGCCGGCCGCCTCCACAATGATCTCCGCCCCGACCTCTCCCCAAGGGATATCCTTGGGATCCCGGTAGGCCGTCACTCTCACCCGTTTCCCATCGATGATAAGCGCCCCTTCCGCCGGTTCCACCGTCCCTTCGAAAAGCCCGTAATCGGAGTCGTGCTTGAGCAAACGGGCCAAGACCTGAACATCAGCGGGACTGTTGATCGCCACGACCTCGAGCTTATCCCGGTGGTATTTCCGAATGACTCTCAGCGTATCTCTCCCGATCCGACCAAAGCCGTTAATGCCTATTCGCGCAGCCATCATCCTCCTTTCTTCTCCAAAGATTGGCTCATCCTGATGATGAGACGAGCAAAAGTGGGGAACTATTGTGACATTATGTGGGATCGGCAGGCCTTCAAACAAAAATCGGCTTTCGCCGCCCTCATCATAGCAGATGCCCATCGGAGGTTGTCAAGTGCGAATCGATGGGCCTAAAAGGAACGATTAACAAAGAGGAGAGTGCAAACGGCACATCTCTCTCGGGGGGATTGGGATATCCTCCAAGAAAACCATTTGGGCGGGTGGGTGGGATCGGAGAAGCCTGATCGTTCATGGGGTGTGTGGGAATTCCGGAGCAAGGTCCGGAATAAGGTGATCAAGGTCATTCACCCTGAGGGTGAAGGTTACAAAGCGGAACCGCTGTTTTGGGGGAGGGGCCGGCACTCCCCATCGGCCTCCTCGTCTGCAGAGCCGATGCCGGGGCGATCCGCTCTAGCATAACGCAGAAAGGTCAGGTATGATTGTTACATCGCAAGAGACCGTGGCCGGCAAGGCGGGGGAAAGTACCGTGCGGAACCCGTCCGGCGGCAGATAGTGGTGAACTTATCGGGTCAGTGCGACATCAGCCATGAATTTCGTCAAACATCAACTTGGATATTTGTTGCTCGGGCTCATCTTCTGGCTTCCCATCGCAATAGGAATTGCGGTCGGCAGTTATATCCTTGGAGACCTCGAGAAATCCGGTAAGAATCTCCTTGACTTCATTTTGCCGGATCGCTTTCTTTACCCCGGACTCGGCATTCTCCTATGGGTGATCATCCTCTTCGTGACCGGCATCATCCTGAGGCTGACGGTGGTGGGAAAGCTGCTCGCGGCGATTCCCATTGTGGGGATCTTTTTCCGAACGGGCGAAAAGGTCATGACCCTGGATCGGTTGATGCATCTGGCGCCGTGTCTGTTCCTGTACTCACCCACCTGCCTTTCGTACGGCTGGATTCTCTCCGAGGAACATGTCACCATCGGCGAGACGAAAGCCCCCTTCAAGCTCGTGAACGTCTATTATCCCAATGTGCCCACTTTGCTCACAGGGCAGGTCTTCACGGTGCGGCGGGAGACGGTGATGAGACTGGGCAATTCATCGAAGGAGGTCATCGATATCCTGCTCTATAGCCTGAGAAGTCCCGAGGATTTAAAATATCTCCCGTGGGAGGATGAGACCGAGGAGGCCTTCAAGGAACGGGCCCGACGGTTCGGCCTGAACGAATGATGCCCCTCCTTGGAACCTTCGAGACCGGAGTTCGGGTACACCCCGAAACAGCGATTGAAGAAGCGCATGCCAAGACGCCTCTTCGGTGGAATTGGGGTGTCCCCCCAAAAACCTTTGGGCGGGTGGGATCGGAGAAGCCGGATCGTTCATGGAGTGTGGGGAAATTCCGAGGCAAGGTCCACAGTGAGATGATGAAGGTCATTCACTCTGAGGGTGAAGACTGCAAAGCGGAATCGCTGTTTTGGGGGTACACCCGCCGTCTGGACAAAACCCGGCGCCTGAGGTAACATAGATGCTGTTTTAGGAGGAAAAGGCCTTGGCACATTCGAGATCTGCAAAGAAGCAAATACGGGTTGCCGCAAGGAGAACGCTTCGGAACAAGTCCCTGCGGAGCCGATACAAAACCCTCGTCAGCAAGGCGGAGAAGCTGATCGAGGCCGGTGATCCGGAGAGCGCATCGGCGGCCGTCAGGGTGGCCGTCAGCGCGCTCGACAAGACCGCCCAGCGGGGCATCATTCACCGCAATAACGCGGCGCGGCGGAAATCCCGGTTGGTGAAGAAGCTCAACGCGATGCAAGCTCAAGCCTCGAAGGCATAAGCCCAAGGCGGGCCACGCGAACATCATAACAAAGAAAGGGGAGCCGCACTCTCGAAGTGCGGCTCCCCTTTTGACTTCCCCCCACCTACAGGGGTAGCGGGTGTTGATCCCCCTCCCGCAGAACCTCTTTCGCCGCCTTCAAGAACCCCACGAACAACGGATGCGGCCGGTTCGGCCGGGACTTGAATTCCGGATGCGCCTGTGTGGCGACCATCCAGGGGTGATCGGCAAGCTCCGAGATCTCCACCAAACGCCCATCCGGCGAAAGACCGCTTACCACCAAGCCGCCCTTCTCCAAGAGTTCCCGGAATTTGTTGTTGAATTCGAACCGGTGCCGATGGCGTTCTTCGATGCGGAGGGTGCCATACGCCGCCGCCGCCTTTGTGCCGGGAACAAGAACACAGGGATAAGTACCCAGACGCATGGTGCCGCCCTTCTCCGCAACCTTGCGCTGCTCAGGAAGAAGGTCAATCACCGGATAGGCGGTGTCGGGCGCAAACTCGCTCGAGTTGGGGACATCGGACTTGAGCACATGACGCGCATATTCGATCACGAGAATGTGCATTCCAAGACATAACCCTAGATATGGCACGCGATTCACCCGGGCATAGGTAGCGGCCTTGATCATGCCTTCGATGCCCCGATAGCCGAATCCCCCCGGAACGATAATCCCCTGTACATTATGAAGGATGCTTTCGGCGCCTTTCTTCTCCAACTCCTCCGAATCCACCCACAGAATATCCACCGAACGGTCGAGCGAGAGCGCCGCATGGCGGAGGGCTTCCCGGACGGAAAGATACGAGTCCTTCAATTGCACATATTTCCCCACCAGCGCGATGCGGATCGGCTCCCTCGGCGTCTTCATCCGCCGCACGATGTCCCGCCACTCTTCCCAATCGGGAGAAGATGCCGGTAAACCCAGTCGCTCCACGATATAATCCCCAAGCCCTGCTTCATCCAGAATCAAAGGTACTTCATAGATATTGGGCACGGTCACGAGGGGTATGACCGCCTTTCTCACCACATTGCAAAAGAGGGCGATTTTATCCCGATGGCCTTCGGGCACGGGATGATCGCTCCGGCAGATGATCACATCCGGTTGGATACCGATCGAACGAAGCTCTTTGACGCTGTGTTGAGTGGGCTTGGTCTTCACCTCTTCCGAAGCCGAAACATAGGGAAGAAGCGTCACGTGCACATAGAAAACGTTGTTGGGGCCGAGATCGTTGCGCATTTGCCGGATGGCTTCCAAGAACGGCTGGCCCTCGATATCGCCCACCGTCCCCCCGATCTCCGAGATGACCACCTCGGCCTTGCTTTCCGTGGCTACCTTGTGGATTCGGCGCTTGATCTCGTTGGTCACATGAGGCACGACTTGTATGGTGCCGCCGAGAAAATCGCCCCGGCGTTCGCTCCCGATGACCCCCATGTAGATCTGGCCGGAGGTGATATTCGAGGATTGCGAGAGATTCTCATCGATGAAGCGTTCGTAATGCCCCAGATCCAGATCGGTCTCGGCACCATCCTCCGTGACGAAGACCTCGCCGTGCTGATAAGGGGACATCGTGCCGGGATCCACGTTCAAGTAGGGGTCCAATTTCTGGAGGGAGACGGAGATTCCACGGCTCTTGAGGATCCTTCCGAGGGAGGCGGTAGTGATCCCCTTGCCGACCGAGCTTACCACTCCGCCCGTGACAAAGATAAACTTTGTCATAAGTTACCTTTACCCAAGCATGATAGTGAATAATGCTGGGGGTTGTCAACCCCAATCCGAGACCCAAAAACGCGATTGAAGAAGAGCGTCCACAAGATACCCCTTAAGCCGGGGGATTGGGAGTATCCCCCAAGAAAACCCTTTGGGCGGGTGGGATCGGAAAAGCCGGATCGTTCATGGGGGATGGGTGAAAGCTCCAAAGCGGAATCGCCCTTTCCGGCCGAGACTCCCCCTTTCCCCGGCCAAAGTGATGTAGGATAATCAGTATGGTCACCGGCCCGATTGACCGATCCCCCCGATGGGGTACCGGAAGACAAAAGGAGGATATCCCATGCGCATCGCCATCGGCAGCGATCATGCCGGATTCAATCTCAAAGAGACGGTGAAAGGGGTGCTTCTGGAGATGGGGCACACCTATGAGGATTTCGGATGCTTCGATACGAGCTCCACTGACTATCCCGATATCGGCTTTGCCGTGGCGGATGCGGTGGCGGAGCACCGGTTCGAAAGAGGCATCCTCGTCTGCGGCTCAGGGATCGGCATGTGCATCGCCGCCAACAAAGTTCCGGGCATCCGTGCCGCAGTATGCCATGAATCCTTCAGCGCCCGCGGAGCCCGCGAGCACAACGATGCCAACATCCTGTGCCTCGGCGAACGGGTGATCGGCGCCGGACTAGCTCGAGAGATCGTCAGCATCTTCTTGACCGCCGAGTTTCTCGGAGGCCGACATGCCCGGCGCCTCGAAAAGATCCGGGCGCGGGAGCACGGATAGATGGGCCTCGAAAACCTTTCTGCGCGCTATCAACCCGATCTCAATACCGTCCTCATCTCAACGGTGGGGAACACCTCGCTGCCCATGTACGCCATGATCCGCTATCACATGGGATGGGTGGATGCCTCCGGAGAGCCAAGAGCGGCTAAAGGGGGGAAATTGCTCCGTCCGGCCCTCTGCCTTGCGGCATGCGAATCCGTGGGCGGAAACTGGCGGTCAGCCTTGCCGGCGGCCGCCGCCATCGAAATCCTCCACAACTTCACCCTTGTCCACGACGATATCGAGGATGGGGATCGGGAACGCCGCGGAATCCCCACCATTTGGGCCCTCTGGGGAGAAGCTCAAGGAATCAATACCGGTGATGCCATGCATGCTCTGGCCCGTCTGGCCCTCCTCAAATTGGAAGAGACGGGATACCCGCCCCAGAAAGTGATCCGCGCCGCCCGGATGCTCGATGAGGCATGTCTGCGACTGTGCGAAGGGCAATACCTCGATATCGCCTACGAGAGCCGGACCGATCTCGAGGTGCCCGATTACCTGACGATGATCGAGCGCAAGACGGCCGCCCTGTTCGCTTGCTCCGTTGAAATGGGGGCTTTCTTGGGCACGGATGATGAGGCGACGATCGAGGCCTTGGGGCGTTTCGGACGAAACTTGGGGCTCGCCTTTCAAGTTCAGGACGATATCTTGGGCATATGGGGTCATCCCGAGACAACGGGGAAATCCTCCGCCACCGATATCCGCAAAAGAAAGAAGACCCTGCCCATCGTTCATGCCCTGAGAAATGCCTCTGCGGATTTGCGCAACGATTTGATCCGCCTCTACTCCGGGCACACGATAGCGGAGGACGACATCCCCCGCATCCTCGCGATCCTCAAGAGCGTGGATGCCCATCGCAATGCTATCGAGACCGCCGAGAGATACATTCAGCAAGCTCTCTCGGAGCTCGCAAAGGCCCCCCTCGATCCATCCGCCAAGGATCGGCTTGCATCGCTGGCCGAATCCCTTCTCGGCCGGGACCGGTGACCCGAAAAAGGCCTTCTCGAACAAGGCGGGAAAGTCCTCGAGGGATTTCATACTCGCGGAAGGTTCTCGGGCACGCCGATACGGCCGCGGCGGAGGAATCCCTTCCTCTTACTTCATACCCCGTTTGAGGTGATGATCCCAAAAAGCGATTGAAGAAGCGCGTGCACAAGATACCTCTCTCGCGGGGGATTGGGGGTGTCCCCCAAGAAAACCCTTTGGGCGGACGGGATCGGAGAAGCCGGATCGTTCATAGGGTGTGGGGAAATTCCGGTACAAATCCGGATGAGGGGTTAATGGTCATTCACCCGAGTGTGAAGGCTAGAAAATTGAATCGCCCTTTTGGGACTCAAATTGCGCTTGTTGCTATTGCCCGTGCTATGGTAAAATCAATCGGTTTTGGGCATGCACAACGGCGTATTCTTATGACCGGCAAAGAGCCATTTTTCTGGACCAATGAGAATTCGTCTCAACTCACGGGGAGCGGAAAACCGCATTCGCTCCCCTTTTTCTTGCGCGAGGTGAATCATGGATGTAGCCACACAGAGCAAGCTTCAGGAAGTGCTCGCCCCCTTCAAGGGTAAGAAAGGGGTTACGATCGCAGTCCTGCAAAAGGTGCAAGCGGAGTTAGGTTACCTACCCCGCGAGGCGATCGAGGAGATCGGCAGAACGCTCAAGATCTCGCCCTCGGAGATCTACGGGGTGATCACGTTCTATGCCCAATTCCGAACCACTCCACGGGGCCGACACATCGTCCGCGTATGCCGTGGAACGGCCTGCCACGTGAGGGGTGGGGCGGCGGTGCTCGATCAAGTCAAGCGGGAACTGGGGATCGAAGAAAACGAGAGCACACCGGACCTCGAGTACACCCTTGAAACGGTGGCCTGCATCGGGGCCTGCGCACTGGCGCCGGCGATGGTGATCGATGAAGACACGTTCGGCCAAATGACACCGGGCAAGGTAACCGACCTGTTCGAGTCCCGAAGAAAGGGGAAGGGAAATGAGCCAGCATGAGAGTTCTCCGAAAACCAATGGGGGCAAACGCACGGTCTTGGTCTGCCAGGGTACAGGGTGTTGTTCCTCCAAATCCCCCCAGATCACCGAGGCCCTTCGAAAGGAGATCGAGGCCCAAGGGCTTTCGGGAAACGTGGAGGTCAAGCTCACCGGGTGCCATGGCTTCTGCGAACGGGGCCCGATCGTGATCGTCGAGCCGGAGGGGATCTTCTACTGCGGGGTCAAAATCAAGGATGCCTCTGAGATCGTACAATCCCACTTGAGAGACCATAAACCCGTGGAACGGCTCTTCTACAAAGACCCCACTACCAAGCAAGCCGTACCGCGCTATGCCGATATCAAGTTCTACAAGGAACAGCAGCGGTTGGTGCTTCGCAACTGCGGTCACATCAATCCGGAAAATATTGACGACTACATCGCCGCCGGCGGGTATCAGGGTTTGGCCAAAGCGCTCAAAGAGATGACGCCGGATCAAGTGATCGAGCAAGTCACCATATCCAATCTCCGGGGCCGCGGGGGAGCGGGATTCCCCACCGGCAAGAAATGGACGGAGGCCCGGCGCTCCAAGCGCACGCCGAAGTACGTTGTTTGCAACGCCGATGAAGGTGACCCCGGCGCATTCATGGACCGCAGCACCCTCGAAGCCGATCCTCACACGGTGATGGAAGGGATGATCATCTGCGGGTATGCCATCGGAAGCTCGGAGGGATACATCTACGTTCGTGCGGAGTATCCCCTCGCCGTCAAGCGCCTGCGGATCGCCATCAAGCAAGCGGAGGAGCGGGGCTTCTTGGGGAAGAATATCTTGGGCACCGGATTCAACTTCACGCTCGAAATCCGCGAAGGGGCGGGGGCATTCGTGTGCGGGGAGGGAAGCGCTCTCATGTACTCCATCGAAGGCCGGCGGGGCATGCCGCGCGTCAAGCCGCCGCGATCGGTCGAATCGGGCCTGTGGGGAATGCCCACGGTGCTGAACAACGTGAAATCCTTCGCGGTGATCCCGCTCATCATCCTGAACGGCGGAAAGTGGTTCGCGAGCATCGGCTCGCCCAACAGCCCCGGCACGGCCGTATTCGCCCTCACCGGAAAGATCGCCAACAGCGGATTGGTGGAAGTCCCCATGGGGGCCACCCTTCGACACATCATCTTCGATATCGGGGGCGGACTCCAGGGCGGCAAGGAGTTCAAGGCGGTTCAAACGGGCGGTCCCTCCGGCGGATGCCTCCCCGCAAGTCAGCTCGATCTGCCGGTGGACTTCGACTCCCTCGGCAAAGCCGGGGCGATCATGGGCTCGGGCGGCATGGTGGTGATGGACAAACGCACCTGCATGGTGGATGTGGCCCGCTTCTTCCTTTCGTTTACACAAGATGAATCCTGCGGCAAATGCAACCCGTGCCGCATCGGGACAGAGCTCCTCCTCCGCGTTCTCGAGCGCATCACCCGGGGCGAGGGCAAGCCCGGAGATATCGAGCTTCTGGAGGACTGGGCCCAAACGATCATCAAGACCTCCCTCTGCGGATTGGGGCGGTCGGCACCCAACCCCGTCCTCTCCACCATCCGCTATTTCCGGGACGAGTACGAGGCCCACATCAACGAAAAGCGGTGCCCGGCGGGGGTATGCAAGGCGCTGGTGACCTTTGGCGTGGACGAGGAGAAATGCAAGGGGTGCGGCCTGTGCGCCAAGAACTGTCCCGTGGGGGCCATCACCCTGATCGAGAAGAAGAAACCGGTGAAGCTCGATCCGGAGAAGTGCATCAAATGCGGGACATGTATCGAGAACTGCCGCTTCGATGCCATCATTGTGAGGTGAAGCCATGATCACTTTGACCATTGACGGGAAGAAGATAGAAACGCAGAAGGGCAAGCGGATTCTCGAAGCGGCACTGGAGAACGGGATCTACATACCCAATCTGTGCGCTCTGGCGGATATCGAGCTCCCCTTTGGAGCCTGCCGCTTATGTTTCGTCGAAGTGGAGGGAATGAAAGAGCCGATCACCGCCTGCACCGAGCCGGTTCGAGAGGGAATGATCGTCCACACCGTGACCGATAAGCTGACCAAACTTCGGCGCACGGTTCTGGATTTCATCCTCTCCAAACACCCGCATGAGTGTCTCATCTGCTACAAACGGGACATTTGCGATCCTCTCACCCCCTGCCTGCGGACCGTGAGTGTTCAGGAACGTTGCGTCACCTGCCCCAAGGACAAGCGCTGCGACCTCCAGAAGGTGGTGAAATACGTCGGGCTAGAGAGCCTGAAGGCCC
Organism: Dehalococcoidia bacterium; assembly: GCA_034434815.1. Lineage (GTDB taxonomy): Bacteria > Chloroflexota > Dehalococcoidia > SZUA-161 > SpSt-899 > DAOTYO01. The sequence goes on from DAOTYO010000037.1 coordinate 46,236, forward strand.
CGTACGAGCCCAGGCAACTTCCGATATGGGATGACCCCCTCATTGCCCGCGATTACAACCTCTGTATCCTCTGCGGACGGTGCGTGCGCGTCTGCCAAGAGATCCGCGGCATCGGCGCCATTGCCTTCACCCAGCGCGGCGGCCGGGCGGTGGTGGGCACACTCTTCAATGATTCGCTCAAGAACGCCGGATGCAAATTCTGCGGCGCCTGTGTAGAGGTTTGCCCCACCGGGGCCTTGATGGACCGGGACCTCCGCTGGAAAACAGAGGTTGACCGGCGCGCGGCCTTGGTTCCTTGCACTCACACTTGTCCGGCAGGGATCGACGTCCCGCGTTACCTCCGGTTGACGGCCGAGGGCAAGTTCGCCGAGGCACTCGCGGTCATCCGGGAAAAGGTCCCCTTCCCCGGCGTTCTGGGACATGTCTGTTTTCACTATTGCGAGGGGGTTTGCCGACGGGGGAAGCTCAACGCCCCGATTGCCATTCGAGCCATCAAACGCTTCCTCGCCGAGAACGGGGGCGAGCAGTGGAAAGCGAAATCCAAGAAGGCCCCCAAATCCGGAAAGAAAGTGGCCATCGTCGGCTCCGGGCCTTGCGGGCTGACGGCCGCCTACTATCTGGCCAAGAAAGGACACGCGGTCACCGTCTTCGAAGCAACCTCCCTGCCCGGCGGAATGCTCCGATGGGCGATCCCCGAGTTCCGTTTGCCCAGAAACGTCCTCGATGCCGAGATCGCCGAGATCACCCGCACCGGCGTCGAGATCAAAACCGGCACCCGGATCGACTCCCCGGATCAACTCTTGAGGCAAGGTTTCCATGCCGTTCTTCTGGCACTGGGAACCCAGAGTGATGCCGCCCTTGCGGATACAAAGGCGCCCGGCGATCGGATCATAGGGGCGCTCAAGTTTCTCGCAGAAGCCAACGCCGGTAAGCTCACCAATATTGGAGGCCGCGTTGCCATCGTGGGTGAGAGCAACGCCACGGTAGATGCGGCGCGCATGGCACGACGTCTGGGAGCCGCCGAGGTCACCGTCTTCGTGAATACCCCAATTACGGGCATGCGCATCCCCACCGAAGAGATCGAGCAAGCCCTGGCGGAAGGGATCATTATCCATCAGGTCTCGAGCTTGCCGCGTCTATCTCCGGGCGAACAGCAGGTTCAAGTGACCGGAACAGTGATCACCCCGGAGGGTGCCCCGCAGGAGCTTACTATGGATTGCGACCGTGTGATCCTGTGTGTAGCACAGGTTCCGGATGTGCCGGACACCATGGGCGTGGAGAAAGGGATCGGCGGGACCATCCGTGTTGACGATCAAATGTTCATCACCTCCCGCAAGGACGTGTTTGCGGCGGGGGATGTCATCACCGGGCCCGGAAGCGTCATCGGTGCCATCGCCCAGGGCCGGAAGGCGGCAGCGGCAATTGATCGGCATCTCGGGGGCGACGGCATCATCGAAGAGCATCTCGCCGCGGAGGATGAACCCTCTCAATGTTTTGGGCGCGATGAGGGCTTCGCCGATTGGAAGAGGGTGGAAATGCCTTGTCTCAAACCGGAGGAAAGGATCCGGAGTATGGCGGAAGTCGAACTGGGGTTCCGCCAAGAAGACGCCGTCGCGGAAGCCCGGCGGTGCCTCAAGTGCGATCTGCGGTTCAAACTGGATGCAATGCTGCCAATGGCGGCAGGGGTGGAGGGCTAAAACACCCCTGTTTACACGTGGAGAACGATGATGAGCACAGTCATTGTTTCGATCAACGGGATAACGGTCAAAGGTAAAGCCGGCGCAACGATTCTGGACACTGCGCGATCCGCCGGGGTGGAGATCCCCGCCCTCTGCCAATATCCCCGGCTCGATCCCTTGCCACAGATCATGCCCGATATCGCCTGCCGGCTCTGCATGGTGGAAGCGGACGGCAAGATCGTGCTCTCGTGCAACACGGCGATCGCCGAGGGAATGGTGATCCAAACCGATACGCCTCGCGTGCGCAAGCTGCGCCGCCGCGAGCTGACGGCGCTCCTCCGCCGGTACCCCTATCCCCCACCGAAAGGGACGGAGCTCGATCGGGCAATCCGGCTCATCGGCGAACCCGAACGGCCGACAACTTATATGGCAAAAGGGCTTCCGATGCGGGAGGACAGTCCGTTTTTCGTTCGGGATAACAACCTCTGTATCCTCTGCGGCCGTTGCGTTCGGGTCTGTTCCGATATCCGCATGGTCAGCGCCATCGAATACGCTTATCCCTGCCATCGGGCATGCCCGGCCGGGATCGATATTCCCCGGTACATCCGGCTTATCGGCCGGGGAAGGCCCAGCGCCGCTCTGGCTGTGATCCGCGAGAAGGTCCCCTTCCCGGGGAGTTTAGGAAGGGTTTGCGTTCACCCGTGCGAACAGGCCTGCCAGCGAGGCCGGCAGATCGATAAGCCCCTCAGCATCCGAATGCTGAAGCGGTACGCCGCCGATCACGGAGACGATTCATGGAAACGCCGGGCAAGGAGAGACCCCCCTACCGGAAAATCGGTGGCCATCATCGGGGCGGGTCCGGCGGGGCTCACCGCAGCCTATTATCTTGCCCGAAAGGGACACAGAGCGGTCGTGTTCGAATCGCTCCCTCAGCCCGGCGGCATGATGCGCGTGGGGATCCCGGAATACCGTCTGCCTCGCGACATCCTTGCCGCCGAGATCCGCGATATCGAAGAGGCGGGCGTGGAAATCAAGTTGAATCATCCCGTCGAATCAATTGACTCGCTGCTTCAGTCCGGGTTCAATGCGGTCTTCATCGGGATCGGTTCCCACAAGGGCATGCCGCTCGGTGTGGATGGCGATCGGCTTCCCGGCGTCATCGATGCCGCCGAATACCTCCGCCGCGTCAACCTCGGCGAGCGCATTCAGATCGGGGAGAAGGTTGGAGTTGTCGGCGGCGGAAACGTCGCCATCGATGCCGCTAGAATCTCCCTCCGGCTCGGCGCAAAGAAGGTCACTATCTTCTATCGGCGCACACGGGCGGAGATGCCGGCCAATCCAGAAGAGATCGAGGCGGCGCTTGAAGAGAACATCGAAATCATGTATCTCGTGGCCCCATCCAAAGTGACCCGCGAAGGCAACAAACTGAAGCTCGAATGTATTCGCATGGAGCTGGGAGCGCCGGATGCCAGTGGCCGCCGGAGCCCCGTCCCGATCAAAGGCAGCGAGTTCATCACCGAGCTGGATACCATCATCGCCGCCATCGGGCAACGAACGGTGGCATACGAAGGCTATGGCGTGGCCCTGAACCGCAACAACACGATCAAGGTCAATGAGCAGATGATGACCAGCCGATCGGGCGTCTTCGCCGGCGGGGACTGCGTAACGGGCCCCAAGACCGTCATCGAAGCCATCGCCGCTGGCCGGCGCGCGGCCATCGCCATTGATCGCTATCTGGGGGGCGACGGGGATATTTCCGAGTCTCTGGTAGAACCAGAGGAAGCAAAGACATGGTTGCAACGCTCGCTTCCCACCGAAAAAGAGGCGGTTTTTACGGCTCTGCCCCCGGCACGGCGAGCCGGCACCTTCGAAGAAGTCGAACACGGTTTCAAAAAGACCGTCGCAGAGGCGGAAGCCATGCGATGTCTCCAATGCCATGTCATCGCTCCCCCGGGCGAGAAAACCCTCGAGGAAGCCCGATGCCAGTTCTGCGGGGCCTGCGTGGATGCCTGCCCGGCCGGGGCTCTGGTGGAGCGCACCGCCATCGGCGTCGGCCTTGCGGACCGCACCGTAACCACTACATGCCCGTACTGTGGAGTGGGATGCCAGCTCAAACTCGAGATCAAGAACGAACGCATCGCTCGGGTGGAGCCGGATCCCGCAGGCCCCGCGAACAAAGGGCAAGCGTGCGTCAAGGGGAAATTCGGGATGGACTTTGTCACCGATCCGGCACGCTTGACTACCCCCCTCATCAAGAAAAACGGCAAATTCGTAGAAGCATCTTGGGAAGAGGCCATCGCCCTCATCGCGAGCAAACTCGGCGGCTATAAGGGAGATGAGTTCGCCGCCATCTCCTCGGCCCGATGCACCAACGAGGAGAATTACGTCTTCCAGAAATTCGCCCGGGCGGTGATGCAAACGAACACGGTGGATCACTGTGCGCGCCTCTGACATAGCCCCACCGTGGCCGGTCTGGCCACAAGCTTCGGCAGCGGCGCGATGACCAATTCGATCGAGGAAATCGGCGATGCCAAATGCATCTTCGCCGTCGGCACCAACACCACCGCCGATCACCCCATCATCGGCCTCGAGGTCAA
>DAOTYO010000038.1:0-18913 GCA_034434815.1 Dehalococcoidia bacterium
GACCTTGCCGTTCCCATCGGTCACGGCGCCGTACACGGTGCGGGCCGTCTCCGGAGTGATCCACCCGTACTTGATATCCTCCTCGATCAGCTCATAGCGGCGTTCGAGCACATCCCCCCAACCGCCCCGGGAGCCGGCGGCGGTAGCGTAGAGATCGCCATCGTTGCAGGGGATGGTGGGGGTAGAGCCGTTGAAGATTTCAATGCTCTTTGCCTTGAGCTTCCCCTCTTTGATCCACGCCAGCATCTCGACGAAATCCCTGGGATAAGGATGACCCTCGGCCAGAAGTTCCCGAAGGTTGGTCCCATGGGCAAAGGCGATCACATTGTTGGCCGTGGGATAGCCGCCGCTTCTTCCCAATGCACAGGCGCCTACGCCGTAGGTATCGCCGAACGTAGCCAATTGCACGAACTGCCCCGGCTGATTGACCATCTGCAAAATGCCCAATCCGAGGCCTCCGCGGAACTTGCCGTGGCCGCAGTAATCGGGGATGAGCCTTCGACCGATGTTCACCTGAGTGGGCATGAGGAATTCGACCACCTCGAGCTCACCCATATCGGAGGCGGGATTGGGAGAGCAAACAGAAGCGGGGAAGCCGTCATGGAACGGGGTGGCGCCTTCCGATTGGCACGTGAGCAGTGCCATATCGCCCCCAGCCCACATGAACCCATCTTTCAAGATACCTGAGGCCCCGTACCCGATGGCCGATCCATCCTGCGGGAAGGTTTCCTCCAGAAAGCCGCGGGCGAAGTAGGCATAGCTCAGCGTGTTCAGAAAGAGGTAGATATATCCGGAGATAAGCCCGAGGCCCATGACCGTGGCCGCCCACGGGTTTTGAGGGTTGAACATCGAGCCGGGGGGAATGTTCCAATCAGTGATGTAGAGGAGCGAGGAGTTGATCGTCTCGGTGTAAGCGAACATGGGCCACATCCCGAGCGAAGTAAGCATCCGGACAGCCGGTTCATAGGCATTGCAGTGGAACTCGGCTTCGCTCGAAAGGCCCTCGATATCCGTGAGCAAGGAGCCATCGGGACGGATGTTGAGTTCGCCGGGCTTGTGGATCAGCCAGTTCCGGTTCGAAGCGGGCCAGAGCCGCCCCAGCGTGTTCTTATAGCTCACCCAATCGAATTGGAGATAGTTGTATTTGCCGGGGACCGCCATGGACTTGATCCGATTGATCAGGATTCTTCGCTCCCGCTCGATGATCTCGCGCAGGGCCTGACGATAGTAATCGATCCCGAATTCCTCGATGATCTCCATGATCCGATTGTGGAGCACGACCACTCCCGCGGCACGCATCTTATCGTCCAGAACGTTGAAGAGCTCCGTGCGGGTCCGGCGTTTCCAGTGCAGAGGCCACCATGCATACTGTTTGAAGTTCTCGCCGACTTTCGTGGGGGGAACGGTGAAGCCATCGGTGAAAACGCTGGTGGAAATCGTGCCCAGCCCTCCCGGCTGAATACCGCCCACATCAACGATGTGATTGAGTCCCACCGTCCACCCGATCAATTCATCTTTGTACAGGATGGGCAGAAAGGTATAGCAATCGGCATTGTGCGGCGGGCCGTACAGGGGGTCATTGGTAAAGAAGATATCCCCCCGCCGGATTCCGGGGTCATCCTCGAAGCCAAGCTCGGCGATGCTCTTGATGATGAACGGCATGCACTGAATGTGCCCGGCGAGCCCGTAGGAAGCTGAAACCACATCCCCCTCGGGATTGGCCAGCATGAACAGGAGTTCCCCTTGAATCACGGACATCGGATTGGAGGAGATCAGCTTGGCCGTTTCGCGGGCGTTGATGCACCCGGCCACCAATCTCATCTGAAAGCGCATGAACTTCGCGGGATCGCTTTCCATGAGTTCGAGTTTCTCCAATCCATAGGCATGCCCGTTCTGCCGGAAAAGCGCGTTTCTTTCCTCGACGATTTGCTTCAGCGTCTTGCCCTGATAACAGATTCCCATAAAGCTTCCTCCTTCGGTGTTCCTCGATCCTCCGCCGGTAAACCCGCTATAGAGAGCCTTTCCCTTCGGGTTTGGGGAGCTTGGGCGGGCCGGAGACTTGAAGCTCCTTCACCAGAGCGGTGATGGGGCACGGTTGCAGCATTTCAAAGGCGATCTCCAGCGCATATTGCAGATCCTTGGCCCCCACATAGTAGGTCGGCGGCGGCGGATCCATGGAGGCAATGGACTTCATCCAATCCCAGTTCAAAAGGATATAACTGCTCCCGGAGCCGGCGGCCATGTATTTGACGAGGTCCTCCTCTTTGGCCCCGCACCGGATTCCCCATGAGATCGCTTCGTAGGCCATCCGAGAATTGACCACGGCGCACATATTGTTGGCCAGCTTAAAGATCTGACCGGTGCCGATGGGGCCGCAATAAGTGACCTTTCCCATGGTCTCTAACACGTCGCGGTATTTCTCGAGGACTTTCTGATCGCCGCCGACGCTGATGCCCAGCTTCCCCGCCTCCGCCCCCATCCGCCCCCCCACCACCGGCGCATCCAGCACATCCACCTTCTTCTTTCGGGCATCCTCGTACACACGAACACAGAATTTCGGCCGGAAGGTGCCCATGAGAAGAATACCCGAGCCTTCACGCATCCCGTTCAAGAGCCCGTTCGGGCCATAGATCACCTCTTCCGCCTGACTATCGTTTTGAACCATGATGATCACCGCATCCGAGTTTTCCCCCACCTCCCTGGCCGTCCCCACCTCCTTGGCCCCCAACTTTTTCATCTCCTCGATAGGCTCGCGCCTTCGATGCCCCACGATGGTGGTGGGATACTTGGCCGCGATCCTCTTGGCCATCGGAAGCCCGATGTCCCCCATCCCGATGAATCCAACGCTCTTCGCCACAGGAGAACCCTCCTTTCGCCGGGGCTGTGCGCAACCCGGGCCCCTTCTCCATCCTTGTTGGGGCTGACTATACCATTTGGGGAAGTCCCTGTCAACAGAAAAATCAAGGTCCAAAAGGCCAATAGCACTTCCGTAAGAATATGTGGTACAATGAAGTGTCTTCGAACGGTAATCAGGGATTTAACGGCAAGATAAGAGGTCTAAGTCTACCGTCCTAAAGGACCAGAACATGCAGACCCATTATGGTAATATCTCGGGGAGGGGATTTCATGAAAGAACAAACCCATCACTGGATTGAAGAGATCCCCTTTCCCTCCTTCTTGATCCAAGATGGACTCATTCGAGCGGCCAGTGCAGCAGCCTATGCCCGTCTGGGTTATCGGGCCGGCGATCTCATGGGGAAACCATGGAACGAGATCTGCTCCTCTGAGACGGCCGAGGAGCCATTCCCCCCCGCTGATGACACCAGCGATCCCCGTCGTTCCTCTATCGAACAGCGCAGCCTTTTCCGGGCGTCCGATGGAACGAGCATTCCCATGGCAATCTCGGCATGGCCCACTACATTTCAGGACAAAGCCGCCACGGCCGTACTGGCAAGAGACCTTGCGGAAAAGGAGAAGACCGAAGCCGAGCTTCGGGAATCTCGAGAGATGCTCCGGGTGATGTTCGAGTCGGTGGCTGAAGGTGTGGCGGTCATTGACCTCGAAGGCCGGTTCTTGGATATGAACAACGTGATGGTCCGGCTTCATGGTTACGAGCGAAAGGAGGAGCTTTTCGGGCGCAATTCACTTGATTTTGTGGTGCCCGCGGATAGGACACGTGCGCGCGAGAACATGGCCTCGACCCTTCAATCAGGGTACAGCGGCAATCTCGAGATCACGCTGGTGAACCGGCAAGGACGGGAGTACGAGGCGGAGGTAAGTGCGGCACCGCTTCGGGATCCATCCGGCCGGATCATTGGTTTCATCGCCATCACCAGAGACATCACCGAGCGGAAGCGGGCCCAAGAGGCCCTTCGCCGCGCCCAAGAGCTCAACCGCATCTTGGTTGAAACCGCCGATAAGGCGGGCGAGGGACTGGCCGTCTTTCAAGAAAAGGAAAAGGGCAAGTTGGTCGGTATCTTCGTCAATGACGAGTTCGCCCGGATCGTGGGGCGCTCGAAGGAATCCCTTCTCGGCCGGGAAGTGCCGTCGGCTATCCCGCGCGAGGCGCTCGTCAACACGGCGGGGAGGGGTGGGGAAGGGGCGCGCTTCGAGACGACCATCCTTCGTGAGGCGGGAGAAGAGATCCCCGTGGATATCGGGATCGGGAACACGACCTATCAAGGGAAACCCGCCATCGTCCTTTATGTGACGGATATCAGCGAGCGAAAGCGGCAAGAGGCGGAAAACCTTCAACTTCAAGAAAGCCTTCGGCTTTATTCCAATCAGGTGCTTAAGGCCAGCAAAGAGCTTTTGCATGCCATCCGGGAATTTCATTCCCGCGAATCCCTGGTGCAATCCATCGTCGGCAAAGGCCTTTTGAAGCGCGCATCCGGCGCGCATCCGGAGCCGGTGCGGATAGATGAAGTGGAACTCCTCACCCCGCGGGAGGTGGAGGTCCTTCAGCTTGCGGCCCGGGGCCTGAGCAACAAGGACATCGCGGAGGAACTCGGCATCACCGTCCGCACGGTGAAGGGGCATCTCATCAACATCTATTCGAAGATGAAGGTCAAGTCGCGCACCGAGGCGGTGTCATGTGCCCTCAAGGAGGGATGGATCCGGTTGGAAGATATGGGGCCGGGGGCTTGACGGCTCTCAGAGGGTCGCCGCGAACTCCTCGGCGAAGCGTGCGACCGCCGCCCAATCCGTATAGACGAATTCCCGCTTGGTATCGGTATCCAATCCGAGCTTGCGCGCCACAAGCTTCACCATGAATCGCTTCACCATATTGTAGTAGGGATACCGCAACGCACCGCCGAAGGCGGCGGTCTTCGGGGGGGTCCAACCGGTATACTTGATGAAATCGCGGATGTAGCCTTCCACTTCCCGAGGGGCTTCGGGAACCTTGCTGGCCGCAGTGAGGCACACGCAAAAATAAGCCCCGGGAAGGCGCTGAAACTCCTCTCGATGCTTCTTGACAAGCTTGCGCATGGCGATCTGATGGGTGCCCATGTGGATGGAGGTCCCCGCGATCACCGCATCGTATCCGGAGAGGGAGAAATCGGGAGGGGCCTTGATCCCCTGCAGAAGATCGGCTTGGTGGCCCGCTTTGCGCAAAGTGTCGGCGATGTGCTCAGCGATCTTCCGGGTGTGGCCTTCGTTGGTACCATAGACGATCAGAATCTTCGCCATCGTCTGATTCCTCCCGATGTTTCCTCACCCCGCCCGAAACCCTAATTGCATTTGGTGTACCCGCACCCATAGCAGATATGGCAACCTTCCTGAAACACCAGAAGCCCGCCGCACTCCGGGCACTGGCCTCCCGTGATCCCACTACCGGACGCCGTGGCATTTCCCTTCCCTTGCGCTTCTGAAAACGCCTCCGCCGGATCTCCGCTGCCGTTGCCCGAGCTCCGGGGCAACTTGTGTTTCATCTGCCGTTCCAAGACGGTGCCAATCGCATCGGCACACGAGAGCACCGCATGCCCGCCGGCCCATGCGATCGAAGGGCACCGGATGCCTTTCAAATGCTTGATCACCGATTCCACGCTGAGTCCCGCCCGGAGCGACATGGAGATGAGCCGGGCGGTGGCCTCAAGTTGCGCCGCCGCACATCCCCCCGTTTTCCCCAGGGTAGCGAAGACCTCACAGATGCCCTGTTCATCGGCGTTCACCGTCACGTACAGCGTACCGCATCCGGTGGTCATGCGCTCGGTGACCCCGAAGGTGACGTTGGGCCGCTCGCGCGGGGTGCTCTTGACTACTGCCGGCGCAGGGGAAGCCTCGGGCTTCTCCGTGGGCTTGGCGATGTTCAAGACCTGCACATCGCGGCTCCCATCGCGGTAGATCGTGATCCCTTTGCACCCCTCCTTGTAGGCCATCATGTAGGCTCGAGCCACATCCTCGCGGGTGGCGCTGTGGGGAAAGTTGATCGTCTTGGAGACGGCATTATCGGTATGCCGCTGGAAGGCGGCCTGCATTTTGATGTGAATCTCCGGCGGGATATCATGGGCGGTAACGAACACTTCTTGCACCCATGGCGCAATCCCTTCGATCCCCCGAACCCGGCCCGTCTCGGCGAGCTTCTTCATGAGCTCTTCCGAATAGAATCCTTCCCGTTTGGCTACTTCTTCAAAGATCGGGTGCACTTCGACGAGCTTATCGTTATCGAGCACTTGCCGGAAATAGCTCAGGGCGAAGAGCGGCTCGATGCCGCTCGAGCAGTTGGCGATGATGCTCAGGGTTCCCGTGGGAGCGATGGTCGTCCGCGTGGCATTGCGGACCTTCGGGGCTTTGGGCTTATCGTAAATGCTCCCCTTGAACGCCGGGAAAGGCCCTCGCTCTCTGGCCAGATCGATGGAAGCGGCCAGAGCCTCCCGATCAACGAACTCCATCACCTGTTCTCCGATCTCGATCGCCTTCTCACTATCGTAAGGGACACCGAGGCGGATGAGCATATCGGCAAAGCCCATCACCCCAAGGCCGATCTTCCGGGTCTTCTTGGTCATCTCTTCGATTTGGGGCAAGGGAAACTTGTTCATATCGATCACGTTGTCGAGAAAGCGAACGCATGTTCTCACCACCCGCCGGAGCTTCTCCCAATCGATCGCCGGAACCCCATTCTCTTCGGTGATCATCTTCGAAAGATTGATCGAGCCGAGATTGCAACTCTCATAGGGAAGGAGGGGTTGTTCGCCGCAGGGATTGGTGCTCTCGATCTTGCCCAGATGCGGCGTGGGGTTATCGCGGTTGATCCGGTCGATGAACACCACCCCCGGATCCCCGTTGGCCCAAGCACGATCCACCATCTTATCGAACACATCCCTGGCGTTGAGCTGACCCACCACCTCGCCGTTACGCGGATTGACGAGATCATACATCGCCCCTCTCTCGACGGCCTCCATGAAAGCCTCGGTGACGGCTACGGAGAGATTGAAGTTATTGAGGGCCTTGGGGTCTTCCTTGGCGGTGATGAACTTCATGATATCCGGGTGGTCCACACTGAGGATGCCCATATTGGCACCGCGTCTCATGCCGCCCTGCTTGATGACATCGGTGGCGGTATCGAAGGCCCGAATGAAGGAGACCGGCCCGCTGGCCACCCCCCCCGTCGAACCCACCCGATCGCTTTCGGGACGAAGGCGGGAGAACGAGAATCCGGTGCCGCCGCCGCTCTTATGGATCATCGCGGTATATTTCACTGCATCGAAGATCGAGTTCATCGAGTCCTCGACCGGCAGAACGAAACACGCCGAAAGCTGCCCCAGCTCTCGACCCGCGTTCATGAGCGTGGGGGAGTTCGGAAGGAATTCCAAATTCGCCATGAGCCGGTAGAATTCATCCGCCATGGCCTGTACATCGGCCTTCTGGTTGTAGAGCTTCTCGGCCGAAGCGATGAAGAGCGCTACCCGCCGGAAAAGATCTTCGGGGGTCTCGATGGGCTTCCCCTGCGGATCCTTTCGGAGATACCGGCGCTCGAGCACCACCCGCGCATTGGTCGAGAGCTTGATGGACCCCTCCGCGGGTTTGATACCTTGGGCCGGCTCTGGCGATGGCTTGGCCGCCGCCTCCCGCACCGGTGCAAGGGCCACTTCCGCCAGAACTTCCCGCACCTTGGCCTGAATCTCCGCCTCGGAAATCCGGGGTTTGGAGGACGGGACTAGGTTTTCCCATCCGGGCAAAGCCACCGGAACGGGTTCGAGCCAATCGAGCCGCGAGATGACCTGTTCGATCATCCCCTCAATGAGCTCACGATCCTGAATGCCGGAGGCTTCCGCCGCCGAGAAAACGCTCTTGGCGATGCGGTTCTTAAGCTGCGTATCGGCCGCTTTTGCTTTGACCTGTCTGGTAACCATGGCTTCTCTCCTCGCGATTATGAGGCTTCATCCGGGGTGATGAGGGGCAACTGTTTGGCTTCGCGGGCCGCGATCGAGTCCACCTCCCTCTTGAGGCTGCCGATATCGGCGAACTCGCGGTAGACGCTGGCGAAACGAATGTAGGCGATGTGATCGAGCCGGAGAAGGCGCTCCATAACCATCTCGCCGATCCGGGAGCTCGAGACTTCGCTCCGGCCCGAGCGCTGAAGCTCGAACTCGATCTCATCCACCAACTTTTCGATCGTCCCCGCCGGCAAGGGGCGCTTCTCGCACGCCTTTCGAATTCCCCGAAGCAACTTCTCCCGATCGAAGGGCTCCCGCCGCCGGTCCTTCTTGATGACCGTGAGTACGGAGTTATCAATGCGTTCATAGGTCGTGAACCGCTCCCCGCACTGCAAGCACTGCCGCCGACGGCGAATGCCCTGATCAACGCTTCGAGAATCAATGACCTTCGAATCCGAATGGCCGCAATGGGGACACCGCATGCCCGCCCTCACCCCAACCGGTTGTATTGTGGAGAAAGACTAGCACAAGATATTGTGGTTGTCAAGGAAAGAAACCATAAACGCTGAAGACATGGATCCACATCCGATCAATAGATCACCCGTTCCCGTTCGAGCGCTTCGATTTCCCCCTCGCTGAGCCCAAGAAGCTCGCCGAACACGTACCGGTTGTGTTCCCCAAAGAGCGGCGCCGGCCCCCGGATTCGTAGGGGCGTCTCGGAGAGCTTCCATACGGGCGCGATCACCGTCTTCCGGCCGAGGAGCGGATGCTCGACTTCGCTCCAGAAGTCCCGCGATCTGAGGTGCGGATCGTTCCAGAGCTCTTCGCTGTTGCACGAGGGCACGGCAGCGACGCCCGCCGCTTGAAGCATCTCCGCCGCCTCCGCGGGCGTGTGCTGTATCGTCCATCCTTCGATGAGCCGATCGAGCGCTTCCTGATTTCGCCATCGGGAAAGCCCATCGGCGAAGCGCTCATCGGCGGCCCATTCTGCATGACCGGTGGCCCGGCAGAACGCCTTCCACTCCTCATCGGTGGCGACGGCGATGCTCACCCATTTATCCTCGCCCTTGCAGCGGTAGCAATTGTGCGGGGCCATGAAGGCGTGCTTGTTCCCGTGACGGGTCGGGATGCGGCCGTTCATGAAGTAATCCATGAACACCTCCCCCATGAGCACGCTCGCCGCCTCGGTGGAGGAAAGGTCAATGAACTGGCCTTCGCCGGTGGCCTGACGGTGGACGAGCGCCGCGAGGACGGCGAAGGCCGAACTCGTAGCGCTCAGAAGATCGATTTCACCGGAGAGGCGAATCGGTTCCTCCCCTTCGTAGCCGCTGATATAGGCAAATCCGCTGAGGGCGCTGAATAGGGGCGCATATCCGATATATCCGCGCTCCGGCCCCGTGCACCCGCGCGCCGAAGAGGAAAGCATGATGATATCCGGCTTGACCTTGCGCAGGACCTCGTACCCGAGGCCGAGGGCTTCGATCTTGCCCGGGCGCATGTTCTGCACGACGACATCGCTAACGGCGACAAGACGTTTGACGAGCTCCACTCCCTTGGGGTGGCTGAGGTCGATATTGGCGCTGAGCTTGCCGAGGTTCATATCGTTGAAGATCGCCGAACGATCCGGATCATCGAACCACTGTCCCGTGGTGAGCGAAAAAACGCGGGAATGGTCTATCCGGCGGCGGCTCTCGATCTTGATCACCTCCGCCCCGAGGAGCGCCAGAATGCTCGTCGCCTGAGCTCCCGCCCAAGCCCAAGCGAAATCCACCACTCGGATACCTTCCAACGGGTTCTTGCTCATCGTTCGAAGTGTGCTCGGGGCCTCAAATCACCCCCGCCCGGCGCATCGCGGCCAACTCTTCTCCCGTGTAGCCCAAACGCCCGCAATAGATCATCTCATTGTGCCGCCCCAGAAGCGGCGCCGGCATCCGAATCGCCCACGGCGTTCTAGACATTTTGAACGGCGCACCCGCGTGCGTGACTTTCCCCGCCACGGGGTGATCCACCTCCACGAAGAAACCCCTCTCCTCGAGATGAGGGGAACGCGCCACATCTTCGCTCGACATCACCATAGCGAAGGGGCAATTGGCCGCCTGACCTCTATGGTAAAGCTCCTCCATGGTGAAATTCCTCGCCCACTCGATCACGCGGGGCTTGATCTCGGCCTCGAACCTTCTGCCGCGCTCAACGCCATCGAGATACGCCGGGTCCAGAGCCCACTCCGGGTTTCCGAGCAATTGCACGAAGCCCCGCCAGTGATGCGTTTCGTTGATCTGGAAAACCACGTATCCATCTTTGCAGGGGATCAGCGCCCCGAGCAATCCCGACATGTTCACGAATCGGGTATCGCTCTTCCCTTCGTTGGGAAACTGAGGAGCATTGACCCGATTGAGGGCGATGACCGCCTCTTGCTTCGAAACATCCACGTGCTGTCCCCGGCCGGTAGCCCGCTGTATGAAGAGCGCCGCCAGCGCCGCGGTGGCCGCCGAAAGCCCGCTGCCGTATTCGCCGATCATCCCCCCGGGTTGGATGGGTTCCCGATCCGGCCACTTGGAAACCCAGGGCGTGAGATACCCCAGCATCCCCCCGTGGACGATGTTGAGCGGATAAGCCTTCCATTCGGCATGGGGGCCCGTTTGTCCGAACGGGGTTATCGAGACCATCACGAGCCGCGGATTCGTAGCCTTGAGGGATTCATAGTCGAGTCCCGCTTGCCTTATCCGTGCCGGGGATTTGTCCTCGATGAGAAGATCGGCGTCCTCGATAAGCCGCCGGAAAACCTCTTTGCCGGCGGGTGCCCACGGATCGAGCGTAATGCCGTATTTGTTCGTGTTCAGATAAAGGAAAAGGCCGCTCTTTTCCGGGTGGGGAATGTCCTCGGGGAAAGGCCCCATCCTCCGGGCCGCATCCCCTGAACCCGGGGGCTCGATCTTGATGACCTCCGCGCCGAGATCAGCCAAAAGCTTCCCGCAATAGGGGCCGGAGACAAGCTCGGCCCACTCGATCACCTTGACCCCTTCGAGGGCTCCCCGTTTCGTCTCACCGGCCATCGTTCCCGCCAAGCCGGATTATAGCACGGGGCGCGGTGTTATCCCAGCGGGGAGATCCTCACCGTGATGCGGGCGGGCGCATCGGCCGGATGAAACACCCGGAGGGTCTGCGAAACCTCATCCCTCTCGAAGCGCCCGGCGGAGACTTCGATCGCATAGCCGCCCGGATACTGAAACTCGGGAACGAAGATTTCCGTGGGGGCCTCGATGGACGGATCGGATAGAAACGCGAACTCGAAGGTTTTCGTCTCCGGATCGAAGCGCATCCGCTGCGGGGTTCCGGCAGTGGCGCGAGCATACGGCCGAACGAAGGCATCGAGCGCCCTTCCCCCCGAATGGATGTTCAGCGGATCCGTTTGTTGATCCCGGCTGAAGATGGAGAAGTCCTCTCCATAGCACTGATCTCCCCGTTCGTTGGTGTTATCCGCCGTGTAGCACCAGAGGGTGTAACCGAGGAGAAGCTCGTCTATGGCCTGAAGATACATGGTCATGGCCTGTGTTTGAAGAGAGAAATCACCGGTGCGGTAGGATTCGCCGTCGTTCAGGTTGAAGGGAAGCCCGAACTCCCCGATGAGCGTGGGCATGAGCTCGGCGGTGCCCCGCTCCTTGAGCGCCGCCAATTGTTCGTTGTAATACGCTTGCACTTTTTCCCGGCCGGTGAGGATCTCCATCGTGGGGGACGTTCTCACATTGAACTCCGGATTGAACCGCCGGGTGAAGAGGGTGAGACCGTCATACCAGTGGGGGGCATAAACGATGCCGGGAGGGTCCCCCGGCTCCCACGGGATCGGGTCCGATTTCTCGCCGCCGCTCTCGATAAAGATAAGGGCATCTGTATCCACGGTGCGGATTTCCCGGACGTACCGAACGAGAAACGGCTTCAGAAAATCCCGCTCGAAGTTGACCGGCCTCCCATTCACGGTGGCGAAGTGATCGGGGTGCACGATGCGCGGCGTGCCGCCTTCATCCGTCCAGACGCCGTTTGCCTTCCATATATCTTCATACCCTTCCCTCCAAACGGATAGCCCCTCGGGATTCATGGTGACCGTGCCCGTTTGAACGAAGGTGAGCCCCTGAAGCTCCCAGTGCCCCACCTCCTGAGGGTACATGGCGCCCATGATGGCTTGGGCCGGCGTCGGCATGAGCCCTTGAGTGAGGAGGGTATCCCATCTCTCCAACGTAGGGAGCCCGATGAATCCGGTCCCCGGCTCGTTCATGGAATCATAGCCGATCACGTTCGGGAGGTCTCTCAATCGCCCGGCAAGCTTCTTGATGGCATTGAAGTAGTGCGTCTGCAGATACTCTTGAACGGGGATCCCCTCCACACGGGTGTTCGGGGCGAAGACGTTCCCCGCGAAGAACAGTGTGTACATGGTGGCCGCTCCGAGCTTGTTCCGATTGGTGGGCCACATCATATGGGGATAGGATCCCTCATAAAGCTGCTGTGAGACGGCCGCTCCGGTCTGATGGAGGCGGGTGATATCGAATCCGACCATCTCGAGGGTCCATGCCGGAGCCCCATCCCCTCCCGTCCACCGGCTCCATGCATCCTGATGCGGATCAACGAACACGAGAATCCCGTATTCCCCCGCCTTTTGGATGATGGCCCTAACGTAATCGAGATACGCTTCATCATAAATCCCCGGCCCGGCATGTTCGATGGCCTCCCACGTAACGAGGAAACGGATCAAGCTGACTCCCCAGGCCCGGAGACGGGCGAAGTGCTCATCGGCCTCTTCAAGCGGAAAAGGCCTTCCCACGAAGGAAACATCCCGCCAATCGAAGAATCCTTCCCGGATATGAGTGGCCCCGTTGGGTTGGGCGGGTACTTTCGAGGAACCTCCGAGGTTCACCCCCCGAAGGATGAGCGTTCGGCCGAGATCATCTTTGAGCCATTCCCCCTGAGCGGCAA
This sequence comes from Dehalococcoidia bacterium, assembly GCA_034434815.1. Classification (GTDB taxonomy): domain Bacteria; phylum Chloroflexota; class Dehalococcoidia; order SZUA-161; family SpSt-899; genus DAOTYO01. The sequence continues at coordinate 12,843 of DAOTYO010000038.1, forward strand.
TGGGGTTCCCGGCATCAGAGGGGAGTTGGCCTGTGCTCCGGGTCTCCCGCTCACCGCAGGCCGGGGTCAGCAAAAGAGAAAGCCCCAGACCAATGACGATCCATCGAATTGCAGAACACTTTCGCGCGTGCATGGCTGCCCTCCGGGAAGGGATTGGCCCTATTCTATTCGGGCCGGCCGATGCCGGTCAAGGAGAAAAGAAAACCCAAAAGGAGCGATTGAAGAAGAGAGTGCATAAGACACCTTCTTGGGGGATTTGGGGGTGTCCCCCAAGAAAATCCTTTGGGTGGGTGGGATCGGAGAAGCCGGATCGTTCATGGGGTGTGGGGGAATTCCGGGGCAAGGTCCGCGGTGAGGTCATCATGGTCATTCACCCTGAGGTGGAGTGGCAAACCCGAAGAGCCGCTTTGGTGAAGAAAAATGGGGCTTCCCTCGGCGCGGGGGAAGCCCCATTCCCATGGTTCGTGCGATGGAGAAAAATCAGCGCCTTATCTTGCCGCGGCCCGTCTCCGGAGCGCAAGGAATCCGGCGCCGGCAATAGCGGCGATCAATCCCATGATGCCCCATGCCGTGATCCCCGGGATCGGTCCGCCGCCGCTCTGCTTCAGATGCACGCTCGCGCTATCCGATCCGGTCACGGGGTTACCGGCATCATCCGTTCCGGAGGCCGTTACGGTATCGATCTCGGTCTTGGGCACATCGGATTGGACCATCGCCGTGAAGGTGCAGGTGTAGCAATCGCCCGCGGCGATAACCTGCGGAACGGTGCAATTCCCCTGACCGTTCAAATCGCCGTGAATATCGTCCACGAGAGCGGTGATGGTTACATGGCCTGAATCGCTCGTGTTGCAAACCGTAACCGTGAACTCGACCGGTCCGCCGGGGAGATTGAGTTGCGTCGGGTCAGCAGTCTTCGAGACCTCGATCGTAGAAGAGGGCCCTACTTCTTCGCACGCATCGCCAATGCCATCGCCATCGCTATCGGCCTGATCCGGATTGGCGATATCCGGGCAGTTGTCCACACAATCCGCTACGCCATCCCCGTCCGAATCGTCATCCGCGATTCCGCACCCGCAGATCCCCGGCTCCGTCTTATCGGGATCGTTCGGGCAACCGTCCACACAATCCGCTACGCCATCGCCGTCCGAATCGTCATCCGCGATTCCGCATCCGCAGATCCCCGGCTCCGTCTTATCGGGATCGCTCGGGCAACCGTCCACACAGTCCGCTACGCCATCCCCGTCCGAATCGTCATCCGCGATTCCGCATCCGCAGATCCCCGGCTCCGTCTTATCGGGATCGTTCGGGCAACCGTCCACACAATCGTTCGTCCCGTCACCATCCGAGTCCTTGATCTCCACGGTAGCACTATCGGAATCGCTCACCATCTTCGAAGAGTACCACGCCATGACAGAGGCATCGTTGGTGAAGGGCTCGGTCACATCCTCGACGGTGCACACATAGGTCCATGTTTCGCCGGCATTGAGAATGCCATCGCCGTCATCGCCGTTGGGGCCGCCGATCTCATCACACTGAGCATCCACAAGCACGACATTGGTGAGATCCGTGTTTCCCGTATTCTGAACGCTCAGGGTAAACTCCACATCCGCACCGCACTCGACGATTTGGTTCTCCGGCGTCTTGGTTAGCGTAATATCCGGCTGAGCCACCAAGATCCGACCGAAGAGCCATGCGTGGTTATCCTTTCCCTCTTCCGTGATGAACTGGTTGATCGCCTTGCTGGGGTCATTTGGATCGGAGGAAAATCCCACGATCTGCAGCGTGTACTCAGTACCATTGATCCAGAAAGTCTGGGGCGGAATGGTGTTGGCAAAGGTCACCCGATCGTTGCAGTAGTAGCGGCCCGTCCGGCCGTAGGCACACTGGCCGTTGTTTGGAGTCTCTTCCAGCAATACCGTATAGTCCAGAACGGTGGACAGCACAGGAACACTGAAAACGAGGTTCACATGGAGCTCGACGCTCTCGAGCGGTTTGGGGGCATATATGGGGCGATTGTAGTGAAAGAACTCGCCCAGAAGGAATGCCTGACCCGGGTGAATGGAAGCCGACCCGACGCCATCGAACCCGAAGCCGCTTTGCTTGCTGGGATCTATCGGGAGGCAATCCACAGGGTACAAGCTATCGCCATAGCGGACAGTGTTGGTATCCGTCGTGGGCGGGGTATTGTTGTAAACAAGGCATGAGGGGGTACCGCCCGATCCGGTGGCATTGGACCAGATGCCATCCGCATAGTTGAGCACGACCGTATCCGACGAGGCAAGGCTCGGCGCAAATGCTCCGATCATTGCCGCCGCCATTGCGAGCACCAGAACCAACGATCCGATAAGAGAGATCTTCCTCATGATTCTCACCCCTTGCTTGACTCTGTCCGGGGACAAATACTCAGTGGGAAGGCCGATAATAGACCTTCCCACTTTTTTATACCTCGCTCAGGTCAATATTTCCGTTAACAGCGGTCAAAAATCGGTCAATATCCGGTAAATGACCGCTCCCGACCGCCTATTTTGTGGGCGGCGCGCAGTAGAAGGGCTCACTCGTATCCGTTGCGGAGGTGCCGAACTCATCCGTAGCGATCACCCGGATCACGGCCGTCTCCGATATGAGGCCCTCATCGAACGGAATCGCCCACTGATACTGACCGCTGTTGCCGATATTTTGAGCCACTGTCACAGGCCAGCTCTGCCCACCATCTGTAGAATATTGAATGGTGATGGTGACCCCCTGTCCGGTAGCTTCCCAGACGATGGAGAACGTCTCCCCGATCTGCCAGTAAGCCTCTCCGAGGGGAGCCAGCACAACCACCGTGGGCGCCGCCGGCTGAGTCGGCGCCGGTGTCGGCGAAGGAGTTGGAGTGGGCGTGGGCGTACTCTCGCCTCCGCTACCTCCACCACCTCCGCCTCCGCCGCCACCACCCCCCGGCGTAGAAGTGGATGTGGGAGACGGACTGGGGGTAGGAGTCGGAGTCGGAGTGGGGGTGGGCAACGCTTCAGCTTCTGCCACCGTAAAGGCATCGCTGAGCGCGGTATCATAGAGGCCCAATGGATCCATGGCGATGACCCGCACGATCGCTTGATGAGAGAACACCAAAGGGGTGTCCGGGATCTGCCATCCGTACTCACCGGTGTCGGCCGCATTCTCAGCGATCTGCACGGGCCAACTGCGCCCGCCATCGGGAGAAAACCAGATACCGATGGAAAGATGATCCCCTGTGGTCTGCCATGAGATGAGCAATGTCTCTCCCGCATGCCAGATCCCGCCGCCATGCGGTTCGGTGAGCATCACATGAGGTGATGGCATGGAAGCCGCCGAGACCACCATATCCCCCACATACCGGTCGGAGGGCGTCTCCGGCGGGATCAAAAGGGCAAATCCCATTGCCCCACTCTTTCGGGGCATCAAGGGGGCAGAAAAGACGGCCCGTTCATCGGCGAGGAAGGAGATCTGCTCCTCTCCCAGCCATGCCCGGAAATTGCGCAGCTCATATCCCGTGTTTCTCCCGATCATAGGGGCTGCATGGACTTCTACCAGAAATGGAACATTCCCCCCATTGGAAACATTCTGATTCCCCTTTGCCTTAACCTCTCTCCCGGCCATCACCTGACCGAAGTTGAGGGCGGCAAAATCAAGAGAGCAGGATTTAAGCTCAAGGTATTCGAACGAGTTGATGCATTGCTTGACGGTATTGCCGAGCGAATCGGTGGCCCACACCTCCACCCGATAGTGACCGGCCGGATCATAGGGTTGCAACTGAACCACTGCTCGGTAAACCGCTGCTGATCCGGTCTGAAGGAGATCGGCCGCGGCCTGATCCAATAATCCCGCATTGACCGCTTCTGCGAGGGCCTCCGCGATGAGCCCTGAATCGCTCACCGGTTCGGCAACGAACTCTCCCATGAGAGAGCCGTTGGGATAGTAAATCCTCACGGATACCGCCGAAATCCCTTCAGCGCCCTCCGGAAGCCCGAACCAACACGCCGTCTGGCGAGGGATATCCGGCTGGGGCATCACCTGGGTTCCGGGATGGCCCGTGTCGGCATCGGGAAGGATCCACAGGAAAGGCGAAGATGATTGGGAAGCGCCGTCAGCCGCGGATAGGGGAACGAGCGCAACCCAGACGGAACTGATTATCAGGGCCACAGCCAACGCGGCCGTTCCCATCGCCTTGAGTTCAAGCAGTCTTTTCATGGCACACCACCGTATTTTAAAAGCATTCCCATTCGATTTATCCGGAGTCCTCATGAATCGCTCAGGCCTTCGGCCGGGCGCGTTTCCGGCCGAAATACAGTCCCCCGCCGATCAGAACGGCCGCCACGATCACCCCGATGACGATCCAAATCACCGCCGAGGACGACCCGCCCTCATCAGATCCGGAAGACTCGGGAGTACCGGCAGATGTCTGATCAGGCCCCGGGGCAACAGTGAAAGAGATCTCCCGGCGATCGGTCGTCATGCCTTCGTAATTGATATACCCGCTCACCCGGTAGTTTCCGGGGGCCTCAATCTTGTAGTAGGCCGTCACGATGCCCGTCTGCCCCACCGCTACGAGCACCTCCCCGCTCTGCAAGGTATCCACGAGCTTGCCATCCCGATAGATCTCCCCCTCAAAACGGGCCCGCGTATCGATCTGGCCGATATTGCTGAAATGAGCCAACATCTTTGCCAGAGTTCCCACGGCAGGGCTGGCTTCATCAAGCTCGAGATTCGTGAAGGCCCCCGCACGGGTCAGGCTCCCTTTGGGCAATACGGCGAATTTCACCCTTCCGGTGCCGACGGTCATATCCTGAAGAGAAACCGTTACTTCGGCCTCGTATTCTCCGGCCTCGGCGAATCGGGTATCCATTTCCGCCGTGATGGTCACCGTTGCGCCCGGGTTCACCGTTGTCTTATCCTGTTTGGGTGCCCCGAACGTATCCACGGGCTGGCCATTTTTGAGAACGGTGATGGTTGGACTGGGCGCAGCGCGCACGTTGCCGGTGTTCTGGAACCGGTACTCGATCCGCACCGGATAGCCCGTCTCCGTATCTTTGGCGCTGAAGTTATCCGCGATGCCGGAGAAAACCGGCGTGCCGATCACGTTGATGGTGATGTCCATCGGCGAGCCGAGGATGATGCTCACTCCCGTCTCCCCTTCGCTTGCATTCACACCCAGCGGTGACGCACTGGGTTCGAAGGCCCCGGTGCTCTTACCGACGGGCGCATCCTCGGGGATGGTGAATTTGGCCCACATCCATCTGCCGGCGGTTCCACTTGCGTCCAAAACCACCCGAAGGCTTTCCAGAGGGGTTTGTTTGTCCTCATCGTAGAAGCTCATCCATCCGCAAATATCGCCGCTGCAGCCGAGTTTTATTTCCACTTCGCTCTGCGCCGGGCAGGCGGTACATGTGGTATGAACCCATATCCTTTCCCATCGGGTTTCCCCGTGGTAAGCGCCATCGAGGAAAAGCGATGCAGGAGATGTCCCGATTCCCAGTTGCCCTTCCCCAACGCTTTGAGCACCTGCCCTCGGTGCCGGAAGCACCGCCAAGGCGGTCACAAGAAAAATCATGAGGGAAAGAACTGCTATCCAATTGGGAAGGTGACGGGAATTCTCGCCGGTCTCTCTGATCATGGGTTCTGCCATCCTTTGCTGCTGGATTTACTCCTAATTTAGCCGAATTCCCGGGAGAAAGGAAGAGTGGGCCTGATAATATGGATGAGCTGCCCCCTTCTCTAGAATTGGTTGCGCCCGCGGCCGTTGGGAACAACGGCCGCGGGCGCTCCTTCAGGCTTCCTCTATCGTCTCACTCATGATTCTGTGAGGGAGACAGCCTTTCCTTTACCCGGAGTCTCCTTTTTCAGGAGTCTTATGACTCCCCTCCGCCCGTGCAGCTCTGGAAGGGCACGAGGACCGAGTCAATGGTCATGGTGCCGCTGTAGGAGCCGCCGCCATTGGGGGCCTTGTCCACCAAGATGGAGAAGTCCAGCTTGGTGGGCGTGCACATCACCAAAATGCCCGGAATAACCGTCGGCGGCTGGTTCGGATCATACGTCGCCACGCCGACAGCCGTGCT
>DAOTYO010000039.1:0-45721 GCA_034434815.1 Dehalococcoidia bacterium
TGGCCGTCGAACGAGTGAAGAAGGCCCTGACCCAATCGCGGGCCCTCGGGCTCATCGGCGAGCACATCCTCGGCAGCGACTTCAGTTTCGATATCAAGGTCTTCGAGGGCTCGGGGGCATTCGTGTGCGGAGAAGAGACCGCCCTCATCGCCTCGATCGAAGGGAGGCCCGGCCTCCCCAAGCACCGCCCCCCCTTCCCCGCCCACCGCGGCCTCTTCGGCAAGCCCACCGTCATCAACAACGTCAAAACCCTCGCCTTCGTGCCCCGGATCATCGCGCAAGGGGCTCCATGGTTCACCGGCATCGCAAAGGGCAATACCACCGGCACCGCCGTGTTCGCCCTAGCGGGGAAAATCGTGAACACCGGCCTCACCGAAGTGCCGATGGGCACCACCCTGCGCGAGATCATCTTCGAGATCGGGAACGGGATCCCGAAGGGCAAGGCCTTCAAGGCCGTTCAGATCGGCGGACCCTCAGGGGGGTGCCTTCCCGAAACGGAATTGGACCGGCCCGTGGACTTCGAATCGCTCCGAGAGGCGGGGGCGATGATGGGTTCGGGGGGTATGGTGGTGCTCGATGAAGATGACTGCATGGTGGATGTGGCCCGATACTTCCTCGAGTTCACTCAGGGGGAATCCTGCGGTAAGTGCACCCCCTGCCGGCTGGGCACCAAACAAATGTTGGAAATCCTCACCGATATCACCCGCGGCGAAGCAAAAATGGAAGACCTGAACACCCTCGCGGATCTGGCCGAGGACATTCGATCCGCTTCGCTTTGCAACCTCGGCAAGACGGCGCCCAATCCCGTTCTGACCACCCTGCGCTATTTCCGCGGGGAATATGAAGCCCACATCAAAGAAAAGCGATGCCCGGCCAAGAAGTGTTACCACCTCATGGCCTACTACATCCTGCCCGAGAAATGCGAGCGGTCCTGTGAAGCATGTGTGGGCACGTGCACGGTGGAGGCCATCTACGTGGGGAAAAAGCGGGTGAAGGTAATCGACCAGAGCAAGTGCGTTAAGTGCGGCACATGCCTTGAGGCATGCCCCCCGCAATACAACGCCATCGTCAAGATTTCGCCGCTGAGCGAGCTTCCGGAAGCTCTCCCCCCTCTGGAGGAAAAGTGAAGGAGATCCACCTCACCATCGACGATAAACCCATCACGGCCCGAGAGGGGCAGACGGTTCTGTGGGCGGCGCTCGATAACGGCATATACATTCCCAATCTGTGCGCCATCCGTGAGTTGGAGGAACCGCAGGCCTCTTGCCGCCTCTGTTTCGTCGAGATCGAAGGAAAGAAGGCTCCCGTCACCGCCTGCACCGAGCCGGTTCAAGAAGGGATGATCGTCCACACGAAAGGCCCTCAGGCCTTGCGTCTGGCGCGCACTGCGCTCGAACTTCTACTGGCAAGCCATTCCGTGGATTGCGGTGTTTGCGCCGCCAACGGACGATGCGAACTTCAGCGCGCGGCAAGATCCCTCGGAATCAAGCTGAAATCCAAACGCCTCAAAACCCTTCTCCCGAACCTCCCCCTCGATACCTCGAGTCCCGTGTTCGTATTCGACCCGAACAAGTGCGTGCTGTGCGGGAAGTGCGTGTGGAAATGCCGGGAGAAAGGCTCCGGGGCGATCGGCTTTGCTTACCGCGGATTCGAACGGCGGGTGACCGCTTTCGGAGGCCGCCCCATCGGCACCTCCCGATGCAACGATTGCCTCGAATGCGTGGCCGTCTGCCCGGTCGGAGCCCTCGTCTCCAAAGCCGATTTCGAGCGCGCCCGATCCCGCCGAAATAAGGAGGGCTTATGAGCTATCAAACCCTCAAATTGGAACGAAAGGACGGCGTGGCCGCCATCACGCTCAGCCGCCCCGAGAAACTCAATGCCATCTCTCCGGCGATGATCAGCGACCTTCTGAGAGCGATCGATGAAATCGGGAGAGACGACGCCGTTCGGGCGGTGCTCCTCACCGGGGAAGGAAAGGCCTTCTCGGCGGGCGGCGATCTGGAGTCGCTCCTCTCCCAACCCTCCGGCCCCATAGAAACTTTGAAGATGAGTCATCAGGGCGCTGATCTCATCACGGGCATCCGAACCATGCCCAAGCCATGGGTTGCGGCCGTGAACGGCCCCGCCATCGGCGCGGGGTGCAATTTGGCCCTCGCCTGTGATATTATACTAGCGGCCGAATCCGCCAAGTTCAGTTTGGCCTTTATCTCACTGGGCCTTCATCCGGATACGGGCGGGGTATATTTGCTTTCGCGACTCGTGGGGACGGCCCGGGCATGCGAGCTCATCTTCACGGGGAAGACGATCGACGCCCGCGAAGCGGAGCGCATCGGGTTGATCAACCGGGTAGTGCCCGCATCCGAGCTCGAAAAGGAGGCTCGGGGGTTGGCAACAGCTCTGGCACATGGGCCTTCAAAGGCCATCGGAATGGCCAAGCGAACCATTTATGAAGCCGTGACCATGGATATGGCGACAGTCTTGGAGGCCGAAGCAAGGGCTGCGGCTCTGACCATGTCCACCGAGGATGCCCGAGAAGGCATCCGGGCGATTCTGGAACGGCGAAAACCAGTGTTCAAGGGAAAGTAATCGTGGGAACAACGATCGTTACCGCGGGAAAGGGTGGAACCGGCAAGACCACCATCGCCGCACTTTTGGCTCACCACCTTTCCAAGAAAGGAACGGTGCTCGCCGTTGATGCCGATCCCAGCACCAATCTAAATCTGGCCCTGGGCCTACCTCTGCACGAGACGGTGGGCCACATCCGGGAGGATATGGCCACGGCCGTGAAGAAGGGGACTTACGATAATACCATCTCCAAGCCGGATTACATCGAAATGAAGATCATGGAATCGCTGGTGGAATCGGAGCGGATCGACCTTCTGGCGATGGGCCGCCCCGAAGGCCCCGGATGCTATTGCGCCGCCAACAGCATGCTCCGCACCTCCATCGATCGTCTGGGGAAAAACTACGATTACGTGGTCATCGATTGTGAGGCGGGCATGGAGCACGTGAGCCGGCAAACCACCCGTGATATCGATATTCTGCTCATCGTCTCGGACCCGACGATCCGGGGGATCATCGCCGCCTCCCGCATGAAACCGCTCATCAAGGAGATGCGCACTCATGTGGAGCAAATATGGCTCATCGTCAACCGGGTGGACGGGGCGCTTCCGGAGGAGATCGCCAGAGCCATCAAGGAGAACGACCTCGACCTCCTCGTAAGCATTCCAAAGGATCCGAACCTTGCCCCTCTGGAGATCAAGGGCGAGCCTTCCATTCATTTACCCGAGAATTCTCCGCTTCAAGTGGGGGTGAAAGAGATCATCGAGAAACTGGGGCTTTGATCGGTAACGGCAAACGAAAGTAGCGCGGGTCTAAAGTCCCGCTCAACTAAGCGCCTTTCAAGGGTGCGCCAAATTCAAAAAGAGAAGGAGAGAATCATGGAGATCATCGGCGAAAACATCCACATCATCTCGAAGGCCATCCGCGAGGCCGTCGAAACCCGCAACAAGGCTTTCATTCAAGATCTCGCCAAGAAGCAGATCGCCGGCGGCGCCAAATTCCTCGATCTCAACATCGGACCGCGGAAGAAGGACGGCGTCGAAGTGATGCAGTGGATGATCGAGACGGTTCGCGAAGTGACGGATGCCCCGCTTTCCCTCGATACCACGAACGCCGCGGCGATCGAAGCGGGACTCAAGATGCTTCCCCCCAAGACGATCATCAACAGCACCAACGCCAACCCGGAGCGGATGAAGGTGCTCATGCCCATGGCGGCCAAATACGACGCCATGCTCATTTGCCTCACCCTCCGCGCCACCGGCCTCCCCACCACCGCCGACGAGCGCGCCGAGATCGCCGCCACGGATATGATGATGGCGGCAATGGAATACGGCCTGCCCATGGAGAACATCATTTTCGATCCGCTGGCGATGACCGTCAACGGAACTCAATCCCACGCCCCCGAAGTGATCAAGGCCACACGGGTCATCAAGACCCTCAACGATCCGCCGTTCGTGACGACTTGCGGGCTTTCCAACGTCTCCAACTCTTGCCCGGAAGAGAATCGCCCGCTCTTGAACCGGGTCTATGCGGCGATGCTCGCGGGCGCCGGCATGGATTGGCCCATCGCCGATGCGCTCGATCCCGAACTCAGAAAGGTGGTCAAGATCATCAATTCCGGCAAGGCTTCCACGCCGGCAGAGAAACTTTATCTGACTTTGTTCGAAGCCGCTAAGAATGACGCCCTCGATGACTTCGACTTCAGCATGGTGGACAAGGATGACCCCGAGCAAGTGAAGATCATGAAGACCGCTCAGATTCTCTTGAACCGTACCCTCTACGCTCACGGGTACTTGAACCTCTAGGAAGAGCAAGAGGGCAGAGCACGGCGCATTTCGGAAGAGGGGGGCGGGGGTTTTTCAAACCCCGCCTCCTTTTTATTTTTGCGGGGGTCGTATTTGCGGGGGTCGTATATCGCCTTCGAGCCGAAGGGATCCTTTGCAAAGCCCGCCCTGAGTGTAGCCGAAGAGGGCGCGGGGGATTTGCGGTTAAGGGCACGGCGCGCCGCGCCCTTACCGCCCGAATTCCTTCTCCAGTTGATGCACGCTGAGATGCATCATCGTGGGCCGACCGTGCGGGCAAGTCCGCGGCAAGCTCGTGCGCTCCAGATCCCGGATCAACTCCTCCATCTCTTGAACGCTCAGGCCCCGCCCCGCCCGCACCGCGCCGTGGCACGCCAGCGATTGCGCCATCCGCTCTTGCCGGCGGCTCTTCTCCGCTTCCCCCAGAGAGTCGATCACATCCATGAGCACCGGCATGATCTCGGCACCCCGGATCACAGCGGGCACCGCCCGCAGGAGATACGCCCGCTCTCCAAACGGCTCGAGGGAAAAACCGCTCTCCGCAAGCGCCTCCATGTGGGACGCCACCAATTCCGCATGCCGGGGCGCAAGCTCGATCGGCATGGGTTCGAGAAGCCCCTGAACCTCGGGGGACCGCCGGGCATACTGGGCCAGAATCTTCTCGAAGAGAATCCGCTCATGAGCCGCATGCTGATCGATCAAGTACATTCCATCCGGACCTTCGGCAAGGATGTAAGTATTCTGGAACTGGCCGATCACCCGCAGAATCGGCAACTGCGCCTCCGGCACGGCGGCCTTCGGAACGCCTTCCCCTTCTTGTGGGGAACGGGAGATAGCGCTACGGTTTTCCCTCGGAGGAGCGAAGAACGAGAGCGGCTTGGGCTCGGGACCGGGCGATCGAATGGAAGGCCCCTTCATGTGGGGCACGGGGGAAAAGCCAACGAGCGTCTCCCGCACCGCCCGCTGCACGGCAAGGAAGACCTCGCCCTCGCGCCGGAACCGGACCTCGCGTTTGGTGGGATGGACATTGACATCCACTTCCTGAGGAGGCAAAACGATATTCAATACCACAATCGGATGCTTGCCGAGCATGAGCATCCCCTGATACGCTTGCTCCACGGCGAATGTGAGCGCCCGATTCTGCACCCACCGGCGATTCACGAAAAAGCTTAGATAGTCGCGGGTGGATCGGGCTATCGAAGCCGGCCCCACGAATCCGCTGACGCGCGGCGCATCTTCTTCATGGGATTCCGTGGATTGGATTTCAAGCATGGCCTGAGCCGTCTCCAAGCCATAGACCTCCACGAGGACATCCCGCAAGCTCCCGCTTCCGGGCGTGCGCAGAACCGTTCGGCTTCCCACGATGAGGGTAAACTTCACCTCGGGAAAGGCCAGAGCATACTGAGTAACAAGATTGCTGATGTGACTTGTCTCGGTGGCCACCGACTTCAGGAATTTGAGGCGCGCCGGGACATTGTGGAAAAGATCCCGAACGGCCACGATGGTTCCCCGGGGAGCCCCTTGACCCTTCCGGCTCACAATGGCCCCCTTCTCGATCCTCACCATCGTCCCCACCGTCTCATCGGCGTGGCGGGTGACCATCGAAACTTCCGCCACTGAAGCGATCGTGGGCAGCGCCTCGCCCCGGAAACCAAGGGTATTGATAGACTCGATATCCGCCTCCGAACGGATCTTGCTGGTGGCATGGCGCTCGAAGGCCATCTCCACTTCATCGGCCCGGATCCCCATGCCGTTATCGGCCACCCGGATGAGTTGAACGCCGCCCCCGGCGATCTCTATGGAAATCTGAGTGGCGCCGGCATCGAGCGAATTCTCCACAAGCTCCTTCACCACCGATGCGGGCCGTTCGATTACTTCGCCGGCAGCGATCTTGGAGATAACATCGGGGGAAAGCACTCGAATGGTCATCCGGCACTTCCAGGGGACTTGCACCAATTTTAGCAAAAACGGCGCCCCGGCAACAAAGTCGGGAACGCTTTAGGACAATTCCGTCTGCAGAACATCAGAATTGCTCATGACTTCTGTTCAGCGAGGCACAAAGGGTCTGCTTTTTCCTTGCCTTTGCTCGCAAATTGGCATAGAATATGTTGGAATCCGAGGACTATGGTCCCAATTTCAGGAGGAATGCGGGTGGAATCTGTTTCCGAGCGGCTCAAAGACCTCGAAAGGCGGCGCCAGAAGGAACTGGCAATGGGGGGGGCGGAACGCGTGGCCAAGCAACACGAATCCGGCAAGCTCACCGCCCGGGAGCGCCTGGATCTTCTCTTCGACCCCGGCACCTTTCATGAGACGGATATGTTCGTGCGCCATCGGTGCACCCTCTTCGGCATGCAGGATACCTTCATTCCCGGCGAGGGGGTGGTCACCGGATACGGCACCGTCAACGGCCGGATGGTATGTGCCTTCGCTCAGGACTTCACCTCCACCGGCGGCACGCTCGGCGAGATGCACGCCAAGAAGATCACCAAGATCATGGATCTGGCCATGAAGATCGGCTGCCCGCTCATCGGGTTCAACGATTCGGGCGGCGCACGCATCCAGGAAGGGGTGGATGCCCTTTCCGGATACGGGGAGATCTTCTTCCGCAATGCTTGTGCTTCCGGCGTTATCCCTCAGATATCCGCCATCATGGGGCCGAGCGCGGGAGGCGCGGTTTATTCCCCGGCGATGACCGACTGGATCTTCATGGTGAAGAAAACCAGTTATATGTTCATTACAGGCCCTGCGGTCATCAAGGAAGTGACCGGTGAGGAGATCACTCAGGAGGAGCTCGGCGGAGCCATGACGCACTCCACCAAGAGCGGCGTATGCCACTTCGCGTGTGAATCCGATGCCGATGCGATCCAGAAGATCAAGGAGCTCCTGAGCTATCTCCCCCAGAACAACATGGAGGATCCCCCCTTTGTCGAGACCGGGGACGATCCCAACCGGATCATACCGGAGTTGGACACCATCATCCCCGACAACCCCCAGCAAGTCTACGATATGCGTAAAGTGATCAAAGCGATCGTGGACAACGGCGTGATCCTCGAACCTCATTATTATTACGCCCAGAACCTGATCATCTGCTTTGCGCGCCTGAACGGCCGGGCGGTGGGGATCATCGCCAATCAGCCGATGCATCTGGCGGGATGCCTCGATGTGAACGCTTCTGATAAACTCACCCGATTCGTCCGCTTCTGCGATGCGTTCAACATCCCCTTGCTCACCATCGCCGATGTCCCCGGTTATCTGCCGGGCACCGATCAGGAATGGTCGGGCATCATCCGCCATGGGGCCAAGATCCTCTGGTGTTACTCGGAGGCCACCGTCCCCAAGGTGACGCTCATCACCCGGAAGGATTACGGGGGATCGTATCTGGCCATGTGCAGCAAGGCGCTCGGGGCCGATATGACCTTCGCCTGGCCGACGGCGGAGATCGCCGTGATGGGCGCTCAGGGCGCCATCCCCATACTCTACGGCAAGGAGATCGCCAAGGCCAAGGACCCCGCTGCCATGCGACAGGAGAAACTGAAAGAGTACCAAGAGGCCCTTTACAATCCCTACATCGCTGCCGCCCGGGGGCTCGTGGACGAGGTGATCATGCCGCGGGATTCGCGCGCCCGGATCATCGCCGCCTTCGAGATGCTGGCCACCAAGCGGGAGGTGCGTCCGCCGAAGAAGCACGGCAACATCCCGGTATAATTAAGAAGCGCAGTTGGAACCCTCGCTCCCCCTCTTTTGGTAAAGGGGGATTTTTGAGGAAAACCGGATGCGCATAAGAACCGAAAGGTAAATCGTATGACGGATACCAGAAAGATCGCGGCGATCACCGCCGCGGTGAACGCCTATCTCGAAGAAGAGGCGCAAACCGCTGTGGCTATCGCCCGCCGGCCCGCCGGAGGCGCCATCAATCTATGGCAGGCCTCCGGCCGAATGGAGATCATGCAGATGAGCAGCTTGTGGCAAAGAAGAATCGTGCCCAAGCGGTAGGAAGACTGTAAAGGAGAACAAGGTGAAAGGAATCGGAGACGGCCCCATTGCGGCCAAAGACTTGACCCCCGAAAAGGTGAAGACGCGCCCCAAAGCCAAGAATCCCGTCAAGATCTGCGATACGACCCTGCGAGACGGCCATCAATCGCTCCTCGCCACCCGCATGAAGACCGAAGATATGGAATATGTGGCGGAGGATATCGCCAAATGCGGCTTCCATGCCCTCGAAGTTTGGGGAGGGGCCACATTCGATGTACCCCATCGCTTTCTCGGGGAAGATCCCTGGGAACGAGCCCGCAGACTCAAGAAACTCATCCCCAACACACCTTTCCAGATGCTCCTCCGCGGGCAGAATCTGGTGGCATACCGCAATCACCCCGATGATCTGGTGGATGCCTTCGTCGAACAGGCCGCCGAGGTGGGGATCGACATTTTCCGCATCTTCGATGCGGTCAACGATGAGCGCAACATCGAGCGCGCCGCCAAGGCGGTCAAGAAGGTGGGGAAGCACTTCCAAGGAGCGGTGTGCTATTCCCTCACCCAGCCGCGTCTCGGCGGGCCGGTTTACAATATCGATTACTTCGTGAAGAAGGCGCTCATCATGCAAGATATGGGCGCCGACTCGATCTGCATCAAGGATCAGGCGGGACTCATCTCGCCATACGATGCTTACGATCTCATCAAGGCCCTGAAGGCCGCCCTCAAAGTCCCCGTGGAGCTCCACACGCACTACACCAGCGGTCAGGGCTCGATGGCTTATCTCAAGGCCATCGAGGCGGGGGTGGATATCATCGATACCGCCATCTCCCCGTTCGCTCTCCGGACATCCCAGCCCGCCATCGAGCCGATCGTGGTGGCGCTCTACGGCACGGATCGAGACACAGGGCTGGATGTTGAGCAAATCCTGAAAGTGGCCCAGAAGCTCGAGGAGATCGCCCCCAAATACCGCGATTTCCTCGATACCTCCAGCATGTCCGTGATAGACGCGGGGGTGCTCGTGCACCAGATTCCCGGCGGGATGTGGAGCAACCTCATCTCACAACTCAAGCAGGCCGGCGCCCTCGATAAGATCGATGAAGTCCGCGCCGAAACCGCCCGCACCCGGGCCGAGCTCGGCTACCCGCCGCTGGTCACGCCCACAAGCCAGCTCATCGGAGTCCAGGCCGTTCAGAACGTGCTCGCGGGCCGGTACAAAATGATCGCCAAAGAGACCAAAGACTACTGCTGGGGACTCTACGGCCGGTCGCCCGCGCCGATCGACAAGAACATCCAGAAAATGATCCTGAAGGGTTACGAGCGCGGCGAGGAACCCATCACCACCCGGGCCGCCGATACGCTCAAGCCGGAGCTCGAAAAAGCGAAGGAGGAATCGAAGGCCTTCGCCAAGAACATACAAGATGTGCTCCTGTATGCCATGTTCCCCACCACCGGCGCCCGCTTCCTGAAATACAAGTACGGGATCGATAAGACCATCCCGGACGATTGGAAACCGCCGCGGGCCCCCAAAACCATGGAACAGATCAAGGCGGAAGACGAGCTCATCGCCAAGGCCAAGGCGGGCAAGCTCGTGGAGAAACCGGCGAAATCCGCGCCGCCCAAGGGCCCGGGCATCCGTACGTTCAACGTGTTCGTGGACGGCGAATACTATCAGGTGGAAGTGGAAGGGGTGGGGAGCAACGCCCCGTCCATACGTGTGACGCCTCAAGCCGCGGCGGCGACTTCGGCCGCACCCGCTGCCGAAAAGAAAGCCCCCGCCGCCGAAAAACCGCCGGTGGCGGCCACAGCGGCGGCGGACGTGGCCGGCGAGAAGGTGGTCGCCCCGATGCCGGGGATGATCATCAAATACGAGGTGAAGGCCGGGGATAAAGTGAAAGCGGGAGACCCGATCGTCATTCTAGAAGCGATGAAGATGCAAAACACCCTCTCGGCACCCGTTGCCGGGACGGTGGCGGCGGTGAATTACGGACCCGGCGCCAGCGTGCCCAAGGGCGCCGTGCTCGCCGTGATCGCACCTTAGGGATCGTTGGGGGCCAATCGCCTTTTTGCCCAATTCGCCTGATACAGGCTGGAAAGGAGTGAAACAAAAATGCGCAGTAAGGTTTCCGTGATCGGGGCGGGGAATGTGGGGGCAACCTGTGCCTTCAGGGTTGCCGAAAAGGGTTACGCCGATGTGGTACTGGTGGATATCGTGGAGGGGCTTCCCCAGGGCAAGGGCCTCGATATGCTCGAAGCCACCCCTATCCTCGGCGTGGACGTCAACGTGGTCGGCTCCAACGGGTATGAAGAGACGAGGAATTCCGATATCGTGGTGATCACCTCGGGAGTGGCCCGCAAGCCGGGGATGAGCCGGGATGATCTGGTGCTCACCAACATGAAGATCATCAAGGGCGTGACCGAGAACGTGGTCAAATACTCCCCGAATTGCATCATCATCATGGTGGCCAATCCTCTGGATGCGATGGCACAGCTTGCATGGCACACCAGCAAATTCCCCAAGAGCCGGGTCTTCGGGCAATCGGGCGTGCTCGATAGCGCCCGCTTCCGCACCTTCATCGCCCAAGAGCTCAAAGTCTCGGTCGAAGATGTCTTCACGTGCGTTCTGGGCGGCCACGGAGACACCATGGTGCCGGTGATCAGCCTGTGCACCGTGGGCGGCGTGCCCATCACCCAGCTCTTGCCCAAGGAGAAGATAGATGCCATCGTGAAGCGCACGGTTGATGGAGGGGCGGAGATCGTCAACCTTCTCAAGACCGGAAGCGCCTTCTATGCGCCCGGCGTCGCCGCCGCCGAGATGGTGGACGCCATTTTGCTCGACCGCAAACGGATTCTCCCGTGTTCAACCCTCCTCGAAGGCGAGTACGGGATCAAAGGCGTCTTTGCAGGCGTGCCCTGCAAACTGGGCGCCAAAGGCGTCGAGCAGGTCATCGAACTCAAGTTGAGCCCCGAAGAGATGGCCGGACTCAAACGGTCGGCCGAGGCGGTGCGCGGGCTTCTCAAGGTAATGGGAATATAGAGCAAGATAAGGGGGCATGGGCGTGTCCCCTTATGCGTAAGCTCATGCGGTGGGTCTGATCCCTTGCCCGGGGATCAGACCCTTCATCATTAAAGGGAAAGCCCCTGTACACCAAAGAAGAGCGGGATCAAGGGTATCCCGCGTGCTCTTGGACCCTTTTCGGAGGGGCGAAAGATCATAGAGGAGCAACCATGAGAGAGATCCAAGCGAAGGCCATCACCGAGACGGTTGCCCGGTTATGTCAGGAAGCCAATTTCAATCTCGGCGAGGACGTGATCGCTGCGCTTAAGAAAGCCCGGGATACCGATAGATCCGAGGTGGCCCGGCAAGTTCTGGAGCAAATCCTCAAGAATGCGGAGATCGCCAAAACGGAACATATTCCGCTCTGCCAAGATTGCGGAGCAGCGGTCATATTCCTCGATCTGGGGCAAGATGCGCATGTGATCGGCGGCGATCTTTACAAAGCAATCGAAGAAGGCGTACGCAAAGGGTATGAAGAGGGGTACCTGCGGAAATCCATGGTCCGCCAGCCCTTCTCCGCCCGGGTGAACACCAAAGACAACACCCCGCCCATCATTCATACCCGCATCGTGCCGGGGGATAGACTCAAGATCATCGTGGCCCCGAAGGGGGGCGGCAGCGAGAACATGAGTCGGGTGACCGTGCTCAAGCCCGCGCAAGGCCGGCAAGGGGTGATCGACTTCGTGGTGAAGACGGTAGAGGAAGCGGGCTCGAATCCATGCCCGCCGGTCATCGTGGGGGTGGGGATCGGGGGAACCATCGAGCAAACGGCGCTCCTTGCCAAAAGAGCCCTGCTCCGGGAGGTCGGCAAGACCAACCCCGATCCCGAAGTGGCCGCCCTCGAAGCGGATATCCTCAAGCGGATCAATGCTTCCGGCATCGGGCCGCAGGGGTTTGGGGGGAACACCACCGCCCTTGCGGTACATGTGGAGACCTTCCCCGCACACATCGCGAGCATGCCGGTGGCGGTCAACATCCAATGCCACAGCGCCCGGCATAAGGAGGCGGAGTTGTAATCTCCCGGCCATATTCCGACCATACGGGTTCGGAGGTTTGAAATCATGATTCATATCACTTCAAAGAAACTTCGCAGTGAGGTCATCGCCAAGATCAACGAGATCAGCGGTCAGAACGTGAACCTATGCTACCAATGCGGCACATGTTCGGGGGCATGCCCCAACGCCGCCGAAATGGATCTCGTTCCGCGGCAACTGATGCGGCGGGCTCAGGCGGGGCTCGATCAGGATATCATTAGAGCGAATACGGCATGGGTATGCGTCTCATGCCTCTCATGCTCCGTCCGCTGCCCCAGAGGGATCGACATCGCCCGCGTGATGGAGGCCGTGCGCCTCCTGCGGCTCCGCAAGAATGATGATTATGTCAAATTGCCCCGACTGGCGCCGGAAACCATCGCCGGTCTCCCGCCCATCGCGCTCATCAGCAGCTTCAGAAAGCACACCGCTTGAGGGTAACGATCATGAAACTGAGCTATTACCCCGGATGCACCTTGAAGACAAAGGCCAGAAATCTGGAAAGCACCACGCTCGCCTCGATGGCGGCACTGGGAATCGAGCTTGAAGAACTCCCCCGATGGAATTGTTGCGGGACCGTCTATTCGCTTGCCGATGATGATCTCATGCATCATCTGGCTTCCTTCCGCAACCTCATCCGTGTGCAGGAGCAAGGGCAGACCAAAGTGATGACCGTCTGCTCCTTCTGCTATAACACCCTCAAACGCGTCAACATGCTCGTGAAACAAGATCCGGAAAAGATGAAGACGATCAACACCTTCATGGATGAGGAGCCGGACTACCGCGGGCAAGTGGAAGTCCTCCATTTGCTCCAAGTCCTGCGGGATGAGGTCGGCTTTGACAAGATCGCCGAACACGTGAAACGCCCGCTCACGGACCTCAAGGTTGCGCCCTACTATGGGTGCACCCTGCATCGGCCGAAAGAGGCGGCGATCGAACCGCCGCATCAGCGCACGGCTTTGCCGGATCTCCTCAAATCGCTCGGGGCAACGCCGGTGCACTTTGCCGATATGGATACGTGCTGCGGTTCGTATCAAGCCGTAGCCCGGCCGGATATCGTGATGCTCCGCGTGAAAGAGATCATCGCTTCCGCCCGGGCCGGCGGCGCCGAGATATTGGCCGTCAGTTGCCCTCTGTGCGAGTGCAATCTCCGTCAAACGCAACGCGATCTCAAGGAGAAAGAGGGATGGGTTGAAATGCCCATCGTTTACTTCACGCAACTGATGGCCCTGGCCTTCGGCCTCGATCCGGCGCTCGATACGTGCGAATCCCCCGGCGCCGATCCCCGCCCCCTGCTGGAGAGCAAGGGATTGTTACCCGCCGAAGCCACAAGAAGATGCTAGGGAAAGAATGCAGATGAGATCACACCAATCAAATTACATGGAGGGTTTATCTTGAAAAAGAAGGAGCCGAAAACGGTCATTCAACCCAAGATGATCCCCATCTATGTGATGGGCAAGCGCTATGAGGTTCCCGAAGGGCTCACCATCATGAAGGCGCTGGAATACGCCGGATACAAGTATATCCGGGGATGCGGGTGCCGGGGCGGCATCTGCGGGGCGTGCGGAACGGTCTATCGCAAGCCGGGCGATTACAAAATCTACAGCGCGCTGGCCTGCCAGACCGCCGCCGAGCCGAACATGGTCCTCACGCAACTCCCCTTCTACCCGGCCAATCATGTGCCTTGCAACTATGCCGAGATCAGCGCCGCTGCGGAGGAGATCCACAAGCTCTATCCGGAGGTCTTCCGCTGCGTGGCCTGCAACGCCTGTACCAAGATCTGCCCCATGGAAGTGCCGGTCATGGATGTGATCGGATACATCAAGCGGGGAGATATCGAGAAGGCGGCCCGGGAATCCTTCGATTGCATCCAATGCGGCCTCTGCGCCAGCCGGTGCTTCGCCGAGATGCCCCAGTATCACATCATGCAACTGGCCCGGCGAATCTACGGCGGAAAGATCCTTCCCAAGGCCAAGCACAATGCGGAAGCGGCAAGGCTGGTGAAGATCGAGAGGAAATTCGATCCCTTCCTCAAGCAACTCATGGCGATGAGCAAAGATGAACTGAAGAAAGTCTATACCAGCCGGGAGATCGAGCCGGAGACCGCCGGAGACGATTGGAAACCCAAGGACTCGAAGTTCCTCCTGTGAACGCCCGGGGAAAGTCAACGCATCCCTGCAAAGGAATGATCTTCAACTGCAAATAGGAGACGACAATGGCATATCCCGAAAGTTTGAAAGCCCTGATCAAGAAAGTGGAAGCCACCCGCCCTGCGCGTGTGGAGCGCAAGAAAGCGGGCCAGGAAATCCCCGCCATGACTCTGGAGGAGCGGGAAGATATCCTCCAGAAGTTCCATCCCGACTATATCCCCGGAACCCGCCGGGAGCTCAAGGTCGGCCCTTCAAAAGGCTATGCGGTGGCCCACGAATTCGCCGACCTTCTCGAATCGAGAAGCCGGGTGGATCCCGATAAGGTGGACCTTTCGAAGATCGACTACGAAACGGATGTTCTGGTGATCGGCGGTGGGGGGGCGGGAACGGCCGCGGCGCTTCTGGCGCAGGAGAACGGGGCGAAGGTCATCTTGGCCACGAAGCTCCGCCATGGGGATGCCAACACCATGATGGCCGAAGGCGGCATTCAGGCGGCCGATAAGCTCTGGAAGGATTCCCCCGCTTATCACTATATCGATACCCTCGGTGGGGGGCACTTCACCAATGTTCCCGATCTGGTGTACACGCTCGTCACGGAGGCCCCGGATGTTCTCCACTGGCTCGAAGGCCTCGGCATGATGTTCTGGAAAAAGCCCGACGGCACCATGGAGACCCTTCCGGCGGCCGGTTTCTGCCGCTCTCGTCTTCACTTCGCCGGCGATATCACCGGCGCCGAGATCATGCGGGTCCTGCGCGATGAGGCCCGTAACCGCAAGAACGATATCACCGTCCTCGAATTCTCCCCCGCCGTGGAGCTCATCCTCGACGATCAAGGTCACTGCGCGGGAGCGCTCCTCTACAACATGGAGACGGAGGAATACTTCATCGTCAAGGCGAAGGCGGTCGTCGTCGCCACGGGGGGCTCCGGCCGGCTCCATGTGCAGGGCTTCGTGACCACCAATCACTACGGCGCCACCGGCGACGGCATCGTCATCACCTATCGGGCAGGACTCAAGCTCAAGTTCCTCCACACCCTCCAATACCACCCCACGGGATGCATCTTCCCCGAGCAATTGGAGGGCCTGTTGATCACCGAGAAATTCCGGGCCGCAGGCTCGCATGTGCTCAATGTGGACGGGGAGCAATTCGTGTACGAGCGCGAGCCCCGCGACGTGGAGGCCGCGGCCTATATCCGCGAGTGCAGGGAGCGGGGCAAGGGCGTGCCCACCCCCACCGGTAAGTTCGGCATTTGGCTCGATTCCCCCATGCTCGACCTTCTGTACGGCGAGGGATACGTCAAAGCCCAGTTCCCCGGTAAATGCAAGCAGTTCGGACGGCACGGGATCGATATCTCCAAAGAGCCGATGCTCGTTTATCCGACCCTCCACTACCAGAACGGCGGGGTGGAATTCCAGGCCGACGGCTCCACCGCCATTCCCGGACTTTACATCGCCGGAGAAGTGGCTGGCGGAATCCACGGCGAAAACCGCCTCATGGGCAACTCGCTTCTCGATATCCTCGTCTTCGGGAGGATCGCCGGGGCCAGCGCCGGAAACTTCGCCAAGAAGGCGAAGATCGGAAAGATGACATTGGAGCATGTGAAGAAGTACAATAAGGAAGTGGCAGAGATCGGAGCGCCACCGGATAGAGTTTCTCCCATGCTTCTGCCCGATTATACGGACCCGAAGGTGAGAGCACGGCAACTCACAGCCCAGTATCTCGGGACCATGCGTTAGGAATCGGGGGGCCCACCAAATTTGGAGGAGGGGAGGTCACTATGGCAAAAGAGAAAGACGAGAAATGGGGCGATTTCACACTCGATGATATCCTGAAGGCGGGCAAACCGAAATCGCACAAGAAACGTAACAAACAAAGACCCTCGACGGTGGGCCAAGAGGTTCTGAACGCTATCGAAGCGTACGATGCAGCGGTGCGGGAAGCGCATCGGCCTCTCGATGAAGACGAGAAGCGCAAGCTCGAGATACTCGTCAACGAGGCCCCTTCGTGCTGTCCCGATGAGGAGGATATGTACATCATCAACAAGATCGTGGATATCCTTCAATCGGCATCGAACGCGGTGGCCAACCTCGAATGCCGCACCGAAGACGGAAATAGTAGCAATGAAGAGGAGATCACCCCTCAGGAAGCATATCTTCAAGAAAGGCCGGATATTTGCGAATTCGCCTTCGCGCTGGGCATGGCGTACGAGCGGCTCAAATCCAGAGGATTGATTTAAAGGACAGGGGTTCGGCCCAAAAAGAGCGACTTAGAGAAGAGCGTGCCCAAGATACCTCTCTCAGGGGGATGGGGGGCGTCCCCCCAAAAAACCCTTTGGGGCGGGTGGGATCGGAGAAGCCGGATCGTTCATGGGGGATGTGGGAATTCCGGGGCAAGGTTCGGAATAAGGTGATCAAGGTCATTCACCCTGAGAGTAAAGGTTACAAGCTGAATCGCTCTTTTTAGCTTCGGCACACCGCTTGACAAAAGAACGGCGGAGGACCCGTGTTGCGGGAGAAGAATAGCCCCTCTCCGCCTTTCAGCCCGTATAAGCCTGTAATCGAGAGATTCCGGGGAGGAAACGATGGTACTCAAGATAAGCTCGCCCATTGATCCGAGCGTGGTCGAGAAGTTGAAGGCCGGCGATCAGGTTCTCATCACCGGCACACTCTATGTGGCCCGGGACGCCGCCCACAAGCGGATGGTTGAAGCGCTCGACCGAGGGGAAAAGCTCCCCTTTGATATCGCCGGTCAGACGATCTATTACATGGGGCCTTCGCCCGCAAGGCCCGGCCAAGTGATCGGAGCAGCGGGGCCCACCACCAGCGGAAGGATGGACGCCTACGCCCCCCGGCTCATGCAAGTGGGCTTGAGGGCCATGATCGGCAAGGGATTGCGCTCGCCCGAAGTCAAGGAGGCCATGAAGAAATACAAAGCGGTGTATCTGGCCGCCATCGGCGGGGCGGGAGCGCTCATTTCCAAGTCCATCAAGAAGGCCGAGATCGTGGCCTATGAGGACCTCGGGGCCGAAGCATTGAGAAGAATCGAAGTGGTGGATTTCCCCGCCACCGTGATCAACGATATTTACGGCGGGGACCTCTACGAAGAGGGCAAAGCCAAATACCGGGTCGCCGTCGCCTGAGGCTCAAACTTCGGAAACGCTTCGTTCCACGATCACCCTCAGGAGCCCGGCGATGCTCTTGGCATCGCATATCTCCCCGCGGGCGATCAAGTGGGGAACCTCCGCAAGGTTCACGGGTACCACATCCGTGATCTCATCCGTGTTCATCGCGGCGGGCGAACGCTCCAAGTCAAAGGCCAAGAAAAGGTGAAGAAACTCGGTCGAGTAGCCCGGACCGGAATAGAAGCCGCCGAGGGGCTCGATCCGTCGGGCGGAATATCCCGTCTCTTCGCATAGCTCACGTTGCGCCGCCTCAATGGGGGACTCGTTCGGTTCCTTCTTCCCCGCCGGTATTTCGAGCAAGCTCTTCCCCACGGCGCTCCGATACTGGCGCACCAGAAGCACCTTCCCCCCCGAATCCACGGCAACGATCACAACGCTATCGGGGTATTCCACGATCTCGCGGGTCGTCCTGCGGCCGGAGGCAAGCTCCACCGTGTCCACACGAAGATTCACCCGCCGCCCCTGATACACCCGCTGCCGATCGAGCAACTTCTCGAAGTTCACCATCTGGCCTTGGCCTCCGGATGCAAGCGCAAGATCATGGCCGTCTCGTCACAATCCGGATATTTGGCACAACGCTGACACTCCCCCCATACCTTGCGGGGAAGATCCATAAGGTTCACTTCTCGGAACCCGAATCGCGAAAAGAATCCCGGCTCATACGTGAGCACGAAGATCTCCGGAACTCCGATCTCTCCGGCTTCCCCGATGCACGCCCGCACGATCGCTGAACCCACCCCTTTCCGCTGGCTCGATTCCGCCACGGCCACCGCTTTGATCTCCGCGAGATCCCCCCAGCAGATATGAAGCGCCCCACACCCCACAACTTCCCCCCCATTGCGAACCACATAGAAATCCCGCAAGAATTCATATAGCTCGCTCATCGAGCGGGGAAGCATCAACCCTCTGGCGCCGAAACCATTGATCAGCCGATGCATCTGGGGCACATCGCCGATCTTCGCCTTCTCAACTTTCATGGGTTCACCTTTCAGAACGTCCTCGCCCCTTCTCCCCGAAGCTACAGCGACCGTCACCCTTCTCTCCCCCCGAGCTTCGAGAGCAGAGTGCGATAGAAGAACGACCGCGGCTGAATCCGAAGCAAGCGCGTGGTGTAGGGACTCCGCCGGATGACCACCGTATCCAGACTGCGCAGCGGCACCTCCACCTGCCCATCGACGCTCATTCTGGCCTCATGGGCCGTTTGCACTTCGAGTTCGACCACCGCATCGTGGGAAAGCACCAGAGCCGCCGAAAGCGTCAAGTGCGGCAGAATAGGCGTCAGCAGAAACTCTCTGGCATCGGGGAAGAGGATGGGGCCGCCGGCAGCGAGCGAATAGCCGGTGCTGCCCGTGGCCGTAGCGGCGATGATGCCATCCGCTCGATAGGTGGCGATCGGCTGGCCGTTCAGCAAGGCTTTGATCTTGATGAGCCGCACCACCGAACCGCGGGCCACGACGATATCGTTCAAGGCGTGAACCGGAGCCGACGAATGGAGCGGCAACTCCGCCTGAAGCATGGCCCGTTCGTCAATCCACCCCTTCCCATCGAAGAACGCGGGCAGTTTCTCCATGGCTTCGGACTCGGTCAGTTCCGTGGTGAAGCCGAGATTGCCCATATTGATCCCGAGAATGGGGATTCCCTCCGGAGCCACCAACCGCGCCACCCGCAACATCGTGCCATCGCCCCCGAGGCTGATCACGGCTTCCGATCCGGCCAACTCCTCCCGGACACGAGCCTCATCCGCCACGGGGCATTTCCATGCAGTGATCTTGCGCTGACCTAGCCACTCCGCCAATCGTTCGGCAAGGGTTTGCGCCGCCGGAATCCGCGCATTGTATAGGATACCCGCTTTCCTCATGGCCGCACTCAACAAGATAGATTCTACCACAAAATGAAGCGCTGCAAGCGCACGTGCCCGGAGGCATGGAGCATCGCTACGAGGAAATGAGCCCTCCGTGTGGGAGAGAAGACGAGGGGAAAGCAAGCTCAACCCGGGAAATGCGTGGCGGCAATGAAGGCTTCCTCGAATCCCCGCTCCGAGGTCAGTTCTACATATTCCACTTCGCGGGCGATCCGCTCGGCCTCGGTGCGCTTGTCCCTGTTGAGCAAGGCGATACGAGCGCCATCGCCCGCGGCGTTCCCCACCGCTACAACGTTCTCGATGCCCACATCCGGAAACATGCCCAAGGTCAGCGCCCGCTCGCGGTCGATCACCGTCCCAAAAGCCCCGGCAAGGATCACTCTATCCGGTCGCTCGATCCCAAATCGCCGCAACAGCATCCGGGCGCCCGCATAGAGCGCGGCCTTCGCCAGTTGAACGGCCCGCACATCCGACTGCGTGATGACGATATCCTCCCGGATAGCCGTCTCGGAGGCGGGTACTAGAAGAAATTCCATGAGCCCGTTCGGATCGGGCCTGAGGCGGGGCCCCTTCGTATCGCGGTTGAAACCGCCATCCTTCCGGATGATGCCGGCCCGGAGCATCTCGGCGATTGCATCGATGATGCCGGAGCCGCAGATTCCTCGCGGCAGTTCGCCCTCTCCGATGATTCCAATCTGAACTTCCATCGTCTCCGGATCGATCCGCACCCGCTCGATCGCGCCGGGGGCGGCTCTCATGCCGAATTTGATGCTCGCCCCTTCGAACGCGGGCCCCGTGGCGCACGAGCACGAGAGGAGCCGCCTTCGGTTTCCCAAAACCAACTCCCCGTTCGTGCCGATATCCACAATGAGGACCATCTCGTCCCGACGGTACGGCTCTTCGGCGATGAGCACGCCCACGTTATCCGCCCCCACGAATCCGGCTTCCACCGGCAAGACATGCACATTCGCCGAGGGAAGGATTTCAAGACCCAGATCCCGAGCCCGGACGTTCACCGAACGATGGATGGTCGGCGCGAAGGGCGAAAGCCCCAGAGGACCCACATCGAGCCCCAGAAAGAAATGATGCATGGCGGTGTTCCCCACGATAACGGCTTCAACGATATCCTCTGTTCCCAAGCCGGCCTTGCGGACCGCATCCTGAATGAGTCCGTTCAGCCCGGAGATGAGCGCCCGATGCAACTCGGCGAGCCCATGTTCATGTTCCTTCGCATAGGCGATGCGGCTCATCACATCTTCCCCGAACGCGATCTGAGGATTCATGATAGCACTCGCTGCCGCCGTTTCGCCCGTCGTCAGATCGCACAGGTACCCGCCGATGGTCGTGGTGCCCACATCCACCGCCACACCATAGGACTTCTCAACGTATCCCGGCTCGACCCGCACCACCTCACGCCCATCCCACACCGTGACCGTGGCCTTCCACCCCGCGCGCCGCAGCGTAGCCGGAAGACTCCTCAGGGCATGGAGATCGATGGAAAGCCCCGCCAACCCAAAGCGATCGGCCAACTCTCCCGACAGCCGTTCCCAATCTCCGATGGGATCGCTCAAACCGGGGGGCACAAGCTCGACATAGTACTTCCGGATGATAGGCACAACGGAAATGGGGCGGGGGGTCGGGCCTTTGAGGATCACTTGTCGCTGTGCCCGGCTTTCCTCCGGAATCCAGACGGCGATATCCCCGCGCACCCGGGCTTGGCAAGCGAGGCGCTCATCGGAGCGCAGATTGCCCGCTTCGACGAATCGAATCTCGGCCTCGCTCAAAGGGCCAAGATGCCCCATTTCGGAATGGAGCCCCCCTTCGCTTCCATTCAGGATGCGAACCCTGCACTTGCCACACGAACCCTTCCCCCCGCAGATCGCTTCGATATCCTCCCCGAGGGATCTGGCCGCATCGCGAAGGGTTTGACCATCGGGAACCGTTGCCCGGCGGCCCGACGGCAAGAAGACCACCTCATGGAACCTCACGGTCATGATTCCGAAAGTGATCGCCCCATCTTCTAGCGGATCACATAGCCCCCATCCACGGGGAGCGCCGCGCCGGTGATAAATGAAGCCTCGGGCGTGCACAGCCAGACGATGGCCCGGCCGATCTCTTCCGCCTCTCCAAGGCGCGCCATGGGCGTGGCCGCGGTCATCATGTTCATCACTTCCGGCATCTCCTTGAGAAGGGGCTCCGTCATCGGCGTGCGGATCACGCCCGGGCACACAGCGTTCACGCGAATGCCCTGAGTCGCGTATTCAGCGGCCGCAACTTTGGTCAATCCGATCACGCCATGTTTGGCGGCAGTATAAGGTGCGGTCCCGGCCATCACAAGTCCCGCAATGGAAGCCGTATTCACGATAGCCCCCCCACCGTGCTTGAGCATCTGGGGGATTTCGTACTTCATACAAAGCCAGACGCCCTTGAGGTCAATCCCGATCACCCGATCCCAGTTCTCCTCGGTGCAATCGGTCAGACTCTGTGTTTGCCCGTTGATACCCGCGTTGTTCGCCGCGCAATCGAGCCTTCCGAAGGTATCCACCGCCTTCTTGACCAGCGCTTCAACGTCGGCGGCGCGGGCGACATCGGCCTTGCAGAAGATGGCTTCTCCGCCCTTCTGCTTGACCATCCGAACCGTCTCCTCCCCGCTCTGAACCACCACATCGGCAACGACCACTTTGGCGCCCGCGGCGGCGAATGCCATCGCGGCGGCCCTCCCGATCCCCGATCCTCCACCCGTGACCAAGGCGACCTTTCCGTTCAAACTACCCATCGCTTGACCCCCTCTCGAGATTGTACGGGGCGAGTCCGTTGGCTTATACTAACGTCTTACGGAGCACGGCGTCAAGGAGTCTCCGGCCCGGCTCCTTTTTACGCCCCAAAAGAGGGATTGAGGAAGAGCGTGCAGAGATCCCTCTTAAGCCGGGGGTTTGGGGGTGCCCCCCAAGAAGACCCTTTGGGCGGGTGGGTGGGATCGAAGAAGCCGGATCGTTCATGGGGCGCGGGGGAATTCCGGGGCAACGCCCGGATGAGGCGTGAATGGCTACGCACCCAAGGGTGAAGACTACAAAACGAATCGCTCTTTTTGGCATGGCCGATCGGTTTGCCCATCCGGGCTTAGCGTGTTATCATATTGGGAAACAAGCACCCGCAAACACTGTCTTTCATTCACAGCACCCTTCCGCTTTCGGCATGCATCAAGGCGCTGTAGCGATTAGGAAAGGAGGAACCGCTCATGGATTTGGCCGATGTTCGGGACTGGATCATCGTCATCTACGGCGCAGTTGGCGTGGTGGCTACGATCATCGTGCTGACGCTCATTCTGATCACCTACGCCAAGGTATCCCGGATCCTCGATTCCCTCCAGACGGCTGCCGACAACATCCGGGACACCACATCGGTGATCTCCGATGTGATCGTCAGGCCCTTCAACAAGATCAGGTCTTTCATGGAGAGCATTCGCAAAGCCATCGGTCTCTTCGTTCCCACCGAGGGCAAGAAAGGGAGTGATCAAAGTGAACAATGAAAACAAAGGTTCAGGATTCTTCTCCGGATTCATCTTGGGCATTCTTCTCGGAGCCATCATCACCATCTTCCTTTCTCGAAAAGGCCAGGGGTCATTCAGGGGCGCCTTGGGGGAAATGCTGAGCCAAAGCAAACAGAGCATTCGAGAGGCGATCGAAGAAGGCAAAGCGGTGGCGGCAAAGAAGGAAGCCGAGTATCTTGCCAGTATGGAGAAAGGGAAACGCCCATAAAGCGGCCCGACAATCGCGGCGGAAAGGGTCTCTCTGCCCTCAAACGATATTTCAGAATGGACCGCTACGGAGTGCCCCGATCCAGATTCTGTGGATAGGATCCCAAGATACGTAGAAATACGCACCGTGATTCGAGATCGGAGAGCGCTTGTCGGCACTTCTCATCTTGGGAGTGCCCCTCGAAATCCACATAGAAGATGTACTCCCACGGGGTATCGCGCGCCGGCCGGGACTCGAGCTTGGTCAGATTGATTCCCCGTTTCGCAAAGGCCCCCAAACTTTCATAGAGGGCCCCGGGGACATTGCGCGTGCGGAAGACGAGGGATGTCTTGTTGCTCTCCGCTCGATCCGCTTCTCTTCGGGAAATCACAAAGAAGCGCGTATAGTTCCGGGGATTGGTTTCAATTCCCTCTGCCAGAAGCACCATTCCGTAGATCTCCGCAACGCGCTTGCTCGCGATGGCCGCAGAATTCCGCAGGCCCCGCGTTTTGATCATCTTGGCACTTCCGGCGGTATCGTAGGTAGGGATGAGCTCCACGTCCTTCAGGGTGCTCAAAAAATCTTGGCATTGAGCCAGCGCTTGGGGATGAGAATAAATCCGCCGAATGGACTCCAAGGTTTCCCCGGGAAGCGCCAGAAGGCAATGTTTCACCCGTAAGTAGACCTCTCCGACAATGTTCAGGGTGTGCTTCAGAAGCAAATCATACGTATCGTTGATGCTCCCCGCCTGCGAGTTTTCCACGGGGACCACGCCGGCATCCGTCTGACCGGCCGCCACCGATTCAAATACGGCGGAGAAGTTCGGCAACGGCACCGGTTCGGCACGCCCGAAGAACTTCAGCACCGCGTCTTCGCTGAAAGACCCTCTTTCCCCTTGAAATGCCACGCGAACAATTTCCACAGCGCCTCCTAACCCCTCCTCCGGCAAAAAGCTAGAGCCCGGTCAAAATGGACCTCAGCTTTTCTTCAGACCCCGCCTCGGTCACGCAAACAATCTCGTCTTCCGCTTCCAACACGGTATCCTTCGTCGGGATCTGAGGACCTTTCCGTTTGCCGACCACCAAGCAAACCAAGCTGTTCGGCAAGAGATGAAAATCGCCCAGCTTTTTGCCCACCATCTTCGAGTCAGGCGCGACCTTGACTTCCACGATCTCCAAGCCCCTTGCGCGCATTTTGAGCAAGGGCACCAGCGGGTGAGAGGGCAGATCCTGTTCGATATGAGCCAGAATGAGCTCCGTGCTGCATACAGTGGCATCAATGCCCAGCTTCTCGAAGAGCTTCTTGTGGCGGGGATTCTTGATCCGGGCAACGGTATGGGCTACACGAAACTTATGTTTGGCCACCTGGCACGCAACCAGATTATCCTCGTCATCGCTCGTAACGGCGATCAGCATATCCGCCCGCCCCGTCCCCACCTCCTCCAGCGTACGCGCTTCACAGGCATCCCCCCTCAACACCACATCCCCCAGATCCTCCGCAATCAACTGACACCGCTTGGGATCCTTTTCGATCACCAGAATCTCATGTTTTTCACTGAGCAACATCCGCGCCAAGTAGTAACCGACTTCTCCCCCGCCAGCGATGATGATGTACACCTTACCCTCCGATCGCTTCTCGTAGCGCCTGTGAACCGGTTTTGGTGGGGCTAGTGGTCAAGATCCCCAGCTCCTGATACATCTCCTGCCGAATCGGATCGTAGATGCGGCACACCACCTTCGGTACGTTGAAAATATGTTTGGCGATTTGAGCCGCCAGAACATTGCGATTATCCCCCTGTGTCACCGCCACAAACACATCCGCCTTCTGAATTCCGGCTTTAATCAGCGCTTCTTCGTCCGTGCCGTTGCCTACCAATGCCTGTCCACCGAACCCGGGGGGCAAGCGTCGAAAACTGTAGGAATCAATATCCAGAATAGTGACTTTATGGCCTTCCTTATCCAGCATTCCCGCCAAGTGAGCCCCCACACGCCCACATCCCATGATGATCACATTCATCGTCGCCTCCATTCCGGCGATTTGCAAGGATTATACGGTCGGGCCGGTAATTACAGGGGAAACAGCCGGTTCGCGGAGAAGCAATACACGGCACGGAGCATGCTTGAGAACGTACGGGGCGATATCCCCCAGACTGAATTCCCCAAACCGGGTTTTGTAATCCATTCCGATGATGAGAAGATCCGCTGCTTTTTCCGCCGCTTCATTCACCAGAGCAGGCCCCACCGCACGGGCTTGAAGGAGATCGGTGCTGATCTCGCAATCCCATCGCTCGGCATAGGCTTCCGCTGCATCCAGCGCCCGTTCCCCCCGGGCCACGGCAGCTTTATCTTCGGCATCCAGAGGCAATGAGCGATCCAACTGAATCACATAGGTGACGAAGACCTGCGCCTTGTCTCGGATGGCCAAGGCGCACGCAAGACCCACGATCTCCTCATCCACATTGGTTCCATTAACGGCCACGAGAATCTTCTTGAAAGCCACCGCATACCCCCCAGCGCCTCACTTCAGACCCGATGCCTGAAGCCAGCGGTTATTATAATATGCCCACTTCAATACTGCAAGCAAAAGGCGCTTCCCCAAAAAAGCGATCCAGCTTTGCAGCCTTTACCTCCACACCCCATGAACAATCCGGCTTCTCCGATCCCACCCGCCCAAAGGTTTTTTGGGGGGAGACCCTCAATCCCCCCGAGAGAGGTATCTTTTGCACGCTCTTCTCTAAGTCGCTCTTTTTGGGGCTATGGCTCAGGGTGCCTTTTGCCGGATCCACGAGATCGCTTGCTCTAGCTGCGGATCCCCGCCGTCCGGGCTTCCTTCCAAAGGCATTTGGACAAGGATATCCGGTGTGATGCCTTGCCCCTGGATTTGGTGGCCCTCAGGGGTGAACCAGTGCGCGAAGGTGACGTGCAGTGATCCCCCGTTGCTCAGTTCGAACACTTGTTGCATGCTTCCCTTGCCGAAGGTCTTGACGCCGATCACCGGTGCCCGCCGGTGATCTTGCAAGGCACCGGCAACGATCTCACTGGCGCTGGCAGTGTATTCGTTCACCACGACTGCCAGTGGAATCGAGAGTGCGAGCCCCCCTTTTTCAGCCGACCAATCCTTTCTTCTCCCTTTGTTATCCAGCGCATAGACGATCACCCCTTTATCCAAGAACTGGCTGGCCACACCCACTGCTGAGGTGACGAGTCCCCCGCCGTTGTTGCGGAGATCGAGGACAATTCCGGCGATATTTTGGGGCAAAATCTCTCTCAACGCCGAGGAGAGTTCCGACTTGGTCTGCTCGGTGAAGCTCGAGATGGAGATATGAGCGATATCTCCGTCACCAACCATCTCCCATTGAACGCTCGGTACCGTGATGATCTCCCGAACGATCTCGATTTTGAGCGGAACATCCTCCCCCGAATGAAGAACCGTCAGCACCACTTTCGTGCCCTCTTTGCCTCGAATATGCAGAACGGCCTCCTCCAGACTCATCAAGGCGGTGGAAACCCCGTCCACTTCAATGATACGATCGCCCGGCTTGATGCCGGCTTTCTCTGCGGGGGAGTCCGGGAGGGGAGCTACCACTGTCAGGATACCGTTTTGCACCTCGATGGTCGCGCCGATGCCGCCGAAGTTGCCCTCCAACTCGCCGTGCGCGATTTCCGCCTCCGCCGGTGTAAGGTAGGAGGTGTAGGGATCGTTGAGGGCCTGGAGCATTCCGCGGACGGCCGCTTCCGCGAGCTGTTCTTTATCCAGCGAAGGGCTTTCCACATAGTTATCGAGGACAGTGTTCCATACTTCTTCGACGAGCCCGAGATCTTTCGAACTATCCTTCGTCCAAAGTCCGGAGGTACACCCGCAGACCACGAGCGTGATGACGAGCAACAGAAGAAATGCCGGTCCACCGATTCGCATCATGGGAATCCCCTTCAATTCAGGCTATCGTATGCTACCACTGATTCAGATGTCTTGACAATGCTGGGCGGGGAATCTATGCTAAGGAAGTGCCTTGTGAAGAGGGAAAGGTGTTTTTTGTGCCTGTCCTCGATCGCGCCGGTGCGTGGTGGGGCCTCTGACAAGCGACGACT
The DNA here is from genome assembly GCA_034434815.1 of Dehalococcoidia bacterium. Lineage (GTDB taxonomy): Bacteria > Chloroflexota > Dehalococcoidia > SZUA-161 > SpSt-899 > DAOTYO01. Next base: position 27,440 of record DAOTYO010000039.1, read on the forward strand.
TCCGAGAATGTAGGGAGGAATGGATGCGGGAATATCGTACTGAAAGCTTGCGCAATGTGATCTTGCTCTCTCATACGGGGGCCGGAAAGACATCGCTTGCGGAAGCCATGTTGTTTGATAGCAAGGCGATCACCCGCCTGGGCAAGGTGGATGAGGGGAGCACAGTCACCGATTTCGAACCGGAGGAGATCAAACGGCGGGGCAGCATCAGCACGGCGCTGGCACCGGTGGAGTGGAAGGATACCAAGATCAACATCATTGATGTGCCGGGGTACTTCGACTTTGTGGGGGAGGTGAAGGCCGCTTTGAGGGTCGCTGATGCCGCTCTTATCGTGGTTTGTGCGGCTTCCGGGGTGGAGGTGGGGACGGAGTTCGCCTGGCAGTATGCCGATGAGCTCAATTTGCCGCGGATGATCGTGATCAACAAGATGGATCGGGAGAACGCGGATTTCTCCAAGGTCCTGGGGCAGTTGGAAGCGAAGTTCGGAAGGAAGTGTGTCCCGATTCAGATCCCCATCGGGGCGGAATCGAATTTTCAGGGGGCCTTCGATCTCATTGCTCAGAAGCCCTGCGGCGGGGCCAAAGCCGATGCGCTTTCTGCCGATACGGTCAAAGCGATCCGGGAGAAGTTGATCGAAGGCATCGCCGAAGTGGACGATAACCTGACGAACAAGTATCTCGAGGGAGAGGAGATCACGGAGGCGGAGATCCGTGGCGCCCTGAAAACCGGAATGCGTCAGAACAAAGTGGTCCCTGTTCTGGTCGCAGCCGCGCTTCGGGATAAGGGGGTCTCCGAGGTGCTCGATGCGATTTGCGAATATGCGCCCTCCCCCAAAGATAGGGGCAAGGTGGTGGTTCAGGGGGCGAACGGCCCTGAAAGCCTTGATCCGGATGAGAGCGCTCCTCTGGCGGCGTTTGTGTTCAAGACCACGGCGGATCCGTACGTGGGGAAGATCAACTATGTGAGGGTCTTCAGCGGGGTGCTTTCGGCCAGTGCCTCGATATGGAACGCTACGAAGGGGAAGTCGGAAAGGATCGGGCAGCTCAGCATCACCCGTGGGAAAACCCAGGAGCCGGTTTCGCGGCTGATCGCGGGCGATATCGGTTCGATCACCAAACTGGCCGAAACGAGCACCGGAGATACGATCGCATCTCAGGATCATCCCGTTCGCTTCGAGCCCGTGAGTTATCCGGTGCCCAATTTGAGTTTGGCGGTGCGTCCCAAGACAAAGGCGGATGTGGAGAAGATGGGCACTTCGCTGGCCAAGCTGAACGAAGAGGATCCGTCGCTGGTGATCAGCCGGGATCAGGATACGGGCGAAATTATTGTCTCCGGGTACGGCGATACGCAGATGGAGATCTTGGTGGCGAAAATGAAGCGCAAGTTCGGTGTGGATGCGGAATTGACGAAGCCCCGGATCCCCTATCGGGAGACGATCACGACTTCCGCCAAGGCGGAGTACAAGCACAAAAAGCAGACCGGCGGCCATGGCCAATACGGTCACGTATTCATCGAAGTTCAGCCGTTGCCCCGCGGGAGTGGCTGTGAATTCACCGAGACGGTTGTCGGCGGGGCCATCCCACGGAATTTCATTCCGGCGGTGGAAAAGGGCGTTCGCGAAGCGCTTGCGGAGGGATATCTGGCCGGGTATCCCATCGTGGACCTGCGGGTCAATCTCTACGATGGCACATATCATGCCGTGGATTCCTCCGAAATGTCCTTCAAGATCGCCGGGCTCAATGCCCTCAAGAAGGCCGTCGCCGCAGCGCGCCCTGTGCTTCAGGAGCCCATCATGAACGTCAAGATCAAAGTGCCCGATACCTATACCGGCGATGTCATGGGGGATCTCAACGGAAGACGGGCCCGCATTTCGGGCATGAATCAGGAGGGGGGGATGAGCATCATCGAGGCACAGGTCCCCCTTTCGGAGATGCAACGTTACAGTGTGGATCTCCGCTCCATGACCCAGGGGAGGGGAAGTTATACCATCGAATTCAGTCATTATGAAGATGTGCCTGCCCATATCATGCAGGCGATCATCGAAGCCGCAAATAAGGAGAAAGAGAAGAGCTAGCCGGGGGAATACCGAGGCCGTCCGGCTTATCGCTCTGGAGGGAAGACGATGGAGGCATTGGTTCAAGAAGTTGAGCTCCGATCCGTGCAGGGCAAGAAGGTGAAGCGCCTCCGGCGCTCAGGGGTGACACCCGCGAACATCTACGGTCGGGGAATGGAATCCGTTCCCGTGCAAGTCGCGACCGCGCAGATGGAAGCGCTCCTCGCCCGGGCCGGCAGAACCCACATGATCACGCTCAAGAGCCCCTCATTCAACGAGGAACGCCATGTCCTTATCCGGGAGGTGCAGAGGGATGCCATCACCCGGAAGCTCCTTCATGTGGATTTCTATCAAGTGAGCCTCAAGGAGAAGATCAGGGTAGAGGTGCCCCTGATCTTGCAGGCGGATTCGCCGGCATCCCGCCGCAAGGATCTGGTGGTGTTGGAACTTCTCAGCGCCATAGAGGTGGAGTGTTTGCCGACGGATATCCCTGAGAAGATCCTTGTGGACACGAGCAAGCTGGTGGAATCCGGCGATCGTGTCTTGGTGAAGGACCTCGTGGTGAGCGACAAGGTGACGATCCTCAATCATCCGGAGGATGTGATCGCCCAGGTCCAGTACGCCAAGGCTGCGGTGCTTGAAGAGGTTGTGGAAAAGGCTCCGGAAGAGGTGGAAGTGGCCACGGTCAAGGGCAAGGCGGAGAAGGCCGAAGAAGAGGAAGCTCCGGCGGAGAAGGAGAAGGGCGGGAAGCCTGCTGCGGCGGAGAAGGAGAAGAGCACAAAACCTGCTGCGGCGGAGAAGGGGGCAAAAGCCGCTCCAGCGGAGAAGGAGAAAGGAAAGGCTCCGGAAAAGAAGTAGGGGGTATTCCCCTCGCGGGAGTGAATGGGGAGCCTCGTTTCACAGGGGGCTCCCCATTTTGCTATCGGAAAGGGAATCGTGAGGTTCCCTCGGGGAAGGAAAAATGGGATCGTTTTCCTCTTCAATACTCGATTTCCGCCAAGAGTTCCCCTGTCTTGACCACTTTGCCCGGCTGAATGGCAAGTTCCTTCACGATCCCCGAGACGGGGGCGAGAATGGGGTTCTCCATCTTCATGGACTCAATTTCGCAGATGCTGTCGCCTTCGTTGATCCTCGCGCCCGCGCTGGTGTTGACCCGAACGACCTTGCCCGGGATGGGTGCAGTGACCGCTTCCTTCGGCATATCTTTCTTCTCCTTCAATTGTTGGTTTCAGCGATGACACCAAGCGCTATTATATACTATCGGTTATGTTCTATGCCACCCGTGAACGGCTTCCGCTCGTCCCAATAACGGCGGCCCGGTTCATGGATTTTGCCGCTTGAGGAGTCGAGCGACCGCAAGAACATTCGGGACGAGAGGGGCTGAACGGTCTTGCCCGTTGTATTCGAGTGGCCGGTGTTGTTACAATCGTGATGAACAGCGGCTCCGGCCGCGGGAGCTTCCATCAGGAGAAAACGAAATGATCGTAGAGATGAAAAAGGGCGCCACAGAAGAACAAGTCAATCAGGTTGTGGAAAGGGCGCGCTCGCTGGGGTTTGGGGTTCAGTTGAACGTGGGAACGGACAAGACCGTTGTGGCGATCTTGGGGAGCAATACCGGCAAGGTCTCGACGGATGTGTTCGCAGTTTTGCCGGGAGTGGAGAACGTTGCCCGGATCATGAAGCCGTATAAGCTGGCTTCGAGGGAGTTCAATCCACGGCCCACCCGGGTCAAAGTGGGGGGCATAGAGATCGGCGGCAAGAAAGTGGTGGTCATGGCGGGGCCGTGTGCCGTGGAAAGCGAAGCTCAACTGAAAGAAACCGCTCAGGCGGTCCAGCGGTTCGGGGCCTCGGTGCTGCGGGGGGGAGCCTTCAAACCCCGAACATCTCCGTTTTCCTTCCAGGGGTTGGAGGAAGAAGGGGTGAAACTGCTGGCGCGGATCAAGGCCGAGCTCGGGATTCCGGTCGTTTCGGAAGTGGTGGATATCCAGCACATTGAGCTTCTGGCCAAGCATGTGGACATTCTGCAAGTGGGCACCCGCAATATGCAGAATTTTGCTTTGCTCAAGGAACTGGCCAAACTCCGGCAACCGATCTTGCTCAAACGGGGACTGGCCGCCACGATTACCGAATGGCTCACCGCCGCCGATTATCTCATGGCGGAGGGCAACAAGAAAATCATCCTCTGCGAGCGGGGAATCCGAACATACGAAGACAGCGTGCGCTTCTCGATGGATATCAGTTCCATTGCGGTGATCAAGCGATTCAGCCATCTGCCGGTGATCGTTGACCCCAGCCATGCCGCGGGTCATTATGAGTATGTGCCCAGTCTGGCCAAGGCCGCCATCGCCGCCGGTGCCGATGGACTCCTGATCGAGGTTCATCCCAAGCCGGAGGAGGCGCTTGTGGATGGGGCACAATCGTTGAATCTCAAGAATTTCGAGAAGCTCATGGCCGAACTCAAACCCATCGCTGAGGCTGTGGGAAGAGCTCTGTGATGCAAAGGAAGTATCCTTTCACCGCCGTGCTCGGGTGGTCGGTCAGCCGCTACGAGAAATTCGAGTCCTGCAAGCGGCAATACTGGTATGAATATTATGCCCGAAAGTGGGACCCGGAGGTCCCTCCCCAGAAACTGGATTTCCTCCGATCGCTCACGAGCATTCCCCTCGAAATCGGCAACTTGGTACACGATGCCATTGCCACGCAACTGCACCGCATCCGAAGGGACCTCGGGCCCAGAAGTTCTTCCGAGGTTCTTGCTTATGCTTCCTATCTCGTTGACCGCGCCGTGAAGGAGAAGACCTTCATGGAAACCTATTACGGTCGGCGGGAGGAGCATGTGGACGCCGATGATCTCAAGGAGCGGGTCACCGTGTGCCTTGAGCATTTCTTCCAGAGCCCATGGTATCGATGGCTTCTGGAGACCCCGCCTGAGCGCAGGCGGGAATGGGTGATCGAGCCGAATGATTTTGGGGAAGTACGTATCGGTGGACTCAAAGCCTACTGCAAAGTGGATTTCCTGATCCCGGCCGAGGGGGAGTTCTACATTTTCGATTGGAAGACCGGCCGGGCCGATCGGGAAAAGCACCGCAAACAGATGCTCGGATATGTGGCTTATGCTCAGGATCTTTTCCGGGCGCCGGTGGAGCGGGTGCAGCCTGTGGTGGTATATCTCGGGGACCAGTATATGGAGAGGAAGAACCGCTTTGTGCAAATGGAACTCGACGAGTTCAGTCGGCAGGTGCGCTCGCAAACGGATGAGATGTACGCCTACTGCGAGAACGTCGAAGAGAATGTTCCGAAGCCCAAGGAGTGCTTTTCTCCTAACTCGCGCAGTCTCTGCGCCTACTGCAATTATCAGGAGCTGTGCCGGGAGAAGGGGACAGGAGGCTAGGGTAGGCTTCTCACGGTGTTTGCGCTGTATCCCACTCAGGGGGAGTCCGGCGCACCGCCGCGTAGATCAGGATTGATGATACCGCCAGCGCCAGAAAGCCCCCCGCCACACCCCCTGCACCGATCCATAGCACACTGGGGACCTTTGCCCCAACACGGACACTGATGTCAACGAATGGGGACCCATCTTCGTTCATGAACACCAGCAAATATGTTCCATCTTCGAGCTCCCAGAGGAGATCCTGCGCTCCGGTCCCGTGGACTGCCCTCGCCCAGAAAGGCTGAGATGTCGGAGCCGGGGGCTTACGGGTACCCGGCACCCGCTCGAAATTCAAGCTCGATGACTCGATCTCCAGCTCGGTGATGGTATCGTATCTGGCGTCGGCGAGGTACTTCTGGATATCCTCTTCTTTGGCGATGCCGATGAAGATCCCTCTGGAACGATCGTTGCTGGCCCCCTCGATCCGGAAGGTGGTTAGATGCTTCCATTCCCCCATCAAGACCCCGCTGACGGTGATGTTTGCCGGCGAGCTGACCAGAGCGCTCGAGTCCCGCTTCAGATGGAGCGTATCTGTGGTGTAGAATCCCTCGTCATCTTTGGCCGTGGCGTCGAACCAGATCAGCGTTCCCCCGCCCAAGAGAAGTCCGAATGCCACAAATACTCCAACGATGCCCAAGATCAAAAGGATGATCTTCCCGATCTTCATGAGCCTTCAATTCCCCGGGATATCCGAAAGATCTCCCGCCCTAAACAATGGACAGCGACCGGATGTGCTTGCACCCGCGTATATCGGGAGTGAAGGAGACAAAAAAGGGTTTGCCGTAGTTTAGCCGAGGATACGGTGACTTGTCAAGGCGAATTCATAAAGCCAAAAAGAGCGATTCGCTTTGCAGCCTTCACCCTCACACCCCCTGAACGATCCGGCTTCTCCGATCCCACCCACCCAAAAGGGTTTTCTCGGGAGACACCCCCGATCCCCCGAGAGAGGGATCTCTGCACACTCTTCGTCAATCGCTCCCTTTGGGTTCGGATCCGTCGTTGCCCTCATAGAACCCCCTGTGCTATAGTAAGTTTCGTTCTGAACCTCTTGATGGGGAGGATATCGTTGGAGTTTGCCACCATTCAGCTCACCAAAGCAGACCATATCGCCACCCTTACCCTGAACCGCCCCGATCGAGCCAATTCCGTCAACCAGCAGATGATGCTCGAGCTCAACGCCGCCCTCGCCGATGTGGCACAGGACGATGCCCTCCGGGTGCTTATCCTCACCGGCGCCGGCAACAAGGCCTTCTGCGGGGGCGGGGATATCGCCGATGATAAGATCTACGCCGATTGGGATATGGAGCGGATGCGCAAGTGGGTGCGCAAAGTGGTCCACGGCATCACCGAGAAGCTCTGGAACATGCCCATCCCCACCATCGCCGCCATCAACGGACTGGCGGTGGGAGGCGGATTCGATTGGCCCTGCGCATGCGATATCCGCATCGGATGTGAGAAAACCCGCTTCATGGCCGCTCAGGTGAAGACGGCGCTCGTCCCCGATTCCGGAGCATGTTACCTTCTCCCCCGGATCGTGGGGACCAGCAAGGCCCTCGAAATCCTTTACACCGGCGATTGGGTGGATGCCGAACAAGCCCTGAGGATCGGCCTCCTCAGCAAAGTCGTCCCCTCCGCAGACCTCCAGAAGGAGGCCCGCGCCCTCGCCGAACGCATCGCCAAGAGTCCGCCCATTGTTACCCGGCTCGTGAAGCAACTGGTTTACAAAGGATTGAACTCCGATCTGGCAACGAACCTTGACTTCACGGCGGCGGCCACCGCCATGACCATGTTCACCAAGGATCATGAGGAAGGAGTGGCCGCATGGCTCGAAAAGCGGGAACCCAAATATCAGGGAAAATAGGATCACCTTCGTGGAGGAATGCAAAGTGGCCGATGAACTGAAGGTTTTCTCGGGGAGAACCCATCCATCCCTGACCCAGGGGATTTGCGAATATCTCGGCATCCCGATGGGGCAAGCGGAGGTATTCCAATTCAGCAACGAGAATATCTTCGTCCGGATTCTGGAGAACGTTCGCGGCCGGGATGTATTCATCGTTCAGCCCATCTCAAGTCCGGTGAACACGAGTCTGATGGAACTCCTCATCATGATCGATGCCGCCCGCCGCGCCTCCGCCAAACGGGTGACGGCGGTCATCCCGTATTACGGATACTCCCGCACCGATAAGAAGGACCAACCCCGGGTTCCGATCACGGCCCGGCTCGTGGCCGATCTCATCACGGTAGCCGGCGCCCGCCGGGTGCTCACCCTCGATCTCCATGCCGGTCAGATACAGGGGTTCTTCAGCATCCCCGTGGACGAACTCACCGCCCTTTACATGCTGAGCAATCACTTCGAGAAGAAGGGGCTGAAGGATCTCGTGGTTGTGGCCACCGATGTGGGCATCTCCAAACGGGCGCGCGATATGGCCGCCCGGCTCAACGCCCCATTGGCCATCATCGAGAAGCGGCGCATGGGCAATTCGGAGAAGACCGAGACCCATCAAGTGATCGGTGATGTGAAAGGGCAAATCGCCCTTCTGTTCGATGACGAGATCGACACCGCCGGCTCGCTCACCTCCGCCGCCGAGGCGCTGGTGAAATACGGTGCCAAAGAAGTATACGCCTGCGCCACCCACCCCATCCTTTCCGGGCCGGCGGTCGAGCGGATCGCCAAGAGCCCATTGAAGGAAGTGGTGGTCACCGATAGCGTTCCGGTGCCGCCTTCCAAACGGATCGAGAAGATCACCGTGCTATCGCTGGCGCCGCTCATCGGGGAAGCCATTCACCGGATTCACGCGGATCTCTCCGTCGGCGCGATGTTCCATGATTGAGCGGGCATCATCATTCCGGATAGAGAGCGGGTCACCATCATGTTCAAGAAAATCTTCAGCGTTCTCGGTGATTCCAACGAGAAGGAGCTGAGGCGCCTTGCCCCGATCGTCGATCAGATCAATTCGCTCGAGCCCGCGTTCGAACGCCTGAGCCCCGAAGAACTGCGGGTCAAAACGGCCGAATTCAAAGCCCGCCTCGAGAAGGGGGAAACCCTCGATGACCTCCTCCCTGAGGCTTTCGCCGCGGTGCGGGAAGCCTCCAAGCGCACGCTCGGGCAGCGGCACTTCGATGTTCAGCTTCTGGGCGGGATCGTGCTCCATCAAGGAAAGATCGCCGAGATGAAGACCGGCGAAGGCAAGACCCTCGTGGCCACCCTTCCAACCTATCTCAACGCCCTCACCGGAAAAGGCGTTCATGTGGTCACGGTGAACGATTACCTCTCCAAACGCGATACCCAGTGGATGGGCCCGATCTATCACACCCTCGGAGTCCGTGTGGGATGCATTCAGCACGAATCCGCTTTCATCTTCGATCCGGATTACGATTCCGGAGATCCCGCATGGCCGCACCTTCGGCCGGTGCCGCGAAAGGAAGCCTATGCCGCCGATATCACCTACGGCACCAATAACGAATTCGGATTCGACTATCTGCGGGACAATATGGTGGTGGATCTCTCGCAGCGGGTGCAGCGCGGCTTCCACTATGCCATCGTGGATGAAGTGGATAACATCCTCATCGACGAGGCCCGCACGCCGCTCATCATCAGCGGGCAAGCCGAGGAGCCCCCGCAAATCTATTACACCTTTGCCCGCATCGTGCCGCGGCTCATCCGGGATGTGGACTATACGGTGGACGAGAAACTCCGTACCGCGCTTCTCACCGAATCCGGCATCTCCAAGGTGGAGAAAGATCTCCACATCTCCAACCTCTACGATCCGGACAACAGCCAACTCGTTCATTACCTCGAGAACGCCCTTCGGGCTCACGTCTTCTTTTTGAAGGACCGAGAGTACGTGGTCCGAGACGGGGAAGTCGTGATCGTGGATGAGTTCACCGGCCGGCTGATGTTCGGGCGCAGGTACTCGGACGGGCTTCATCAAGCCATCGAAGCCAAGGAAGGCGTGAAGATCCAGCGGGAATCCATCACGCTGGCCACGATCACCTTTCAGAACTACTTCCGCATGTACGAGAAACTGGCGGGCATGACCGGCACGGCGGTGACCGAAGCGGAGGAGTTCCACAAGATCTACAAGCTCGATGTGGTCGTGATCCCCACCAACAAGCCCATGATCCGCACGGACCATCAAGATCAGGTCTATCGGAACGAGGAGGCCAAGTTCCGCGCGGTGGTGAAGGAGATCGAAGAGAGGCACCGGAAGGGTCAGCCCGTTCTGGTCGGCACCGTCTCGGTGGAGAAATCGGAAAAACTCAGTGCAATGCTCACCAAACGGGGCATCCCGCACAACGTGTTGAACGCCAAGAACCACGAGAGAGAAGCGAACATCATCGCGCAGGCGGGGCGGATAGGGGCGGTGACCATCGCCACCAACATGGCGGGCCGCGGCGTGGATATCATTTTGGGCGGTAAACCCGAGGGCCGGGACAAAGCGGAATGGCAAGCGGAACATGAGAAGGTGGTGGCTCTGGGCGGACTTCATGTGATCGGCACCGAACGGCACGAGGCGAGGCGGATCGATAATCAACTCCGCGGCCGTGCCGGCCGACAGGGCGACCCCGGAAGCTCGCAGTTCTATGTCTCGGTGGAAGACGATATCATGCGCCGGTTCGGGGGCGATCGGATCGGCGGCATCATGGACCGATTCGGATTCGATGAGGACACCCCCATTCAGCACTCGATGATCACCCGGGCCATCGAGGGCACTCAGGTGAAGGTGGAGGCCCATCACTTCGATATCCGCAAACATCTCCTCGAATACGACGATGTGTTGAACAAGCAGCGGGAAGTGATTTACAAAGAGCGCGAAAAGATCTTGAGCGGCGCCGACCTCAAAGCCAACGTCCGCGATATGATCGACGCCGAGATCGAAAGAGCCGTATCCGCTCACCTTCCCAGCGAGGATGCGGAGAACTGGAACCTCGATGCGCTTCTGAAAGCGGTGGGAAGGATCTTCCCGCTCCCCGCAGATGTGACCAAGGAGCATCTGGCCCGAATGAGTCGCGAGGAAATCACGGAGAAGCTTCTGGACTGCGCCGACGAACTCTATGAAAAGCGCGAGCAAGAGCTCGGGCCCGAAAACATGCGCCTTTTGGAGCGTTTGGTCATGTTGCGGACGATCGATCGCCGATGGGTGGAACACCTGACGGTCATGGATCACATGCGGCAGGGGATCGGCCTTCAAGCTTACGGCCAACGGGATCCCCTCGTCGCCTACAAGAGAGAGGCCCACGAACGTTTTACCGAGCTTCGCGAGAGCATCGAGCAAGATATCATCCATACGATCTACCATGTCACCCTCAAACGCGAGCCGCAACGAAAACCCGCCGAAGGGGAGGCAAAGCCCCCGGAGACATCCCCGGCCAAGTCTCACCGACCCTCCGGGACACCCGCTCCAAAACTGATGCCGGAGGCCCAAAGACCCACCGTGCCGGTGGGAGCGGGCAAGAAAGTCGGGCGCAATGATCCCTGCCCCTGCGGAAGCGGGAAGAAATACAAGAAGTGCTGCGGGGCGAACGGCTGACGCCACGAAGCCCCTTCGGGATTCGGCACTTCAAGCAGCAGCACCCATGCCCATCTACGAATATCGAGCGAGCCGTTCACAACACTGCGATCTCTGCCGCACCCGATTCGAGGTGAGGCAACGGATGGAGGATCCGCCGCTCGAAGCCTGCCCAAAGTGCGGGGCGGCAATCCGAAGATTATTCTCCCGAACCCTCATCGTCCTCAGCGAGCCCCTCGCCCCTGAGGAGACATTCCCCACGCACACCGAGGAGGAGGCTGATCGACTCGGGCTCGAGGATGGGTTCGGGGAGGATGAAATCTGGGAATGAGAAACAGCCCTTCCGGCACGTTTCCCTTCAAATATCATGGGGGTAGAAAGATGCGGGTTAGATTGCTCATCACAATCGCTCTGGCCGCGGTGATCTTGATCGGGCCCGCTTGCGGCGGGGAAAAAGGAGAGAAACAATCGCCGGGATCGGCCGCCGGCAGCCCGAAAGAGCTTAACTTCTCCCTCGGACAACGATGGAAATTCGTCTTCTACGAAAGCGGAACGGAGGTCGGCACGAACGAGATGGAGATCACCGCCATCGAGGGGGAGGGGGATGCCGCAACCTATACGCTCACCTCGTCGCTCCACCTCAAGCAGAGCACGGCATGCAAGCCGACGGATGCCACTTCCACACTGACGATAGACGCCCACGGAGCCCCGATCGCTTACTCCGCCGAGGCTTCGATCGGTTCGGGCTGAGGGAAGAAGGAGCAATCGGTCGATTGCAGAGTCGATCCCTCCGGACGGACCGCCCATGTATCCATCACCGATAAGAAGACGGGTAAGATCACCGAACAAGATATCGCTCTGAAACCGGAGACGATGCTCCTAGCCGATAACACCATCGGATGGGTGAGCCTCATCTATCAGGCCCATGCCCTCAAGACGGGGGAATCCTTCAAGATCACCGGATTCTATCCCGATCGCTTCGGCACCGCGGAATTGACGATCAACGTCCGGCCGGAGATGAAGGAGATCGAATACGGCGGCAAGACATTCCCCTTCTTCGTATGCGATGTGCCTTCCCTCGGGGAAACGCATTACGTGTTCGCGAGCGGCCAGCTCATGAAGGCGGAGCGCATAGGGCAAAAGCTCACGATCCTTCTCGAAGAATACGAGGAGCTACCGAGCCCTTGAGACGATGAAACGGAATATAGCGCGCTTTGTGGATCGGGCGAGGTTGAGGCGGAGCTGGCCGGCGACCATCACCGGGGCGATGGTCCTGACCTTCGATCAGATCACCAAGTCCTTGATCCGGGCCCATCTCGAACCGGGGGAATTCATCCCCACCGAAGGCAGATTCCGTCTCACCTACACCACCAACGAAGGCAGCGTCTTCGGCCTGGCGCTGGACCCCACCTTTCTGTTGATAACGGCCTTCATCATCATCGGGGTGATTTCATGGGCTTACTTCCGATATCTTTCCGCGGCCGGCGTCCTTCTTCGAATCGGATTGGGATTGATCTTGGGCGGGGCGATCGGCAACTTGATCGATCGTGTCCGGTTCGGCGAAGTGACCGATTTCATCGCGGTTCACGTTTGGGGGAGCTTCGATTGGCCGGCTTTCAATGTGGCGGATGCAGCGCTCTCGTGCGGCATCATTGTTGTGCTCTGGCGCATCCTTGCCATGACCAGAAACACCCCGTGACACGCTCCTCCCGAGTGAGCGTCAGCGGATATAGGGGTTTTCCCCTACCCCATTGGGGGTTCCGCCCACAGCATAAAGGCGGATAGACAAAGCCCTAGAGGTGTGTTATATTCATCTAGACTGTGATTTTTCCCTGCCAATCATGGACTTCTTCAGACTACCGAGTTTTTCCCTTCCACTCTGATGCTACACCAGGGTGTGAATCCCTCAATCTGCCGATACGGAAGCGCGCAAGCACAGGGCCAGATGAGACGCGGAGGCTTGCGATCAGGGCCGCCGAAGGTCCGCCCTTCTGATCTTTACTCCGCCCGTTTCAGTGGAGAGGGGAGAGTTGGGCTACCTTTCTCTCGAATCCCGGGGTAATCGAGATGCCGCCCGGGAGGAGGGGAAGATCTGCACCGCGGAAAGTCCATGGAACGCCAGAGGATCACTGTGGGCATGTGACCGCATGGTACGGCGTGAAAGGTTCAAGAACGGCTATGCAAGAGAGTTCGGAAATCCTTCCCTTCGCCGCTCGAGGGGAAGTTCCGCTTACACTGCAAACAAAATACGCTCGTGAGAGGTCAAACCGATATGGAAACAAATGATGTCCTCAATTCCACCCAAGCCCCCCCTCCACCCATCTCACCCCAAGAAACGAGACCCGTCATGAACTACGCCGAGCTCCAGAGCAAGACTCGCGAAGAGCTGATAGATTTGGCGAAGGAGATCGGCATTACCGGCGTTTCCGCCTTCAAGAAAGACGATCTCGTGCTCCGGCTACTGCAAGGCTACACCGAACAGCAGGGGCACACCTTCCGCGGCGGGGCTCTCGAGATCATGCCGGAAGGGCACGGATTCCTGCGCCAAGATAACCTCCGTTCAAGGGCAGAGGACATCTACATCTCGCAATCGCAAATACGGCGCTTCATGTTGCGCAACGGCGATATCGTCACCGGCCAAGTGAGACCCCCGAAGAACGGTGAGCGATACGCCGGCCTCTTACGCGTGGAAGCAGTGAATGGATTGGACCCCGAGGCCGCCAAGGATCGGCCTCACTTCGATTACCTGACCCCCATCTTCCCCAACAAGCTCATCAATCTGGAGACCACCCCCGATCGGATCGCGGCACGGCTCGTCAATTTGATCGCTCCCATCGGGCGGGGCCAGAGAGGGTTGATCGTTTCGCCGCCGAAAGCCGGGAAGACTTTCCTTCTCAAGCATATCGCCCACGGCACTCTGGCGAATTATAAAGACATTCATCTGATGGTGGTCCTCATCGGCGAGCGGCCCGAGGAAGTCACCGATTGGAAAAAATCGGTCAACGCCGAAGTGGTGAGTTCGACCTTCGATGAGCCGGTGGAAGAGCATACCCGTGTGGCGGAGATCGCGCTGGAGCGCGCCAAACGGTTGGTCGAGATGGGGAAAGACGTGATGATCCTTCTGGATTCCCTCACCCGGCTGACCCGCGCCTACAATCTGGCCATGCCCTCCAGCGGACGAACCCTCACCGGGGGGGTGGATACGGCGGCGCTCTATCCCCCGAAGCGGTTCTTCGGGGCCGCCCGAAACACCGAAGAGAGAGGAAGCCTCACCATCATCGCTACATGTCTGATCGATACCGGGAGCCGCATGGATGATGTGATCTATGAGGAATTCAAAGGCACGGGAAACATGGAACTGCATCTGGAACGTAAGCTTGCGGAACGACGCATATTCCCTGCCATCGATATCCAGCGCAGCAGCACCCGGCACGAGGAACTCCTACTGCCCCCGGAGGTCCTGAAACAAGTATGGCTGATCCGGCGGATGGTGGCTCTGGTTTCATCGAGCGGCGGAGATACTTCGGAAACCACCGAACGCATCATCGAGCGGCTCGCCAAAACGAAGTCCAACGCTGAGTTCCTCGCATCACTCTCCAAGGAACTATAGATCATTCATGGGCGGGATCCCGGCACAAGTCGATGCCCCCCGCAATTGCTCTTGATTGTGAAAGGCCATGGGTAAATGGAAGCAAAGGTTGATCTCGAATGGGATGATGCGCATGTGGTTCCGGAGGTGATTCACCCCGAGCTTGACTTTCTCTTTCGAAAGATGATCGAGGTCACGCTGGCGAAGGTGAATCCAAAGCCGGGAGAGATGATCCTCGATATCGGATGCGGGCGGGGAACGGACGGCATCGCTCTGGCCAAGAAAGGCGCGGAGGTGGTGGGGCTGGAAGCTTCGCACGTCATGATCACCCATGCCAAGGACACGATCTCCAAAAACGGAGCGAGCATGACCGTCACTCACGGAGTGGGAGAACATCTGCCCTTCCGGCCGGGAACGTTCGATAAGATTATGTGCAAAGGCTCGCTCGATCACTTCCTCGATCCGGCGGCCGCCATCGGCCAGATGAGTCAGGCCATCAAACCCGATGGGCTGGTGATCATCGCCATTGCCAACTTCGAAAGCTTGGGGTTCAAGCTGGGGAAAACCATCTACCGCATCATGAAGGCCTTCGGCTACCGGACCAACGGCGAGCGGATGATCTGGGATATCCCCGAGGACCATACCTTCAAATTCGACTATTTCAACCTCAAACGCATGGTGAGCGCCCATCTCGAGGTGAAGCAAGCTTCCGGCGTATCACTTCTGTTCGGCGTTCCATGGTGGGGCTCCTTCCTCGCCCGATGCCCCAAACGGGTATCGAACGGCATCCTGAGCATCTGCGATTGGATCGCCCGGCCGTTGCCCGCCATCAGCGATGTGGTCGTGCTGACATGCCGGCCTAAAACGTAGCCCCCGCGCCCCCATCCAAACGATGGAACGCCGGCAGGGCAATTCCGCCGCCAATCACGAAGGTCAGGAGGAGAGCCATGACTCTCTATTTGATCGGCACGAGCGGGTGGCACTATGATCATTGGAGAGAACGATTTTATCCGCCCGATCTCCCCAAACCCCGATGGCTCGAGTTCTACGGACGGCACTTCTCCACTCTGGAGATCAACAGCAGCTTCTACCATCTCCCCACCGAGAAGGCCTTCGCCCGATGGCGGGATTCCTCCCCAGCCGGTTTCGTTTTCGCGGTGAAGGTCAGCCGCTTCATCACCCACATCAAGAAACTTGCAGACTGCGAAGAAGCGCTTCAGACGTTCTTCGCAAGGGCACGCGTGCTCGGCGAGAAGCTCGGCCCATGTCTGTATCAACTCCCGCCCAGCATGGGCCGCGATGATGAGCGGTTGAAAGCTTTCGTCGGCCTCTTGCCCCCTGATCTCCGACACGTCTTCGAATTCCGCAATGATTCGTGGTTCGACCCGGGGATTTACAAGATCCTCCGAGATCGGAACATCGCCCTGTGCATCTATGACATGGGAAGCCGCCCCACACCGTGCGAGACCACGGCAGATTTCTCGTACATTCGCTTCCACGGGAGTGCCTCCCGAAGGGGTTGCTATTCCGATGTCGAGCTCCTCCAGTGGGCGGAGCGCATCGCCCGAATGGAGGCGCAGACAAGGGTGGTGTACATTTATTTCAACAATGACGCCCAGGGCTTTGCCCTGAAAAACGCACAAAGACTGGGAGAGATCCTCACCCCCTCCACTCCCACGCCCTAAGAGGCCGGGACCGAACGGAAAAGACGGGACGGAACAGTGCCGGGGCAATATCCGGGGGCTTTCAGAGCCTCCCACCTTCTCGGCTCTCCATAACATGGGGGACATGCGGTTTACCGTCCTAAAGGACGGTACGAATGTAAGCCGAAACTCCCGCTCAAATGCATCCGCTTTTTTACATCGGGGCAACATCCCGACTGATCCATCATCCCGATCTTTGGGACGTTGTAAAACCGCCGATTCCTGTTGACAAAGCCATAAGTCGGTGATATAGTCTTCGCAACACCATCAACTCCGAATGATGAGTATTTGAAATATGCAATCATGAAAGGAGGCCCGGATGGGATGAGCTGACCGGCCGGCCCATAAAAAAGACGGGCACATGCCAAGGAGAAGATACCTATCCACAAGCAAGGAGGTTACGAATGAAACGCGTCAGCAAGTACACCATACTGGCTTTCTTGATCCTGCTGCTGGTTGTCCCGTTCATCGCGGCCTGCGGCGATAACGACAAAGACAAGACCCCTTCGCCCACAACGACGACCCCTGCCAAGACGACTCCTCCGCCGATCGTGAAGATCACGCTGGGGCTCCTGACCGATAAGACCGGTGCCGCCGCACCGGCGCTCGTGCCGGTAGATCAGGCTCTAAAGGATGTGATCCGGTATTTTGAGGAGCAAAAACTGATCCCCGGCGTCACCTTCGACCTCGTCGAGTATGACACGGCCTATGATCCGGCGAAAGTGAAGCCCGCGTACGAGTTCGTCAAAGAGCGGGGCGCCAAAGTGATGATGGGAGGGGTCCCCCTCGTCGCCACCATCACCAAACCCATGGTGGATCAAGACAAGATCGTCTACTTTGCGTTGACGGCCAGTCCCGATATGTACACACCCCCCGGCTACACCTTCTCGGTGAACATCCCCAGCGAGGCCTTCATCTACACCCTCTTGAACTGGCTTCCCGAAAACGATCCCAATTTCCCCAAGGATCGTCCCGCCAAGATCGGATTGATCGGCATGGAAGACCCGTACGTTCAGAACCTTCTGGATGGGGTGAAGAAATGGTGTCAATCTCACTCTAGCCAGTGGCAATATGTGGATGGGTTCATCGTTCCTTGGACCCAGATGACTTTCCCGACCGAAGTGGACAAGCTCAAGGGGTGCGACTATGTGGTGCCGCCCTCGACCGGCTTCTGGCTATCCAATTTCATCAATGAGCTCCGCGAAGCGGGGAGCAAGGCAACCTTGCTCGGCACCGATGCCCAGATGGCCTACCTCGGGCAGATGCTGGACTTCGCCGGATGGAACAAGATCGACGGCATGATCCTTGCCCTTCCATACACATGGTGGGGTGAGGATGCGGAAATGGTCAAGAAGGCTCAATACGCTCTGGAGAACTACCATACCGCCGACGAGCAAAAAGAGCTCCGATGGTCCGGCGGTTCGTACCGGGGCGGATTCACTCAATGGTACGGGGTGATGACCCTCATCAAACAGACCATCGAAGCGGTAGGGGCGGAGAACTTCAACTCGGAAGCGGTGTATGCCACCGCGGTGAAGTTCTCGGAGATCTTCGATGGGAACGTCTGGGATTACTCGGAGACCGACCGAACCACATGGCACAGCCTGAACATGTATCGGGCGGATGCTTCCAAGAAGGACGTGGTGAAGATCGGGAGCCTCACCCCCGTGGTCTTCGAACCGTAAAGCAAAGCTCTCAGCCGTAAATCAAAAAGCTGAGCGCCCGTGCCGATGAAGCACGGGCGCTCAGCTTTTTTCCGCAAGCGAAAAATCCGTGTTGACGCCCTATTTCAAATATCGGTAGAATTCATGCACAGGCCGCTCGTCTCATCACGCCCAACCTTGAAGGAGAAAACCATGGGATCCGAGAACAAGCCCCCCATACCCCTTCCACCGCCGGAGCAGATCGGCATTGTGGTCGAAGATATGGACCGGGCCATCGAGCATTTTGGCCGCGTGCTCGGGTGGGGACCCTTCCAAATCATGGAATCCAAGAT
>DAOTYO010000040.1:0-5242 GCA_034434815.1 Dehalococcoidia bacterium
GTTGAGGGCACGGCCAAGAGCATGGGAATTGAGATCGTAGAGGGGTAGGCTAACGGTCATGGCAAAGCACGGGAAGAAATATCTTGAAGCAAGCAAGCTTGTGGAGAAAGATCGGCTCTATAGCCCTCAAGAGGCCGTCGAACTGGCCAAGAAGATGGCTTATGCCAAATTCGATGAGACCGTTGAGATCCATTTCCGTTTGGGTGTCAATCCCAAGTATGCCGATCAACAAGTGAGGGGAGTAGCGACTCTTCCCCATGGCTTGGGGAAGACAGTTCGTGTGTTGGTCTTTGCGCAGGGGGATGGGGAACGGATTGCGAAGGAAGCCGGCGCTGACTATGTAGGTGGGGAAGACATCATCAAGCAGATCGAAGGCGGTTGGATGGAGTTCGATGTGGCTATTGCCACCCCCGATATGATGCCGAAGATCGGCAAGCTGGGCAAGATCTTGGGCCGACGAGGGCTCATGCCCAATCCCAAATCGGGCACGATCGCTGCGCCCGAAGATCTGCCCAAAGTGATCAAGGAAGTTCGCAAGGGGCGGGTAGAGTTCAAGCTTGATAAAACAGCCCTGATCCATCTCCCCATAGGAAAAGTGAGCTTTCCCGAGGAAAAACTCGTGGAAAATCTGACGTCCGTTATAGACGCGATCATCAGCGCCAAACCCAGCGGCGCCAAAGGCCAGTACATTAAAGGGATTTCCATTGCCACAACGATGGGACCGGGGATCAAACTTGATACGCGTTCCTTCGCCGCTTAGTTCAATTCAGTAGGAAGGGGATACTGAGAAGAAGCGAACCGAGAAGAAAAACAAGAGTTGTACCGTAGACAGTAGGTGCAATCTGATCCGCTTAAATCAAGTGCCTGCCGAGGTACTCCAGAGTAAGCGCCGGGGAGAAGGCCCGCGAAGGGATGTTTCCGGTTGGAGAGAAAAGGAGCCCTTGTGCTACGGCATGAGGGCTCCTTTTTTGGGGAGTCCGGGGCAGGTGCGAAAGGAATAGCAGAGATGGCCACGAGAGCAAAGAAAGCTGAAATGATTGCCCAGATAAAAGGGAAACTCGATCGGGCCCAGATTGTGATCGCCACCGATTATCGGGGTCTTACAGTGGCGAACATATCGGACCTGCGCCAGAAGCTTCGCCAAGAGGGCATTGAATACCATGTGGTGAAGAACACTCTGGCGGGATTTGCCGCTCAACAAGCGGGACGGCCGGACCTTTCCAAATATCTGGAAGGTCCGACGGCCCTCGTGTTCGGATACGGGGATGTCGCCCAGCCGGCCAAAATCCTGCAAGAGTACTTGCGCACAGCTGAGACCCCGCTTCGCATCAAGGGCGGCCTTCTCGGGGATAAGGCGGTATCGGCTGAGGATATTGCCACTTTGGCTAAGTTACCCCCGAAGAATGATTTGATCGCCAAGATGCTCGGGTTGATCCAATCGCCGATCGGCAGGCTCATAACCGTATTGAATGCCAACATCCAGGGATTGGTGACAGTTCTGGAAGGTAGAGTCAAACAATTGGAAAAAGGAGGACAGAATGGGTAAGGAAGAACAGGCGCTTGAGATCATCAAGCAGATGACGGTGGTCGAACTAGCCAATTTCGTGAAGATACTGGAGAAAGAGTTCGGCGTGAGTGCAGCGGCCCCCGTGGCGATGGTTGCCGGTGCGGCGGCTCCGGCGGCGGCAGCCGCTGCAGGTGCTGCTCCCGCTGCTGAGGAACAGAGCCAGTTCACCGTGGTGCTCAAGGCGTTCGGCGAGAGCAAGATAAACGTCATCAAGGTGGTCCGCGAGCTCACCGGACTTGGTCTCAAAGAGGCTAAGGAACTCGTGGAAGGAGTCCCCAAGCCCGTCAAGGAGGGGGTCTCCAAAGAAGAGGCCGCCGCTATGAAGGCGAAACTGGAAGGGGCGGGCGCGACCGTTGAAATAAAGTAGGATCGGGGGAAATCATTCCAGACCGTCCATGAAGTGGATGGTCATTCGACCATTCTCAAGGTCAATGAGTTTCACCACTTCGTCGGTAGCCGGGATCAGGATCTCTCCCCGATGCCCGCGGACGATATACACATCATTGCTGCCGGTGGGTAGGATGTCCACAATCCTGCCCACCGGTTCGTCGTTCGTATCTACCACCTCAAGTCCGATCATCTGAAACCAATAGTACTTTCCCGCCGGTAGCTTATGGATCTGCTCCTCGGGGATCTCGAGGTACGTTCCCCGCAGACGATCAGCCGTGGAAGGATCATTGATGGTGGCGAGTTTGATGATGAAGCAATCCTTGTGAGGGCGGCTCTGCTCGATGATGAAGGGGATCCCTTCGATGTAGAGGGTTTTCCGGACGGCGAAGCGATCGGGGAAATCGGTCAGGCTTTCAACTTTTATCTCCCCTTTTGTTCCCCAAGCTCTGACGACTTGGCCCACGGCAACATAGCCTTTTCTAGAGGCCATGCGATATCCCGAACGCTCCCCCTTTGTTGGCGGCATCGGAGTGGTCTGGGGAGAGACTAGCCCAAATTCCGGGGGCTAAACGATCTCAAGAGAGGCACGGACATTCCGTTGCGTTGCCGCAATGCGTAGGAGGGTCCGAATGGCTTTGGCTGTCTGGCCCTGCTTGCCGATGACCTTTCCCTTATCTTCCTGAGCTACTTCAAGCTTCAGAACGATGCGTCCATCTTCTCCGGGCTCTTCGGTGATCCGAACTTTATCCGGGTTATCGACGATGGCTCTGGCGATGTACTCGACGAGCTCCTTCATTGTTTCTTCTCCGATGCGAGTTTGTCCATGATGCCTTTCTTGCGGAGCAAGCTCAAGACCGTCTCTGAGGGCTTGGCTCCTTCACGAAGCCATTTCAATGCTTTGGACTCATCGATCTCCACCATCGGTGGGTCTATCCTAGAATTGTAGTAGCCGAGGATTTCGATGAATGCCCCATCCCGCGGCGCGCGGGAATCCGCTGCCACAATTCGATAGCTCGGTTTTTTTCGTCTGCCGGTTCGTTGAAGCCGAAGTTTGACCATTCGCTCTCCAGTATCCTTTCCTGATTTCTAGTTATTGATGGGTTCAAGAATGATCCGGGCGTCCACCGCCACCGCACCATCCGCACGGGCGATGACCGGGTTGAGGTCCAACTCTCGGATCTCCGGGGTATTTTCCACCAGTGCGGAAAGCCTCAGCAACACCGCTTCCAGCGCCCCAAGGTCTACCGCCTCATGCCCTCGATATCCTTTGAGCACCGGATAGCCCTTGATTTCCGTAATCATCTGACGGGCATCCCGCCCGGATAGCGGGACGATCCGGAAGGAAACATCTTTCAGGACTTCCACGAATATCCCCCCCAACCCGAACATGAGCACCGGCCCAAATTGTGCGTCCTTGGACATTCCTGCGATCACCTCTACCCCGGGACTGACCATCTTCTGAACGGAAACCCCCTCGATCTGGACTGCGGGATCCTTTTCCCTCACGCTGTCCAAGATGGCGTCGTAAGCTTTCCCCACCTGAGATACATTTTCGATTCCCAATCTGACGCCGCCAATATCGCTCTTATGCAAGATCTGCGGCGAGACTACCTTCAGAACCACCGGAAAACCGATCTCCCTTGCGATCGAAATCGCTTCCTTTCTAGTCCTCGCCAAGAACGTTTCGACGATGGGAATTGATTCCCCACTGATTATCCGTTTAGATTCGATTTCTGTCAAGGTTGTTCGCCCCACCGCCCTCGCCGCCGCGATGATTTCCTCCTTGGCTGGCACAAGTCCTCCTTCTCACCATTGCACGAACATGGGCATCACCACTTGAACCCAATCATCCCCTTCGGTCGGCCGAAACACACCCGGACTGGAAGGCGTGGTGACCTCAAGCGCTACTTGGGCATCTTCCAGAACGGCGAAGACATCCGTGAGATACTTGCTGTTGAAGGCGATCTTCGCCTCTTGACCGGTGACCTCCGCTCCCAACTCCACCTTGTTCTCCCCGATCTCTTCGGCGCGGGCTGTGAGTTCCACCTTCCCCCCGGTATTTCGATCGGCTGTCTTGATCGTGGATTTGACGATGCCGCTCCCGTCCCGAGCAAAAACCGAAGCGCTCTTGACGGCTCGGAGGAATTCCCCGACGTTGATGATCGCCCGGGTTGTATAGTTTTTGGGAATGAGCTGTTTATAATCCGGGAAGGTGCCCTGGATGAGTTGCGAGACCATTTCCACTTCTTTCATTTGAAAGAGGATCTGGCTTCTCTGGGGATTGATGGTGATCGCGGTGGTCTCCCCCGGATCTTTGAGCAGCCGTTCGAGCTCCCGTAGAGAGCGTGCCGGGATGATCACTCCCACCGGCTCGCTCACCGGCTTGGTCAGCGAGATGCTGTGGACTGCCAGACGGAACCCGTCTGCTGCAGCCAAGGTCAATTTATCCCCCGCAAACTCTGCATACGCCCCCGTCAACACAGGCCGGGCATCATCCGTGGCTGCCGCAAAAACGACATGATTGATCGCTTTTCGCAAGGCGTCTGAATTCACTTCGGTGGCTATCCCCTCGCCGATATGAGGAATCGGTGGAAACTCCTCCGCCCTTTGACCGCTGATCTGCGCTTCGTATGATTTGGAGCCGGCGATTCTGATCTCCATCTTCTGAGTCTGTGGATCGACCGTGATGTCCAGCTTCTCGCTCGGCAGGGAGTTGACGAAATCGGTCAGGAGCCCTGCCGGAACGGCCACGGCCCCTTCTTCCTCGACCTGAGCTCCGACCCAGCAACAGACGGCGATCTCCAAGTTTGTGGCGACGAGCTTGAGGCGTGAATCTTCCGTGCTGATAAGGACATGATTGGTAATCGGGAGTGTGCTCCGGGTTGCTATGGCTCTTCCTACAATCCCCAGCCCCCGGCTCAAACGTTCTTGAAGACAAGATACCCTCATCGCATATCCTCCGGACATGGTGAATGGAGTATACAACAAAAGCATGTCCAAACTCAAGCGGCCGCCAAGGGCGGGTAAGTGGTCAACTTTTGGTGGGTGGACACCTCTGAGCATCCCATGATCAAGTGTGAAAGCGATTTGAATGAGCGAGGGCATTCAGAGCCCTGGCGAAGGGGCGATTTGCATTGGTGGGGACCGACCAGAGCCGGAAGGCCTCCGTAAATCCAAGGGTGACTAACCGTACGATCACCTCATCCCGAATCTTGCCCCCGAACCTTCCATATCCGATGAACGATCGCGCTTCCCCGATCCCACCCACCCGCCCCAAGGTTTTTT
>DAOTYO010000041.1:0-13009 GCA_034434815.1 Dehalococcoidia bacterium
TGTTCGAGATGCTTCCGGATCTGGACACGTTCTATCGGGAATGGCTGGGCAGGCCCCTTCCGGATGAGAGCCCCGATTGGTTCCGCGATAAGACTCTGGAGAAGCCCGCCGAGTGGGCAAAGGAGGAGAAATAGCCATGGCAGAGGCAAAGAAGGCTTATCTGATCGCCCTTGATGCCGGCGGAACGATGACCGATACCTTTGCGGTGGATAGGGAGGGGAATTTCGTTCTGGGTAAGTCCCTCACCAATCGAGAGGACGAATCCAAAAGCTATCTCGAGTCCGTGGCGGATGCCGCTTCTTATCTGGGCATTTCTTCATCGGAGTTGCACCGGCAAGCCATTTCCTCCACTTATACGGGCACCTCGATGCTGAACGCCCTTCTGACCCGGCGGGGGAGCAAGGTGGGGCTGCTCATCACCCGGGGATTCGCCCATCTGCCCATTATGGAACGGGGCCTCACATGGATCGGGCATAGCTATGAGGATATCCTTCATCAACAGCTCCATGAGCATACCCCGTGGCTCGTTCAGCCCGAGAACATCAAAGAGGTTCAGGAGCGGATCGGGGTGGGGAGCTACTATATGCAGCATCACAGCTATCCGGGAACGGTGTTCATTCCCCTCCTTGAGGAAGATGTGGTGAGGGGAGTGAACGAGCTCCTCGATAGCGGCGTTGAGGTGATCGGGATCCTCTTCATCGGCTCCTATGTAAATCCCATGCACGAGATGCGGGCGGCTCAGATCGCCAAGGAGATCGTAACCAAGCGGGGGAAGGATGTGCCGGTGATCGCTTCCCATGAGATCTGTTCCGTGGCGAGCGAGAACGAGCGGCTCAAGACCCTCCTCTTCCAGTGTTACATTTCCGAGACGGGGCGCCGGCAACTGGGGCGGGTGGAAGAAGCGGCCAAGAAGGACGGTTACCGGTACGATCTTCTCACGCTCCTCTCCTATGGAGCGGCGGCGAACATCCGTTACCCGAAGTTGGTGGAAGCGATCATCTCGGGGCCCACGGGTGGACTTCTCGGGGGAAAGTTCCTCGCCGAGATCCTGAAATCCCCCGGGATCATCTGTTGCGATCTTGGGGGCACCACATTCGATGCGGGCATCATTGTAGGGGGATTGGTGCCGGTGAACAAATCGCCGGATTTTGCCGGCCATCGGCTCAAACTCCCCATGGTGAATGTGGATTCGATAGGAGCGGGCACGGGGACGGTGATCCATGTGGATGCCGCCACCAAACGGATCACGCTGGGGCCGGAGAGCGCCGGGAGTGCGGTGGGCACGTGCTACAAGTACCCCGATATTACGGTGGGGGATATCGACCTCGTGCTGGGTTACCTCAACGAGGACTATTTCTTGGGGGGCAAGGTCAAGATCAGCAAGGCCAAGGCGCTCAAGGCGCTGGAAGAAAAGCTGGCCAGGCCGCTGGGGCAGGACCTTTATGATGTCTCGAGCAAGGTGCTTGATCTTCTGCATTCGGAGATGTGCGAGCATATCAGTGGCATGTTGCTCTCGCGGGGGCTGAACCCGGCGGATTTCACGCTTCTGGTGTACGGTGGAAGCGGTCCTCTGCATGCGTGGGGGTTGGGGCGGGGACTTCAGGTGGGTCAGATCCTCATGGTGCCGTGGGCGGCGGCCTTCTCCGCTTTCGGCGTGGCCGCGGCGGAGTATTTCCACCGATATGATAAGGCGGTCACCTTCTTCCTCACCCCGGACATGCCCGATGAGATCAAGCTCATGCAAGGGGGGATTTTGAGCCAGACGTGGCAAGAACTGGAAGGCAAAGGGATCGCGGAACTTCAGGCGGAGGGCATCCCGAGGGAGGCCATCAGCTTCCGGCACGGCATTTCCTGCCGATACATCGGCCAGCTTTCCAACTGGGAAGTGCCCGTGGATGTGGGAAGGGTGCAGACCCTCGAAGACCTCAATCGGGTCATCAGCGCCTTCGAGAAGCACTATACCACTATCTATCCTTCCGGCGCCCGATACCCCGAGGCCGGTTATCAGATCACGGAAGTTTATGTGGAAGCCGTGGCCCGGAAGCCCAAGCCCATCATTCAGACCTATCCGCTGGGGGGCCGAACACCTCCCCGGAAAGCCTCGAAGGGAAAACGAGAGGCTTATATGGACGGCAAGTGGATTCCTTTCGAGATCTGGGAGATGGATCTACTCGAGGCGGGCAACCGGGTGGACGGCCCGGCCATCATCGAGCACCCCATGACCACCCTCGTCATCCCTCCCGAGAATTATGTGGAGTTCGATGAGCGCCGCTTCATCTGGTACAAGCGGAAATAAACCCTCGGGAAAGGAGGTATGCCATGGCCGGCAAGCCCAGAAAGTGGGATCTTGAAACGGAGGTTTTGGTGGTGGGTACGGGTGGATCGGGCCTTACCGCCGCCATCGTGGCTCACGATCATGGGGCGCATGTGATGGTGATCGAGAAATCCCCGAGGGTAGGCGGGACCACCGCCTTTTCCGGCGGTGTCCCATGGATTCCCAACAACCATCATTTCCGCGATGTGGATTATGGCCAGGGCACGGATTCTCGAGAAGATGCCATGACCTATGTCCGGTTCCTTGCCGCCGGCCGGGTTCCGGATGAGCTTCTTGCCGTGTTCGTGGATAACGGTCCCGAGATGATCCGGCATCTTGAGATGAACACCGGCCTCAAGTTCCTCTGGTCCGGGCACCCGGACTATCACCCGGAGAAGCCCGGCGCCAAGAAGGCCGGGAGAAGCCTCGGCCCGCCGACGTTCGATACGAAACTCCTCGGGAAGTGGGCCGGCTCGATCCGGATGGCGCCCATCTTCTGCCTTCCGCTCGGCTGGGATGAGATCGAGCAGGCCAATTCTCTGGTCTTCCCCACGAAGCTCGATTTCGAACTCATTGCCAAACGCATGGGGGAGGGGATCGTGGGCATGGGAATGTCCCTCATCGGACATCTCTTGAAGGCGTGTCTCGATCGGAAGATCGAACCCATGCTCGAAACCCCCGCCCGGGAGCTCATCACTGATGGCGATGGGGTGATCGGCCTCAGGGCGGAGCACAAGGGCAACGATTTCTATATCCGGGTTCGCAAAGGGGTCATTCTGGCCTCAGGGGGGTTCGAATGGGATGAGGAGCTGAAGGGCCAATTCCTTTACGGACCGCTTCCCCTTCCGCTCAGCCCCCCGGATTGTACGGGGGATGGGCTCAAGATGGCGATGGCGATCGGCGCAAAACTCGGCAATATGAGCGGGTATTGGGGTACACCCGCTTCCTTTATCCCCGGAGAAGAATGCGATGGCAGACCTCTCACACGCCTGACGATCGGCGAGCGGCAATTGCCCCATGCGATGGTGGTGAATCGCTTCGGCCGGCGATTCATGAATGAATCCCACAATTACAACGATATCACCAAGGTTTTCGGGACTTTCGATCCCAATGCCTATGACTATCCCAACGTGCCCGCATGGGCCATCTTCGACCAACAGTACCGCGAGAAGTACGCCGTTCTCACCGTGATGCCCGGAATGCCCACGCCGGAATGGGTCACTCAGGCCGATACGATAGAAGATCTGGCGCGGGAGACGGGGATCGATCCCTCGGGGCTGAAGGAAACGGTCGAGCGGTTTAATCGGTTTGCCCGCCAAGGGAAGGACGAGGATTTCCATCGCGGGGAAAGCTATTATGACCAGTGTGTGGCCGATCCCACCAACAAGCCCAATCCGTGTCTGGGGACGATCGAGAAACCGCCGTTTCATGCCCTTCCGGTGTATCCCGGGGCGCTGGGGACGAAGGGGGGGCCGGTGGTGAACCTTCATGGTCAGGTGATGCACATTTCGGGGGGCGCGGTCGGGGGCCTGTATGCGGCGGGGAATGTGATGGCGGGGGTGACGGGGCCGGGGTACGGGGGGGCGGGGGGAACCATCGGGCCCGGAATGACATGGGGATTCGTAGCCGCAAGGCATGCCGCAGCGCAAAAGAACAAATGACTTTATCGCTCACGGAAGTCTCTCGATAGTGTTCCGCCCGTTTCGCTAGGGAATTCCCCAAAAGCAGCGATTGTCGGCGACCGAACAAGCTTCGGAATACGATGCTCCGGCGGACAAACTCCCTGACCGCCCATGGGGGCTGATATTGCCGTACGAAACCCTCGGATCCCGGCAATCCCTTACCCCCAATCGCTCTTTTGGGGATCGTCCCCCAATCCCCCGAGAGAGGCATCTTGAGCACTCTCTTCTTCAATCGCGCTTTTGGGGGCGAACCCTGTGCTGGACTTCCGGTTTATGCATGTATTATAATTACTCGGTTGTGCGCCGCAGGGTTCACCGCCGAGTCAAGTCACTGGCGCTAAAGCGAAAATGGCAACCCATGCATGTGATAAGTAGAGCAGCCGGATGGCTGCTCTGTTTTTGTCGCCAGCAATGGTGAGGGATGAAAATTCCTGACGGAGTCCAAGAGAGGGTACGATCATGAGCAACAACGGGAACAAGGATGCAAGAAAGACCGGAGCGGTGATGGTGGTGGGCGGGGGTATCTCCGGAATGCAGGCCGCGCTCGATCTGGCCAATTCCGGCTTCAAGGTTTACATCGTGGAAGAGAACCCTTCCATCGGCGGGCGAATGGCCCAACTCGACAAGACCTTCCCCACAAACGACTGTTCCATGTGCATGATCTCCCCCAAGCTCATCGAAGTGGGGAAGCACCTCAACATCGAGCTTCTCACGTACTCGCAGGTCGAGAGTGTCGAAGGCACGGAGGGCAATTTCAAGGTAAAGGTGCTCAAGAAAGCCCGGCACGTCGATATGAGCAAGTGTACCGGTTGCGGAACATGTCAGGAAAAATGCCCTTCGAAGACGGATAGCGAGTTCAACATGGGTTTGGCCAAGCGAAAGGCCATCTACACCCCCTTCCCGCAAGCGATCCCCAACACGCCGGTGATTGACACCACGGTGTGCGTTTTCTTCCAGAAGGGCAAGTGCAAGGCCTGCGAGAAGTTCTGTCTCACCGGGGCGATCAAATACGACCAGAAAGACGAGATCGTTGAACTGAACGTGGGTTCGATCATCTTGGCCCCCGGTTTCAAGCCGTACGATCCGAACTTCATCGAAGGTGATTACGGCTACAACCGCATGCCGAACGTGGTCACCAGCCTGGAATTCGAACGGATTCTCTCCGCCTCCGGCCCGTTCCAAGGGCAGGTGCTCCGACCCTCGGATGGAAAACATCCGGTGAAAGTTGCTTGGATCCAGTGCGTGGGTTCCCGAAAGCCGGAGATCTGCAAGGATTATTGCTCCTCCGTGTGCTGTATGTATGCCACCAAGCAGGCGATCATCGCGAGGGAACATGATTCGCGAATCCAGCCCACGATCTTCTACATGGACATTCGTGCGTTCGGCAAGGGGTTCGAGCGATACTATCAATCCGCCAAGGAGAAATTCGGCGTTCGGTACGTGAAGAACATGCCGACCCCCATGGTTCGGCAATTGGCCAACGGGAACCTCGTTCTCGAATATACGGACGACAACGGCAAGAAAAACTATGAAGAATTCGATATGGTGGTGCTCTCGGTAGGCCTCGAGCCATCGGCCAATACCAAGTCTCTGGCCGAGAAGCTGGGCATCGAGGTGGATCGGTTCGGTTTCTGCAAGACCGATGAACTCCGGCCCGGGATGACCACGCGCCCGGGGATCTACGTGTGCGGCGTGTTCAACGCCCCGATGGATATCCCCGAATCCGTCCAAAACGCGTCGGGCGCCGCGTATCTGGCTTCCAAGGATATCGCCCAAGCGCGCGGCACGCTTGTTACTCAAAAGACTTACCCCCCGGAGACAGACGTCAGAGGACAAGAGCCCCGCATCGGGGTGTTCGTCTGCCGCTGCGGCACGAACATCGCCCGGGTGGTGGATGTGCCCAGCGTGGCCGAATATGCCAAGACACTCCCCAATGTGGCCTTCGCCACAGAGTTCATGTATTCGTGTTCCACGGATGCCACCCGGCAGATCATCGATCTCATCAAGCAACACAACCTGAACCGGATCGTCGTGGCTTCGTGCAGCCCCCGCACCCACGAGCCCCTTTTCCAAGAGTGTTGCCGCGAGGCGGGCCTGAACAAGTTCCTCTTCGAGATGGCCAATATCCGAGATCAGTGTTCGTGGGTACACGCCACCCACATGCCGGAGGCCACCGAAAAGGCCAAAGATCTCGTCCGAATGGCGGTGGCGCGAGCAGCGACTCTGGAACCCCTCTATCAAACGCCCGCCCCGATCACGCGCACCGGACTGGTGATCGGCGGGGGTGTGGCCGGGATGACGGCAGCGCTGGGGCTCGCCGAGCAGGGATTCGAATCGGTACTCGTCGAGAGGACAGCGGAACTCGGCGGCAATGCCAAGGATATCTACTACACCCACGAGAAAGGCTCCGATCCGCAGGCGCTGGTGGCCGACCTCAAGAAACGGGTCACTTCAGAACCGAAGATCAAGGTCTACACCGAGGCGGAAGTAAAGAACATCATCGGCTATGTGGGGAACTACAAGTCCACCATCCGCACCAAGAAGGGCGATGTGGAATATGAGCACGGCATCGTGATCGTGGCCACGGGCGGCAAGGAATACAAGCCTCACGGAGAGTATCTGTACGGGAAATCGGAGAAGGTGCTCACCCAGCATGAGCTCGAGGAGAAGATCGGGCGCGGTGAGTTCGATGCCTCCAAGCTGAAATCGGTGGTGATGATCCAGTGCGTCGGCTCGCGCGAAGAACCGAACATGTACTGCAGCCGGGTGTGCTGCACCCATGCGGTGAAGAATGCCCTCAAACTCAAGGAGCTCAACCCGAATATCAATATCTACGTCCTCTACCGGGATATCCGGACCTATGCCATGCGCGAGCTCGTTTACGAGGAAGCGCGCCGGCAGGGCGTCCTCTTCATCAAATATGAAGTGGACCAGAAACCGGTGGTCAGCGAGGACGGCGGCAAGCTCAAAATCAAAGCCTACGATCCGGTGATCCGGGAGGAGCTCTTGATTCCGGCGGATCTCCTCGTGCTCAGCGCGGCTATCCGGCCGCGGGATGATGCGGCTGTGGTGAGCAGCACGCTCAAGGTGCCCTTGAATCAGGACCGCTTCTTCATGGAAGCCCATATGAAGCTGCGGCCGCTCGATTTCGTCAACGAGGGGATGTACCTTTGCGGTCTGGCCCATGCCCCCAAGTTCATCTCGGAAGCCATCTCTCAGGCGCAGGGCGCCGTCTCCCGGGCGGTGACGGTTCTCTCGCAGCCATATCTGATGACGGGCGGTGTGGTTTCGGTCGTGGATGAAGATAAGTGCGTGGCCTGTCTTACATGCGTGAGGGCCTGCCCGTTCGGCGTGCCGAAGTTCGGGCCGCGCAATGCCGTGGTGATCGAAGCCGCAGCATGCCAGGGGTGCGGCATCTGCGCCAGCGTTTGCCCGCGGAAGGCCATCAGTTTGCAGCATTACAAGGACGCTCAGGTCATGGCCAAGAGCGCCGTCCTTTGCGCATAGACTCGGTCGAGGAGGGAAAGCACACGATGACGGAAGCCACAACACAGGTCGTGGAGAAAAAAGAGGCCGGCGGATACGAGCCCAAGGTCATCGCCTTCTGTTGCCATTACTGCACCTATTCGGCGGCGGACCTTGCGGGTTCGATGAGGCTGGAATATGCGCCGAACATCCGGGTGGTCAAGCTCATGTGCACCGGCAAGGTGGATCCCATCATCCTCATGAAGGCATTCGAGGACGGGGCCGATGCCGTGTTCGTGGGCGGCTGAGAGGAAGGCGATTGTCATTTCCTGGAAGGAAATCTGAAGGCGAAAAGAGCCGTCCGGTACGTGAAGAAACTTCTCGAAGAAGCGGGTATCGAGCCGGACCGGATCAAGATGTACAATATCGGCGCATCCGATGCGCCGCTCTTCGCCAAAGCGGCGAATGAAATGACGGAGGTTGCCCGAAAGCTCGGGCCGAATCCTTTGAAGAAGGAGAAAAGGGCATGATCGTCGGACAGAGAAAACCGTTGGCCGAAATCAAGGAGATGGTCAAGAACCACAAAAAGATTCTCATCCTTGGTTGCGGCACATGTGTGGCGGTATGTATGGCGGGGGGAGAGAAAGAGGTGGAACTTCTGGCATCGCAGTTGCGGATCGCCCGCAAGCTCGAAGGCAATCCGGTTGAGGTGCTCGAAGATACGGTCACCCGCCAGTGTGATCGAGAGTACATGGAGCCCATCCTCGAGAAGGCCAGAGGGTGCGATGCGGTGATCTCCATGGCCTGCGGCGTGGGGGTTCAGCTCCTTTCCGATCTCATCGAAGAGATTCCGGTCTATCCCGCCCTGAACACACGATTCATCGGCACGAACGAAAGGGAAGGGGTATGGCTCGAGCGTTGCATGATGTGCGGCAACTGCATCCTCGGCCAGACGGGCGGCATTTGCCCGATCGCCATCTGCGCCAAGGGGCTGGTCAACGGACCGTGTGGCGGCACCAACAAGGGCAAGTGCGAGGTCTCCAACGATAAGGACTGCGCATGGACCCTCATCTACCGCCGGCTCGAAAAGCAAGGCAAGCTCGATAACATCCGCCAGATCTTCCCGCCGAAGAGATTCGGCCTTCATGTGAACCCAATCACCCAGGTGAACGAAGCGTATCAGCATGCCCAGAAAGAGGAGGCCCATCATGGCTAAGTTCAAGCAAGCGCTCCAATCCGGCAAGTTCGTGGTCACCGCCGAAGTCGGACCTCCCAAGGGCACCGATATCAAGGAGATGCTCCATCACATCGATCTCATCAAGGACCGGGTGGATGCGATCAACTCCACCGATAACCAGAGTTCGGTGATGCGGATTTCCTCCCTTGGGGCCTGCGCCCTGATCAAGCAACGCGGCGGGGAGCCCATCCTCCAGATGACCTGCCGCGACCGGAACCGGATGGCGCTCGAGTCCGATCTATTGGCCGCCAATGTGCTCGGAATCGATAACGTGCTGTGCCTGACGGGGGACTATATCAGCGTGGGCGATCACAAGGATGCCAAGCCGGTGTTCGATCTCGATTCGGTGCAACTGATTCAGGCGGTGCGCCTCATGGAGCAGGGGAAGGATCTGGGGGGGAACGATCTCAACGCCCCCGTCAAGTTCTGCTGCGGCGCCATCGTGACCCCTGAAGCCGATCCCATCGAGCCGCAGCTCCTCAAGTACGAGAAGAAGATCCGGGCGGGCGCCGAGTTCATTCAAACCCAGGCCATCTACGATATCGACAACTTCAAGAAATTCATGGCCTACGCGCGGAAGGTCAATAAAGATACGAAGATTCTCGCCGGGATCGTGCTCTTGGCCAGCGCCGGTATGGCCCGATACATGAATTCCAACGTGCCCGGCATCCGGGTGCCGAAGGAATTGATCGACGAGATGGCCGGTGCCCCCAAGGGCAAGGCTCTCGAAAAAGGGATCGAGATCGCAGGGAGAATGATCCGGCGTCTCAAGGACGAGAAGATCTGCGATGGCGTTCACATTATGGCCATCGGGCGTGAGGGTGTGGTGCCCGATATCCTCGCCGCGGCCGGACTGTAATCTCTGGGAGGAGAGCGATGACGCATCATGTGGAAACGAAGGCCGCCGCCGAACCTCAGGTAATGCCTCCCTGTCAGTATACGTGTCCGCTCCATCAGGATATTCGCGGATACATTGCTCTTGTGGCTCAGGGAAGATTGGACGAAGCGGCGGCCCTCATTCGGGAAACGAATCCCTTGCCTTCCATCTGCGGCACGATCTGCGCACACCCGTGCGAGAGCAAGTGCCGACGGCTTGCTGTGGACGACGCCCTTTCCATCCGCGGACTGAAGCGCTACGTGATGGAAAATGCCCCCAATCCCTATGCCACCAAGAAGCCCGCCCCTCCAAAAGGGAAGAAGGTGGCCATCATCGGTTCGGGGCCGGCGGGCCTCACCGCGGCGCATGATCTGGCCATGATGGGGTACACGGTCACCGTCTTCGAGCGAACGGAGGACTTCGGCGGGGCGGTGCGATGGGGGGTCCCTTCCTACCGCTTGCCCCTCGAGACGATCAAGAAGGATATCGAGGCCATCGCCGCGTTGGGAGTCGAATTCAAGGCGAACATGGACCTCGGCAAGAACCTGACCATCGATGATCTCGAAAAGCAGGGTTATGAAGCCATCATCCTCTCGATGGGCCTGCCCGATAGCCGCGGCCTGCCCATTCCCAACAATAACCACAAGGACGTCCTCATGGCGCTCCCCTTCCTCCGGGCGGCGCGCGAGGGGAAATCCCTCATCCGCAAGGGCGCCAACGTGGTGGTGGTCGGG
Source organism: Dehalococcoidia bacterium (assembly GCA_034434815.1). GTDB lineage: Bacteria > Chloroflexota > Dehalococcoidia > SZUA-161 > SpSt-899 > DAOTYO01. Next base: position 10,310 of record DAOTYO010000041.1, read on the forward strand.
TCGGGGAACGTGGCCATGGATGTGGCCCGAACGGCCCGGCGTCTCGGCGCAGGGAAGATCCGCATCGCATGTCTCGAGAAGCGGCATGAGATGCCGGCGTCCCCGTGGGAGATCGAGGAAGCCCTCGAAGAGGGCATCGAAATGGAGCACTGCGGTTGGGGACCCAATGCGGTGATGGTGGATTCGAGCGGCCGCATCACCGGTTTGCAGTGCCGCGAGTGCGTCTGTGTGTTCGATGAGAACAAACGCTTCAATCCCAAGTACAACGATCAGAACCTCAGCATTGCAGAAGGGGATACCATCATCTTCGCCATCGGGCAAGGGGCCATCATCAACTACCTCAAGGATATGAACGTGGCCCTCAACGAACGGGGGCAACTCATCGTCAATCCCAAGACCTTCATGACGAGCCGGAAGGGTGTCTTTTCCTGCGGGGAAGTGGCCAAGGGGCCGGGACTGGCGGTGGAGGCGATGGCCCATGCCCGCAAGGCGGCCAAGGCAGTCGCGGCGTATCTCGAAGGGAAGCCCGTTCCCGAGGAGGAGCCGATCGTCTGTCTTCCTGAACTCGAAGAAGGGGTCCGTTCGGAGGTCAAACATCAGGATCGTCAGGAACTCCATCTGCTCGAAGTGGAGGAACGGATCAACAACTTCACGCCCATCGAGACGGGGTTCACCCCCGAGGAGGCCGTTCGGGAGGCGCGGCGTTGCCTGAGCTGCGGCGCCGGTGCGGAGTGGATCCGGGGCAAGTGCGCCTTCTGCTTGAACTGCGTGAGGGTCTGCCCCTTCGGCGTTCCGGTGGTCACCCCTGCCGGACGGGTAGATATCCGCTTTGAACAGTGCCAGGCTTGCGGCATTTGCTACCCGGCCTGCCCCGGCGATGCCATCGGCTTCCGGATGACCGGCGTAGCCGAAGTGCAACCCCGCATGCAACTGGCCCTCAAAGAAGCCAAATCCCACAAGAAGGCCGGGCCGGTAATCCTCGTCCTTTATTGCGATTTCGACGCCTACGATGTCACCAACCTCCGGCAAGTGATGAAAGAGAAACACAAGGGGACGGCGCTCGTTTCGCTCCCGTGCTTGGCCAAGATGAAGGCGCTCGATGTATTGAAGGCCTTCGAGTACGGCGCCGATGGGGTGCTCGTGATCGGCTGCCCCAACAACGATTGCGCTTACCCCAACGGCAAGGAATGGGCCGCAAAGCACGTGGCCGAGGCCAAGCGACTCTTGGGCGAGATGGGGCTCGATGGCCGGGTGGAGATGCAGTTCATTTCCGGCATCAAACTCGACGAGTTCGATAAGGCGGTGGCAGAGTTTGCCAAGAAGGTGAAAGCGGCTACGGCCGCCCCGGCGAAGTAAGCGGGGGCGCGAATTCGGCCCACCCCCTTACCCCACAACTCAAAAGCGGGAGGCAAGAGCTTGATCTTGCCTCCCGCTTTTTCTATCCTCGCGTGCCTGAGGGACTTCAGAAATTCAAAATGAGTTCCTCAAGCGATCGCTTTGGCACGTGATGAACCCCTTGGCTATCCCGCCAATAAACAGTGCATCCATCCGGAGGAAGCGGCTCGATGACCACGGTCTCGGCCGGTTTTCCGATGGCCAGCACCAGCAGCACTTCATAATAGGCCGGAATATCAAAGATATCCCGGATCTTGCGGCGATCCACCGAGGCAAGAATGCATCCCCCCAGCCCCCTCGCCCGGGCCCCCAGCATGATGCTCTGAGCGGCGATGCCGGCATCGTAACCGAAGTTATCCGTAAGGCGGGTATCCCCCAGCACAATGATGTAGGCCGGAGGTCTTTCCCCTTCCACAGGACCGCCCCAATCCTTGAGCATCACAGCCCATTTGAGCGTGGTGAAGACCTCGGTAACCCGCGAGGGATCGGTGACGAGAATGTACCGTAGCGGCTGAAGATTCCGGGCCGAGGGCGAATGGCGGGCCAGATCAACCAACTCGACCAATGTCTGCCGCTCCACCTTTACGCTCGAATCGAACCGCCGGAAGCTCCTTGCGCCCCTGATGAGTTCATCGATCATGCTTGCTGCCCTCCAGAGCGGTTTACCCTCTCAATTCTGACCCATGGGGCAAGAAACCGTCAAGGGTATTTTCTATTGCAACCACAAACAGCGATTAAAGAAGCGCGTGCCAAGACGCCTCTTAAGCCGGGGGGATTGGGGGTGTCCCCCAGAAAACCCTTTGGGTGGGATCGGAGAATCCGGATCGTTCATGGGGTGTGGGGAATGCCGGGGCAAAGTCCGCAGTGAGGTGATCAAGATCATTCACCCTGGGGGTAAAGGCTCCAAAGCGGAATCGCTGTTTTCGGGCCGCAACCGGCCCTTGAAATCACACAGTACGTTGCGGTATCATGGGTTGGGTTCCGGATAGGCCCCGATGACCGATCACAGCAGATCCTCCCGAAGGCATTCCCCGAATGTGCTCCCGGTTCAGAGCCATTTCAATAACTCAAACTGGTGAAAAAAGGAGGTCCAATCATGAAAAAAGCGCTCTCATACATTCTTGTGATCGTTGTGCTTGTCGCCCTCGCCCTGAGCTGCGGCGGCGGCGATGGGAAAGATGAAGGGACGCCCGAAACCAGTGCACCCCCTACAACCCCGGCCCAAACTACCCCGGCCCAAACTACCCCGGCCCCCTCGCCCACAAAGACGATCGAGCCTACCGTTGAACCCACCACCTCCACCCC
>DAOTYO010000042.1:0-21502 GCA_034434815.1 Dehalococcoidia bacterium
TGTTCGAGATGCTTCCGGATCTGGACACGTTCTATCGGGAATGGCTGGGCAGGCCCCTTCCGGATGAGAGCCCCGATTGGTTCCGCGATAAGACTCTGGAGAAGCCCGCCGAGTGGGCAAAGGAGGACTCACATGGCCGATAGATACATCATCGCTCAGGACGCCGGCGGCTCGATGACCGATTGCTTCCTCGTGGACCGAGACGGGAAGTTCGTCACCGGCAAGTTCATCACCCATCCCGAAGACGAGCGGATCAGCTATCTCGGGGCGCTCCGGGATGCGGCTGGCCGTTGGAAGATGACCTCGGCACAAATCCACAGGGAAGCGATTTGCTCCACCTATACCGGCACCTCCATGGTGAACGTTCTCGTGACGCAAAGCGGGAGCAAGGTCGGATTGATCATCACCCGGGGGTTTGCCCATCTGCCCATCATTGAACGGGGCCTTACATGGATCGGTCAGACCTATGAGGATATCCTTCATCAACAGCTCCATGAGCATACCCCGTGGCTCGTTCAGCCCGAGAACATCAAAGAGGTTACCGAACGGATCAGTGTGGGCAGCTACTATATGGTGCATCACTCGTTCCCCGGGACGGTGATCATCCCGCTGAACGAGAAAGAAGCCTATCGAGCGGCGGAGGAACTTCTTAAGAACGGTGTGGAGATCATCGGGGTCATGACCATCGGTTCCTATGCGAATCCGGCCCACGAGAAAAGGATCGCCGATATCGCCCGCGAGGTGATCGCCAAAGCCGGCAAGGAAATCCCGGTGGTGGCCTCTCATGAGATCTGCTTTGTTCCCAACGAGAACGAGCGGCTCAAGACGCTTCTCATCCAGTGCTACATTCAGGAGACCGCACGTAAGGCGCTCCTTGCGGTGGAGGGGGCTGCCAAGGAGGAAGGCTACAAGCACGAGCTGATGACGATCCTTGGATATGGCGCTGCGGCGACCATCCGATACCCGAAACTGGTGGAGGCGATCGCCTCCGGCCCGACGAGCGGGCTTCTGGGATGCAAGTTCATCTCCGAGTTCCTCAAGCGCCCCAATATGGTCGGTTGGGATCTGGGTTGTACCACCTGTGATATCGGACTCATTGCCGGCGGCCTGACCCAAGTGAACAAATCGCCGGAGTTTTCCGGCCACAAGGTCCGGATGCCCATGATTGCGATTGATAGTATCGGCGCCGGCTGCAGTCATGTAGTGCATGCGGATCCGGCCACGGGGCGGATCACCATCGGACCGGATAGCGTTCGGGCGGCGCTGGGGACGATGTACATGTCCGATCAGATCACCATCGGTGATATCGATCTTGCGTTGGGCTATGTGAACCCGGACTATTATCTCGGTGGGACGATCAAGGTGAACAAGGAACGGGCTACGAGCGAGCTTACAAAGCGTGTGGCCGAGCCGCTGGGACAGAACGTCTATGACGTTTCCCTCAAGATCCTCGATCTTCTCCATGCCAAAGTGGCTGACCACATGAACGGGATCCTCCTCTCGAAGGGCCTGAATCCGGCGGAGTTCACGTTGATGGTGTACGGGGCTGCCGGGCCTACTCACCTCTGGGGACTTGACCGGGCGATCAACTTCGCCGAGGTGATCATCACCCCGTGGGCAGCCGTGTTTTCCGCTTTCGGCGCCGCCGCCGCCGAGTACTTCCATCGTTATGATAAGGCGGTCACTTTCTTCCTCACGCCCCAGATGCCCGAGCAAGTCAAGCTCATGCAAGGCGGTGTGCTGAGTCAGGCATGGGCGGAGCTCGAAGAGCGAGGCTACAGGGAGCTCGAGGCGGAAGGATTCGGTCGCAATGAGGTCGCTTTCCGGCACGGCATTTCGTGCCGGTACATCGGGCAGCTCTCCAGTTGGGAGGTGCCGGTGGAAGTCGGGCGGGTGAACACCATTCAAGACATGGACAAGGTCATCGGCGCGTTCGAGAAAGCCTACACCAAGATCTATCCCGCGGGCGCCCGATATCCCGAGGCCGGTTATCAGATCACCGAGGTCTATGTGGAAGCGGTCACTCAGCGCCCGAAGCCGGTGATCGAAGCCCATCCGATGAAGGGTAAGACGCCCCCCAAGGATGCTCATAAAGGGCGGCGGAAGGCTTTCTTCGATGGCGAGTGGATCACCTTCGATCTCTACGAACAGGAGCGGCTGGAGGCGGGCAACCGCGTGGATGGCCCCGCCATCATCGAACATACTCAGACCACGCTGGTCATCCCGCCGCAGAACTATATCGAATTGGACCAATACCGGTTCATGCATTATCGGAAAAAGTAGAGGCCGGTGTTGCGGATAGGGTGAGGAGCGGCGCGGGCGCGACGCGCCCGCGCCGCTCCTCACCCCCACTTCCCCCCCGACGTGACCGAAGTCACCGTTTCTCTGTCCTCCATCCGATATCATTGAGCCGAATGCCATTCCTACCCGGCGCATTCAATGCAACCCGATTGGAGGACGCCATGCTTAATCACCTTCCTGAAGATGCCTTTTCCCGATTGGACGAATCGGACGATACCCTCTTCTATGAGAAAGAGCGGTTCGTCAGCCATCTCGATTCCACCGCTCTTTCCACCATCGAGTCGCTCATCGGTGCCCTCATCGAAGACGAGCACTCCGTGATCCTCGATCTCATGGCCAGTTGGAATTCCCACATTCCGCCGAAACTCGCTTCCGCAAGCGTCATCGGGCTCGGTCTGAACGAGAGTGAATTGAAGGAAAACAAGGCTCTTTCCGACTACGTGATCCACGATCTCAATAAGGATCCGGTGCTCCCCTTTTCGGACGCGACCTTCGATGCCGTGATCTGCACCGTCTCGGTGGATTACCTCATCCACCCCATCGAGGTGTTCCGGGATGTGGGCAGGGTCCTTAAGCCGGAAGGTCTGTTTCTGGTGATCTTTTCCAATCGCATGTTCCCTTCCAAAGCCGTCAAGGTGTGGCGCGAGGCCAGCGAGGAGGAGCGCTTGTTGCTCGTCGAAGATTTCCTTGCGGAGTCCGGCGCCTTCGAGAAACCGCGCATATTTATCTCGAAGGGGAAACCCCGCCCGCGCGATGACAAGTACGCCCCTCTTGGCATCCCCAGCGATCCGGTGGATGCTATTTACACCCTCAAAAAGGGAGCGAGGCGCTCTCTTCCGGTGGTAGCCGAATCCCCGGCGGATGCCGATATGCCACCGAAAGAAGAGATCGAGCGGCGCAAGAAAGCCGTCAAAGATACGCTGGCGTGCCCGTACTGCGGCCAGAAGCTGAGCAAATGGGAGGTATCCCAGACGCTCTTCACCGAGTGGCCGAACGAGTTCTTCTACGTGTGCTTCAACGATGAATGCCCCTATTTTGTGGAAGGGTGGAAAGCGATGGCCCGGCAGAAGAACCATTGTTCGTACCGGCTCATGTATGATCCCCTTACCGATTGCTGTCAGCCCATCCCGGTGCCCAACCATACCATAATGAGGGATGGCATTGTTCAGGATGATTGAGTCCCGTTGAGCAAGGGATCGTTTAGCGCTTTGTTGCTTTGCTACTGAAGGGGACTCGAATCGGCTCCAGGGGGTGAAGCCATAGACCTCGGCACGTATTTTGACGAGGCGCGCGGCCACGGCGTGCTCGCCACAGCGGACGCATCGGGCAAGGTGGATGCGGCCCTGTATGCGCGTCCCCACTTCACAGGCCCCGATTCCGTGGCTTTCATCATGGCCGATCGCCTCACTCATGCGAACCTCCAGACCAATCCCCATGCGGTGTATCTCTTCATCGAGTCGGGGCCCGGATACGCCGGAAAGCGGCTCTATCTTACCAAGACCCGTGAAGAGCAGAACGATGCTCTCATTCAGGAGATCTGCCGCCGGTGCAACTATTCCCTTCATGAAGGCCGGCTCACTCGATACGTTGTCCATTTCCATATCGACAGGGTATTGCCGCTCCTTGGAAGCGGGGATTTCTGAATCGACCACAAAACGAGAAGAGGAGGGTAAAGCATGGAATCGGTCGAGGCCACATTGCACAAGCTGCGCCGGTACAATCTAGCTATGGGCAGCTTCCATCTGATCCAGGGCATCGTGATGCTGATCCTCAGCAATCAGTACTCGGTGCCGGTGCGCAACTCGTTCCTCCACTATATGCCGGATACCGATACCCTCGAAGCAGTGACCGAGGACATCGTCTTGCTGCGTATGGGCCCGATGGTCGCCGCGTTTCTCTTCATGTCGTCACTGGCTCATTTTCTGGTCGCCTCCCCGAAGATTTTCGATTGGTATGCGGCGAACCTCAAGCGCGGGATCAACTATGCCCGGTGGTACGAATACGCCTTCAGCGCTTCGCTCATGATGATCCTCATCGCCATGCTCAGCGGGATCTATGATATTGTGGCGCTCTTGGGGCTCTTCTTCCTGACGGCGGCGATGAACCTCTTCGGGCTGATGATGGAACTGCACAATCAATCCACTCAAAAGACCAACTGGACGGCTTTCTGGATCGGATGTGTGGTCGGCATCATCCCGTGGGTGGGTGTGGCCATCTATTTTCAGGGTTCGGCCAGCACAGGCCACATGCCTACCTTCGTCTATTTCATCATGGGCTCGCTCTTCTTCCTCTTCAGCCTGTTTGCCATCAACATGGTTCTCCAATATAAGAAAGTGGGGCCTTGGAAGAACTACCTTTACGGAGAAGCGATGTACATCCTTCTGAGCCTGACGGCCAAGTCGGTTCTGGCATGGCAAGTGTTCGCCGGGGCGCTGGCAAGATCGGATTATTGAGCTCCGATATCCAGAAGGAGGTGCCAACATGAAGGTCGATAGGTTGGGCGAGCGGATAAGCATTGTGGAACTCGATCCGGAACTAGTTGACTTTGATGAGGAACCGATCACAAAAGCGTGCGCCGAAGCGGGCCTACAAAGTCTGCGGTACCTCATTCTCGATTTCACTGGTGTCGAGCGGATGAACGGCCTCGGCGCGAGCATGCTCGTGAAGCTCGCCGTCCGGGCCCGGCAGAATCATCAGCGACTCATGGCTTTCGGCTTACACGATCACCAGCGGGATATCCTCAAAGTGACCGAACTGGATCAGGTGATCGCCATTTACGATACGCTTTCTTCGGCTCTGGCCGCGGCAGGGGTATCGCCCGCCGATATGCCGCCCGAACGCAAGGCAACTCCCTCTCCAACCCGCGATGGAGATGCGTGGGCAAAACCGATTCGTAAGCTCGCGGTGCCCCCCATGCCGCCCGAGGCATGGAAGCGCAATGTCAACGGGCGCCGCGTGGTGGGTCCGGTGAATGGATTCGGACAACTCTGGCAGAAGGTCTACCGCCTTCGCGTGAGCGACGCCGGGATCTCTCCGGAACGGGCCATCGCCGAACTCAAAACGAACTTTCCCCGGCTTCAGCCTTCGTACAACCGCTTCTATCCCTCCGCCGCGGGGATCAAGCCGGGGGAAATCGTACTCATTGATTCCTCCACACCGGGCGGGCCGGTCTCGACGGGGGTGATGGTGCTCTATGCGGATGCACGATCCTTCACCTTCATCACTCCGCAGGGCCATCCCGAATCCGGATGGGTCACCTTCAGCGCCTATGAAAAGGACGGACGGACGATCGTTCAAATCGTGGGGCTTGCCCGTGCCAACGACCCGGTGTATGAAGTCGCGTTTCGGATCGTGGGCTCCAAAATGCAGGTGCGGATATGGACTTATCTCCTCACCGCCCTCGCGGCGCATCTGGGGGTGCCCGCGGACGTGATCGTGCAACCCTCTCGATTCGATTCCCATGTGCAGTGGCGTCAGATGGGCAACGTCTGGCATAACGCCCAGATCCGAACGCTTCTTTACTGGCCCATCCATCTCATCGGAAGCCCATTCCGTGGCGCGAAGCGCGGGAGAGCGGATGCCGGTTAAGCCCGAATACGATGCCATTGTGGTGGGGAGCGGGCCCAACGGTCTGGCCGCCGCCATTACCCTTGCCCGAGAGCGCCTTTCCGTTCTCCTCATCGAAGGAAAGGAGACCATCGGCGGGGGCATGCGTACCGCCGAACTTACCATGCCCGGTTTCCATCACGATGTTTGCTCGGCGATTCACCCCGTAGCGCTCTCGTCACCGTTCTTCCGCTCGCTCGATCTTGCGGCTTACGGACTCGATTGGATTCACCCGCCCGCCGCTCTGGCTCACCCGTTCGATGACGGGAGCGCCATTCTCCTGAAACGATCCATCGGTGAGACCGCCGCCCAGTTCGGCTCAGATGCCTCCCGGTACGCCGCTCTCATGGAACCGCTTGCAGCCCACTGGGCAGAGCTTGCCGAGGATATCCTCGGCCCGTTGCGAATGCCCCGTCATCCCCTGATCACGCTGCGCTTTGCGGTCCGTGCCCAATCCTCTGCTCAGCAATTGGCCCGCAGTAGATTCAGGGATCACCGGGCGCGTGCTCTGTTTGCGGGCATCGCCGTCCACGCCATTCAGCCTTTGAGTCAGCGCGGCACAGCGGCGGCCGGGCTTCTCCTTGGCGCCGCCGCCCATGCGGTCGGCTGGCCCATCCCCCAAGGCGGCTCTCAGAAGCTCGCCGATGCGCTGGGCGCTTGCTTCACTTCGCTGGGCGGCACCATCGAGACGGGGCGGATGGTCCATTCCCTCGAAGAGTTGCCCAGGGCCCGCGTCGTTCTGCTGGATATCACGCCCCGGCAAATGGCCCGAATCGCCGGAGGAACTCTCCCCGATGGCTATCGCCGCCGAATGGAGAGCCACCGGTACGGGCCGGGGGTGTTCAAGATCGATTGGGCACTGGCCGGCCCGATCCCGTGGAAAGCCGCTGAATGCCTGAAGGCCGGAACCGTTCACCTTGGCGGCACAATGGAGGAGATCGTCGCTGCCGAGAATGCGGCATGGAAGGGGGAAGCCGTTGAGCGCCCGTTCGTCATACTGGCGCAACAGAGCCTGTTCGATCCATCGCGTGCGCCGGCGGGGCGGCACACGGCCTGGGCCTACTGTCATGTTCCGAACGGCTCCTCCGTGGACATGACGGAACAAATTGAAGATCAGGTTGAGCGGTTTGCGCCGGGATTCCGCGAGCGCATACTTGCCCGAAGCATCATGACCCCCGCCGATATGGAGCGGTACAACCCCAACTATGTGGGCGGCGATATCGGGGGTGGGGTCAGGGGCATGCGGGAGTTGCTCATCCGGCCGCTGGGGCGATGGAAGGCGTACACTACACCGATCAAGGGGGTCTATCTTTGTTCCTCTTCGATGCCACCGGGGGGTGGGGTGCACGGGATGTGCGGGTATCATGCGGCGGAAACAGCTCTGTCTCATCTGCTCTAGTCCGGCAGCTCTACACGAATTTGTGAGCTTGTATCGCAGGGCAAGAAGATAGCGGGCGCAGGAAGAACGATTAGGGGGCCTCAGGGGCACCCGATTCCCCGGCAATACCCAAAGACAGCGATCGAAGAAGAGCGCGCAGGAGCGCCTCTCGGGGGGGTGGGGTATCCCCCAAGAAAACCCTTTGGGCGGGTGGGTGGGATCGGAGAAGCCGGATCGCTCATAGGGGGGGAATTCCGGGGCAAGGTCCGCAGTGAGGTGATCATAGGGTTAGTCATCCAAGAGCGAAGCCCGCAAAGTTGAGCCGCTTTTTTGGGCAACATCCATGCCTTGACAAAATTGCGTCTGACACTAATATAGGGCGTAACAAGAAGGATCGGGAAAACTCACAGGGTGCTCGCCAGCATGAGAATCAAGATAGTGACCGATAGCACCGCTGATCTTCCGCCGGAGGTTTGCCGGGCCCTCGATATCACGGTGATCCCGTTGAACGTGCATTTCGGCGAGACCATCTATCAGGATGGCCTGGACCTCCCCGCTGAAGAATTCTACAAAAAGCTGGAATCGAGCCCCATCTTCCCGCAAACCTCTACTAAACCCCCCGAGACGTTTGCTCGGACATACCGGCGGCTTTCGCAAGAGGCGGATGCCATTGTCTCCATCCACATTTCCGCCAGTTTCAGCGGCACCCTGAATGCTGCTCGTCTGGGAAGCTTGGAAGCAGGTGTGCCTGTGGAACTGATTGATTCTCAGTCGGTCTCGATGGGCCTCGCGCTTCTGGCCATCCTGGCCGCCCGTATGGCACGCGATGGGGCTTCTGGCTTTCCTTTGCCTTCTCGAACCCCGCACTCCCGCCCCATCCTACTGGGGAGCGATCGCCGGGGCCTGTTTCTTTTGCCTTCAGACCGCTGTCCTCGATGCCATCGTCTGGTCAGCGTTTTTCGATCGCCGGAATTAGGAGCCGGCGGGTGTTCTTCGTCTCTTCTCCGCCACGGGAGATCATTTCTTCTGCGTTTCTCAGCAGCCGGGCTCGCCATGATGCCCGCAACAACTCTTGCCGGTCTTGAGCTTGATGAAGTTGTTTCGCAATAAGAGGCGAATCTTGGTGTGCAAGGGCATGGGGGTGGACATGTTGGTGAAGAACGATTTCAGCTTCGGCATGGATTCCCTCCTTTTCGCCTTGCCGTTTTCGAGAGCAAGCGAACCGATCGGTTTGCCGGACGGGTTCGGTTCGATTCCTTTTGGGAATGCCACGGGCCTTCTGCAAGTCAAACGGCGCTCTCAGGTGGGCGAACGACCCACGTTTTGCGGAAGGTCGCCGCGAGATAGTCCTTCACCTGCACTTTGATGAGGGCCGTGCTTGGCCGGTCGATAAACTCCGCCAGATACGGGTGTTTGGCCAGATAAAGCCTGCGGCACTGATCCCGCTCTTTGCCTTCCGCCTCCCGCGCGTTGCCGTGCACGGTCACCGCCAGCGTTTCCACGAAATCGGTTTCCCGGTTCGACCGGCTGTCTATCAGCATGGCTACCCGGGGGTTCATCCGGATATCGTGATACTTGCGGGTATCCCGGTCGGTAGCGAAGACGAGATTCGCAAAATCATCCGATACCGCAAATGCCACGAGGGATCCGTGGGGTTGTCCATGGCTCTGTGTAGCCAGCACCGCGAGTTTCTGGGATACGAAGAGGGCCTTGAGTTCCGATAGATCATCCATACGGCCTCCCGTGCCTGTGGGCCAATGATGCTATGCCGGAACGGATTTGTCAACACTTCACCTTGACCCCCGGCGGATGTTGAGGTACGCTATATGACTAGTTGACGTGCGGGTGAAAGGGGCAATCGGGCAAGGAGGCCAAAAATTGAACGGTCTAACCTTCATGAACTCAAAATCGGCGCTCATGACTTCGGAATCGGTAACCGAAGGGCACCCGGATAAGCTCTGCGATCTGATCTCCGATGCGATTCTGGACGATATTCTGGCCGAGGATCCAATGGCAAGGGTCGCCTGTGAGACGATGGCTACCACCGGCATGGTGGTGGTCATGGGCGAGATCACCACTACCGCGTACGCGGATATCCCCCGCATCGTCCGGGAAACGGTAAGGGATATCGGATACACACGGGCCAAGTACGGGTTCGATTACGAGACATGCGGGGTGATAGTGTCGGTGAAAGAGCAATCGCCCGATATCGCCATGGGGGTAAACCAATCCCTCGAATTGAAGGAGAAGGGTGAGGTAGCCAACGAAAAGGATACACTGGGGGCAGGAGACCAAGGGATGGTGGTCGGCTATGCGTGCACGGAGACTCCGGAACTCATGCCCTTGCCCATCTCGCTCGCGCATAAGCTTGTGCGGCGTCTGGCCGCCGTGCGCAAGCAGAAACTGCTCCCCTACCTGAGGCCGGACGGGAAATCGCAGGTGACGGTGGAGTACGAATACGGCGTGCCCAAACGCATTCAAGCGATCGTCATCGCAGCCCAACATGATACGGTTGTGTCCCTTGATGTGCTCCGGAGAGAGATCATCGAGCAGGTCATCAAGCCGGTGATCCCTGAGCGGTTTTTGGATGACGGGACCCGGTATTACATCAATGCCACGGGAAGATTCGTGATCGGCGGCCCAATGGGGGATACCGGTCTCACGGGGCGAAAGATCATCGTGGACACCTACGGGGGGATGGGACGGCATGGGGGAGGATGCTTTTCGGGGAAAGATCCCACCAAGGTGGACCGTTCCGGATCCTACATGGCGCGATACGCCGCCAAGAATGTGGTGGCCGCCGGCCTTGCGGATCGGGTCGAAATTCAAGTAGCGTATTGCATCGGAGTTGCCCGCCCGCTTTCCATCTCCGTCGAGACCTTCGGGACGGCCAAAGTGGATGAGGATCTCATTCAGAGGCTTGTCGAAAAGCACTTCGACTTCCGCCCCGGCGCCATCATCGAGACGCTCAATCTGCGCCGGCCAATTTATAAACAAACCGCCGCGTACGGGCACTTCGGCCGCGAAGACCTGGATCTCCCATGGGAGAAGACGGACAAAGCCAGAATCCTCCGGAAGGAAGCGGGACTCTGATGTTCAGCCAATATTCTTCAAGCGGCAATCTTGATCCTTGTGCAAAATACCTAGCCCTTTATCTTGACCCTGACTTCTGGGCCGTGCTATACTAATGCGGTTTGTGCGTAAGGAGATAGGCTCTTGGTCACAGACTTCGGTACACTGGGGCTGTTCATTGTAATAGCCTTTATTTTTCCACTCTTGCTGATCGGTCTACCTCTCATTCTCCGGTATTCCGGGGCAATCCCCAAGCACCCCAACCGCACCAAGCAAGATGTCTACGAGTGCGGCATGAAGCCGTTCCGAGGGGCGTGGGCACAGATCAACTTCCACTACTATGTATTCGCCATCCTCTTCGTCGTCCTCGATGTGATGTCGGTATTTATCTTTCCTTGGGCCGCAAGATTCATCGGTCTGGAGACCAATACCGATCAAACATGGGGAATCATAACAGTGGCGGTATTCGTGGGTATATTGCTGGTGGGCCTCGCGTACGCCTGGAAGAAAAAGGCTCTGGAGTGGAAATAGCATGCCATCCTATGATCAACTGATATTGCCATATTCGAGCAGCGATGCGGACCGGGAAGAGGGCCGCATGATCGAGGAGTTGATCGCCAGATCCCAGAAGCCGATCCCCGATCCGGATCAATGGCTGGCGGGAGTGGATCACGGCAATATCGTGCTGACCACGGTGGATCAAGTCCTTGGTTGGGCCCGGAGCAAATCCCTCTGGCCGATGCTGTTCGGACTGGCCTGTTGCGCATTTGAGATGATGGCCGCAGCAGGGAACCGGTGGGATATCTCCCGATTTGGAATGGAGATCTTCCGGCCGTCCCCCCGGCAAGCGGATATGATGATCGTGGCGGGCACCCTCACATGGAAAATGGCACCCGCCGTCCGCAGGCTCTATGATCAAATGGCCGAACCCAAATGGGTGCTCGCGATGGGGGCTTGCGCTATCAGCGGGGGTACCTTTTCGGAATCATACTCGGTGGTACCCGGGGTCAACCGCATCATCCCTGTCGATGTGTACGTTCCCGGATGCCCCCCAAGGCCGGAAGGACTATATCACGGGCTCATGGAACTTCACAAGAAGATTCAACGGGGGGATTCCCTCAAGGGAAAACTCCATTTGCCGAGGTTGGATTAGATGGGATTGAAAGCCCTGGCAGGGCCGGATGTGGCCAATAAGATCGAAAAACGGTTTCCCGGCGCGATCGTGGAAATCCAGCCCGCGGGAATTGTCGTTAAGAGCCAATCCGCGGCAGATGTCATGCGCTTTCTCAAGGAATCACCCGATCTGGATTTCAATTATCTGAACAGCGTCACCGCGGCCGACTATTTTGATTATTTCGAGGTCGTTTACCATCTGACCTCTATGTCCCGCAAGCACACATTTTGCGTGAAGACACGGGCCTTCGGCCGGGAGAATCCGACCGTTCCATCGGTTACCCATCTCTGGCAGGGCGCCGATCTTCAGGAACGGGAAGTGTACGATCTGATGGGCATCCGCTTCTCGGGGCATCCGAACCTGAAACGGATCGCCCTGTGGGAAGGATTCAAAGGGCATCCCTTGCGGAGGGATTATCTATAAAAATGGCATCGGTTCAGCCTTTGCAGATGCAGTCATGACGATGCAAACCGAACTCATCACCATCAATATGGGGCCCCACCATCCATCCACGCATGGCGTGTTCCGGATGCGCGTGACCCTCGATGGCGAGATCGTGCGGGAAGTCGAACCCATGTTCGGCTATCTCCACCGGGGTCTCGAGAAACTGGCGGAGGGCCGCACCTATACCCAGATCATCCCCTTCACGGATCGTCTTGATTACGTATCCTCGATGGCCCAGAATTTCGGCTACTGTCTGGCAGTGGAGAAGCTCGCCGGCATCCAAGTTCCCGAGCGGGCGGAATACATCCGCGTCATCGTGTGCGAGATGCAACGCATCGTGAATCACTTAATCGCCGTAGGATTCCTGATCAACGATCTCGGCGCACTGCAAACGCCGCTCCAGTACATGTGGAGAGAGCGGGAGAAGCTCGTTGATCTCTTCGAGATGCTCTGCGGTCAACGATTTACGTACAACTATATGCGAATCGGGGGCGTGAGTCAGGACCTGCCGCCGGAGTTCTTACCGGCACTCCGCAAATTCCTCGATGACTTCCCTGGCTATTATGCCGAGTTCGAGGAACTGCTGAAGGGGAACGAGATCATCGTTTCCCGAACGGTCGGCACAGGTATCCTGCCGCGGCAACAGGCGATCAATGCCTCCGCGAGCGGTCCGGTATTGCGGGCTTCAGGGGTGGATTGGGACCTCCGCCGCGATGATCCTTATTCCATCTATGATCGTTTCAAGTTCGATGTACCCGTGGGCACCCGGGGAGATAACTGGGACCGGTATCGGGTGCGCATGGAGGAGATGATGCAAAGCTACCGCATCATCAAGCAAGCCATCGAGGAGATCCCGGAGGGCCCCATTCGGGCAAAGGTACCGAACCTTCTCCGCCCGCCGAAAGGGGATGTATATGCCCACATCGAAGCCCCCAAAGGGGAACTCGGCTTCTATTTGGTGAGCGATGGTTCGATTGCGCCTTACCGATGGCATGTGCGGGCGCCGGCCTTTATCAACTTGACCGCCCTGCGGGACATGGTGATCGGGGGAAAGATCGCCGACCTTATTGTGACGTTCGGAAGCATTGATATCTGTCTGGCCGAGGTTGACCGGTGATGATACATTTGCCTGAGTGCGGGGTAGAGACCTTCAGTTCATGGGGACGGGATCCCCTCGAGAGCGGATGGGCCATCGAGAACTTCTGGGCCCACTGGGGGCTCTTCGGGGTAGGAATCCTCGTTTTCGTGCTGACCATCGTGATGGGCTTCATCTGGTTTGAACGCCGCTTCATTGCGCCGATGCAGCTCCGGATCGGCCCGAACCGCACCGGCCCCTTCGGCCTCCTTCAGCCGGTGGCCGATGCCGTCAAAGTCATGCTGAAAGAGGATATCGTTCCCGCGGCCGCCGACAAGGTGGTCCATTTCCTCGCCCCGATCCTGATCTTCGTGCCCGTCGTGCTGATGTTCGCCGTCATCCCCGTGCAGAAGGGGGTGGGGCTCATCCCCGACCTGAACGTGGGCGTCTTGTTCTTGGTCGCGGTGGGTTCGATCGAGACCATCGCGGTGTTCATGGCAGGGTGGGGTTCGAACAACAAGTATTCCGTCCTAGCCGCGATGCGGAGCGTAGCTCAGATGGTGAGTTACGAGATGCCCATGGCGTTTGCGGTTCTGGCGGTGATCCTCGTGAGCGGCTCTCTCTCGGTCCAGCAGATCGTGGTCGAGCAATCCATTCCCTTCGCCCTTCTCTTGCCTTTGAGCTTTATCTTCTATTTCATTTGCGCACTCGCTGAACTCCAGCGAACGCCGTTCGATCTACTCGAAGCGGAATCGGAGATCATCGCCGGATACCATACCGAGTATTCGGGGATGAAGTTCGCCATGTTCTATCTTGCCGAGTACGGGGGAGCCATTGCGCAATCCGCTATTATCACCACGCTTTTCTTGAGCGGATGGAAAGGGCCGTTCCTGTGGCCCGGGCTATGGTTCATCATCAAGGTGTTTGCCGTGTTCGGGGTCATTGTCTGGATGCGAGCGGCGTGGCCGCGCGTGCGGATCGATCAACTCATGGGATTTGCATGGAAGTACATGTTGCCGCTTTCGCTGATCAATCTGTTCGTGGTCGCCATCGAAACGATCTTCTGGGATCCGGTTCAATGGTGGCTCGTGCCGGTGAACATCGCCATCGCTGTAGGCTTGCTTTCCGGATGGGCGGGCATGTTCAAGCTCCGAGGAGGCGCGCAAGTTGAATCCCAAGGCTAGAACTCCGGATACCGACGAGAAAACGGAGGGGGGCATCTCCATCCCGGGCATCGGATTGCTCCAGGGGCTCCGGGTAGTCTTCAAGAATGCCACCCGGAAGCGCATCACCGAGCAATATCCGGAGGAGCGCCTTACTGTGTCGCGGCGAACGCGGGCGCAAGAGCTCGTGTGGGACCCCGGGCGATGCACCGGTTGCGCCACATGCGCCAAGGCGTGCCCTCAGGGCAATATCAAGATCACCACATCGGTGAACACCCAAAACAACAAGTACATCGTAGAAAAGTTCGAGAGCGATGAAGGACGGTGCATTTTCTGCGGGCTTTGCGTAGAGGCGTGCCCATACGAAGCCCTGTTCTTCGGCCGGAGCTACGAGCGCTCCAAATACCGCAGGGCTGAGTTGATCGCGGATATGAACGAGATGTCATCGGATAAAAAGGAGCGCAGCGCCTACTACCGTCCCGAACTCTATGATCAGTTGCCGGAACAGACGTTGCTCGTCTATCGGAAGCACAAGAAGGTTTTGTAGATATGACCGGTTCGGACTATGCCTTCTGGGTATTTGCGATTCTGGGCGTGATCAGCGCCCTCGGAGTGGTGGCCCTCAAGAACCTCTTCCGGGCGGCGCTCTTGCTCGTTCTGTGCTTCTTCGCCGCGGCCGGCATCTACGGGAGCCTAAATGCGGATTTCTTGGCCGTGGCCCAAGTCCTCGTCTATATGGGGGCAATCTCCGTGCTCATCATCTTCGCGGTGATGCTCACGCGGGATCTTGTACGCGGGAACCCCTTCAACCGGAGCTGGCCAGCGGCTCTGGTGGTCTGCGGGTTCCTCATGGCCGGAGTGATCTACGTCGTGGTGGAGACCACATGGCCTACGATCGATGCCGGGCAAATGGCCGCAGCATCGGTTCCCGAAGGACAGGCCACAACCGGCGGTGTGGCACGAGCGATTTTCGATAAAGACTCGGGGTTCCTCCTACCATTCGAGATATCGGCCATGCTTATACTGGCAGCCGTACTGGGCGCTGTAGCCTTAGTGAGGGAGAAATAATCGTGGAAGTCGGACTCACTCATTACCTGATCCTCTCGGGGATCCTTTTCTCCATCGGGCTCTTTGGCGCGCTTTCCAAGCGGAACGCGGTGGGCATTTTGATGTGCATCGAGATCATGCTGAACGCGGTCAATATCGCGGTGGTGGCATTCTCGAGATATCTTGCGCCGGAGACGGTGCTACTGACCGGGCACGTATTCGCCTTATTTGTGATCGTCGTGGCCGCCGCCGAAGCAGCGGTGGGACTGGCCATCGTGATCACTTACTTCAAGAGCCGGGCTACGGTGGATGTGGAGCAGGGCGATTCCATGAAAGGGTAGACTCAAAGCAAATGTGGGCTGAAGTCAGACAGGTGCCGAACCGAATGCTGGCAGAGATGTGGAAAGACCTCTTCGAGGGGGAGGGGATCCCTTCGCGGTATCTTCCGGCGGATGGCTCGCTCGTCTTCTCGGATACGGCCGCCTATAAGGTTTACGTACCCAGCGATAAGGCGCACCTGATCGATGAGATCTTGAGGAAGATTTAGATGATCGCAGATTACGCGCTCTGGCTGATCATTTTCCTGCCCGTGATCGCCTTCTTGGTCAACGGGCTGGTGATGCGCCCCTTCTTCGGGGAGCGAAACGCCCGATACGGCGGTTACATCACGATCCTTTGCATCGCCGGCTCCTTCGGGCTGGCCATCTGGGCCGTGGCCTCGGTGGCCGGGGAAGACTATGCCCATTTCCACAAACAGATTGATACCGAGTGGCTCACCATCGGGGAAGGGTTCTCCATTCATATCAGC
The DNA here is from genome assembly GCA_034434815.1 of Dehalococcoidia bacterium. GTDB lineage: Bacteria > Chloroflexota > Dehalococcoidia > SZUA-161 > SpSt-899 > DAOTYO01. The sequence continues at coordinate 16,069 of DAOTYO010000042.1, forward strand.
CTGATCCTCGATAAGCTCTCCGCCACGATGGCCCTCGTGGTCACCACCTGCAGCCTGATGATCCAGATTTACTCGCAGGGCTACATGCATGGAGATACGGGATATCTGCGATTCTTCACATGGATGCCCCTGTTTACGGCCGCCATGCTGGGCGTCGCCCTCTCCGGGAACCTTCTCTTCACGTTCATCTGCTGGGAGCTTGTGGGGCTGTGTTCCTATCTCCTCATCGGTTTCTGGTACCACAAGCCTTCAGCCGCCGCCGCGGCCAAGAAAGCATTCATCGTCACACGATTTGCAGATATCGGACTGGTGCTGGCACTCGTCGGCATCTGGAGCACGGTGGGCACGTTCGATATTCTCAAGATGCCCGAGGCATTCCGCACCGGCATCGAAGCCGGCCTCATATCGAGCGCCACGTTTACATGGATTCTTTTGGGGATATTCGCCGGCGCTGCGGGCAAATCCGGCCAATTCCCACTCCATGTGTGGTTGCCGGATGCCATGGAAGGCCCTACACCCGTCAGCGCCTTGATCCATTCCTCCACCATGGTCTGCGCGGGTGTATATCTGGTGGCACGCCTCTTCCCGATGTTCGCCATGCACGAATATGCCGAGACGGCCGCTCTCGTGGTTGCGGGGATCGGGGGATTCACCGCCATCTTCTCCGCAAGCATGGGGATGGTGATGTACGATATCAAGCGGGTCTTGGCCTACTCGACCCTGAGTCAACTGGGCTACATGATGCTGGGATTGGGCGCAGTGGCCTACGGTGCAGCGAGTCTCTCCGGGCAAGGGCACGAGTTCGAACATGAGTACGAGCATCTCATAGGGATCGGATTTGCCATCGGCATGTTCCATCTCTTCACACACGCGTTTTTCAAATCCATGTTGTTCCTCGCCTCCGGCAGTCTGCAGCATTCCACTGGAACGTTCGATATGCGCCTCATGGGCGGGGTGCGCAAGCACATGCCCTGGACCTTCTGGATCTTCTTGATCGGCTCGCTCGCTCTGGCGGGCATCTGGCCGCTATCGGGCTTCTGGAGCAAGGACGGCATCCTCCTGTACGCCTGGGAACATGTACCGTGGTTCTTCTGGATGGCAATGATCACCGTTTTCATGACGGCATTCTACATGTTCCGGGCGGTGTTCATGACCTTCTTCGGCGAATTCCGGGGCGGCGATCCATCCGGGCTTCACCATGCGGCGGTGCCGGCAACGCATGGGCATGAGGCCCACCACGAGCCCGCTCAGGTGCACCTCCACGAGTCGCCATTTGTCATGGTGGGACCTATGGTCTTCCTGTGTATTCTGGCCATCGTAAGCGGATTTGCCATCGGCAACTTCGGCGCTTTGCCCTTCCTCGGCGGGCATGCCCATGGATACTTCGATGTCTTCACCAAGTTCGAGGTGAACGCAGAACATGGATTGCCGCTGTTCGCGTTGCTCGTGGCCCTCTTGGGCATCTTTGTGGCGTATGCCATCTACGGCGCCAAGTGGGTCTCCAACGAGACCATCGGCGCTATCTTCAGACCGATTCGAACGCTGTGGTACCGCAAGTACTACATGGACGAGCTCTACGAAGACGTGATCGTCCGGGGCATCTTGCTAAGAGGGATCTTCTGGGCTGCCGCCATGTTCGATACGTACATCATCGATGGAACGGTCAACGGCGCGGCCGCCTTCGCCCGGGGCTTGGGCGGACTCCTGCGGAAGTTCCAGAGCGGGCGATTGCAGGAATACGGTCTGGCATTCGGCTTCGGAGTGATTCTTATCTTGGCCATCGTGCTTGTGGGGTTCTACAATTGAGCGCAAGTAAGTGAGGGAATGACCTTTGTTTAACGATGTCAATATCCTCTCAATCATCATGCTCATGCCGGTGATCGGAGCGATCGCCGTCGCTCTATTCCGCATCAGCGACCGCGGCCTGAAGATCACGGCGGCCGTTTTCACGGGTCTTGCCTTTGCACTGTCCATCGCAATGTTCGCTGACTTCGACCGATCGGATGGGGCATTGCAGTTCGTGGAACAGTACACATGGATCAAGTCCATCAATGCCCAGTACTTTATCGGTGTAGATGGTCTGAGCGCCCCACTTTTCCTTCTGACCGCCTTCCTCGGCTTCCTGTGCGTCTTCATCTCGTGGAACATCACGGAGCGCGTCCGTGAGTACTTCTCATGGCTGTTGCTCCTCGAGTTCAGCATCCTCGGCGTGTTCGCCGCTCAGGATTTCCTCCTGTTCTTCGTCTTCTGGGAAATCGAGCTCATCCCGATGTACTTCCTCATCGCCATCTGGGGAACTAAACCGCCCCTCGGCAGGCGCGAGTATTCCGCGGTCAAGTATCTTCTGTACACGCTCCTCGGGAGCGCCGGGCTTCTGGCAGGGATATTGGTGGCCTATTTCGAGGGCGGAACGTGGGATATGACCCAGCTCGGCGAGGCGGCTACCGACTACCGGATGCTGATCTTCTTCTTGGTGTTCTTCTGCTTTGCGGTGAAGTTGCCCATGTTCCCGCTCCATACCTGGCTTCCGGATGCCCACACGGATGCCCCCACCGCCGGAAGCGTGATGCTGGCCGGTGTCCTCATCAAGATGGGCGGCTACGGCATGATCCGCCTCGTGCAGATGTTCCCCGAGGTGGCCAAGGAGTGGGCATGGCTTCTGGTAATGTTGGGAATCATCGGAGTGATCTACGGCGCAGCGGTGACTTTGCGGCAAACCGACCTCAAACGGCTCATCGCCTACAGCTCGGTGAGCCACATGGGGTATGTGCTTCTGGGCATCTTTGCTCTGGACGTCGTGAGCGTGAGCGGGGCCGCATTGCAACTCTTCAGCCACGGTGTGGTCACGGGACTTCTGTTCGCCATGGTCGGCGTCGTCTACGATAAAACCCATGAACGCCGGCTGCCGTATCTCGGCGGGCTTGCCCGCCAGATGCCCGTGGCTTGTCTGGTGTTCAGCATCGCGGCCCTGGCCTCACTGGGGTTGCCGCTCACCAGCGGCTTTGCGGCGGAGTTCTTCATCTTCACGGGAAGCTACAGCAGCGATCACGGATTCCCGGCACTGCAGGCCTTCACCATCATCGGGATCATCGGGATCGTCCTTTCGGCGGGGTATCTGCTCTGGATGATTCAAAGGGTGTTCTATCATGAGCCCAAGGATACGTTCCATCATCTCACCGATGCCACGCCCCGGGAGCGAGCGGTGATTTTCTCTCTGGTGACAGCGATCATGGTTGTGGGAATCTTCCCCAACGTGTTCACCGATGTGATCAAACACAGCGTCGAACCTATTATCAAGGCGTTCAGCGGATGATATGGGAGAACGGACTGCAGAATCGGGAAATCTTCGTTGCGAACATAAGTAGGAGAAGGCTTTGGAGTGGCGACTGGTATCCCCTGAGCTGAGCATGGCCCTCTTGGCCATAGGTGTGATCCTTCTCGATCTGGTCATCGAGAACAAAAAGGTACTTGTCTCGCTGGCCACGGTCGGATTGATTGTGCCGTTTGCGCTTTCGCTCTGGCTCTGGGGCGAAAGCGCTACCGCCATGAACGGCATGCTCGTGGTGGACAGCTTCGCCCTTTTCTTCAAGTGCCTTTTCATCGGCATTACAGCGCTCGTGCTCATGTCCTGCGGGGAATACATTACCGCGAAGATGGAGCGCTTCCGGGGCGAGTTCATCGCCCTGATTCTCCTTTCGGCTCTGGGACTCATGCTGATGGCGGCCACCCGCGAGCTGATCTCGATCTACGTGGCCCTCGAGCTTTCTTCCATGTCCCTGTATGCGCTCACGGCATTCCTCCGGGATCGCAAGTCCGCTGAGGCCGGGATCAAGTATCTTCTCTTGGGCGCGATCGCCTCGGCCGTGCTTCTGTACGGCATGGTGATGCTCTACGGGCTGACCGGAACCACCGAACTCGGGGCGATCAAAGAGCGCATCGTTGAGGAAGGTTTGAGGGAGCCGGCGCTGTTCATGGCGATGGTCATGATCGGGACCGGGTTTGCCTTCAAGATAGCCGCCGTGCCGTTCCACATGTGGGCTCCCGATGTGTATGAGGGCGCGCCCACGCCGGTCACCGCTTACCTTTCCGTGGCCAGCAAGTCGGCGGGGTTCGCGGTCATCCTGAGGCTCTTCGCGACGGCTTTCGGCGAGCCGGGTTGGATGCACGACGATTGGAGCTTGATGTTCGGGGTTCTCGCCGTGGTCACGATGACGGTGGGTAATGTGATCGCTATTCATCAAGTCAACATCAAACGGCTCCTCGCGTACTCGGGAATCGCGCAAGCGGGGTACCTCATGCTGGGCATCGCGGCCGCCAACGCGGCGGGCCGGAGCGGCATCATGTTCTTCTTGGCGGTCTATTCGCTGGCCAATCTCGGTGCCTTCATCACGGTGATCGCCATTTCCAACAAGATCGGGAGCGATCTCATCGGCGATTTCTCCGGCATGATCAAACGTGCCCCCGCTTTGGCGCTGGTGCTGGGGGTCTGTTTGATTTCGCTCACCGGCATCCCGCCCACGGCTGGCTTCATAGGCAAACTGGTCGTCTTCAAGGCGGCCATGGACGAGGGGATGCTGTGGCTCGTCATCTTCGCCGTGCTCAATTCGGTGGTGGCCGCTTTCTACTATTTCAAGGTCATCAAAGTGATGTTCCTCGGCACCCCCAAATCCATGGAGCCCGTGCCCGCGGGGAACGGACTGCGGTTGGCGCTCGTGATCTCCACGGTGGGCGTGATCATTCTGGGCGTTTATCCGTATGTCCTCTACCAATTCGCCGATAAGGCAGCCGGGCTGATCCCTTAATGGGGGTCCGGAAGGTAAAGAGAAGCGAAAGGCGAGGTTGCGGACCTCGCCTTTTGTGTTTTGACCACCCCTCGGCTGCGTGATATGATGCTCCCGGAAAGGAACGGACGATGCTTTCCTGCGATGTATTGATCATGAGACCGTTCGGCCGGAAGGTCCGGAAGGCCACCCTTCGGCGGGTGGTCGAAGAGATCGCGAGCGCCGAGGGAATCACATCTCCGACGGCCGTGAGCCTCGTGATCGCGGACGATGAAACGGTCCATGAGCTGAACCGCGAGTGGCGGGGAATGGATCGAACAACGGACGTGCTGGCGTTCGCCCTCCGCGAGGGAGATATAGCGTTTCCCTCCGATGCGGAGGGAACGACCCAGTTAGGAGAGGTGATCATTTCCCTGCCGCAAGCGGAAAGGCAGGCCAAGCGGGCGGGACATTCGCTGAAGCGGGAAATCGCGGTGCTCGTGATTCACGGGATGTTGCACCTTCTCGGATACGATCACCAGAGGCCCGGGCAACGGAAGAGGATGCGGACACGGGAAGCGGAAATTCTGGCGCATCTCGGGCGGGGGGACAAGCGTGAGAAACGCGGTCATCGTTGATGCGGTGCGAACGCCGATCGCCCGGGCCCACCCCGA
>DAOTYO010000043.1:0-74268 GCA_034434815.1 Dehalococcoidia bacterium
GGGCGGGGGAGGGGCAAATCGGGGTGACGGTCGAGCCGAAAAAGGGGGCGCACATCCGCAGGGCGGGGGGGGATGTGCATAGGGGCGATCGGGTTCTGGCGAAGGGAACGGTGATTCGGCCTCAGGAGATCGGGGTTCTGGCCTCCATCGGGCGGGCGCAGATTCGGGTGATCCGGCGGCCGGTCGTAGCCGTTCTAGCTACCGGCGATGAGCTTGCGGAAATCGGCTTTCCTCTCCCGCCGGGAAAGGTCTATTCCAGCAATGCCTATGCGCTGGCCGCTCAGGTCATGCGATACGGGGGAATCCCGCGCCTTCTGGGCATCGCCTCCGATGAGCGGGCCGATCTCGGGGCGAAGATGTGCTCCGCCATGGAAGCGGATATGCTCATCACCTCGGGGGGGGCGGCGGGCGGGGATCGCGATCTGATCCGGGAAGCCCTCGCCGAGCACGGCTCGGTCTCTTTCGATCGGGTGCGGATGCGGCCGGGGAAGTCCCTCGTGTTCGGCATTCTCGAGAAAGGGGGAAGGCGCATCCCCCATTTCGGATTGCCCGGAAATCCGGTGGGGTGCATGATCGCCTTCGAGGAATCCGTGCGCCCGGCGATTCTCAAGATGCTGGGCAGAAAGGATTTGAAGGGACCCATCATCACCGCTATCTGTGAAAGTGATTTCGCCAATCCCGGGGGCCTCCGGCTCTACGCGAAGGCGGTGGTCCGGCGCGAAGGCGAGCATTACCGCGTTCGTCTGGCCGGGCCGCAGGGGGCGGGACTCCTCACTTCGATGCTCGAGGCCAACGGGATCGTCATCGTCCCCGAAGATGTTCGGGAGGTGCGCAGGGGCGATCGGGTGGAAGTCCATATGCTGGATTGGCCCGTGGAGGAATAGATGCCGCCGGTTGTGTGCATTGTGGGAAGATCGGGTGCGGGCAAGACGATGCTTCTGGAAAAGCTGATCCCGGAGCTCAAGCGGCGGGGGTACCGCGTTGCGGCCGTCAAGCATACCGGTCATGATCCGGATCTGGATACGGAAGGGAAGGATTCATGGAGGTATGCCCGTGCCGGCGCCGATTGTACGGTGCTGAGCTCCGCCCGGAAAATCGCTGTGTTCCGGATCGCCGATCACGATTGGGCGCCGGACGAGATCGCGCGCTTTCTGGGGGATGAGTTCGATATCGTTTTGGCCGAGGGGTTCAAGCGCTCGAAGGCCCCGAAAATCGAGGTCCATCGGGGTGCAAACGAGGAACTCGTTTCCTCGCCGGAGGAGGTGCTGGCCATCGTGAGCGATGAGCCGGCGGCTTGCGGCTTTCCGCGATATTCCCCCGCGGATGTTCGGGCTCTGGCCGATCTGATCGAGCAGCGGGTGATGGGGCGTTCGAAAGCGTGAAGGGGGCGTGGTGAGGGAATCCAAGCTGATCGAGATCGAGGGCATCGGCCCGGTGCGGTTCACGGTGAATCGGCGGGCCCGGCGGTTGCGGCTGTGCTATTCGCTTCGCGAAGGGGTGGGGGTGACGGTCCCCCGCGGTCTCTCGCTCGAGAAGGCCGAGGGATTCGTGAAGGCCAGAAAGGACTGGATCGAGCGGCGGAGACGGGAGCTCGAGGCGCTTCGGGCAGAGTGCATTCCGCTTCTCAGCGATGATGGGGATGGAAACGGCGCCGCGCGAAAGATCATCGAGCGGTTGGAAGCGCTGGCGGCGAGGCACGGGTTCACGTACAATCGGGTGACGGTGCGCTCGCAACGGACCCGCTGGGGAAGTTGCTCGGAGGCCAACAACCTCAGCCTGAATGTGAATCTGGCCCGCCTTCCGAGCGAGCTCATGGACTATGTGCTGTTGCATGAGCTCGTGCATACGCGGGTGAAGAACCACGGCAGGGCTTTCTGGGATGAGCTCGAGAAGTATGTGCCGGAAGCTCGTGTCCGGGCGGCTCAGCTTCAAAAGCTGGGCATGATTCTCTTGTAGCGGTGGGTTTGCATGGTCAAGTACGTGCACGGTTATTCGCCGCGGGAGACGCAGCGGCTGCGGGAACAATCGGGTATTCTGGAGGATTTGCTTCACAGCGGCACCGAATATCCGGCGGGATGCCGGGTGTTGGAGGCCGGGTGTGGGGTCGGGGGGCAGACGGCCGTTCTGGCCCGAAGAAATCCGGGAGCTCAGTTTGTATCCGTGGATATCTCGGCGGCCTCCATCGAAGAGGCAAAGAAGGATCCGACGCTCCGCGGCTTTGATAATGTGCGCTTTCAAGTGGCCGATATCATGGCCTTGCCGTTCGAAGAAGAAACGTTCGATCACGTGTTCGTTTGCTTTGTCCTCGAGCACCTCGATGATCCTCTGGGAGCGCTCGGAGAGTTGAAGCGTGTATTGAAGCGCGGGGGGAGCATCACGGTGATCGAAGGCGATCACGGTTCTTGTTTCTGGCATCCGGAGACGGCGGAATCCCTCAAGGTTTGGCGGAGTCTTATCACCGTGCAGGGGCTCCTCGGGCACGACCCGCTGATCGGGCGGGGGTTGTATCCCTTGCTTCTGGAGGCGGGGTTCAAGGTGAAGGATGTGGCGCCCAGATGGGTTTATGCCGACGGCCGGAATCCGGAGCTTCTGGACGGCGTGGTCAACAAGATCATTGTCCCCATGGTGGAAACGGCGCGTGAACGCGCGATCGAGCTTGGCATCGTGGATCGGGCGGCATGGCAAAAGGGCATCGCGGATTTGGAGCGGTCGGGAAGGCCTCAGGACGGCACCTTCTTCTATACTTGGTTCAAGGGCGTCGGGGTAAAGCGGTGATTTTTCTGCAATGGTATGGAATCGGCGCACTGGGGTTGGCGGTGGGTGGAATGGTGGCGCTGCGGGTCCTGTACTCTCTGGATTGGCTTGCGGCGTGGCTGATCGCGGTGAACGGGGTGGGGTTGGTGTTCTTCGGACTGGATAAGCTGATCGCGCTTGTGGGGGGGCGGTGGGTGCGGGTGCCGGAGGCGGTGCTCTTGGGGATCGTGCTGGGGGGTGGGGGAGGGGGAGGGGTCGTGGGGATGATCCTCTTCCGCCATAAAACCGACAAACTGGTGTTCCAGTCCCTGTTTTGGCTGATTATTGCGGGGGAGATCGCGGCCGTCCTCTGGTACTTTGTCTTCCGCTAGTTGGGGGCAAGCCGGATTGACAACGGCGGGAGCCGTACCTATGATGAGGGCATGTGCCGGAAGTAAGTGGGCAATGTGGAAAGGAGTGATCGTGAAAGGAATATTCAGAACGTGTTTGCCAGTGGTTCTCCTCTTGCTGGTTGCAAGCGTGTTCGTTGCTTGTGGTGGGGGAGGGGGGACGAAAGCAACCCCATCGCCAACGGCGGCAACGGGCATTCCTGAGGGCGGGATCACTACGGCATCCGGGCTCAGATACATCGAGGTGCAAGCCGGTACCGGTCCGATGCCCCAGCGGGGGGATCTGGTCAAGGTCCACTATACGGGCACGCTGGTGGACGGCACCAAGTTCGATAGCTCCTTGGATCGCGGCAAACCGTTTTCCTTCCGGATCGGCAAGGGGTCGGTGATCAAAGGTTGGGATGAAGGGATCGCGCTCATGCGAGAGGGCGGCAAGGCCAAGCTGATCATTCCGCCGGACCTCGGCTACGGCGCTGCCGGAGCGGGGAATGTGATCCCGCCAAACGCCACCCTGATCTTCGATGTGGAACTGATCTCCGTGCTCCATTCGGAGCCGGAAGCGGTACCGGAAGATGCATATCAGATCACGGAGAGCGGTCTCAAGTACTATGATCTGGTTGTTGGGAGTGGAGATTCCCCCAAAAACGGGGATGCGGTGGTGTTCAATTTCACCGGCTGGCTGATGGATGGGACTCAACTCGGGGGCACGGACGATGCGGGATCCCCCCAGATTTCCGCCATCGGAACGGGCGATATGTTTCCCGGGTTGGATGAGGGAATTTCGACGATGAAGGTGGGGGGAAAGCGTCAACTGATATTGCCGCCGGAGCTGGCTTTCGGCGAGCAGGGCATGCCTCCCGATATTCCCCCCGGCGCTGTTCTGAAGATCGAAGTGGAATTGCTGGCAATTGTGCCGCCGCCGGAGATGACCGAACGGACTCCCGTCGCCGAGGGCGACTATGTGATCACCCCGAGCGGTCTCAAGTATTACGATATCCGTGTGGGTGATGGGCCGGAGCTACAGAAGGGGCAGTTTGTGGTGATCCACTATACCCTGTGGCTGGCCGATGGCACCCGAATCGAGAGCTCTGCGGAGGGCGGAAAGCCGCTCGGCTTTCTCATCGGCGAAGGGGAGGTCTTTTCTGGATTGGATGAGGGGATCGGCACGATGCGAGTGGGGGGCAAGCGGCAACTGGTGATCCCGCCGGAGATGGCTTTCGGCGATCAACCCAGGGGGCAGATCCCGGCAAATTCGACCCTCATCTTCGAAATCGAGCTGTTCTATGCCTCCTAGGGGGTTATGATTTGGAGCCCTTCCCTCCCGAATCACATGACCGAAGAGTGAGCGGAGCAAGCTTCTATGATCATCATTCTGAAGCCTGCGGCGACCAAGAAAGATGCGGATGAGATCATCGGGCAGATCAGCGCCCTCGGGCTCAAGCCGTTGTATCTCCCGGGCGTTGAGCGCACCGTCCTTGGCGCGATCGGCGATGAGCGGGTTCTGGCGGGGCTTCATTTAGAGAGCCACCCGCTCGTTGAGCGGGTCACCCCGATCCTCACCCCGTACAAATTGGTGAGCCGCGAGATGCATCCGGAGGACACGGTGGTGATGATCGGCGGCGTGCCCGTGGGCGGAAAGCGGTTTACGGTGATCGCCGGGCCGTGTGCGGTCGAGAGCCGCGATCAGATGTTCGCCACCGCCGAGGCGGTGAAGATGGCGGGGGCTCACTGCCTCCGCGGGGGGGCCTATAAGCCGCGTTCGAGCCCCTACAGTTTTCAGGGTCTGGGCGTGAAGGGACTTCACATCTTGCGGGAGGCTTCTGAGAGGACAGGCCTGCCGGTGGTCACGGAGGTGTTGGAGGCGGGGGATGTGGGTACGGTGGGACGGTGGGCCGATGCTTTTCAGGTGGGTGCCCGGAACATGCAGAATTTCCGCCTTCTCACCAAACTGGGGCGCAGCCGGAAACCCGTGATCCTCAAGCGCGGCATGGCGGCCACGGTGGAGGATTTGTTGCTCGCGGCGGAGTACATCGTCTCCGAGGGGAACCCGAACGTGATCCTTTGCGAACGGGGCATCCGAACCTTCGAAACGGCTACGCGAAATACCCTCGATCTCAACGCGATCCCTTTCATTAAACAGCACAGCCATCTGCCGGTCATTGTGGATCCATCTCACGGAACGGGTGTCCGGGACTTTGTGGCGCCGATGGCCAAGGCGGCGGTGGCGTGTGGGGCGGATGGACTCCTCATCGAGGTGCATCGGAATCCCAAAGAGGCCCTCTCCGATGGCAAACAATCCCTCTACCCCGATCAGTTCGTCCGACTGATGCAGGAGCTCCGGCCCTTTGTGGAGGCCGCCGGCAGAACCCTGTAGTGAAGGTCGCCGACTTCTTCTAAGGGGTCACCGCTTCCACTAGATCGGCGATGATGTTCTTCTCCGTGTTCTCGACTCTCACCAATTGCCCTTCGCTCGTGACGTAATGGATGCTCTTGAGCTGAGGCACCGTGCACGTGAACACCGAGTAGGTCTTACCCCCCGCAGTGATCTCCTTCTGGGCCGTACTGACGCTGATCGTTACCGTGGCCGTCTGGAAGCTATCGGCATAGAAGACCGGCACGTTGTATGAAGCGCCGGCCTGCGGCGGGCCGGCCTGATACATGAGATCCCACCAGCCGATCTCCGCCCAAGCGATCTCCAGATCCGAGAGGATCACCGTCCGCGGTTGCAGAAGTTGGATATCCCTGTCGATGGTTTGCTTCGTCTTGAGATTCGTGACGGAGGTATGGGCCGTATTCTCGCTGATGCGGCAGTCGACCGACTGCTCCTTCTTCCCTCAGCCCGAACCGATCTCGAGCCTCTCCGTCCGGTACGAGATGGGATTGCCGCCCTCGTCTATCTCGAGGATCACGATGGCATCCGTTGCCTTGCAAGCATGCACGGGCTTGAGGTGAAGCTCCGAGCGCATCGTGTAGATGGTATTGCCGCTCTCTTCCCGCACGGTGGTGACTTCGTATTGGTTCCGAAGAACCTCCGTGCCACTTTCAACGAATGAGAAACGTCTCATCCATTCGGGCGCGAGAAGGAGGCCTTTCTCCCCTTCCGGAGGCTTCGGCATGGTGGTATAGCTGATCACCTCGATCGAATTCAACGTAGCAATGGCGCCGCTGCGGAATAGGCGGATGTGAGAGGCGTCAACCCAACCGTATTGCCCCAGCGCCGGATCCATCGGAATCCATCCCGCATCGCCCATGTAGCACTCCATCCAGTAGTGCTGGGCGAACTTTCCATCCGTATAGGCCAGACCCCCTACAAGCCGGGCGGGGATGCCCACGGCGCGGCACATCGCGATCGTGAGCAAGCTCTGGGCGGTGAAGTCCCCCTTCTTGGAAGCGAGGGCCTCTTTGGCGCCGACGGAAGCTTCCGGGTCGGGGGTGATGTTCTTTTGAATCCACTCCGCGATGGCACCGGCGGTCAGCCAAGCGTTGGCCTTGGCAAAAGCGATCTCATCCGCAGTTTGCTTGATAAGGGCGTCGTCGGACTCGATGTTAGGCTCCGGCCTCAGATAGGACTCAATGTCCTCGGGTACTGTGAAGGGGAGCTTCGGTGCGCCGCTGCCGGTGTATCGCGAGACGGTGGTCTCGATGTTTCCGGAGATCCGGTTGCCGATCACGATCCCCGCAAAGCTCTGTGCCCCGGTGTTGAGGAACGGGACGTCCACGCTTTCCCCCGTGATCTCGACTTCGATCTTGGCCTTGAGGGAGGCCGTGCGGGTACCGGATTCGAAGATGACGTTGGACGCGATGAATTTCCCATCGAGATGGAGGGAGCTATCCATGCCTTTGTGGTTTCGCGAAGCGGTCTGGCCCGTCGGGGATGGGGTTTGGGGTGTGGGGGAGGGGGATGACTTATCGGAGCCCCCGCATCCGCCCACCCCGCCGGAGGCGAGTAACAATGCCAGTCCGATGCACAAGAGCAATTTCCTCATGATGGTTCGCTCCATTCGATTTTAGATTTGAGATTTGTTGCTTAGAGAATACTCGTATCGGGTAGAGCCGTCGATGATGTAGTAGATATGGGTCTCCCCGGGTTGTGTCGGGGCCTGATGAATGATGAGCTTGCCGAGCTGATCGGCAAGCTTCTCAAGATCTTCCGGAGATCGGACGGGGATGATGCATTCTGCGGTCATGGTGGGAGGAATGGGCCCGGCGTCGATCATGCGGTCGCCGTACTTCTTCCGGAGGGAAGCCGCTTGCTTCTCCGTGGGATCCATGGTGGGACGGGGTTTGTTGCGAGTGAGGGCGACGAACCCCGCAAGGATGACGGCGAAGACGATCACGGAGGTCATCTGGCCGCCGCTGCCCCGATCCGGAGGGGGCGGGATGGTGATGGTGTTCACTTGGCGAATCGGTTTGGTGCTCGTTTGTTTAGGCGTTCCTTTGATCTCAAATGTCGGTGCACCTAGAGGGATGATGAGTGTGGGCGAAAGCCTATCCGTGAGGGCGCCGTTTTCGCTCGTGATGGAAACGTCCACATCGAACGTGAGGCGCAGTTGCGGGTTCTTCACGGAGACGCCCGTTTGATCCGCTATGGTGGCGATCATATCTTGGTACGGGGCGAGATTCACTTTGAAGTTATGGGCATAGGCCGCGTCTTTTCCGGTAGCGGTGAACTCGGTTTGATAAGATACCGATGAGACGGACTGGACGAGCCCCGAGTTCTGCCGGGTCGGTTCACCCCCGATGGCGAACATCGTGCTGTTGAGCGGGATGACCAGTGTGGGTGCGAGGACATCGTGGGTGTCCCCTTCCGCTGTTTTGCCGTGATAGTCCACGGTGAACTCGATGAAGAGGTCCATCTTCCGCGGGTTGATGCCCAGTTCATCGTTCACGCGCTCCGCGAAGTCCTGATAGGCTTTGAGATCGATATCGAAATTTTCCACCCGCGAGGCCGTCAATCCCCCCGCATCGAACTCCGTTTTGGGGAGAATCGTTTGCGATTTCTCCCAGTAGCCTTCCGCCTTCACGCGGGCGATGATTTCGAGGGTGCCGGTGCTCTGGGAGAGGGCGCTGGCCTGAAGTTGGTATGAACCGATCACCGCGATGTGGTCCACGATGCTAGCGAAGTATACTCCCCCGGGCCCAAGGGTCGGCGTATTGAAAAGGCTGTTCGGCTTGAGGTAAACCACATAGGTGAGGTTTGCCGAATGGTCGAAAGAGAGGGTCCCCTTCGGTGTGCCGAGCGGGATGGGGAATTTCTTCTGTGGGATGTTTTCCCCCTCGAGGACGAGGGCGGCGCTGTAGCTCCCTTTGATTTGAGCCGGCTTGTCCGCGGAGAATTGGTAGGCGGCGGAGATATCAAGGTAATCGATCAGTTTGCTGAAGTACGTTTGCCCGGATTCGAGGACCGTTTGATCATAGAGGATGTTGGGCTTGAGATGCACATTATAATCGAGCGATGCCGTGTCGGTGGCGCTGAAGAGAGTGCTTTCGGTGGTTTGGATGATGGGCGGGCCCGGATCATCGCTGTACGCTTGCCACCAGAATACGATCGAGAGGACGAGCCCGATTGTCAGCACGATTGCCCCTCCGATCCGGAGGGATGCCGGAATGACGAAGGGGATGCGCAAACGTCTCGGTGACTGCGCCCCGCTGTCTTTATGGGAGTGCCGGAGTTTCATGAGATTCCTTCCCTTTTTAGAATAATAGGCCTCTTACGCTTCGGAGCGCAATGCCCTTATTCGGCCAGAAGCTCCTTGATGCCGATCGAGACCCACCCCAGCTTGGGGATCGTATAGATGACCCGCCCTTCGATCTGGTATTCGTAAACCGGGTCACGGTCCGGCTCACTGTTGGCATCGCCTTTGGTCTGAAAAGTCCTTTGGCCTTCTTCATTGTTGATAGCGACGACCCGGTGGATGACGGAAGTTCCTTCGCTTTCCTTGAACTTAATGATATCACCTTCCCGGATGGCCTGCGGATTCACTTTCTTGACCAACACGATATCCCCAACGTCCAGCGCCGGCTGCATGCTTCCGCTGACCAGAACGGTCGGCTTGAATCCGAAGGTTCCGGTGGAGAACAGCACCATCCCCAGTACGATCGCGGCCGTGACACTCCATCCGATCACCGCATAGGTTTTTCCTTTGGACCGGGAACGGATTTTCCTCTTGATTTTCGCCCTCTCCCCCCGGCCCGGATGGAGCGCTTCGATGACGATCAGCCCGGCCACGGGGATTCCCGTGCCGATGAATCCTTCGGTCACCCATTCGAGGTCCGGGAGTATCGGGCAAAACCACATGAAGTATTGTAGGAATCCGCGGTAAAGGAGCGCCGGCAAAGCCCCGCCGATGAAAGCAAGGTACGTCGCCAAGAGGTTCTGGGCGAGCGAAGGAAAGAACGTGGAGTTGATCCATTGGAGCGATTCGAGGTCGGCCCTCACACCGGTGATGGTGTTCAGGGGAATGCTGATGAAGGTGAAGAGGAGCGCGATGGCCATGAGCTTCACGTAGAGATTGAGTTTCTTGAAGTGGCGGTGGTTCAAAAGCCATGCGCGGCTGAGCTCCATCCCCACCAGCGCCGTGGTCACGTAGAAGAAATTCTGGAGGATGCTTTTAGTGGTGAAGGAGTAGGGGCTGTGGCCGAAGCTGTAGAAGATTCCGGCGAATACCATCGCGAAGATCTGAATGAGGCCGATACCCGCTGCAATGAAGACAATCGTACTGCGCATGCCCGCCCGGCCGGCGGGCCGCTGGGTTCCCAGTTGCCAGACGGTGAGGGCAAGAATCGCCCACAGCAATGGTATGAGGACATAAACGGTGAAAAAGCCGCCGCCGTGGAGCAAGACGAGGTTGATGACGAGATAGATCGCGATGACGAGGACCAGAACGCCCCACCAATCGTAACGGACGCCTTTCAGAGTGATGTCCATATTAGACCACTTTAAGGGAATTCGAGAGATGCGTCAACCGTGCGGGCACCCATCTTGAGTGTTATGAGCTTGCTTCCGGCTTGCCCGTATTGGAGGGTGGAGGTGTGGGATGAACCATCTTCTCTACCCAGAACAGCCATAGACCCAGTGCGATCAGCACGATGAGCCCTTGCCAGACGAAGTAATGGGCCGTATCGAGGAACCGGGGGAAGGATGTGCCGACGTAAAACAGGGTGAGGATGCGGATTTGGTTGATCACGAATAGCGCTGCCGTTCCCGCCAGTGCCCCGATCAGTTTCTCCTTTCGGGTGCTGGGCCATGCCAGAACAGCGGAGATCAGGATGGCGGTAGGAACGATGCTCGTGCACTCCGCTGTGACCTCGAACCGGAACGCGGTTGATGTGGCTACGGCGCCGGAAACTTCAGCGGATTTCCCGAAGAGATTCCATATCTCGGTCGCCATCCATGCGTTGAGGTTCAGAAAAGGATCGAGAATACTGTTGTGCCGGAGGGCCAGATAGATCGCCCCGAAGATCAGCACGCACGAAAAGAAAGTGATGCAGAAACGGGTGATGGGGCTCTGGCGGCGGAGGAATCTTTTGAGATTGGTGAACAGGGTCACGCTGTGTCTATCCTCTGGTCGAAGAGGATCGCCTCTTCCGCGATGAAATGCCGGGCTTTCTCCGAATTATACCATGCGATGGAATTGAAAGAAGGGGGAAGAGCGCGATCTTCCCCCTTCTGAATGCTCACCGGCCCGGGCTTTTGTGGCTATCTTGTCGCCGTTGCTCTTCGCCGAATGAAGAGGATGGCGGCTCCGGCGATCATTCCCATCATCGCCAGGGCACCCCACAGGGTGATGCCCGGGATGGCAGGGTTCGGGCCGCTCTCCCGCTTGTTTCCGAAGTCCTGATTCTCGATAGCGCTGCCGCCGATGATCTCGACGGTGTATGAACCGGAGGCGGGCGCCGTTTGGGTCCAGCCCGCTTTCTCGACTTCGGTGACCGTGTAAATCCCATCTTCCAAGTTGGTGAATGCATAATGGCCGTCCGCGGCCGTGACCGTGGAGTCCACAAGGTCACCCGAGGAACTATAGAGGTGGATTGTCCACCCCTTGAGGCCCGGCTCCCCGGGGGTTCGGGACCCATCACCGTTCAGGTCGTTGTATTTCATTCCCGAGATCTGTCCGCGCACCTCCGGTGCCGGGATGGTGAGGGTGATGCTTTGCGAGCCGTAGGAGTTGCCTTGTTCGTCGCGAGCTTCGACGGTCAGTTGGTAAGTGCCCGGTGGCGTATCGAGCGGGACGGTGATCGTCTCATTGAATTGATCGGCGGACAAGGGGGCGAACTTGATCCACTGGGAACAGCTCTGAGGATCGGAAGTGACTTCAAGATGGAGACCGGAGAGGCCGGCCTTGATAGCGGCGACGACGGTATCCTCGAAATTCCCCGCCGTGATGTTGTAAGCTGTGCCGCCCGTCCGATTGGCCCACACTTCCCAATAATCATGATAAGCATCGTTGACCTGACAGGCGAGGAGGGTGATGCCGGCGTTCTTCATCCCATCCAGCTCTTGGAGCAGAACCAGATCATCCGCCGTGCCGATGAGGTTATCCGGACCGGGATCGTGTCCGGTGGACCAGACTTCCGCGCTGATGCCCTCGTTCAGGTTGCAGTCGTGCGGGTAGGCATCGCTGAAGCTGATCAGGATTTTCTTGGCGGCATCCGATCGCCATCCGATGGAAGAATCGGCGTGGCTTTCGTGGAAAACGCGGGTGTGGGATTCGGGGAAATCCCCGCCGCACCCAAGTTCGAGTCCGTTGATCGCGCCAACGATCGCCGAGGTTGAGGTGGTCACTCCTTGCTCCAGCCGGTAAGGATAGTCGCCCTCGCAGAGGGTATATCCGTCTTCGGTGAGGTGGGGGTATCCGTAGGGCATCGCACTGGCATATCCGCAGTTCTCAGAGCCGCTGTAATCGAAGGGGTAATCCACGTAGGAGATCACGCCGTAGGCGATCTCGACCCCTGTTTCCATGGCCAGTTGGGATATGATGGTTTCGGCCTTCTGTTTGGCCGCGTTCAAAATGGGCCCCATGGTTCCGCTTAGATCGAACGCGAATACCACATCCGCCTTGTTCGGAAGGGTTGGAGCGCCGATGACCGTCTTTGTGACGGTGATGGTGTAATCCTCCGGTTGGGTCAAGGTCCGCTCGAGCACCGGCGGATCGAGATCGGCAAAGGCCGGTGTGATCGCACTTACCGCCAAGATAGCGGTCATCAGCAGGCTTGCAAAGAATCCTCGTCTTTTCACTTTGGCGCTCCAGAAGGTATCACTCTTGTCTTGATCGTATCACCACAAGGTAAAAATCCCGGTCAACGACGGTTAAAACTTCGTATCGAGATATCGTAGCACCCTTGCCTGAAATAGGGGAGTGAGTCATCACCTCCCTATTTCTTGGAATTTCTCATTCAACTGTGTTTCTCAGACGGCCGTGTTTCCCCGGTGATGACGGCGGCGGAGGACGATGAATGCTGTGCTTGCCAGAACGGTCACCATGCCGATGATCCCCCACTGAGTCATGGTGGGCACGGGGATATCGTGCGGTTTGACTCTAATGGTGGCGTCATCTGAATCCGTGACCACGTGTCCCTCGTCGTCTTCACCGGTTGCAGTGATCGTATCCGTTTGAGTCCACGACTCATCGTGGATTTCGTTGACGGTGAAGGAGCATTGGTAGCAATCACCGATGGGAATGATCCCTCCGGTTTGACAATCGGTGGCGGTGATTTTCCCGCTCACCTGAGTGACATCGCCGTACTTGTCATCGGTGAGGCTGAGAAGCATGAGGTCGCGGTCGCCCGTATTGCAAACATCCACTGTGAAGGTGAAGTCACCGCCGGGGGTGGGCAACATCGTAGGATCGGCGGTCTTGGTCACTTCGATCGAGGGGGCTGCGACCACGATTCGGCCATAGAGGCATGCCGTGTTGGTGGCGCTCTCACGGGTGAAGTATTCGCTCTGGAGAATATCGCCCTGGCAATCGGGGACCAACCCGACGATCTCGAGGGTGTACCACACGCCGTCTATCTCGAAGATCTGGGGCTCGAGATCGCCTGTGAACCAGACCTTGTCGCAGCAGCCGTTCTCGTTGGGGCAGCCGTATGACCCGCATTCCGGATCCACATATTCGCAGGGGTTAGCGGAATTGGGGGTTTCATCGAGGTGAACGATGTATTCAGCAGATCCGGAAAAGGTATGGCCGGTGGCAAGCACCTTGAAATCCATGGTGATGCTCAGATCCGCCTGCTTGAAGTTTCCGGCGTAGGTATAGATGGGGTTATTGTAGTGGGTAAAGGTGCCGAGGAGAAACGTCTGCCCCGGCGTGATGGCGACGTTTTGGGCCCCATCAAAGCCGAATCCGCTCTGCACTTCCTTGCTATCCGGGCATGAGCTCTGGCCGGTGTTATTATCGCCGTATCGCACCTGATTCTCGTCGGTCGTATCGGCGGTGTTATCGTATCCGAGGCATGTGACGTTTGTCGGGCCGCAGCCGTTATCGCCGCAAGCGTTCGACCAGATGCCGTCGGCGTTGATAAGCATGACCGGCGCATCCGCAGCGGCTGTTCCCGCTGTGAGAAACGTCATAGCTGCCACCGCTGCGATGGCTAGAAGAGCCGCCATTGTTCGGGACACGATTTGCATTTTGCTCCTCCCTCTATCTGCTCAGGGCCGGTGTATTCACCCCTGCAAGGGGGAAGAGGTTCTCTTCCCCCCTGGGAGGATGACTTTCACCCGATTTCCTTAGGCGATGTTGCGGGCATGTTTACGGCGGAGGATCCAGATGGCCACGGCGGCTATAGCCGTCACCATGCCGATGATCCCCCACTGAGTCAGGCTGGGGATCATTTGCCCCCCGGCAGTGACGGCGATGAGGGCATCATCCGAATCGGTGACCACATGTCCCTCGTCATCTTGAGCGGTGGCGGTTACGGTATCCACCTGACTCCACGGCGTTTCGTGGATTTCGGTGGCGATGAAGGAACATTCGTAGCACTCGCCGATAGCGAGGGATTGGCCGGTGACGCAGGTACCCCTGCCGTTGAGGTCTCCATAAATATCATCCGTCAAGCTCGTGATCGTCAGAGCCGTGTCCCCGATGTTGCAGACCTTGACGTTGAAGGTGAAATCCCCGCCCGGAATGGGCCGGCTGATGGGATTGGCGGTTTTGGTCACATCGATCGCCGGAGCGGCCTCGATGATCCGACCGTAGAGGCATGCTTGATTGGTGGCCTCTTCCCGGGTGAAGAACTCGGCCTGGGCATCGAGGGCGCTTCCTTCACAATCCGGCACGAATCCGGTGATCTCGAGGGTGTACCATACGCCGTCGATTTCAAAGGTCTGGGAGGAGACGTTGTTCTCGAACCATACCTTATCGCAGCATCCGTTCTCATTGGGACATCCGCCCGGACCGCATTCGGGGTCCTCATACTTGCAGGGATCGTCACCGTTGGGGGTTTCATCCAGATTCATCGTATAGGAAGCGGTGCCCGTGAACGTCTTGCCGCTCGAGACGATCCTGAAATCCATGATAATATCGAGGTCCACCTGCTTGAAGTTGTGCTCCGGATCCCCGTAAACATAGATGGGATTGTTGTAGTGGGTGAACTTGCCGATGAGGAAGGTTTCCCCCGGGTTGATGAGGATGCTGTCGGTGCCGTCGAAGCCGAAGCCGCTCTGCTTGGTGGAATCGGTGGGGCAGTTGCCACCGTAGATATCGTCACCGTAGCGGACCTGATTTTCGTCGTATTCGTTGTCGGTGTTGAGATACTTGATGCATGTGGGAGTTCCGCCATCGCCGGTGGCACTTCCCACCACCCAGATACCGTCGGCCTTGATCAGAAACACCGGCTCGCCCGCGGCGGCGGTGGGCACTCCCATCGTAGCAAGAAGAATTGCCACGATGAAAGCCACTGTCAATCCTTGCCCGATCCTTATTGCGTATCTCATTGCTGGACCCCCCGGAAAATGTTTGTTTGAACTACTCGTTGTTGACGTCCGATGAATTCATGAAATAGATCTGTGGTATGTTTTGCCCTTCGGGCTCGATAGAGATGGTAATGTAGGCCGGTACCCCTTGCGGGATCTCACCGTCCACATCCTCGAACGGGACTCGTATCGAGATCCCGTAACATCCCCAAGTGCTTGGGTCGGCCTCGCCAAGGTCAGCGCGCTGGAGGATGTCTCCCTCTTTGATGCAACCCCGCCAGAAAGCTGCCTTCATGGCCGCTTTCACGCTGTCCGAAGTCGGCAAGGCATCGATCTTACTTTCGACATCCGCCTTGATATCCGGTTTGATGTTCCATTCCGGATCATCGTATCGGGTGATCTGAAGCCACGGGCACGGGATGATCTTGTTGAGGTTCTGATCGAGCGTGTAGGTGGTCACTGTGATGGGGCCGATCTTGCTGGGGTCATCTCGGTCCTCGTTCCGCACGAAGTAGAGGATGTAGCTCGGGGCATCGCACGGGGAAGCTCCCGGGAAGTAATAGTAACCGAACCCCGGATAGAGGTTATCGAGTTCAAAGGTATGGCTGGTGGTCTGGTAATACGAACCGGGGGTGGGAGTCGTCCCCGGAACGGGCGGGAACCATTGACTACCGTCCGGGCCGTTGCCGTCCACGCTCACGTAGGGGCATCCGCTGTTGGCCAGATAAGCTCTCAAGGCCACGTACTGATCGTCATCGTGGTTGAGCGCCTGGGCCACTGCAATGCCGATGCCCACCCCGAGGGTGATTATGAGTGCAATGATGATGAGGGTAAGTTTGTTGCTCATCTCTTATCTCTACCTGTTCCATAGTTCCGATGTGATGCGCCACTCGAACTGCATGGTTTCTCCCGTGGGCATGCCGGCATTGAAATGCAGATTGGTGAAGAGCTTCAGGACGTGACCGCAATGGAGCTGATAGCCCTCGATCGTATCCTGAAGTTCGGCCCATCCGCAGCCGGTCACGACAGCGACCTCTGCATCATCCGGGTTTACTTCGATCAATTTCCAATCGTCAATCTCCAACCACGGGAGGAGATTGCTACCGCCGGCCAGTTCCATGGAAATGCCGGTGAGTTTGAGGGGGACGGAGCCCCCATTGGCGATCCATGTTTGGGTGCCATCGGCAAATCCGGGCGTCGGGGAAAGGAACGTTTCCACCGCCCGTTCGAAGAAGGGATAGGAGATGTTCCCCAGTTCCAGATCGAAGGAATGCTCGAAATTCTCGCTCAGGTGATCGCCCTGGGGTCCGGTGCCGTCACAGCATGGCCCGGCGATCTGGCCGACGGCGACCTTTACCACGCCTCCGGTCTTGATTCCAACGTTTACCGTGCCGATCGGATAATAGCTATCCAGGGTGAAGCAGAATTTTCCGGAAACGAAGCAACAGTCATTGAATTCCCACTTGATGCCGGTGATCCCCGTGACCGGATCGAAGCCGATCGTTACGTCTTTTATGTTGCCACTGCACTTATCTTTTATGTTGCCACTGCACTTAGTGGGAGAGTATCGCACCACATCACCGATAGCCGGATCGCAGAGCTCCAGAATCCAGTGACTCAGATCCCTGCCGCATAGTTTCCTTTCCACCCAGTAACACCAGGTGTAAGTGCCATCCCGGTTCTCTGTGACGCCCCAGAAGGTGATCTTGAAGCGACCGTCCCCATTCGTTCCACCGATCAGAGTCACGGAAGAGGGCCCGGGCACGCATTCGCCGCCGCTGGGCCCGCCGGCACCCGGACAGTCCTCATCGAGGATGCCGTTGGGGCCCGTGCCCATATCAGCAACCCCGATCTGGGCCAGCCATGTCGTGGCCGATCCGTTGACCGCGACCGAATCCGACCAGCGGGCAACCCCCACCCCCACGATGCTCATCGTGAGGACTACGGCCGTGATCACCAAGACGATTCGCTTCATCATTCCCTACCATTTGCGGCTGTGCGCAGGGGTTCCCTTGGGAGAGAGCCCCTGCGCATCTCGTTTATGGCCGATATCTCTTTTCTTCTAGTGTCTAGGGTTTAGCTCGGGGTGGGGCCGGGCGTGCAATCGGCGTTCCACTGGACGGCATCAAAGCCGAAGCTGAAGGAGCCGCTCTTGTTCATCATCTCGTCAAGCTGCGGGACCTCCACTTGGAAGTCGATCTTCACATAGTCGCAGTAGTGAACCTGCGTGCACTGCTCGACAGGGGCGCCCTTCTGCCATCCGATGATCTTGCCGGCATCATCCTTGATGGGCGTGACGAAGTACATATCGTACGAAAGTAGCCCATCGAGCCAGCCGCTATCCGGGCCGAGTTCAATCTCGCCGATGTTCAGCCGGGCGGGAATGGAGCCCTCATAGTGCACGATGATGTCCGCGATGACGTCGAAGTTGGGCACATCATCCGCGCTGCTGGGGAAGAGATTGTCGAACGTCACCACGACGGTGTCGTTATCCTCCGCCACCGGATCGGCGTCCTCGGCGCAGCCGTAGGAGACCAGCATCAGGTCAGGGAGTTGAAGGGGTGTGTCGGAGACGATGCAGGCGAACCCGCCGTTCCACATGTCGGGATATTGATGTTCGACATCCTTGTACACATAGGTGCAGGAGTACTCGACGACGTTGAGGTCCACATTGCCGGTGGTGACCGTGCCGGTGACTTCGATTCGATCGAACCACTTGGCCAGGCCCACGCCGACGGAGCTCAGCACCAGAATGGCTGCCAGCGTTATGATCGCGATTTTCTTCATCTAGGTTTCTCCTTGTTCGAGTTTTGGGGTACCTTGCGCTCCTCTTTTGTTTCCTTTTGGACCGGAGCGCGCTTTCCTCAGTCCGTGATGCTTAATTCGTTCTTGCCGGTATCACCTCCTTTTGTTGCCTGATTCTGTGGAATTCTTATGTGGCTCACTCACATGGGATGCGCTGTGTATGAGACCGCATCATCCCCTTCGAAACCAAGTACAGACTACCATCCGCAAGTAAACATTTTGGTGAACATCGGTAAAGAATCAGTTAACAAAGGGTCAAGAGTTTGTGGCGTTTTCGTTCAGCGTCCGGCGAACGGTTTCTGCTATAATCCCTAGTGTATGCCTGAGTTGCCGGAGATCGAGACCATCAAGCGTGCCCTCGGGCCCCGGATAGTAGGTCGCCGCATTGAGGCGGTGGAGGTGCTATGGGCGGGCACGGTCCGGAACCCATCCTCTGAAGATCTGCGCCGGGGGCTCATCGGCCGCATCGTCGAGGCGTTGGAACGAAGGGGAAAGTATCTTCTGTTTCGATTGGCCGGGGACGGAACATTGATCTTCCATCTCAAGATGACCGGGGTGTTGTTGCTCAGGTCGGATGCGGATCCGCCGACTTTGCATACGCGTGCGATCCTTCGGTTCGAAGGTGGTACCGCCCTGCATTTTGTGGATCAGCGGAAGTTCGGGCGGATCTGGCTCGTGGAGCGGGAGGAAAGGGTTCTTGGAAAGCTGGGGCCGGAGCCGCTCGGTGAGGGATTCAGCGAATCGGTGTTGCGCGCCGTTACCCGAAAACGGCGCTTGCCCATCAAGGCGCTCCTTTGCGATCAGGCGGCGATCGCCGGAATCGGGAACATGTGGGCGGATGAGGCCCTTTTCGAGTCGGGGATCCACCCGCAAAAAGCTGCGGGGGATCTCAGCGAGAGGGAAGTGAAGGCCCTTCACCGGGCGATTCGTGCTGTGCTGGCCCGGGGGATCGAACGGCGGGGGGCCAGTGTGGATACCTATCGCGATCCCGATGGCGAGCCGGGGGCGGCGCAGACGGAATTTCGGGTGGCGCATCGTCGGGGGCAATCGTGCCCGCGGTGCGGCTCATCGCTGGGCTATACCAAGGTCCGGGGAAGGGGTACGTGTTTCTGTCCACGGTGCCAGAAGTTGTGAAGGCGGAACGCGTTGAACGGAAGGCGCGGAGATGCAACGATCCGAGATCGAGCGGCTCTTGAGCGAGGTCGAAAAGCGGCTTGAGGCCGAGCCGAGGCTGATCGAGATAGGCTCGGTGGAACGGGCGGTGTTCGTCGGGGATACGCACGGCGATCTGGAGGCAACGAATAGAGTGTGCGAGAAATATCTCGACGCCCGGACCGCTCTGGTGTTTCTGGGCGATTATGTGGATCGGGGGCCGGATTCAGCGGAGAACCTTCATACGCTTCTGCGGCTCAAGCTCGAACGGCCGGAGAATCTCTTTCTGCTCATGGGCAATCACGAGGGCTACGCGGTGATGCCGTTCCATCCCGCGGATTTCTGGCAGCGGCTCGATCATGAGATGTTCGATCGGTACGCCAAGGTGCTATCGAAGCTCCCCTTCGCCGCTTCGACGTCAAACGGGATTATCGCCCTTCACGGGGTCTTGCCGGATGTGGAGGATTTGCCCTTCATCAACGGCATCGAGATTGGTGGGGAAGGGTGGCGGCAGATCACGTGGGGGGATTGGGTGGATGGGGCGGGGGGATATCTGGGGGATGGTTTTCCGAGCGGGAGACCCCAGTTCGGGCGAGGTTGGTTCGAAATGCTCATGTCTAGGTTCGGTAAGCAAGTCCTCATTCGTTCGCATCAGCCGGATGCCGATCCCCTTCTGTACGGTGGACGGTGTTTGACCATCTTCACTTCCCTTTCCTATCGTTCGGCGCGTTCGGGGAGGGCCGTGGCTATCGTGGATCTTTCCCGTCCGGTGCGTACCGCAGAGGATCTGGTCATCGAGGAAGTATAGCATGCTCGAACTGATTGATACCCATGCCCATCTGGATGAGATCGCGGACCTTGATGGGATGATCGAACGGGCCAGAGCGGCGGGACTTGTGGCTATTGTGGCTGTGGGTGTGGACTACGCTTCGAACAATCGGATTCTGGAAATCGCCGCCGGACATAAAGGATTCGTTTTGCCGGCATTGGGGATGCATCCGCAGAACATCGGGGATCGGGCGGACGTCGAGCGGAATCTCCGCTTCATCGAGGATCACATCGCCGAGGCGGTGGCCGTGGGGGAGATCGGTCTGGACTATCACAAGAGGACCCTCGCGGGAGGCGCCGGCAAGGAGATTCAAAGGGGCGTTCTGGGCGATGTTCTGGCCATCGCCCGGCGGTTCGGGAAGCCCGTCTCGGTTCATTCTCGATATGCATGGCGGGATGCTCTGGAAGCGGTGAAGGGGGTCGGGATCAAAACGGCGGTGTTCCACTGGTTCACCGGCCCCCTCAATGTTCTCAGAGAAGCTCTGGAATGCGGCTATTACGCTTCGGCCACACCGGCCGTGACCTATCATGCCGAGCACCGGAGGGCGATCCGAGAGGCGCCGTGGGATCGTCTCATGCTGGAATCGGATGCGCCGGTGATCTATGGAGGAGATGTCTCGATCCCGCGCCCTTCCGAACCGGCGGATATCGCCGCACGCGTCTTACCGGGGGTGTCCGAGCTCAGGGGAGTGGAGGTAGGCTTTGCGGCTTCGATCACTACCGAGAATGCCCGCGGGTTCTTTGGGCTTTAAGGAGAGAACGTTATGAAGCTATCGACCAAGTTCGCCTATTTGATGTTGGTGCTTGTGCCCTATTGCGTTCTCCTCGGCTATACCATCGCGGTGTATCCGGATATCCCTGAAAAGCTCGCCAATAATCTGCCGCGAGGGCTGATCTTTCTGCCGGCGGTGATCGCGGCGATCCTGCCGATTACGTATGCCGCGATGGTGTTCTTTGGTGGCAAGTATCTGAAGCGGGCCCATTACCTTGCCATCGCGGTGCCCATGGATTTGGGACTATTCGGCCTTGTGGTGGCCGTCTGGTTGATCAAGAACTCTTAGATTTGCGTGGGGGAGGTCTCGATGATCAAGAGCCGCGGTCGGAGCATCGGTAGGAAGGTTCTGGCTTCCTCCCGGATGATGAATCTCCTCCCCTGGATCGGCGCTCTGGTGGCGGTGATCGGGGGGGTGGGGCTCGTCCTAGGGATTCTCGTGGTGGCCCTATCGGGGCTTCCCCTCGCGGGTGCCGCCCTCATCGTTTTGGGGATTGGCCTGGCGCTCACCGGCATCGTGCTCTTCTTTGCCATGTGCATCGTTCAGGATATCACCGGCATGTTCTGAGCGATCGCCGCCGACCACGGGGGCCGTAGTTTCTTCGAACGATGGGCGCGTGCTTTTCATACCCCATATGGAAACTGCGGCGGCCATGGCGGCCAATCCGGCGCAGAAGAAGGCGAATTCATAACCCTCGGTATGATCTACGATCCGTCCTCCCACCCACGGGCCGAGGGCGGAGCCGATCGCCCAGAGGACGGCCAGCGGGGGGATCAATAGACGAAGGTATGCCTTGCCGAGGGCGTCGGTAGCGAATCGGCTCATCCCGCCGATGGCGATCCCGTAGACGATGGCGAAGAGGAAATAGCTTCGGGTCCCGTCCGGATCTACGAACCAGAAGATGGCGGCGGCATGGAGGAGGGTGAAGGCGACTCCCGCAGTGCCCTCGCCGAGATTTCGAATGACCCATGCCGCAAGCATCCGCGATGGAAGCGCGGCGGCGGCCATTACGGTGAGCAACGCCCCCGCGCGCAGGGCGCTCATCTCGATGCCTTCGGCCCGAACCACCGTGTGCCCGATGACCAAATGCAGGGCGAATGCATAGGCAAGGCAAGCGAAGGGAAGAAACCATGAGTTCCGTGAGCGCGGGTTCCATCGGGTTTGGCCCGGGACCGCTCCGGAGGGGATCGCCGATCGGAGGGGATTCCGGTGCAGAGCGGCGGTGGGCACCGCCGCGGCCCACATGAGGATGCTGAGAACGGTGAAGGCATCGCGCCATCCATAGCTTGAGGTCAATCGGGAGATTGCGAAGGTGACGATCAAGATGCCCACGGCGATTCCGGTCCCGGCGGCGCCGATGTAGGTCTTCCTTGGTTGGGGGGGCCATCGGGAAAATGTTGACATAACGAATCCACTGATCGTGCCTGAGCCCAGGGCAAACAGTACCCCATAGGAGAGCATGAACTGCCAGAGGGCATCGGCGTGTGCAGAGGAAAGGAGACCTGCGCCCCCGGCGAGGATGATGATCGGGAGGAGCGGCCGTGGCCCGTAGCGGGTGTAAACCCACTGACTGAGCATGAAAAACACAGCGGTGAGGCCGAGATTGAGAGCGAATATGCCCGAGACGGCCTCCCGGCTCCATTCGAACTCCGCTTCAAGGTACCCGATAAAGATGCCGAAGCTGTAGGTGATGCCGAGGCTCACGGCGGGGGGGATGCAGAGGAGGGAGGCTAGGGGGGTGGATGGGTGGGGGGCGGTACATGAGGCCTCCGCACCTTTATTGGGGGGATCGGGTGTAGAGAAAAGCATCGCCCCAATTATAGCACCTTTTGCAAATTCGGAAGAATTGGAAGAGGGCCAAATGCTCTTTGCCTCTTTTGCCCGATGAGCGTATCCCCTTTCGAGTGGGCATCAGAGATGGTGCTTGCGGAGCGGAATTTCCTTCAGGAAGAGGTTGATCCCCCATGCCACGAGGGCAACGATCAAGGCGATGAAGAATACCTCGGCGATGGCCGAATTGAGGGCTTCTCGAAGCGAATCGAATACGTTATTGAAGAGGCTTTCTCCCTGCGGGCCGGCGTGATCGAAGATGGCCTTGAGTTGAAGTTTGGCCTCCGGATTGAGCAGTGCCTGAGGGTTATCCGAAAGCGAGTTCAGGGGCTCCGGGGTGATCATGGCCTTGGCATCGGGATGAAGGTTGCCGACAAATTCCGTGGAGAACCGGTGGGTCATGATGGTGTTGAAGATCGCAAGACCAAAGACCCCTCCCATCTGCCGGAAGAAGACGGTCGAGGAGGTGGCCACCCCCAGCATCTCATAGGAGACAGCGTTTTGCATGGCGATGACATAGAGCGGCATGGTGCATCCAAGGCCGAATCCCAAGATGACGATGTTCATCACCGCCTTCGTATGGCTTGTGTTCACGCTCATCTGTGAGAGGAGGAATAGAGCGGCGGCGATCACGGCGAGCCCGAAGATCCCCTGGATCCGGTAGTGCCCGCCGGTTCGCGAGAGGACCTGCCCCGAGATCAGGCTTCCTCCCACAAGGCCGAGCATCATGGGGGTGAGGAAGCTGCCGCTTCGGGTGGCGGATGATCCCAAAACGCCCTGAAAGTACAGGGGGATAAAGACGATCCCTCCGAACATGGCAAATCCGGAAAGGAAGATCACCGCTGTGGATACCGAGATGATCCGATTCCGGAACATCTTGAGGGGGATGATGGGTTCAGGGGCGCGGCTTTCGATATATAGGAGGCAGGCCAGCATCACCGCCGAAAAGGCGAATAAGCCGATGATCTGTGCCGAGAGCCAGGGGTAATCGGTGCCGGCCCATGTGAGGGCCAGCATGAGCGGGGCGATGCAGGCCACCATCGCGGTAACGCCCGGATAGTCTATGGTGTGTTTCATCTGTTCGGGGCGCAGCGGGGGGAAGAATCGTATGAAGAGGAAGATGATCAGGCATCCGAGGGGAATATTGATGAAGAAGATCCAGTGCCATGAGAGGTTATCCGTAATGAAACCCCCGAGTGTCGGCCCGATGACGGAGGAGAGCCCGAATACGGCGGAAATGATCCCCTGGTACTTGCCGCGTTCGGCGGGGGGGAAGAGGTCGCTGATGACGATGAAGGTGTTTGCAATGATCGTTCCCCCGCCGATCCCCTGCAAAGCGCGGAAGGCGATGAGTTGGCCCATCGTACCGGCAAATCCGGAGAGGATGGAGGCGATGACGAAGATCGTCAGCCCTCCGATGTAGAACCATTTGCGGCCGTACATGTCCGTGAGTTTTCCCACGATTGGCACGGTGATGGTGGAGGCGATGATGTAAGCCGTGGTCACCCATGTGTACTGCGAAAAGCCCCCAAGGTCCGAGATGATCCGGGGCATCGCGGTGCCGACCACGGTCTGGTCGAGTGAGCTCAGGAACATGGCCAGGAGCACACCGGTCACGGTGGTGATCAGTTGCCTCCTGGGGAGGGAGCGGATGCTGGTTTTAGGAGTGTGGGAAGGGGCTTCTGTGTCCATGGCTAGATTCCTTTGGCTCTGCTCGGGGGGTGAACTTCTTGAGAATGGAGGGAGGAGCGGGGGATTCCCCGGAAAGAGAAGGGGCGAGGGGGAACAGTATACATGGGTCTATAATAGCACAAAAAGCCGGCAATATTTATCAAAATGCGGGGATAGAGAGTTGCCGAGGGTTCGAAATGCGACAAAATCTTCTTTGTGCTGGGGAAATTGATGGCTCGGTATCTTACCGTGGCCGGCCTATTTTTCACCGACCAAGGCCCCGTTTCTGGCTGATCGCGGGTTCTGGAACAGACGTTCCATCTCTTCGGGGCTTCGGGCACGGAGCATGGCCTCTTCCTTTGAGATGATGCCCGCTCGGCACAGCCGCACGAGGGCCTCATCCAGCGTTTGCATGCCGTACTCCGATCCGGTCTGGATCGAGTTCATCATCTGATGCGTTTTGCCTTCCCGAATGATGCTTCTCACGGCGACCGTGGCGATGAGAACCTCCACCGCGGCTACGACGCCTTGCCCATCGATTCTGGGCACGAGGTTTTGATAGAGCACTCCCTGAAGCGTTGTAGCCAATTGGAGACGAACTTGCTGTTGTTGATGCGGGGGAAAGACATCGATGATCCGGTCCATCGCCTGAACCGTGCCGGGGGTGTGAAGGGTAGTGAGGACAAGGTGCCCCGTCTCGGCGGCGGTCAAGGCGGTGGAGATGGTCTCTAGATCCCGCATCTCGCCCACCATGATGACATCAGGGTCCTGCCGCAGGGCGTGTTTCAGGGCGGCGGGGAATGACTTGGTGTCCGTGCCGAGCTCGCGTTGGCAGAACACGCAATTTTTATCTTGATGCACGTATTCGATGGGATCCTCGATGGTGATCACCTTGCATTTAGCATGTTCGTTCAGGTAGTCGAGCATGGCCGCAAGTGTGGTGGATTTGCCGCACCCTGTGGGGCCGGTGATCACGACCATCCCGTGGGGTTTCATGACCAGAGTTTTACAGATGGATGGGAGGCCCAGTTCCTCGATCGTGGGAATGACGGTTCGCACCACACGGAAGACCATGGCGAGCGTGCCCATCTGAAAATGGGCGTTCACCCGGAAACGCCCGATGCCCTCAGCAGAATAGGCGAAATCGAGCTCGAGCTCGCGGGCGAGCACCCGCCGTTGTTCCTCTGTAGCGATGCTCTCGAACAGCTTTCGGGTATCCTGAGCGGTCAGCTTTGGCAGTTGTGTCTGAAAGACGAGCTCTCCGGCGATCCGCAAGGTGGGATGATTCCCCGCCTGAAGATGCAGATCGGAGGCGTCCGACGAGACCGTCAGATGGAGCAGATCCGCCATGTTCATGGCTCTAGCTTTCCACTTTCGTCAGAGTCATGGTGAAGGGGGTCATCACCGTTTCATCCACTTGAATCTCCATGGAAATGGCCGCCACCGCTTGGTTGATCACGGTGGGATCGGTGCTGGCGAGCTTCTCGGTAAGGCTCAAGGTCACCGTGTACTTGCCCGTCTTGGCATAGGTATGGGCCGGGCTCTGAGAAGTGCTGGTCGTGCCATCGCCGAAATCCCACAGCCAAGAGACATTGGAGGAATCGGTCACGGTGGAACGATTGGTGAACTGTATCTTGAGCCCGCCGCCGCGCCCGCCATACGGTGCCGCCGTGAAGTCGGCGACAAGCCCGCTGGCCGGTTCGATGGTCTTGATTTTGGTGCTGCAGTTACCATCGTTTTCCACCACGCGCAATGTCACGGTGTAGCGCCCCGACCGGGTATAGGTGTGCGTTGGATTCTGTTCCGTGCTCATTACCCCATCTCCGAAGTCCCATTGCCATTGCGCCAGTTGAGCGGGCTGAGATTGGCCTTCGACGATGATCGTGCCGGGAGTCGAAAGATCCATGAACTTGAGGGTCAAGAGCCCATTCGCCGTAGACGCGGGAGCCACAGAAAAATCGGCCGATGGCGGGGTACTCGCCTTGATGAGTTTCTTGACCGTTGCGGGAGTATGAAGCGATCCTTCGACGGTCAGTGAAACCTCGTAGGCGCCGGGCGCCGGGAAAGTGTAAGTGGGGTTCTGCTGGGTGCTATCCACTGTATCGTCAGCATTGAAGTCCCACTTCCATGAAATCAGGCTGTCGAACGAAGTGCTTTGATCTGTGAACGCGACGGTCAACGGGTCGGCACAGGAAACGAGAGCGGCGGTGAAATCAGCTTTCGGCTTGTCGAACATTCCGATCGAGCTCGTTCCGAATGCCCCCTTCGAATCCTTGACCTTGAGAGTGGCCCGGAAGGTTCCTTGTTTCAGGTAGTCATGGATCGGGTTCTGGAGGGTGCTCGTGTCGCCGTCGCCGAAGTCCCATTCCCACGATACGATCGGATCGATGGAGGTTGAGGTATCGTGGAAAACGACCCGGATTCCCCCGTTCGGGAGGGGTTGTTGGGTCAGGATCTCGAAGCTGGCCTGCGGTCCGCTTCCCACCTGAATTTCCTCGCTCTGGGCCTGATCCTCGATCATGGACTTATCTTCCTTTTCTTCCTCGATGATCGGGGAGGCGATGCTCGAGTCAATCTCTATGGGACCGGAATCGGTTTGAGCGAGGCTCACCTTCTCGGAGACCTTCACCACGGCGTTGGTTGTCTTCGATAGCGCCGTAATGATCGCTGCTTGCTGCGGCTTGGCAAGCGAGAGGATGTTCGCTTGGCCGAAATGGGGGTCGGCTTCCATAGCGCGGGCGTACGTGATAAGCTTGCTGGCTTCCGTTACCGAACCCTCCAGACTGATGCTCTTGGACTTCGAATCGAATTTGATTGAAGAGAAGGTCGGTGCGCCGGAAGTAGGATCTGTCAGAAGTTCGATGATCGGTACAATGTCATCGCTCCCTCCCCGGATGCTTGCTTGAGCTGCTTTGAGGGCTTCGGCTTTGGCGTCATTCTCCAGAACTGTCGGTGTGTTTGTTTTCTTGGGGGATTTCAAACGGGTGATATCCTGCTCGATCCGATTCAGCTCGGATTTGAGCTGATCGGCATCGTGCTTGGAATCGGCGTATCCCTGATACACCCAGATAAGCCCTCCGATGGAAACGCCGGCAAGGAGCGTGATCAACACGATCCCCGGCAGGCGCCGCCCCTGGGGCCGGTATCCCTCCCGGAAGATGTTTATCTGGATATCTCTGTAGCCGCCGGTGGTGCCAGCGGCCTTTTCTCGTCCTTTGAAAATGTTACCGATACCGCTGATGTTGATCGGAATCTTCATGGCTCTGACCTCTTTCCTATATTCTTCCCCGGAGGGCCAGTCCGATGTTTACAACGTATGGCGAGACGGGGAAAGACGCCTCGTAGATCAGGGGCAAGCGCAGCGGAGTGATCGGGAACTGGATTTCCGCTTGAACGATCTTGTCCGTGCCGGGTTTGACGGTGGTCTCGCCCGTCAGGAAGACCGGCGTATCGGGGCTGAGGGGGGTTGTAGGGTGATCCCGATTGTAGAATTCCACAGTCCGCAGGATCTCTCCGGCAAGGCGCCGGACGTTATCCTCAAGGATGGTGTCTCCTCGCTTGGGGATGAAGGTCCGCATGATGGCCGGGATGCCGTTGGCGATGAGCGTGATGCCGAAGTTCTCCGGTTCAAGGTCCAAGATGAGCGCTTCGCTTCGGTTGGCCACCCTTGCCAGAGCCAGCGCTTTGAGGTCCATGATGTAGGGCTGTATCCCCGCGTGTCGCAAGGCCTTGGCGAGAACATCTACGGCCTCTCTCGGTACTCCCAAGACGAATACTTCTTGCTTGTTGTTGACGATGCGAAGGGGTTGCCATGAAAGATAGAGCTCTTCCAGAGGCAGGGGCATCTCCTTCTTGGCGGCACGCCGCACGGTATCGGCCATTTGAGCGGGCTTCATGGGCGGTATACTCAGGATCCGGAATGTGGAGTGAAGTCCATTCAGACTGACGATGACCCTATCTCTGGGGACCTGTGCCCGGCTGAAAAGGGTATCGATGGCCTGCCCGAGCGCTTCCGGTTCAAGTACGAGCCCATCCCGGATAATTCCGGGCTCGAGCTCCAATCCGTCCCACCACTCAATGGTTTTTCCCTTCAGGATTAAACCTTTGAGACTGTTGGCTTCGATATGTAATGTGGTAACCCTTCTTGCGAACACGGTTTCTTTCCTCCATTCGAGAGAATCAAGGTTTACGAGTTTTCAGGAGGCAACTGAGAGTAAATGGAAACGCTCAACTTGGCGGTCCATGTGTCACCGGATGCCGTGAGACTCGTGTTCTGGAGGGAAATCGTCTTGATGGGGCCGTTCTCCAGCTTGTCGATAAACTTGATGACATCTGTGAAGGCGCCTTTCACCGTGGTATCGAACTTGACGAGGTTGTATGTCTGCCCAAGGATATCCTTCTTCTGAGGGGCCGAGAGCTTGATGGGGAGGATATCCACGTTGCACTCCTTGGCAAACGTGTCGACGATCTCAACGATATCTACACTGCCGAGGTCCATTGGAAAGATCTCGTCCGGGTCGATTTTTTCCAGTGCCTTCACCGTCCCATCCGTGCCTGTGGGCTGATTTTTAGTCTTGAGGCCGCGGAGCACGATATTCTGTTCATCTATTTGAGAGGTGAGATCATCTTTGTCCCGCTGATTGGCCAATGTAAGGACAGTGAGGAAGGCGATTCCTATGATTGCCACCGCTGTGATCCCGATCAGGACTCGATAGGCGATTGCTCGGATGTTTCTCATCGGTTACCTCTTTCTCACTGGGGATTCATATGCCACGGCGTTTTGGAAACCTTCGCTTTCACAAAATAGCCGCTACAAATTCTTGATTGCACGCTAAGACGCTTGTTCCCCTCCTTTTCGGATTCAGACAAAAGCGGTCTTCTTTTCATCGTATATTGTCGGCCATCGCGCCGGCGAATAATACCGTGCCGTCCAGAGATTCCTCTGAGGGAATACCCTCAACTTTCCGGCCCGGACGGAGATTGATACTTATCCTTTATTTGAATGTCCCCAAGATGGAGTACATCGGCATGATCACGGAGAGGGCGATGAATCCAACGCCCAGGGCGATGATCACAGTGAGCATGGGTTCGAGGATGGCGGTGAACGAGTCCACCTTGTGGTTCACCTCGATCTCGTAGAAGTTCGCCACGTTCTTGAGGCTCGTATCGAGGGTCCCCGTCTGTTCGCCGACGGTCACCATTTGTACCAGAAGATTGGGGAATATCTTGTTCAGCGCCATGGGTTTGGAAAGTCCATGCCCTTGGACCAATCCATCTTGGACATCTTTCAAGGCATCCCGGATGAGGGTGTTAGTGGCCGTTTTGGTGACGATGTCCATGATTCGGGTGAGCGGCACGCCGGCCGACATCAATGTGGCGGCGGTTCGGGAGAAAAGCGCCATGTTGCTCATGAGGGCGATCTGACCGAAGATCGGGAGTTTGAGGATCATCTTATCCTTGAAGTGCTGGCCGGACGGCGTCTTGAGGCCCATCACAATTGAAACGATGACGGCGAGCAGTCCGCCGATGAGCAGTAACACGTGTGACGAGCAGAAATCGGTTATGGACATAAGCAGCCGGGTGGTGATGGGCAACTTCGCATTCATGTTCGAGAACATGTCGAGGAGGGGTGGAAGAACCGTTGTCACCAGCACTACGACGACCACAGCGGCGACGATCAAGACGAAAGAAGGGTACACCATTGCCCGTTTAGCCTTCTTGATGGCTGCGGAACTCCGTTCCAGATGTTCAACGGCTTGCTTGAGGGCTTCCGCTAGATCGCCGGATTGCTCCCCTGCCTCAGCGATGTGACAGTAGACCTGGGGGAATGCCTCCGGATACTTGGTCAGCGCTTGAGAGAACGAGCTCCCCGCTTCGAGCTCATCCCGAAGGCCGGCGATGACGCGCTGAAATGTCGGCTTGGTCGTTTGTTTTTCCAGCAATTGCAGGGCTGAGGGAATAGTCAATCCGGCGTCGATCAGGGTTGCCATCTGCCGGGAGAAGTTGATGACATCGTCTTGCTTGATGCCGTACAGAGAAGGGAAGATGCGGTCCAGTTGGAGCTTGGGCCGTGTCATCGTCAGGGATACCAGAGTGTAGCCGGCGTTCGCCAGGGCATCCTCGGCGATGTTCTGGTCCGCTACATCGATGACCCCTTTGACCAGATTATCGTTTGTATCGTAGGCTACGTACTTGTACGGCATGGCATTTTCCCCCGGTGGTGTTATTAACGTTGTCCGATCGCGAAGACGCTATCGAGCACAGCGGAAGGTGTGGTGATATCCATCTTGACCTTCTGCATGCCGTCGTTGCGCATGGTTATCAACCCTTCCTTGAGTGCTTGTTGTTTCAGTTCTCCGGCCGTTGCCCCGTTGACCAGCATTTGTCGGAGTTCATCGCTCATGATCAACGTCTCGAACACGCCGATGCGCCCAAGGTAGCCGGTATTGCTGCACATGGCGCATCCTTTCCCCTTGTAGAAGGTCTTGGGCTCCGTGCCGACCTCGGCTTGATAGGCGGCGAGTTCTTCAGGAGTGGGATCGTAAGGAACCCGGCAATGGGGGCAAAGGCGGCGGACCATTCGCTGCGCCACCACACCCACCAGAGTGGCCGCAATCAAATAGCGCTCAATTCCAAGGTCAATCAACCGGTAGAGCGTGCTGATGCTATCGTTGGCATGGATCGAGGACAAGACGAGGTGTCCCGTGAGAGCGGCCTGAGCTGCGATTTCCGCCGTTTCGCCGTCGCGCGTCTCACCGACCATGATGATATCGGGGTCATGGCGCATGAAGGCCCGGAGTCCGCTAGCGAAGGTTATGCCGGCTTTGGGATTGACCTGAACTTGGGTGATATCGTTGAAGCGGTACTCCACGGGGTCTTCAAGCGTCATGATGTTCCGTGTCTCCCGATCCATTTGACCGATGGCGGCATAGAGGGTCGTGGTCTTCCCCGAACCGGTGGGCCCGCCGATCAGGATCATGCCGAAGGTGCTCTTTAGCATCGTCTGGAATCGCTGGAGGGCGCTGGGAAGAAAGCCCAGTTTCTCGAGGGGAATGAAGGCGCGTTCCTTTTCGAGTATTCGCAAGGTCACTCGTTCCCCCCGGGATGTGCCCGTGCTTGCCGCCCGAACATCAATGTTGCGGCCGTCCACGATGATGGAGAACTGGCCATCCTGAGGCCGACGTTGCTCCGCGATGTTCATCCCGGCGATCACTTTCAATCGGCTGACCAGCGCGGCATGAGCGCTGAGCGGCAAGGAAGCCACATCGTGCAATACGCCGTCGATCCGGTAGCGGATGCGAAGCCTGTTTTCATGCGGCTCGATGTGAATATCGGAGGCTCGATCCTTTACCGCTTGCTTGACCAGCAATTCGAAGGTTTGCACCACCGGCGTGCGGGCGAAGGAGTCCAGATCAATAGGGGTATCAGGTGCTACGGTGCCGTCCTCTGCGAATTGGCTCACCTGCTTTTCGATCTCTTCGGCTGCTCGATAGTGCAGGTTGATCGCTTGCTCGATCTCTGTGGCGATCCCCAGCATGGGCTCTACGCTCATCTTGGCTTGGGCCTGGAGGTCTTCGATCGCGTAGATGTCGGTGGGGTCTGCCATGACCACAACGAGGAAATTATCCACAATGTCGAGAGGGATCAGGGTGTACTTGCGGCACATTTCCTCGGGCACCAATCGCAGGGCATGGGGCTGAATGGTGTGTCTTTTGAGATCAATTAGCGGGATGTTCAGTTGGATGCTGAGAGCTGTGGCCAGTTGCTCCGGCGTGATCATTTCTTGTTCTGCCAGAACATCTTTGAGTTTCTTGCCCTGCTTCAGTTGAATTTCGATGGCCCGCCCGAGCTCTTCGGCACTCAAAAGGTCGGCTTCCACGAGGATATCGCCCAGACTCCGCAGTTCCGAGGTTTTCGTTTCTTCTGCCATCGTCTCCCTCTCGTTCTATTGATGGACCCCCGAAGGTTCAAGACATTGCGCATACAGCATGGTATCCCATGCGTTTCGCGTTCATCTCGAAGACTGTGCTTGCCGGACTCGGATTTGTTCCCGCGCGCAGGCCATGAACATGTTTGAAAGTGCCACAGGAACCCACCCGAGTGGTTCGGGGTCAGTAGTCCTTTGAAACGTATCGTATGGTATTTGGAACGGCGCAACAATGAGGCTTTTATCCCATGGAATTGCAAACGATTCTCCCAGGACTTTTGGACTATCCAATGAGGGGGTTCGAGATGTGGGATGATCCTGAAACGGGAAAGGCCGAGCTCGGGGGGGGGAGCTCGGCCTTTCCCTCGGACTACTGATACTGGAGGAAGTGATCGCAATGCTTGCATTCTGCCGGGCTATTGGGCCCCTTCAGTCGAAGTGCTTTTTCCTCCAGTATGGGAAATCCACGTTTGATTCTACGTTTGGGTTTGGGGAAAGACAATAGCCTGAAAGGCCGCTTGCGGAATAGGAAAATGGGGGGAAACCATCACAAGGAAGGGAAGAAAACCCGTGGGTGTGGGCTAAGTGGGGTCGAAGACGATCCAGCCCAATTCCTCGAATCCAACCTCTGCCCAGCCGTGGGCTTGGTCCTCGTACACGAATTGTTCGCCCGCATCGGATCCGATGAAATACCCTGCGGCCAGCCTTGCGGGCAGTCCTGAGGCCCGGGCAAGCACCACAAAGGCGGAGGCGAAATTCCCGCAAACACCCTCTCTGGATTCGAACAAGAACCAGTCATTTGGTTCCCATTTGGAAGGCGCGGGAACGAAATTGGTATTGTATCGGCAGTGCGTTCGGAGATAGTCCTCGATGGCTTTGGCTTTCTCGAAGGCGATGTCGAAGCCCTGCGTGATCTGGAGGGAGAGGTCTTTTGTTCTCGCCGAGATGTTCTCAGGCAGTTTGACATAAAGATCTTCCCTCAAGGGGAGGGCAGCGTTCAGGGCGTTCGGATCGAATTCTTGATAGCTCCGGGCGAGTTCAGTGGGGCGGAGGGGAAGATCTTTCTTCTCAAAGGATACGTACAGATTCGTTCCTTCGGCGTTGATCCGTTCGAGCCTCCATTCTTGGCCGGTATAGACGATCCCGATGGCTCCTCGGAGGTACTGGACGCCCGGGCCCTTTTCCACCATGAAGAGGGGGGTGAGGGAGGTTGGGGGGGCCTTGCCCAGTGAGAGAGTCCCGATGTCCGCTTCGGGCGGGGGTTGGGCGATGACCAGTACAGCGTTGGTAACCCCCAGCACGAAAGTCAGTGCTGCGAGTGTGATTGCCCCCACCCGGAGCGCGTTCGAACTCAGCCGGAGCCGCGATAGCCTGTGGGCTGTCTTGATGGTCGCTCGTACGAGGGGGCTCAACGGTCCGGTCAGTTGCATGAACGCTCATCCCGCAAAGTACGCTATCGGCATCCTCAGCATATCCGCTGATGGTAAAAATGACGGTAAACACGGGTAAAAAACGGGTCAATGCCACGGGGTGAGATCGTTTTCCCGTTGCGAACCGAAAGGGTGATGCTTGCTTGGATGCTGCGGTATGATAGCTTCGCTGAATGAGAGATGTTCGTTGGAGGAAAGGACTCGCCAAAAAGAGCGATTCCGCTTTGAAGCCTTCACCCTCGGGCGACTAACCATATGATCACCTCATTCCGAACCTTGCTCCCGAATCTTTCACATCCGATGAACGATCGGGCTTCTCCGATCCCACCCGCCCAAAGGGTTTTCTGGGGGGACGTCCTCAATCCCCCGAGAGAGGTATCTCGTGCACTCTCCTCTTCAGTCGCTGTTTTGGGGTCTCAGAAAGGATTGACAATGCATATAGATGGTGCTATGTATAGAAGCCAGATTGGGCAGAGCAGACCCAATCTAAAAAAACAGTGAGGAGGAAGCATGGCACGGTTACTGGGGTTTGCTGGAGCAGCGTCTTTTCTGATTGGATATATCGTTTGTGTCATTGCGGGGATCTGGTGGCCCACCAATGACGGGATTGTTCTCGCCCTATTCATTATGGGCATCATTGTGGGATTCCTGAATATCACCGGTAAAGAGGTGATCCCTTACCTTGTGGCAGCGATCGCGCTGGTTCTCGTCGGCACGGTGCAGATCGGTGGTAATGGCGTGTTCACGCCACTTGATAACATCTGGGACGGTATGGGCGAGAACCTCAATGATATTGTGCTCAAGATGGCTCAGTTTACGGCTCCGGCGGCCATTGTTCAGGCCATCCGGGCTGGCATCAGCTTGGCCAAGCCGGGAGATTAACGCAACTCGGGCTAGCGACTGACCAGTCGTGGGCCTGATTCCGGGATCTCCCCGCCGAAGGGGATTCTATCCCCTTCGGCGCGGCGAAATGAGCGAGTTATCCCTTGCTTTTCATGTCTTTCCCCAAGGCCTTCTTTGAACGTCCGATGTTCTTTCTGCCCCTTTGAGAATCCGATGGCAAGTGGTGAGGTTGGGAATATCATCGCCAGGGCTCGAGAGCTTTCTCAAAATTTTGATTGGATTGGAGCTCTGGAGGCTTTTGATTCCGCTGTCCAAACGGATCCATCAAATCTAGAGGCATGGTTTGAACGCGGGAGGGTTTTGAGTCGGATCGGCAGATTCGATGAGGCCCTGAAATCTTACGATCGGGCTATTGAGTTGGCGCCGGAGAATGCGGATGCATGGTATCATCGCGGGCTTGCCCTCACGAAACTGGGGCAGTTGGCAGAGGCGCTTGATGCCTTTCAGCGGGCCGGCCGGTTCGGTTCTTCGGAAGGCCGAGAGGAGGGCTCGATCGAAGGAGCACGCTTTTTCCTGAGAGGCTTTCTCAAGAGCGAGGAGCCGGGACAAACGTTTGATGGGGGGCAAGCGGATGTTTATCTCAACGCCAAGCACGGGTATGCGCTTTCTCTCGTCTTCCGCTGGGAAGATGGCGGCGAAGACCGCTTGACCGTTCGGGAGCTCTCGGATTATGTAGTTGAAGCGGTCTCCGCTAGGTATCCGTCTTGCTCTGTGCGGATCGAAGCAAAAGTTCGGGTACCGTGTGACTATCCGGCCAAGGAGCTTGCGGCTGATCTGGCCGCCGAGATTGCGAGCAACACGGGACAAAAGCGCTTCTATGTTTTCCCCGATGGTTTACTGCCCGCCTATGCGATATGCGCGCCGCATCCCGAGGGCGGGATGATTTTCGAGGATATCATTGTGACGGGACGGTTTGCGTATCGGTTGAGCCGGCGTGCCGCTAAGGGCGAGGCGAGCTCCGAGTTCGCCCTCCGGATCCCGGCCGGTTTCCATCCCCTTTCAAGTGCCTTGTGAATGGTAAAATCCCTATCCCCCTTCATCTAAAGAACGGGCGCATGCGGTTGGCTACATCCTCGGGGAGGGTCTCGATCACCCATTCGTCCTGCAGCCGCTCGAAGGGACCGGTGTCGCTCGAATACACCCCCTGGGGATAGGGTCGGGAGATCATCTTTGCATTTAATGGGTAGTATTCCAGAGTCTGCCCGATCGGCCCCGAGAAAACGTTCAGGTTGAAGCTTCCCACGCCCATCGCTCTGTATCCCTTGAGAACACTTATCACGGCGGAGGCGAGATCGGCGATTTGCTTTTCCCCAAGCTCGGCAAGGTTCGAGGGTTCGTGAAAGATCAATTGGATCTCCCGGAAGCCCCGCGGGGCGAAGCTGGCCAGAATGGCAAGGGAATCATTTTCGCCGATGAATCGCTCGCCGGATTTCCTTTCCGTCTCGATGAGTTCTTCCCAGAAGCTCCGACCTTTCCGCCGGTGATACGCTGCGCTTCTCTTTAGAAGGCGTTCTTGCATGGCGGTGGGCATTGTTCTCACGAGCGCCTGAGTATGGGGATGGACCATGCTCGCACCGGACGGTGGCATGTGATTCCAAACGTAGACTGGCCATGCGGCTCGAGGGGTTTTGCGGTGAACGGCCCGCATCCATTCGATGCAGACGGTGAGGTTATCTTCGATCATCCGGGGGGTGAACTCATCGATGTTCAGAAAGTGTTTCCGGCTGATCGTCGCGACGGCATGGTACCCACCGAAGGCAAAGAGGTTGGGAAAGAGGGTGCTTTCCCCTTTCGAGATTCTTCCTCCGAGGCAAATGTCCTCCGGGAATCGAGGTGTTGCGGTCTGAATATGTTCGGGGCAGAAGTAACACCCGGGGGCGGTTCCGAAGGCGATCTCATCGAGGGGACGAGCGAGGCGTTCGGCCTGTTTTGCGCGCTGGGACCGCTTGATGTTGATGAGGCAACGGGAACCGGTGAGGGGGTCTAGTCGGTGTTCGATCTTCTGGATCTCCGGCGTAAAATCCGGTGGAACGAGGATTTGAACCTGTTCGGTGCGCTTCTTGAATTTCATTCCGCCCCCTTCGTCCCGAGTATATCGCAGTCCCCCGCGTTTGGCGAGGGGTACATATCGGGGTTTAAGCACGGACCCCTGTGGGGCGGATTCGGGTTTTGGTCAGCGGGGCGCCGGCGCGAGGATGGCGGGTCCCCAAAGCGGTGCTTCAGCCTCGTAACCTTCGCTCTCAGGGTGAATGAGCTTGATCACCTCACTGCGGACCTTGCCCCGGAATTCCCCCACCCCATGAACGATCGTGCTTCTCCGATCCCACCCACCCGCCCAAAGGGTTTTCTTGGGGGATATCCCCCATCCCCCGAGAGAGGTGTCTCTATACTTTTTTCTTCAATCGTTCTTTTCGGCTAGGGTGTTCCCTCTTGCCCCTCTCGATCCCTCGGCGTAGAATGAGCACAGCGCAACGTGAACACGGAGATTGCTGCTGCGGTCATCCTTGGCCTTACCTACATTGGGGTGGCTTTCACGCGGTTACCCCATGTGAATGTTGACCGGCCTTCAGCCGCCTTCCTCGGCGCGGTGCTCATGGTGCTGGCCGGGGTGCTCACTTTCGGTGAGGCCATCGAAGCCATTGACTTCAACACCATCGGGCTCCTCCTCGGGATGATGATGCTCGTTGCGGCGCTCAAGGTAGCCGGATTCTTCGACCTCATGGCGGTCAAATCCATGGCTCTGGCCGGCACTCCGCTCCGTCTTCTCGTGCTGGTGGTGGTGGCCACGGGTGTGGCCAGCGCGCTTCTGGTGAATGACACGGTGGTGCTTCTTTTCACGCCGATCCTTATCCAGATTTGCCGTCTGCGCAAGGTGAATCCCGTTCCGTACCTGATCGCCGAGGCGATGGCCTCGAATATCGGCAGCACGGCCACCATTGTAGGGAATCCCCAGAACACCCTCATCGGCATTACCTCGGGCATTCCGTATGCGAATTTCACGGCCCATCTCTTGCCCGTGGCTGTGATCTCTTCGGTTCTCTTGATCGGGATCGTGCGCTTTGCCTACCGCGACGCTTTCACCGCACGATTTCCCACATCTTCCGACCCCGTGGAAAAACCCCGATACGATCCCCGGTCCTTACAGCGTTTGATCCCCATTCTGATCGGTGTGACCATCGCCTTCTTCGTGAGCTCGATCTTCGATCTCAAGATCCCCGGCATCGCCCTCGTGTGCGGGGCGATCGTGCTTCTTGCGGGAAGGGTCAAGCCTTCCACGATCATCCGTGAAGTGGACTGGGTATTGCTTCTTTTCTTCGCCGGACTCTTCATCGTCATTGAAGGGGCTCAGAAAGAGGGCTTGCTCGATCATTTTATCCATGCGGATACCTT
Organism: Dehalococcoidia bacterium; assembly: GCA_034434815.1. Lineage (GTDB taxonomy): Bacteria > Chloroflexota > Dehalococcoidia > SZUA-161 > SpSt-899 > DAOTYO01. The sequence continues at coordinate 37,767 of DAOTYO010000043.1, forward strand.
CTCTCCCGATTTCTCCGGCATCGTGCTGGTGTGTGTGGTGAGCGTGATCGTCTCGCAACTTGTGAGCAATGTGCCCCTTACCATGCTTCTCTTGCCCACGCTGAAAGCCATCCCGGGAGATGTACTCTGGATTTCGCTGGCCGCGGGTTCGACTCTCGGCGGGAATCTCACCATCATCGGGGCGGTGGCCAACATCATCGTCGTGGAGGCGGCGGCCCGGGAGGGCATCTCGATCGGGTTCAAGGAGTTTTTGAAGATCGGGGTGCCGGTGACTCTGTCCACCGTCGGGGTGGGGGTGCTGATTCTGGGGGCCGAGTACTGGATGGGATGGCTCCAGTGAACGGGGTCTCCGCAAGGTGAGTCCATGAAAAACCGGTTAAAGGTATTCTTTGCAGACCTTTTCGGGCGGGCCGAGCCGCACGATCATGTAGTGGGCGAGATCGGGTGCCTTCTCTCCAGAGAAGCCCGCATTTTGGAACGGGTCCTTCTCAAGCAAAGCCGCGTGATCGAGACCTTCCTTGAGAAGGAGACTTATAGCGGATTCGTTCTCTTCGCCGCCGCCGCCGTGGCCATGATCTGGGCCAATTCCCCCGCTTCCGATACGTATTTTGATTTCTGGCATACCGAAGCGGGCGCCACGGTGGGTCGGCACGGGATCGAGATGGCGCTCGGCGAGTGGGTCAACGATGCCTTGATGGTCTTCTTCTTTCTGGTGGTGGGCCTTGAGATCAAGCGGGAGCTCGTGGTCGGCGAGCTTTCATCGTTGCGCCATGCCGCCTTTCCCATCGTTGGGGCCATCGGGGGAATGATCATGCCGGCCGCTTTGTATCTCTTGGTCAATGCCACGGGCGATGGGCAGATAAAAGGCTTCGGCGTTCCCATGGCCACCGATATCGCTTTTGCGCTGGGGTGTCTCATGCTCCTCGGCGATCGTGTGCCCATGAGCCTCAAGGTGTTCCTCGTTTCTCTGGCGGTGTTCGATGATCTCGGGGCGATCGTGGTGATCGCCATTTTCTACAATGCTTCTCTGGATATCGTGGCCCTCGGATATGCCGCGGCCGTTCTGGCTACCCTCATCTTTCTGAATCGCGCCGGTGTGAAGGCCCTGTGGCCCTATCTTATCTTGGGGATCGGGCTCTGGTTCTGGGTGAAAGAATCGGGCATTCACGCGACCATCGCCGGTGTGCTTCTGGCCATGACGGTTCCGGTTCGGGCCCGGCTCGATAGCGAGCGGTTCTTGCGCATCTGCCGGCGGGAGCTTGCCTCCTTCGAAAAGTGCGGCTACAGCGGCGAAGCGATGCTTCTCACCCCCCGGCAGCAGGATTCCCTGGAGATGATCGAAAAGGCGTATCGGGCGGTTCAGAACCCGCTGGTGCGGCTTGAGCGTGGGCTCCATCCGCTGAGCGCCTATGTGGTCATGCCGCTCTTTGCACTGGCCAATGCGGGGGTGGATCTCTCGGGGGTGGGGGGATCGCTGATCGGGCCGGTGACGATCGGGGTTTTGGTGGGGCTTGCGGTGGGCAAGCCGCTCGGCATTTTCGGGGCCACGTATCTTGCCGATCGGTTGGGCTTGGCGCGCAAGCCGGAGGGGCTTTCGTGGCGGGTGTTGTTCGGGGGGGCGCTTCTCGGGGGGGTGGGGTTCACCATGGCTATTTTCGTGGCGCACCTTGGACTCGAGTCTGAAACGGTGGGACCGGCCAAGTTGTTCATTTTGATGGGATCGCTTCTGATGGGGACGATCGGTTCCCTTTACCTCTTGCGGGTGGCTCGAAGGGAAGGGGTGCGGGGTTGATCGGGACTTTCGGCGGGCCGCCCCTCGAGGGGCGGCCCGCCGACTTCATCCTTAGCTCTCCGCTTCCGGTGTTGACGGAACGATGATCGGGAGGGTGAAACTCCCGGTGGCGGTTTGAACCGGAACCGAGTTATCGCTTACTCGAACGGCAAAGCTCCATGTCCCCGGAGCGGTGGGCGTTCCGGAAATCGTCCCCTCGGTGGGATGGAGGGCGAGCCCGTTGGGAAGGGTGCCGGAGGCAACGCCCCACGTGTAGGGGAGCGTTCCCCCCGTTGCAAGCAAACGTGCTTGATAGTGGGCTCCCACCGTTCCCGGAGATAGGCTTTCGGTCGTGATCCGCAGTGGCGGAGTCTTCGGTTCGGATACCTTCAGCTTGATCACCGGCTTGAAGATCACCTTCTCCGAGCCGGTGAAGACCACGGACTTCGAGGCGATGAAATCGAAGGTCAGGGTTGTGATCTTGCCCGCTTCAATGGCGAACGGCCGGACGAACTTCAACTTGCCGCTGGGGAGTTCGGCCTGAGCCACATGTGTGCCGGAACTATCCGTGTACCGAACCTCGATTTTTTCCACCCCCATCCGGATCTGAGTGTAAGTCCCGGGATCGAGCTCGCTCACGGCCAAGATCTCTTCCACTCCTTGGAGCTTGAGGAGATCAAACGTCTCCGATCCGGGGCGGATCGGGATGGAAACCCATCCGGCGGTGGCGCCGTCGCTCTCCACGACCGCATCGGAGTCCTCTTCCGAAGGCGAAGGTGTCGGGATCCCCGTAGCGGGCGCCGGAGAACCTTTCGGCTGATCGTTTCCTTTCCCCTTGCCCGCATTAGGAGTACCTTGCCGATCGTGTTCTCGATCGCGGTCTTGCTCCCGAGTCTGCGATTCGGTCCCTTGCTGAATCTGTTGCTGTTCTTGCTCTCGATCGCGGTCTTGCTCGGCAATCGCCCGGTGCACTTCCACCGAATTCACTGTTACCACCACCCCCGTGATCTCGTACCCGGGAGGGGCGTCCGTGACCCGGATCTGAAGGGTGCCGGTGGCGGGAGATGAAAGTCCACTCCCTTCGAGGGCGCTTTGCGTGCACCCGCCCAGAAGTAAAGCCGCCACACCGCTGATCAGTATCAGTCCGAACAACCTTTTCATTTCCTCTATCCTCCTTTTCATGGTGAGATTTGCCTTTCGTGCGGCGGTTCCTCGTCGCCGGAGTTCATCGGGGGAAGGGTCTTTTCCCCCCGCTGTTCGGAAATCCACTGGCCGATGGCCTGAGCCAATGCCTCCGCGAGTTGAGCGGAGATGTACTTCGGATTGAAGCTGATCTCGACGGATTCGGTCATGCTCGCCTCCTTACCATTGGTTGCGCTTCCGTAATGGGTAACGCCGCTTTCGGGAAAACGTCAGCCCGGACTTTTGTCCTATTCCGCGGGGCTGACGGCTCCATCGGAATTTCGTTTCTCTTGATGAAAGGCACTCCGCGTCCCGTGAGTCCCGGGCAAATGCTATACTCGGAGTAAGTTCCGAAAGCATGGGGAAGCTCGATGCCGAGAAACGATGCCGAACGCCGGAGACTCGAAGAGGCGCTCGTGGCCCTGTACGAGACCCACTACGAGAGAGTGGCCCGATATGTGTTCGTGCGCATCGGGGACCGCGAGGAGGCGGAGGATCTGGCCTCGGAGACTTTCGTGAGGGCGCTCCGGTCTCTCGATGAATATGAAGAGCGCGGCCTTCCGATGGAGGCATGGCTTTTCAGAATTGCCCGTAACCTCGTGGTGGATCATGTGCGAAAGAAAGGCAAACGGGAGCGCGTGCCATTGGACACGGTTCCGCTGCGTTCGGATGCCGATCCGGAGAGCGATGCCGAAACGGCCGATCGGGTCGAACGGCTGCGCCGGGCGATGGAAAGGCTTTCTCCCGCGCAGCGGGAGGTGATCGGGCTTCGTTTCTATTCCGGCTTGAGCTCGGAGGAGTGTGCAAAAATCTTGGGGAAGAAACCGGGCGCGATCCGTGAGATGCAGAGCGCGGCGGTGAAAGTCCTCCGCCGGGTTCTGGCCAAGGAGTTCGAAGGTGAACAGGGAATTTGATCGGGTCCTCGATGAGTGCATCGATCGGCTCTCCCGGGGCGGGAGCATTGAGGAATGCCTTGCGGCCTATCCGGAGCTTGCCGGAGAGCTTCGGCCGCTCCTCGTTTCCGCTCAAGAGTTGATGGCGGTGGGTGCCGCCGTCTCCCGCGCCGGGGCCAAGGCGGTGGGTCGGGAGCGGCTTCTCCGGGAGCGAGCTCGGCTGAGGGAAACCCCGGCGAGGAGGGAATCGTTTTTCCGGCGGTTCTTTATCCGTCCCCAAGTCTGGGCTCCCGCCGCGGCGGCTCTGATCATCGCGCTCACTGTGGGAATCATGGCGCTCTGGCCCGCCGATGAGAAGGCGCCGATGGCCTCTGTTCCGCCAAGCCCTTCGGAAAGCTCGCCGGAGCCTTCTTCCACCCCATCCCCCACCCTTTTGGCCCAAGCGGGCCTCCTTGAGATTCGGGTAACCGATGCCCCCGCGCCGGAAATCTCCGCGGTGTATTTGACCCTCGGGGAAGTTGGGGTGCATCGGGCGGGGAAGGAGGAGGTCGGTTGGGAGACCGTGCTTTCCGGCCCGCGGACGTTCGAGCTTCTTCATCTGAGGGGTATCGAGGAGATTCTGGGGAGCAAGGAGATCGAAGCGGGGCGATTCACGCAGATCCGGCTCGAGGTTCTGCATGCGGAAGTGGTGATCGGGGGGCAGACCGAAGGGGCGAAAGTCTCTTCGGGGGAAGTGAAGCTTGTGGGCGCATTCGAGGTGAAGCCTCAAGAAAAGACGGTGCTCACTCTGGATTTCGATGCCGAACATTCGGTGATCGTGACGGGTGCGGGGGTCCGATTCAAACCGGTGGTCAAACTGATCGTCGGGGGGCTTGCGCCGGCAAGTTCCCCGTGATCGAGAGCAAGTTGCTCCGCCCCCGGGATTGCCCGCTCTTCACTCGAGCAATGCAAGGATTTCGCGGGGGTGGGCGATCAACATGTGCGCTCCGGCGCTCTCCAATTCCTCTCTCGGGCGGAAACCCCAGAGCACTCCCACGGCGAACATCCCTGCGGCAAGAGCCGTTCGCATATCGATGGGCGTATCGCCGGCATAAAGGATGTGTTCGGGGCTCGTGCCCATGATCCGGGCGAGCTCGAGCGCGCCGTCCGGTGCCGGTTTGGCCGGGATCCCTTCGCGCTGACCCATCACCGCTTCGAACGGGATGCCGGGGAGGAGTTCATCCACGCAGACCCTCGTAGAATCATCCGGTTTGTTGGAGAGCACGCCGAGCTTCACGCCGCGGGCGGCGAGCGTTCCGAGCATCTCCATCACGCCTTCGTACGGGCGGGTCTTCGTTTTCCAATTCCGCCCGTAGTCCTCGCGGAATTCTTCGACACACTTCTGAATCAGGGATGGATCGGACCGGTACGGGGGCGGCACGGCCCTTGTCATGAGAACGGTCACCCCTTCTCCCACGAAACGGCGGTAGGCGTTCAGATCGTGCGGGGGGAAGCCCCGGCGGGTGAGCACGCGATTGGCGGAATCGGCGATATCCTCGAGGGTATCGAGCAACGTTCCATCGAGATCGAAGATGGCGGCTTTGAACTTCATGGCGTTTCGCGAATCAGTATATCACAAACTTCTTACAGCGGTTGACACCGAGATGGGCATCCCCTAGAATACGGGCAATCGCGCCGGCAAGAAATCTCCGGTGCACTTCTCGAATGCCCGCAAGCGCTCAGATCGAATCTTGCCCCCGAGGAGGATTTGCGATGGCTCAAGGTAAGTCCCCGTCACGGAAGCCCTCTCTGGCATCGAGGATTCAGACCCTCGAAGATATCGAGGCGATCAAAAAGCTGAAGGCCACGTATTGTTATCTCTGCGATGCCGGCCTTGGAGACCCGAAGAATCGGGACGAGCTTATCTCCCATTTCACGAAGGATGCAAAGGTGGATTTCGGCCTTGGGTCCGGCTCTCAGTTCGAAGGCACGGAGGGTCTCAAGACCTTCTTCGGGGGAGTGGTCCCCGCGGCCGTTTCCTTCTGCATTCACATGGTCCATAACCCCATCATCGAAGTGAACGGCGACCGCGCGACCGGCAAATGGTATTATGAAGCCCCCACCACCGATACCGCCACCGGCAAGGCGCAGTGGATGGTGGGCATCTACCACGAGGAGTATGTGCGTGAGAAGGGGGAGTGGAAGTTCGCCTCGATCCGCACGGAATGGAAGTATATCTCGCCCTACGATGAGGGTTGGGCCAAGAATCGCGGGGAGCTCTTGAAGGGGTTGGGGTGAGCGAAGATCCCAAAGCGATCGTCCGCCGGTACTTCGAACGGCTCAATGCCTTCGATCCGGCGTTGCTCGAGGCCTTCGCCGAGGATGTCCGCTACATCGTGCCGGGCTCGATGCCCGTCTCGGGAACGTATCATGGCCGGGAAGAGATCATGGCGATGTGGCTCGGCTTCTTCGAGCGGTTGGAATCCATCAAGGTGCATCCGCTGGAGATGATCGCGGAGGGGTCCACGGTGGTGGTTCGGGCGCAGGGCGAGGCCCGAACGAAGTCCGGCGCGGACTATAACAACCTTTACGTGTTCTTTTTCCGGTTGAAGGGCGGCAAGATCGTGGAGGTGATCGAGTTCCCCGATACGGCATACGCCGAGACGGTGGCCTTCGGATCGAAGCTCATCCGCCCCGATCGGGGCGGACTCTGACCGCTGCCGGGGGCGAAGGAGGAACCATGGCTCGCTTGGAAGGAAAGGTCGCTTTTATCACGGGGGCGGCTTCCGGGATCGGGGCGGCATGTGCCCTCCGGTTCGCTGAAGAAGGAGCGAAGGTCGCGGGATTCGATCTTCAGCAGAAAACGGATGAGCGCTGGAATGCGGCGGTGAGAAAGGCGGCGGGCTCTTTTCTGACGGTCGGCGATGTGCGGGATGAGGGGCAAGTGCAACGGGCGGTCGCGGAAGCAATCCGGAAGCTGGGGCCGATCGATGTGCTGGTGAACTCGGCGGGCGTTGCCGGGGGCGGGCCCGTGCACCTTCTGCCCCTTGCGGAGTGGGATCGGGTGATGGATGTGAACCTCAAGGGCACCTTTCTGGTTTGCAAACACGTTTTGCCCGGCATGATCCAGCGGGGGGTGGGGAGCATTGTCAACATTGCTAGCATCGAGGGAATCGAAGGGGCGGAGGGGGGCAGCGCCTATAATGCCTCGAAGGCGGGGGTGATCCTTCTCACCCGGAATATGGCCATGGATTATGCCCGCAAGGGGATCCGGGTGAACGCCATCTGTCCGGGATTCATCGATACGCCGCTCGCCGCGCAGACGGTCCTCGAGAACGAGATCCTGAAGGACTATCGCGATCGTCTGATAGACGCCGTTCTCCTCGGACGGGTCGGCCGGCCCGAGGAGATCGCCAATACCGCCCTGTTTCTGGCCTCCGATGAGGCTTCATTCATCACCGGTCAGGCGCTGGTGGTGGACGGCGGCTTCACCGTAGGTCATCGGCTGGGGATCACCCGGCTGATGGGTCTGGAGTAAGGAGGGGTCATGATCACCAAATACGATGAGCTCTTCTGCCATCAAGTGGTATCCACATTCGATCGCCCCGGCACGAGCGCCCGGGAATGGACCGAACGGGCTTGGCTTCAGATCCACGATCTCGAGGGCACGGCGCACTTGGCCACGGGCTTCGGCTACTATCCGAACCGGAATATCATGGATGCCTTCGTTTGCTTCACCGTTCGCGATGCGGTTCAGTATATCGTCCGTGCCTCCCGCGAACTGAGGCCGGATATCGACGTCTTCAAGGTGGGGCCGTTTCAATACGAGTGCGTGGAGCCGCTGCGGAAGGTTCGTTTCAAGCTCGATGAGAACGAATACGGCCTGAGCTACGAAATCCTTCTCGATGGGGTGAGCCCCCCCGTGGAGGAGGAGCCGGCGCAGTTTCAGATCAGTCGGGGAAGGGTGAGGGAGCATATCAAGCGGATGGTGCAGAGCGGGCGGCCCACGGGGTGGATCAAGACGAAAGAGGAGACTTTCGCGCTCGATCCCTCTCGATGGGTGGGCGAGCGGGACCGCTCGTGGGGGATTCGGATGGCGGGGGCCGATTTCGTGGAGACGGGGGTGCAACCGCCGGAGATCCATCCGGGGCAACTTTTCAATTTCGTGCTCATGCAGTTCGAGACGTGGGGGGCCACGTTTCACATCCGCGAGATCTGGGATGATCGGCTCAACCGGCCGCGCCGCTGGCACTTCGGCGGGGCGCTGTTCCATCCGTTCGGCAGTGGAAGGGAGTCCCTCGAACTCGAGCGTGTGGAGCATCGGTACACTTTCGATGATTCCCGACCGGAGCAACCGCGGCGCTTTGCCGGCGGAACCGTGATCCTCACCGCCCTCGATGGGAGCGTAAAGGAGGTCTCCATCCGGCCGATCTCCATCTGCTATCAAGCGCCCGGCGGGTACGGCGGCTTCTACAAAGGGTTCATCCATGGACTATGGAAAGGGCCCTTCTGGATGGACGGCTACCGGCTCGATGTGACCGATCCGGCGGTGAGGCGCGAGATCTGGGGTTACTGCGATTATGGCTCCGAGTTCCGCTGCGGCGGCGAGGTCGGTTATGGCACCACGGAACTCATGGTGGTGGGAAAGTATCCGCCGTATGGGTACCAAGGCTATTAGCGCCTTCTTGGAGGATTGAAGATGGCTTCTTTTGGATATGCCGGCAAGATACTCCGGGCGGATTTGACCTCGGGGAAGATGGAGGCCGTTCCCACGGCGGACTATGCGCGTGATTTTCTCGGCGGGCGGGGGATCGCGGCGAAGGTCTACTGGGATGAAGTTCCACCGGAGGCCGGCCCATTCGATCCTCGGAACCGGATCGTCATTGCCACGGGCCCGCTTGCGGGTCTTCCCACGATCGGTGGTTCCCGATGGACCGTTTGTGGCAAATCGCCCGAGCCGGAGCTTGAATGCTTCTCCTATGGCAATCTTGGGGGGCGGTTTGGTGCGGCTCTCAAGTTCTCCGGATGGGATGCCATCATCATCGGCGGCAAGTCCGAGAGGCCTGTGATTTTGTGCCTCGGGGAGAAGGGGCCGGAGCTCCGGGATGCGGCCCATCTGTGGGGAAAGGGTGCGATCGAGACCCGCGAATCCCTCAAAAGCGATTTCGGACAATCGGCGGCGGTGATGAGCATCGGGCCGGCGGGTGAAAACGGGGCGGTGATGGCGAGCCTTCAGGCGGATAACGACTCGAGCGCCTCCGGCGGACTCGGGGCGAGCCTCGGTTCCAAGAACCTCAAGGCCGTTGTGATCACAGCCGGCGGCCGAAAGGTCAACGTGGCGGACCCGGAGCGCTTCCGCGAGCTGCGGGATTACTTTGCCAAGGTTGCCCGCGGCCAGTGGGAGTTCATGAGTCGGTGGGTGCGCAATTACTTTCAGGAATTCAAGCTCACGCCGGGCCCCGAGATGAAAAAGGATCCGTGCTATGGTTGCATCGGGCGGTGCCCGCGCAAGGTCTATCAAGCCGCCGATGGCCGAAAGGGGAAGTTCTTCTGTGGGGCGGCCCTGTACTATCAGCCCTGGGCGGATCGGTATTATGGCGATTGGAATCAGGTGGGGGGCGATGTGCCGTTCATCGCCACCAAGCTCTGCGATAACTACGGACTGGATGTCTTCGCCATAGATCTGATGCTGAGCTGGCTCGATAGTTGCCATCGGGAAGGGATCTTCACCGAAAGGGAAACGGGCCTTCCGCTCTCCAAAATCGGGAGCCTTGAGTTCATCGAGACGCTTACCCGAAAGATCGCGCTCCGGGAGGGGTTCGGGGAGGTGCTCGCAAGAGGCCTTTTCCGGGCGGCGAGGGCTCTGGGTCCGGCGGCGGAAGCGCAGCTCCAGACCATCGGCTATCAGGCGGAGAAGGGGCTGTACCCTTGGTACGGCCCCAAGCTTTATATGACCAATGCTTTCCCAACGGCCATGGAACCGAGGCTTCCCATTCAGCAACTCCATGAGCTGAGCTTCATTCTGGCGCGGTGGGTGGCCTCGACGTACGGACTCGATACGCTCACGAGCGACGTCTTCCGGAAGATCGCGAAGCGCTTCTGGGGAAGCGAGTTGGCCGCGGATTTCTCGACCACCGAGGGGAAGGCCCTCGCGGCGAAGATGATTCAAGATCGGGAATATGCCAAGGAGTGCATGATCCTGTGCGATTTCCTCTGGCCGCTCATGGATATCGCCGGAACGGAGGACCGTGCCGGCGATCCCACGCTCGAGAGCAAGGTGCTCTCGGCGGTGCTCGGCACCGAGATCAGTGAGGGGGATCTTTACCGGTTCGGCGAGCGGGTGTTCAATTTGCAGAGGGCCGTTCTGGTGCGGGAGGGGTGGCGGGGCCGGGGGTTCGATCGTTTGCCGGAATCGTCTTATACGGTGCCTCTGGAGTACGATCATGCGGATCCCGAATGTCGGGTGCCGGGGAAGGGTGGGGAGGTGATCTCCAAACGGGGCACGGTGTTCGATCGGGAGGCGTTCGAGCGGATGAAGGATGAGTACTATGAGTTGCGCGGTTGGGACGCGGCCACAGGGCTGCAGAAGCGCCGAACATTGGAAGGCCTCGGGCTGCGAGCAGTGGCGGACGATCTGGAGAGGAGAAATCTTCTGGCTCCTTAGGGGGTGATCGAAGATGATGCCGCGACAGGTGGACCTCGATGCGGTACGTTCCAAACTCTCGGTGTGGCTTCAGAAGAAGATGCCTCAGGCGCGGAATCTGACCATCGGCGCTATCGAACGTTCCGGGGCGGGCTTCACCAACGAAAGCTTCCTTTTTGATCTTTCTTGGGAAGAAGAGGGGAAGGAACGCTCGGCGGGGATGGTGCTCCGCATGGAAGGCCGGACTTACCCCGTCTATCCGGACCCGAAGATCAAGAAGCAGTTTCAGATCCTCAAGCGGTTGGAGGGCACGTGCGTGCCGGCTCCCAAACCTTATTGGTTCGAAGAGGATGAAAGCTTGCTGGGGACGCCGTTCTATATCATGGGTAAGATCGCCGGCGCCGTCCCCTCGGAATTTCCGCCCTATCATTCGTTCGGCATTTGCTATGAAGCCTCCCCCGAGGTGCGGGCGCGCATGTGGTGGAGCCTTCTCGAGGCGGTGGCGGAGCTTCACAAGCTCGATTGGCGGCGGCTCGACTTTGCTTTTCTGGGCGTACCGCCTCCGGGGACCGGCCCGATCGATCAAGAACTGGCCTACTGGGAGCGGTATTTCCAGTGGACAAAGGAATCCCCCGATGAATCGCACCCGACCTTCGAGGCGGCGCTCCGCTGGCTGAAGGAGAACCGGTACGAGCCGAAGCGGGTGACCGTGTGCTGGGGGGATGCCCGCATGCCGAACGCGATCTTCAGTCCGGAGGGCCGATGTCTGGGCCTTCTCGATTGGGATGCCGCTCACCTCGGGGATCCGGAATCGGATCTGGCCTTCATCCTCACCCTCGATTACTTGCTCGGTGAAGGCACGGGCGTGCCGCGCCTTGCCGGTCTCCCTACGAAAGAGGAGACGGTGCGGCGGTACGAAGCTCTGACCGGGTGGAAGGTGGAGCATCTCTTCTACAACGAAGTGCTGGCCGGATTCACTGCGGGGCTCACCATCCTCAAGGTTCAGAAGAATCTCAAGAAGATCGGAATTGTCCTCCCCGGCGACGATCCGGAAAGGGACAACTTCTGCACGCGGTACTTGGCGCATCTACTGGGCCTGCCCATGCCGGGGGCGGCGAAGGTGGGGGTGAAGCGGATCGAAGAGGTGGTGGCCACGGTTCAGTTTCATTTGACCGGCCCGGGGGGAAGTGAGTGGTATCTAGTTTCCGATCACGGCAAGGTGACCCGTCATGAAGGGGTGGTAGCCGATCCCGATGCAACCGTGACCTGCCCGGCCGACGTTTGGGCGGCCATCCAACGTGGGGAGATCAACCGCTTTCACGCTTGGACCAGCGGGGCCCTCACGATCACGGGGGATAATGCGTTGGTTCAACAGTTGGAAGAGGCCATCGCCAAGATGGGAGCATGAGCCGGTCGGCGGGGGGGTGGGGTGGGTCCCGAAAACACCGATTCCGCTTTACCGCCTTCACCCTCGGGTGACTTAATCATATGGTTATCTCACTGCGGACCTTGTGCCGGAATTCCCCCACCTCCCCAAGAACGATCCGGATTCTCCGATCCCACCCACCCGCCCAAAGGGTTTTCTTGGGAAATATCCCCAATCCCCCGGCCGAGAGGTATCTTTGGCTCGCTCTTCTTCAATCGTTGCTTTTGGACGTGTCAGAATCCTTGACACGAAAGCCGATGAAAGTGCTAAGATGAAACCGAATAACCGCCGCCGGGCTGCATCGTGATCGATCTTGCCTCCCTTCAAGAGACGCTGGGTGTATGCTTCAAGGATATCGCGCTCCTTCAGGAAGCGTTGGTGCACCGATCCTATTTGAATGAATCGCCGGGCTTCTCCGGCCCTTCCAATGAACGCCTCGAGTTTCTGGGGGATGCTTTTCTGGGATTTGTGGTGGCGCGCAAGCTCCATGCCGATTTTCCCGAGCTTCAGGAGGGCGGCCTTACCCGTCTGCGTGCGGCTCTGGTTCAAACCCGGACTCTGGCGCGGGTGGCCGAGTCCCTCGGTCTGGGGGATCATCTCTTGATGGGGAAGGGGGAGGAAGAGACGGGGGGACGGCACAAGCCCCGAAATCTGGCCTCCGCTTTTGAGGCGGTTGTTGGGGCGGTGCTCGTGGATCAGGGCCCGGCCGCGGCCGAAGAATTCGTGCTCCGCAAATTGGATCCGGAGTGGGGAACGGCGCTTATTACGAAGAAACTGGAGAAGGATCCCAAATCGAAGCTTCAGGAGCTGTTGCAAGCAAATCATCACTCGCCCCCCGTGTATCGGCTCCTTGCCTCCACCGGTCCCGATCATGCTAGGTTGTTCACCGTGGAGGTGCTCGATGAAGGGATCCCCTTGGGGCAGGGCACTGGTGTGAGCAAGCAGGGCGCGGAACAAGCGGCAGCCCAGGCGGCGCTGGAAAGGCTGGGAGAGAAATAGCGGTGTTCAATATTTTTAAGAAGACGAAAGAGACGCTCGAACGGACTCGTGAGGCATGGCTCGGCAAGATCACGGGCGTGTTCGATCGGCCCCAGTTCGACGATTCCTTATGGGATGATCTGGAAGAGGTGCTCATCGCTGCCGATGTGGGGGTCGGTGCTTCCTCCAAACTGGTCGAACGCACCCGGGCCCGGGCGAAGGAGGAGAAACTCAAAGAAGCCTCTGAAGTGCAAAAAGTGCTCGCCGAGGAAATGGTGAAAATTCTCAAAGCTCCGGAGGTGGGTGGGGCATTCTCTCTACGGGCGGGTCAGCCGGGGGTCGTTCTGGTGGTGGGGGTCAACGGAACGGGTAAGACCACTTCGATTGCCAAGCTGGCGCACCGTCTCAAAGGGGAAGGCAAGCACGTGATCATGGCGGCGGGCGATACCTTTCGGGCGGCGGCCATTGATCAGCTCAAATGGTGGGGGGAGAAGCTGGGCATCGAAGTGATCGCCGGCCAGCCCGGCGGCGATCCGGGAGCGGTCGTCTTCGATGCGCTCGAAGCGGCCAAAAAGCGGAAGGCCGATTACCTCATCGTGGATACGGCGGGGCGGATTCAAACGAAGTCGAACCTCATGGAGGAACTCAAAAAGGTCAAACGGGTGATCACGAAATCCGGCATCGAGCCGCAGGTGTTTCTGGTCCTCGATGCCAACACGGGGCAAAACGGACTCAGTCAGGCCAGGTACTTCACCGATGCCGTCCAAGTGGATGCTGTGATTCTGGCCAAGCTCGATAGCACCTCGAAAGGCGGGGTGGTGCTGGGTATTGTGGATGAACTGAAGATCCCCATCGCCTTTTTCGGAACGGGGCAGGAGCCGGAAGACCTTTCCCCCTTTTCCGCCGAGGAGTTTGTGAAGGCGCTCCTATCCCGATAGAACCTTGCACCCATCGGCGGCGGATCGTAGCGGGATTGGCTTGACAGCGGCAATATAGAGGGGCTTTTCCCCACTACAACGCATCTATCCGGGGGAGAAGGAACGGGCAATGGCGCGTCCGCCGACGTTTGCAAGTTGCATCTTCGCCAAATATCAGGTACCCTAGACCCAGAGGCCCAATAATTGAAGTGAGGGATATCATGCGGATTACCAAAAACAAGGTTGCCACTTTCGAGTTCAGGGTTACGGATGAGATGGGGACGGTGCTTGATAGCTCCGAGATGTCCGGCCCCTATCCGTATATCCACGGCACGGGCCATCTGATCCCCGGGTTGGAAGCCGAGATGGAGGGAAAGTCGGTGGGAGACGAGTTCTCGGTACGGGTTCCCCCTGCCCTTGCCTACGGCGAGCGGGATGAATCTCTCGTACAGATGGTTCCCCGCTCGCAGCTTGCCGGGATTGGGGACTTGGAAGTGGGGATGCAACTGGAAGCCCACTATCAGGATGAGACCCGAATCCTGACGGTCATCGGAATGGACGAGAAGAATGTGGCGCTCGATGGCAATCACCCGCTGGCGGGGATAACGCTCAATTTCGATATCCGGGTGATCGATGTTCGTGATGCCACGCCCGAGGAGATCGCCCGGGGCCATCTCCATATGGGATGTTGCGATGATTCCTGTGGGCAAGGGTGCGAATCCGAAGGTTGCGGGGACGATTGCTGCCACGGCGAGCATTAAGCATGTAGCGGTGATCTTCGCTACTCCTAACTGCTCATAGAAGAAGGGGGCCAGTGGGGAATGGCCCCCTTCTTTATTTTTTGTTCTATCTGGAGGTGAGCAAACTCAACGGAGGTTCCCCTATGCGGAGGGAGCGATCATGAGCAACAGCACAAAGCCAAAGATGCCGACGGTTTCTGCGATGCCCATGGCGATGATCATGTTCGCGAGCCCCTTGCCTTCGCTCTCCGATAGAGACCGGCATGCCGCCGCTCCGATCAGTCCTTGGGCCCAGGCACTGAATAACTCCGCAAACCCTACCCCCAGACCGATGCCGAAGAAAGTTCCCCCGTGCATCCGAACGAGCTCAGTCTGTACTAGCGGATCATCGCCGATGACCCCCGATTTCAGACTGATGAAGACGAGTACGAACGCATAGATCGTCTGCGAAAGCGGCATCCCCGTAAGGATGATATAAGCAAAGTTCAAAGGCTTGCCGGCTTTGGCGTCCCTGGCCCATGCGCCGGCGGCCGCCCTTCCTGCCGCCCCGATACCCAGCGAGCTTCCGATGGCGGCCATTCCCACCGCAAGCCCCAGCCCTATCTCTCCTAGCAGTACACCCGAGTCCATAGATCCCTAACCTCCTTAACTCTTACGTTTGCCGAATGGCAAATATGGATAGCCTATCCACTGAACGCCGGCATTGGTCGAGAACTCCAGCATGTTGAGTCGGACGCCATGGGCAAAGATCGCGATGGCACACAGGCCGATGTTCAACGCATGTCCGAACAGTAACACAGGAATGGCAGCGCCCCATGTCGCCGATTCCGCGAGCGTGGCTCCCAACGTGTTGAAGGCGACCGCTATGTAGTAGCTGGCCAACCCTACCGCCATGAGCCGGATATAGCTCATCGTATCCCCGAACGTGCTGATGAACGGGAGAAGAGAAGAGGCCAGCCCGACCCCTACTCGTTTGAGGGGATTACGCTTGGGAGAGCTGAAACAAACGACCAGCACAATCCCGGCGCCCATTCCTGCCATGATAGCCAGCGTTGGCACCGGGACCGATTCCCAATCAAAGAACATTCCCCAGATGACCCCCAGAATGCCGGAAAGCACAAGGGCCCATCCCACTTGGGCAAATGCTGTGGTGCTTGGCCAGAGGCCCAGCCCCTGCCGGAGATGCGCCAGTACCAGATGAGTCGTCCCGATCAGGAAACTGATCTTGATGATCAACTCTCGGGCCGCTTCGCTATCTTCCTTCCATAGAGGGGCTTTGCTCATGAAGTTCCCCACCGCCGCCCAGCCCCCCGACCCCGCCTTCATCGCCGCATAGTCGGCCTCGTCATCAGCCGTGATAAATCCTCCGGCGCGGGCCATGGTCTCCGGGGTAACCCCGAAGAAGTTGGCGTTCAACACGCCCCAGATGAACGCGGCGGCCCCGAAGATCATCACGAGTTGTACCTTCTCCTTGCCGATCTTCTTGCTCAGCTTGCCGTACATGACCGCCATCGGGATCAGGAAGACCAGACCGTAGCCGGCATCGCCGATGAGCATTCCCGCAAAGATGGGCAGGAAGATCATGAAGAATGGCGAAAGATCGAGCTCCCGATAGCCGGGAAAGGTGGCAAGAATATCAAAGAGCCCTTTGATAGGCTGAGCCCACTTCGGGTATCGGACGAGAGTCGGCGGGTTTTCATCCTCAGCCGGATCGATCCCACGAGCGGCGGCCGTGATCCCCATCCTCTGGAGACGCGAACCGAGCGTCTCGAATTCCTCCGCCGGTGCCCATCCCTGAATGGCGAAGAGATCCTCGTCATGGAAGGCGCTCCGTGTTGCCATGCTGAAGAGCGCTTGCTCCTCCATCTCCGCCCGCAGATGATCCACCGCCGGATAAAGGTGCGCCAATTCCCCCAAGCGAGTTGCCGATTCCTTCCGCTTCCGATCGATCTCCGCCGCTTCGGCCCGGATCGAGGGATTATCCCGGGTGGGCAGGGGGATGGGCTCCGCTTCCGGCGGGATCTCCGCTTTCCCGCTCCGGTCGATGACCGCCACCAACAGTTTTTTCTCTCCCGCGCTCCCGAGCACCTTCACAAACTCCGCTCGGATCTTGCCCAATGCATCTGAAGGGGCCCGGAGGAACAGCGGCTCGATGCCCGCGGATTTGAGCGTCTCCAGATCGGCCAGCGTCACATCCCCCCAAACGGCCTGTTGCTCGAGTTGCCGGTGAAGCGATGCCAGACGGCTGTCCCACTCGGCCTGGCGGCGTTGGATATCCATCACTTCATCGGCGGCTTCCTGTGGGGAAAGCTCCGGCGCCTTTCCCTGAGGAGGAATCCCCTTGAGAACCTGCGCCGCGCGGCGCAGGGCGTCCAGCCGAACGATGATCGTCTCATCCGCCATGGCCTGAGCAGGGTTGATGGGCACGATATGGAGCACGCCCAGCTCATGTAAAGCGGTCAGGAGCCGTTCCCGATCGGCTTGCCGAACCACCACCTGAACCTTCTTCATCTTGACGATCATGGCTGGACTCCATCCTCCGGCACCGATTCGCCGAAGACCTCACGCGCCAGCGTGTCCACTTCCTCTTCCGTGAGCTTTCCCTTGGCGATCTTGGCGCGGGCCACCGCAGCCGCCATCTCATCCCCGAGTTGAATCCGGATGCGGCGGATGTTCTCCTTCGTTTCGGGGATCTTGACTTTCTCGAAGAGATTGACCCGCTGGATGATCTTGGTCAGCTCTTGCTGAAGCAAACGGTATTGCCGGTCGAGGATATCCAAACGGGCCAAGCATTTGCTGATCTCGCGCATATCGGCCAGAGCCGCATCCACCCATGCCGCCGTTCCGAAGAGGCTATACCGTGCTTCGGGGAAGATCACCCCTTCGAAGATCGGGATGTCCACGCCCGCGATGTTCGAGATTGAAGTCTTGATCTCGGTGTACGTTGCCAGTGCTTGAAGGTTGACCCCCCCGATATCCCCGAGGACGGCTTCATATCGGCTCAACTTGGCTTTGGCGGCCTCGGTTTCCCTGCGGGCCGTCTCCCGCTCCCGTTCCAGCTTCTGGATCATCATCTGCAGTTGCTGCTGTTTGAGCTTGAGCATCGGCAAATAGCGCTCGAAGCGGGTGAGCATATCCCGCTGGCGCTTCAGTTCCGGTCGGGTTCGCTTGAGCTTCTGAGCCATGGTATCGAGACGGCTTAAAGGTTAGGGCACTATGCCGCTTCCTCGAGCGGCTTCGGCCAGTGATTCTTCAGGATCGCCCGGCGAATGCCCACCTCCTCGGGTTCAAAGCACTCGGCCAGAATAGCCCAGCAGCGGTCCAGTGCTTCGAAGAGGGGGATGTTCACCGCGAGGTTCATGATCTGCTCCTCGAAGAGTTCCCCGTATTTGAGGAGGGCCTTATCCCATCGGCTCATCTCGAATCCCATATCGCGCTTCTCGCGGCTCTCGCGGCACTGGGCATAGAGCTGAAGACAGGCGTCCATGATGGCCCGGTGATCATCGCGCGTCTTGCCGTTGACCTGTTGCTTGAGGCGCGAGAGCGAGCCGAAGGGCTCGATTCTTCCGCCGCGAAGGTAGAACTGCCCCTCCGTGATGTAACCGGTGTTATCCGGCACGGGGTGGGTCACATCGTCTCCGGGCATGGTGGTACAGGCCAGAACGGTCATGGACCCGGCCCCTTCGAAGTCCACCGCCTTCTCGTATCGGCGGGCGAGCTGCGTGTAGAGATCGCCCGGATAGCCGCGGTTCGAAGGGACCTGCTCCATGATGATGGCGATCTCCTTGAGGGCATCGGCGAAGGCCGTCATATCCGTAAGGAGCACGAGCACGCGCTTGCCTTCGAGGGCAAACTGCTCCCCCACCGCAAGGCACATATCGGGCACGAGCAGGCCTTCCACCACGGGATCGGCCGCGGTATGGATGAACATGATGGTTCGGCCCAGCACGCCGCCTTCCTCGAAGGTGTTGCGGAATTTCAGATAGTCATCGTGCCGGAGCCCGATGCCGCCCAAGATGATGATATCGGCCTGGGCCTGAAGCCCCACCCGGGCCAGAAGTTCATTGTAAGGCTCGCCGGCTACCGAGAAGATGGGAAGCTTCTGGGATTCGACGAGCGAGTTGAAAACGTCAATCATGGGGATGCCGGTATGGACCATCTTGTTCGGCATCAGGCGTTTGACCGGATTGACGGGAGGTGAGCCGAGATCGATCGGTTTGGCTTTCACCTCCGGCCGGCCGTCGCGGGGCCTGCCGGAACCATCGAAGATGCGCCCCAGAAGCTCGTGGGAGTAGGGAACCTGCATGGGATGGCCGAGGAATTGCACCCGGTCTCCCGTGGAGATGCCCTGTGTGCCTCCGAACACCTGCAAGCTGACGCGATCCCCTTCGATATGGATGACCTGTGCCAGTGATGTCTTCTGGGCGCCGGTGATAACGGCCAGTTCCTCGTACCCCACACCGGTGGCCCGAATCATCACCACATTTCCGGCGATGCGTTCGATTTCATCGTAATACTTTCTCATTGCTTTCTTCGACCTCTTCTGGCAAAGAACCCTTCGATTTCCTTGAGGATGTTCTTGTACTCATCGCTATCCATCGGGGCATAGTTCAGATTCCGGTAAAGGTCCGTGGCGCGGACCAATATCCGCCGGGCCTGGTCCTTATCGGCCGGCTGGAAATCGAAGTCGAGAACTCGAAGCACCAAGTCGAAAACGATCCGTTGCCGTTCGGCGGGCGTCGCCGCGTCCACGGGATCGAACGCATTCTGCTGAAGGTACACGTTATCGAAGAATTCCGCCTTCAACATAATGATGAAATCTTCGAGGGGCGTTCCTTCCTCACCGACCACGGTCATCATCTGTTTGACCTCGTTGCCGCGCTTGAGGAGTGCCCGAACGCGGTTCACCTTCTGGGGATCGATGATGCCCACGTATTTGCTCCACGAATCGAGGGGGTCGATGGCCGGATACCGCCGGGCATCGCTCCGCGCTCGGGAAAGGCCGTGAAAGGCGCCGACGACTTTGAGTGTGCCCTGCGTGACCGGTTCCTCGAAGTTGCCGCCCGCGGGGCTGACCGTCCCGCCGATGGTCAGAGACCCCTTGGAGCCATCCTTGAGCTCGATGACCCCGGCGCGCTCATAGAAGCTGGCGATGCGGCTTTCGAGATAGGCGGGGAAGGCCTCCTCTCCGGGGATCTCTTCCAAGCGCCCCGATACCTCGCGCATGGCCTGAGCCCATCGAGAGGTGGAATCCGCCAGAAGCAAAACGTTCAATCCCATCTGCCGGTAGTATTCGCCCAGAGTGGCGGCGGTGTACACCGAGGCTTCACGGGCGGCCACCGGCATCGCGGATGTATTGCAGATGATGATGGTGCGCTCCATCAGGGATCTGCCGGTCCGCGGGTCAACGAGTTGAGGGAATTCGCGGAGTGTTTCCACCACTTCCCCGGCGCGCTCGCCGCAGGCGGCGATGATGACCACATCCACCTCGGCATGGCGGGAGGTGATCTGCTGAAGGACCGTTTTCCCGGCGCCGAAGGGGCCCGGGATGCAATAGGTTCCCCCCCGAACCACGGGGAACATCGTATCAATGATGCGGATCCGGGTCACCAATGGCTCGGTGGGCATCAGCCGCCGGCGCGAGATGTTCAGGGGGATCTTGACCGGCCATGTCTGTTGCATGGTCACCGGATGCGTTTTCCCCGCCGCATCCTTCAAAACGGCGATCTCCTTTTCGATGGTGTAATTGCCGGGGGGAGCCACATGCTCTACCGTGAACTGGCCTTTGAGGGAGAAGGGCACCATGATTCGATGGGTGAAGATGCCTTCGGGAACGGTGCCGAGCGTATCTCCGGCGGAAACGATCATTCCGGATTTGGCCACGGGGGTGAATGCCCACTCCCGATCCACGGGCAATCCATGGATATAGAGACCGGGTTTGAGGAAGAAGCCCGCCTCTCTAGCCACGGCGGGGAGGGGGTTCTGAAGTCCGTCGTAGATTTGACCGAGGAGGCCCGGTCCCAGAGTGACCGAAAGCATCTCCTCCCGGAACTCCACGGGGTCCCCGGCTCTCAGCCCTCGTGTTTCCTCGAATACCTGAAGGTCCACGAACTTTCCTCGAACCCGGATCACCTCGCTGAGCAACTTGGTGCCATCGGAACGGATGCAATAGCCCACCGAGTTCTGCACCACCCGTCCGTTCGTCTCCGCGATCACCAAGCTCCCGTAAACCGCTTCGATCTTACCGTTCATAGGACTCTCCCTCACTCACGGTCCACATCCGGCTTTCCGTGTTGCCTCGATCCGGCCGCTCACGATGCCGTTTTTCCTCCAATGCGGTTCCACCGTTGCAACAGCATCAACTTGGCCCCATAGGCCACGATCTCATCATCTCCAAAGCTGAACCAATCGTCGTTTGCCCAGAGCCACTCCCAGCGTGCTTGATCCAGCACCCGGAGCCCGGCAAGAGGGTCCGGCGCCGCTGCCCATTCGCTCAGGATTCCCGTAAATCGGCCGAGATCCCCTCCCAGATCCACTGCCACCATGAATGGGTGCGGATCCAATCCCAGCGCCTTCGCCCGCGCGTTCACTAGGGCGTTACGAAGGCTCACTTCAAAGCCTACCCACTCGTTCAAGAAGGTGCTCTTCATCCGATCGGCCAGAGCGGCGACATAGCGGTAATACCCGTCCCACAGGGCATCGGTGGTGGATTCTCTGCCCATTTCGTCGGAAGAAGCGGAGAGGAGATACTCGGGCAAGGGTTCCTCGTTACGGACTTGGGGAAGCGTCAGAACGGCGGGCTCGGCCTCTTGCTTTTCCCCGGAAAGGAAGGCCTGCCGCTGGAGCAGATCATCGCTGAGGAAGACCGCCTCCAGCAGCGAACGGTTTCCACCGGCGTCCGCAACGCGTTCCAAGAGATAGGCCGGCTTGATGGGCGGAGGGGAACCCAGTTCCCCCAGTGCCGGCAAAGAAGCCAAGAGAAAGTAGTTGTCCCCGGACATGGAACGGTCCTTACTTGCCCTCCCGTTTTTGAACCGCCCGGCTCAAGGCCTCCCGAAGGCCGGGGCCAACCAACTCCATGAGGGTCTCCACTACCGATTCGGTGGTGACCTCAACCGTCGCGCCGCGAACGTTGACCTCGAATCCCGCTTGTCTCAGACTCTGTTTCATATCCACGTTCCCCACCCGACCGCCAACGGCCCCGCGCAATTTGCCGAGCGCCCAATCCACGAGCTCCTTGTTCATCTCCGGAGAGATGTTCAACTTCACGGAGCTGATCCCCTGAATATCGGCCTCCACATAGCGGAGAACGGCGGATTGGATCAACCCCTTGAGGAACTCCGTATCTTTGAGCTGGGCTTCCACCGGAGAAACCAGCGCTGCCTCCAGCGTCTTCACGAGGGCCTCACGAAGCTTCAAAATGGAATCCCGCGCCGCCAGTTCAAGCTCGGTGCGTCCACGGTTGACGATCTTTTCCGCCTCGAGACGGGCATCCGCGAGAATTTTCTCCGCTTGCGATTTGGCATCGGCGATGATCTGCGCCGCCTGACGTTCCGCCTCACCCCGCAGTTGCGCCGCCTCCCGCCTTCCTTGCTCGACTCCCTCGGATTTCAGTTTCGATACAAACGATTCGATCGTATCCGTTTCGGCCATGGCGAACTCCCTCATATGGAATCGCAGGTTCCCCTTCTCCGGGAAAGGGCTGCCTCGATTCTGACAACCGCTATAATATATCATATCTTCCCCAGGGCCGCCACCGTCGCGCCGCAATTTTTGCTCGGGAATTGCATGAAATGCCTAATATCGTTGCACGAAATACCTAATGGAGAAGCCTTCGATATAGTATTTTTGGCCTAAGAACGGGGGTAGAGGGAAAGGCATCTATGGAATGGCCTCATGCTCCCCGATGGGCAAAATCGCTCCGGCGGCTCGCTCTTTTGCAATCATCGTTTCGGGCTATCCCGAAAACGGCGATTCCGCTTTGGAGCCTTCACCCTCAGGGTGAATGACCTTGATCACGTCACTCGGACCTTGGCCCGGAATTCCCCCACCCCCCATGAACGATCCGGCTTCTCCGATCCCACCCGCCCGCCCAAAGGGTCTTCTTGGGGACACCCCCAATCCCCCCGAGAGAGGTGTCTCTATACGCTCTCCTTCAATGACCCTTTTCAGGGCTATCCCCCTTGCTATTTGCCCCCGGAATAGCGTATACTTGGATCAGTGGCAAGACCAAGGTTACCCAGTCCCATCGGCAACCCCTTCGAGGCTTCTCAAGAAACGTCCTCCGCAAGGCAAGGTTCCACACGGAATTGGATGACCGCGTTCGCTTCCACGAGTCTAGAAGAAAGGAGGTCATCCAATGAGCTTCACCGATAGGCAACTCCAATGCGCCGATTGTGGGAAGACGTTCACCTTCACTGCAAACGAGCAAGAGTTCTATGCTTCGAAGGGATTCACGAACACCCCCAAGCGGTGCCCGGATTGCCGCGCGGCCAAGAAACAGGCCCGCGGAATGGGCTCCGGAAACGGAAGCTCGCGGCGGCAGATGTATCCAGCAACCTGCGCGGCGTGCGGCGTCCAGACCGAAGTCCCCTTCGAGCCGCGGCTCGACAAGCCGGTGTATTGCAGCCAGTGCTACAGCGCCATGGGATCGAAGAACAGACGGTAACCTTGCCGCCATACGTTTAGAGGAGTGAAAAGGGCCGGGGATAACCCCCGGCCCTTTTTCATTGAGGCGAGGATTTATGCTATCATCGTTCGGGGATAAGATCCATGGCCGAGTTCTTCAAGGTCATCACCCCTGCGCATGCATGGGAATTGCTGCAGCCGTACCTCGGGCGGGTCGAGACTGAGCTTATCGGCGTGAACCGGGCGCTCGGCCGGGTTCTGGCTCAGGAGATTCGGGCCCCCTTGAGCCTTCCCACTTTTCCCCGATCCACCATGGACGGCTATACCGTGCGTGCCGCCGATACCTTCGGCGCCAGCGAAGGGCTCCCCGCTTACCTTGAAGTCATCGGTGAGGTGCCCATGGGGAAACCCGCCGGCCTCAGGGTCGGAAAGGGGCAAGCGGCCCTTGTTCATACCGGCGGCATGATCCCGGACGGCGCCGATGCCGTCATCATGGTAGAGTATGTGCAACGGGTGGATGCCCGTACCATCGAAGTGCTTCGGCCGGTGGCGCCGGGGGAGAACATCCTTCGAGTCGGGGATGATATTCAGCGGGATGAGCCTCTCTTTTCTTGCGGGCATCTTCTCCGGGCTCAGGATGTCGGCGCCCTTGCCGCTCTGGGCATCGTTCAGCCGATCGTGTATCGGCGCCCGAGGGTGGCCATCCTCTCCACCGGCGATGAGCTCGTTCCGCCCCATCGTGAACCTTCGCCCGGGCAGATCCGGGATATCAACACCTACACCCTTTCGGCGCTCGTGGAGAAATGCGGCGCTGAACCCGTCTCGATGGGGATCATTCCCGATGATCTTTCCGCGCTTCGTGAGGCGGCACAGCGGGCGCTTGCGGGGGCCGATGGACTCGTGATCTCGGCCGGAAGTTCCGTGAGCACCCGCGATATGACCGCCGAGGTGATCGGATCTCTCGGCAAACCGGGCATATTGGTTCACGGCATTGCCGTTCGGCCCGGAAAGCCCACGATCGTGGGCGCGGTTGATGGGAAGCCGGTTTTCGGACTTCCCGGGAACCCCGTCTCCGCGATGGTGGTCTTCGATTTGGTGGTGCGGCCGGCGATCTTCAAGATCGGCGGATGTGCTCATCCCCCCGAGCCCCCGAGGGTCACGGCCCGCCTTTCCCACAATATCGCCTCCACTACGGGTCGGGAGGATTGGGTGCCGGTGAAGCTCGAAATCCGTTCGGGAGAGCTCTGGGCCGATCCCATCTTCGGGGAATCGAACCTCATCTCGATCCTCATCCGGGCCGATGGCCTTGCCAGAGTTCCTCTGGATCGGCATGGGCTTGTGGCGGGCGAGACGGTGGAGGTGAGGGTGTTCGAATAGCCGTCCGCGATCGGCCCATCCGCATTTAACGTAAGGTTCGGCCGGTAGCTCGAAGCCTTCCGAAGGAGATGTCATGTCACGGAAAACCTATCTCGAAGATATCCCCCTTGAAGAGGCGCTGACCCGCTTCTGGGAAGCGCTCGGCCCGATCCTTCCGCTCCCGGCGGAGAAGGTGCCTCTGGCCGAATCGCGGGGGCGGGTGACCGCCGAACCTCTCTGGGCCCGAATCTCCTCCCCGCACTATCATGCCGCGGCCATGGACGGCGTGGCGGTGCGCGCCGCCGAGACGATCGGCGCCGCAAAGACGTCCCCTCTCCGGCTCAAGATCGGCTCTCAGGCCCACTGGATCGATACGGGCGGGGCCATGCCCGAAGGTTTCAATGCGGTGATCATGGTGGAGGAGGTGCAACCCATCGGGGAGGGGGAGATCGAGATCATGGCCGCCGCGGCGCCGTGGCAACACGTGCGCCCCCTCGGGGAGGACATCATCGCTTCTGAACTCGTCCTTCCGGAGAACACCCTCGTCCGCCCGCAGGAGGTGGGAGCACTGGCCACGAGTGGCATCACCGAAGTGCCGGTGCGCCGCAAGCCGAAGGTGGGCATCATTCCCACGGGATCGGAAATCGTTGAGCCCGGAAGCCCTCTGGAACCCGGGAAGATCATCGAATTCAATTCCCTCATGCTGGGCGGGTTGATCGAGGAATGGGGCGGGGAGGCCCGGCGCTTTCCCATCGTGCCGGATGATCTCGGCCGCATCGAGGGGGCGGTGAGGAAAGCTCTCGAGGAGTGCGATGCGGTGATCGTGAACGCCGGCTCTTCGGCGGGCCGGAAGGACTTCACCGCCGCTGTGTTCGAAAAGCTTGGGAAGCTCGTGGTTCACGGGATCGCCATCCGTCCCGGGCATCCGGTGGCGTTGGGCGTATCCGCGGGGAAGCCGTTGATCGGCATTCCCGGCTACCCCGTCTCGGCGGTGTTGACCGCGGAACTGATCGTGAAGCCGCTCATCTCGCGTTGGCTCGGCCTTGCCCCCGCCATGCGTCCGAAGGTCTCGGCCGTGCTCACCCGGAAGATCGCTTCCCCCATCGGCCAAGAGGAGTTCGTGCGGGTGACCATGGGGCGGGTGGGGGAGCGCATCACGGCTACGCCCCTTGCCCGCGGGGCGGGGATCATCATGTCCCTCGTCCGCGCCGATGGGCTTCTGCGAATTCCCCGCTTCTCCGAGGGCATGGATGCCGGGACGCCGGTGGAGGTCGAACTCCTCCGCCCGATCGAAGAGATCGAAAATACCATCGTGGCCATCGGGAGCCATGATCTTTCGCTCGATCTCCTCTCGAGCCTTCTCCGCGGGCGCCATCCGGGGCGGCGGCTTTCCTCGGCGCATGTGGGGAGCCTTGGCGGATTGGTGGCGCTCAAACGGGGCGAGGCGCACCTTGCGGGGAGCCATCTTCTAGATGAGGAAACCGGTGAGTACAACGTCTCTTACATTCGCCGGATGCTGAGCGGGGAGCCGATCGTCCTCATGAATCTTGTGTACCGGGAGCAGGGATTGATGGTGTCGAGGGGGAACCCGAAGGAGATCCATAGTCTCAAGGACCTTGTGCGCAGGGATGTGACCTTCATCAATCGGCAAAGGGGTTCGGGCACGCGGGTGCTTCTGGATTACGAGCTCAAGCGCGCCGGCATCGATCCGGGGCGGATCAACGGATACGATCGGGAGGAGTTCACGCATACGGCTGTGGCGGCGATGATCGCGAGCGGGGCGGTGGATGTGGGGTTGGGGGTCCTCGGAGCGGCGCGGGCGCTGGGACTCGACTTCATTCCTCTGATGAAGGAGCGGTACGATCTGGTGATCCCGAAGAAGCACTATGAAAGCCCGCTTATGGCACCGCTTCTCGAGATCATCCGGGGCAAAGAATTTCAGGAGATGGTGCTCGGCTTGGGCGGATACGATGTTTCGGATACGGGGAGGGTTCTGGAGGTGATCGGTTGACCCTCCTTCTCCTCATCCCCCCTTGGAGGATGGGGATATATCTTTGAATACTTCATCCGAACGGATCACGCCAAGCTCAAAAAGCTTCTTCTTGAGGGCATGGATCGGATCCGGGGAAAGCTTTTTCAGCTCCGCTTTGGCCTCGAGAATGCGCTCCATCGTCGCTTGATCCCGCCGGAGGAGCATCTCCTTGCAGAGCGCCGGAGCTACGTTTGCGAGTCCGGCCACGATCCCTTGTGCGCCGGCTTCAAGCGAGCGCAAAATGAGCGATTCCCTTCCCTGAAAGACGCGGAACCCTTCGGATTGCAGTTTGACGAGCTCCAGAAAGTGGGCCCAATCGCCCGAGCTATCCTTGATGCCGATGATGCGGGGGTGATGGGCGTATTCCCTCACCAACGGAAGCGGAAGCATCGAGCCGCCGTGAATCTCCGGATTGTTGTACAGAACAACCGGCAGACCCGGACGCTCGAGGACCCCCTCGAGCCGCCATGCCGGCTCTCCTTTCCCGAACATCGGGGCCAGCACGATAGCCTGTGCTTCGCTCTCCCGCGCGCGATGGGCCAGCGCCAGCGATTCCTCAAGGCTCGGCGCCGAGATGCCGACCCATACCGGCACCCGCCCCCGGATGCCGCGTGCGGCGGTGTGGATCACGCGCTCCGCTTCCTCCGGGCTCAGATATTGAAATTCGCCCGTGGTGCCGAGAACAAAGAGCACATCGGCCCCGCCGTGGAGAACGAACTCGATAAGCCGTTTCAGACTCGGGAAATCCACCGATGCCCCGAACCGCGGCGTCACCAGCGGAACGATCAATTCCCCGATCGGCTTGCCCCGGGCTGTCATAGAGGCTAGTCTATCACGAGCGCTTGCCCCTTTCCACGGGCAAATCTCATCAAAAAGAGCGACTCAGAGAAGAGCGTGCACAAGACACATCTCTGGGGGGATTGGGGGTGCCCCCAAGAAGACTCTTTGGGCGGGTGGGTGGGGTCGGAGAAGCCGGATCGTTCATGGGGTGTGGGGGAATTCCGGTACAAAGTCCGGAATGATGTGGTCATATGGTTCGCCACCCGGGCGGAAGGTCGCAAAGCTGAATCGCTCTTTTGGGCGCTCACCAAAACCAGAAGGCTTAGCGATGAACGCCCGCCGTCGGGCGTTTCCCTTGCGCCGGAACCTTGCCGAACATGATGCAAATCATATATACTTCACCGCATCATCCTCTATGCTCAGGGCAGACCGAGATCAAAACAAAAAAAGGGGGAAGAGATGTTTTGCTATCAGTGCGAACAAACCGCTCGTGGGGTCGGGTGCGATCGGGTGGGGGTGTGCGGCAAGCAACCGGATGTGGCCGCTCTTCAAGATCTCCTCATGTACGCGGTCAAAGGGATGGCAGAGGTAGCGGTGGAAGGCCGAAAGGTGGGCGTCAGCGATCCGACGATCAACCGCTTCACTTGCGAGGCCGTCTTCGCCACGCTGACGAACGTTGACTTCGACCCGGACCGGTTCGTGGATTTCATTCACCGGACCGTCGAGCTCCGGGAATCCCTCAAGAAGAAGGTCAAAGCCGCCGGCGGGAAGGTGGATTTCGGCGATGGGCCGGCCCTCTTCACCCCGGAAAAGTCCGTTGCAGGGCTTGTGGCTCAGGGGGAGAAGGTCGGGCTCAAAGCCGATTCATCCGAGAACCCCGATATCCAGTCGCTGAAGCACATTCTTCAGTTCGGCATCAAGGGTGTATGTGCCTATGCCGACCATGCCGCAATTTTGGGCAAAGAGGATGAGAAGGTTTATGCCTTCATTCATGAGGGGCTCACGGCTACGTTGCGGAAGGACCTTTCCGCCGATGATCTCGTGAAGCTCGTGCTGAAATGCGGCGAGATCAACCTTCGAACGATGGAGCTCCTCGATGCGGCCAATACGGGGACCTATGGGCATCCCATCCCCACGAAGGTGCCTCTCGGGGCGAAGAAAGGAAAGGCCATTCTGGTTTCCGGACACGATCTCAAGGATATGGAGGAAATCCTCAAGCAGAGCGCGGGCAAGGGCATCTACGTTTACACTCACGGGGAGATGCTCCCTACCCACGGCTATCCGGGATTGAAGAAGTACCCGCATTTCTACGGCCACTACGGAACGGCGTGGCAGAATCAGCAGAAGGAGTTCCCGGCCTTTCCCGGACCGATCGTGATGACCACCAATTGCATCCAGAAGCCGGCCGATTCCTACAAAGATCGCATCTTCACCACGGGGTTGGTAGGTTGGCCGGGAGTGAAGCACATTGCCGATAAGAACTTCGGGCCGGTGATCGAGAAGGCGCTTGCCATGCCCGGTTTCCCGGAGGATACCGATAAGGGTTCGGTGATGGTGGGGTTCGGCCGGAACACCGTGCTGGGTGTGGCCGATCGGGTCATCGACCTCGTCAAGGCGGGGAAGATCCGTCACTTCTTCCTCGTGGCCGGATGCGATGGGGCCAAGCCGGGCCGCAACTATTACACCGAGTTCGTGGAGAAGGTGCCAAAGGACTGCATCGTGCTGACCTTGGCCTGTGGCAAGTTCCGGTTTTTCGATAAGAACTTGGGCTCGATTGACGGCATCCCGCGGCTCCTCGATGTGGGACAGTGCAACGATGCCTATTCCGCCATTCAGATTGCGGTGGCCTTTTCCAAGGCCTTCGGCGTGGGGGTGAACGATCTTCCCCTCTCGATGATCCTTTCATGGTATGAGCAGAAGGCAGTGGCCATTTTGCTCACTTTGCTTCATCTCGGGGTGAAGAACATTCGACTGGGGCCGAGCCTCCCGGCGTTCATCACACCGAATGTGCTGGATGTGCTGGTCAAGAACTTCAACATCATGTCCATCAAGACGCCTGATGAGGATCTGAAGGCGATCCTCGGGTAGGCCCGATCGGGCCGGCCGGAGGGAGCCCGTCGGCCTCTCCCGCCACGGCGGGAGAGGCCGACGGGGAAAGGTGAAGCGATGGTTTTCGAAAGCGCCCCTAAAGCGATCGGCATGATCTGGGCGGCGGCAACGGTTCTGATCTTGGCCTATCTCTTCAAGACCGGCCGGTTCCGTTCGCGGATCGGCTATTTGTTCCTTGCCGGCTCCGCCGCTCTGGGTTTCCTCATCTTTGCCCCTATGTTCCCCAATCAAATCCAGATGCTTGCCCTCGGCAAGAGCAAGGGACTCGGCGCCCGGCCGGCGGTGGTGGGGGCGGGGCTGGGCATCTTCATTGTGCTCACTTTCGTATTCGGGCGGATGTTCTGCGGGTATGGTTGCCCCATCGGGGCGGTGCAGGAGATGGCGTATCGCCTTCCGGGGAAGAAGCTCAGGGTCCCGGGCAAGATGGTGCTTATCGGCTTCCGGATGGGATTTCTGGTAGCGATCATTGTGGGGGCGGCGGTCTTCTCGGAGGGGGTGCTTTCGCAATTGGGCCTCAAGGAGTTCTTTCAGTGGAAGACCGCCGCCTCCGCCTTCTACGTTTTTCTGGCGCTGTCGATCGTATCCGTGGTGGTATACCGTCCGTTCTGCCGGCTCTTCTGCCCATACGGCGTGATGCTCTCGCTCGTTTCCATCGGGAGCCGTCACCGGCTCCGCCGCAACGAGAATTGCATCGAGTGCGGAGAGTGCGAGAAGGCCTGTCCCACAGGTGAAGCGGGGGCCCGGGATCTCAAGCAAGAGTGCTATCTGTGTGATCGGTGCCGGGCGGTCTGCCCGGTGGAGGCGATCGAATATTCGGGGAGTGCCGCGCCCCTTCTCCGGATTCGGAAGGAAGGGAGCAATGCGGCTCGAGGAGGTTCTCGATGACAAAGGAGGAGCAACTGCCTTCCGCTCAGGCGATTGACCTTGCCGGATTTATCGAGTATGCGCCGGGATCGGTGGTGAGCAAGACACTGGTGGATAAGAGGGTCGGAACGCTCACGCTCTTCTCGTTCGATGAGGGGCAGGGGTTGAGCGAGCATTCCGCCCCCTTCGATGCCATCGTGCAAGTGCTCGATGGAGAGGTGGAGGTCACCATCGGTGGGAAACCGGTTCGGGCCGCCCGGGGGCAGATCGTGCGGATGCCGGCGAACGTGCCGCATGCGCTTCGCGCGGTCAGGCCCTTCAAGATGCTGCTCACCATGATCCGGTCGGAGTGAAGCTAGGGGCGAGCCGGCCCGGGGGGAGGGGGAGTGCACCTTTGAGAGTGTTTGCCCGCCTCTCTCCGATATGAAAGGAGAGAGATCGTAAAGCCGTGGCGCCTCACTTGCCTCTTTGCCTAAGCTCAAAAAAGCGATTCCGCTTTGCAGTCTTTACCCTCAGGTGACTAACCACATGGTCACCTCATTCCGGACTCTGTACCGGAATTCCCCCATACCCCATGAACGATCCGGCTTCTCCGATCCCACCCGCCCAAAGGGTTTTTGGGGGGGACCCCCCAATCCCGCCGAGAGAGGTATCTCTGCACGCCCTTCTTCAATAATAGTTTTTTGGGCCTAAATTAAAGTGTTGAGTTCAGATGCCCTTTGATGTAATAAGGGTTACAGAATTGGACTTGACAGAATAGGGGCTCAGGGATCTTTCGTAACGGCTTAGCATTTTGTGAGCTTATCCCACTGACTCATATTTTTCCTATTTTGGTTAAATGTGGACAACGACACCCTGCGGCGGCTGATGGGCAATGAGCAGGCAATGAAAGCCCTGATGAGCATCGAAGGATTCCGGAACCTCAACCAGGACATCGAAACCATCATCAACAAATCCGAAGCCGTGAAAAAGGCAAAGAAAGAAGCGAATGATAGGGAGCTTTCCGCCCGGGAGAAGAAGCAACTCACGGAAGAGGAGAAGGAATACAAGAGCCTCAGGAAGAAGATTCAAGAGAAACTGATCAAGTTTGCCACGCGGATCCCCGTCTTCATGTATCTCACGGATTATCGTGAGCGAACCCTCAGGGACGTGATCACGCAATTGGAACCGGGCTTGTTCAAAAAGGTAACGGGGCTGACAGTCAAAGATTTTGAGCTACTGGTCAGCCTCGGAGTCTTCAACAGCGCGCTTATGAACGATGCGGTGTACAAATTCAAGCGCTATGAGGACCCAAGCCTCGTTTACACGGGTATCAACCGGCATAAGGGGGAAGACGTCGGACTTTACGATACAGTGTTGCGCCGGTCGGATTATGACGCGGCATTTGTAAACGAGGACAAATAGCCCTGCCAGATGTTTGAATAGCTAGGCTGACGGTCGTTTGTCTTAGGTGGCCCGCTATGCGGCCCCGCTCAGTCGCCAAGCGTAGAGCGTTTCCCTGAATGCCCTTGACAAAGAATGGAGATCGGTGTATCTTCTTTGTAGATACTAAGGGGGTGTTGACTATGGAAGCTCGGGTGCAGAAGTGGGGGCATAGCCTGGCTCTTCGTATCCCTAAGCCGTTTGCCGCAGAGATCGGGATCGAACCCAATTCGCCCGTTGACGTTGTTGTGGTGGATAGGAAGTTGATCGTCACGCCCATTGCCGAGCCGGGGCTGACCCTGGCGCAGCTGTTGGCGCAAGTGAACGAAACGAATCTGCATGGCGAAGTAGATAGCGGTCCGGCGGTAGGTAATGAAGCATGGTAGATGGAGGGGGATACGTTCCTGAGCGCGGGGAGGTGGTGTGGATCACACTGAATCCACAGGCGGGGCATGAGCAATCTGGGCGTCGGCCAGCGGTGGTATTGTCACCGGCGGCGTACAACGAGAAGGTAGGGTTAGCGATATTTTGCCCGGTGACGAGTCAGGTGAAGGGGTATCCGTTCGAGGTGTTGATACCGGAAGGGCTAAAAGTACGAGGGGCAATTCTGGCGGATCAGGTCAAGAGTTTGGACTGGCGGGTTCGAGGGGCGGAGAAGATTTGTCAGCTACCTGTGCGGACAGTGCACGAGGTCTTGCAGAAACTTGGTGTTTTGTTGAGCGGGTAGGCGAGGTGCCCTGAAACGGGTGGTAGAGAGGGGGAACACCCAACACCGCGTTCCACCCGAAGCCGCCTTTGGCGTATCTGGAAAATGAAAAATTCCTTTTGGTAAAATAGTCCACGGTGTACCTTGTCTTCACAGGAGGGAAATAATGCGGAGATGGTTCCTTTTTTCCATTATTCCCTTGGCTATCGCCGCCATGGCGGTTGCCTGTGGGGGGTCGTCTTCCGATACATCCGGAGATGTTTCCGGGACTTCGGCTTCAGACCATACTGCTTCACCCGCTTCGAGCGCAACGGCGGTTTCTCCTGCCCATGGGAAGAGTCTCAGTGCCAGAGAAGCCGTTTCCTTGGCTTATACGGCCTTGACCGCGGATTGGAAACCCACCGCCCGGCTAGCTTTCGTGGGCCGCTATTCAAAATTCTGCAATGTGGATTGTTCCCCGTTTGATGTGGAGGAAGACCCGGGCATCGGTTCAAATGGTCGCCAAGCGCACTGGGTCGTGATCTTTGCGGATGAGACGGCCTCTACGGCCGATGTGTTCTATGTGGAAGAAGGCGAGGCGAAACTGGTGAAATCCGATATCGCCATGATCCGGCCGGATGAGTTGTTTGCTCTGGAGGGCTGGGTGGATTCAACCGAGATCCAGTTCATCACATCTAAACCGGTGGGCTTGGAATTAAGGACGAGTGATTTGTTTGAAGATGTAGATGCCGAACTGGGGCGCTATCCTCTGCTCTGGCTGGCCGAAAAATCGTTTGCGCGTTTCGATGTTTATGATGCCGAGACGGGTCAGTACATCAAGTCGCGCTGAAAGCCTCCGGCTCTCATAGGCCGAGGATATTATCGCCCGATCCCTCCATCCGGCGGATGAACAGATTTAGAGGGTTCATTTTCTGCATTCTCCGCTGAGGGCTTTCCCATCCACATGCCTTTGAATTGCGCCGATCTCCCCGGGTCTGATAAGATGTATCGGGCGGGGAGTGGCGCAGCCTGGTTCAGCGCGCGCGGTTTGGGACCGCGAGGTCGCGAGTTCAAATCTCGCCTCCCCGACCATGTCGGTCTCCCGCCCGGCAAGGGGGGGAAAGCATTCCTTCGGGATACGATTTCAGATGCAGCGATTGATGGGGGAGGTGATCTCCTGCGCCGGGATTGCGCCCCGGACTTTTCTGCTGTGGATCGAAGCCCCCGCCATCGCTCGTCTCTCCGAGCCCGGGCAGTTCGTCACGCTCGCCTGCGGTGATGAGGCCCTTCTCCGCCGCCCCTTCAGCGTTCACGATGCGGATTCGAACCGGATCGCCATTCTCTTTTCGGTGGTCGGGAAGGGCACCCTCTGGCTCTCCCATCGTCGGCCCGGTGATTCTCTAGATATTCTCGGCCCCTTGGGGAACGGTTTTGCGATCGATTCACGTTCTCGAAATCTTCTCTTAGTAGCGGGCGGCATCGGCATTGCGCCCCTAGTATTTCTGGCCCGGAGAGCCTCTCGTGATGGGCTTTCGGTGAAGATCATTTTCGGGGCGGCCTCTGCTTCCCATCTCCTACCCCTGCCTTCCGATGTGGATGCCCTGATGGTCACCGAGGATGGCTCTATGGGAAGGAAAGGGCTGGCCACCGATTTCTTGCCCGAGCTTGCCGAGTGGGCCGATGAGATCTTTGCCTGTGGCCCGATCCCCATGTACCGAACGATGGCCCGAATGATCCGCCATCACAGCGGGAAGCGGGTGCAAGTTCTGTTGGAGCAAGTGATGGGGTGTGGGATCGGCGCTTGCCGGGGGTGTTCCATCCCCACTCGCGGGGGCATGAAAACCGTGTGCCGCGATGGTCCGGTGTTCGATCTTGAGGAAATCATCTGGGAAGGGGTTCCGGAGGCGGGCGTTCTCCGGTTTACAGAATTGGATTCAGCGTGATGGTTTCTTCCCGTCGGGCCCCCACGGAGATCAGATTCACCGGGCACCCCACGATCTCCTCGATTCTCCGGATGTAGTTTTTGGCCGGCTCCGGCAGGGCATCGAACCGGCGCACGCCATTCGTGGGGCTTTGCCATCCGGGCATCTCCTCGTAAATCGGACGGCACCTTGAGAGCGCCTCGGTGTTGGAAGGGGGGTGTTTCAGAACCTTGCCATCCATTTCATAGCCGGTGCAGAGCTTGATCGTGGGGAAGGAATCGAGGATATCGAACTTGGTGATAGCGATTCCGGTGTAACCGTTGAGCATGGCACTGAACCGGGCGGCCACCCCGTCGAACCATCCGCACCGCCTGGGCCGGCCGGTGGTGGTGCCGTATTCCCTGCCCCGTTGCCGGATCTCTTCGCCCGGCGCATCCTTGATTTCGGTGGGAAAAGGGCCGCCGCCCACACGAGTGGTGTACGCTTTGAACACCCCCACGATCCGGTGAATCTTCCGGGGGCTGAGCCCCACCCCCAGACATGCCCCCCATGCCGTGGGGGGCGAGGAGGTGACGAAAGGGTACGTCCCGAAGTCGATATCGAGCATCGTTCCCTGAGCCCCTTCGAGAAGGACGATATCGCCCCGATCGGCCGCCTCATTGACCATAATGCTCGTCTCGCGGATGAAGGGAACCAGACGTTCGGCGTAGGTCCGATATTCCCGATAGATTTCATCGAAGGAGAGGGGGGCGGCTTCGAAGACGTTGACGATGGTCTCGTTCTGATAGGTGAGAAACGCCCGGAGGCGCTTTCCGAATAGCTCTATATCCGCCAGATCTCCGGCGCGCAAACCCCTTCGGGCGACTTTATCGGCGTAAGCGGGGCCGATCCCTTGTTTGGTCGTTCCCAGTGCCACCGATCCCCGGGCTTTCTCCTCCAGCTCATCGCGGATGATGTGGTAAGGCATGATCAGATTGGCCCGGTCGCTGATGAAGAGCCGGTTCACCTCGATGCCCCGGCTCTGAAGGTGATCGATTTCTTCGATCAGTACACGAGGATTGATCACCACCCCGTTGCCGATGATGCAGTCCACGCCGGCATGAAAGATCCCGGAGGGAACGAGATGCAGTTTGAACTCACCGAATCGGTTGACTACCGTATGGCCGGCGTTGTTGCCGCCGGAGTAACGGGCGACCATGTTCGCCCTTTCGGCCAAGAGGTCCACAACCTTTCCCTTGCCCTCGTCCCCCCACTGCCCCCCCACGATCACGACTACCGGCATCCATGTACTCCTTTTCCAAAAAAGAGCGATTCAGCTTTGTAATCTTCGCTTTCAGGGTGAATAACCATGATCACCTCACTGCGGACCTTGCTCCGGAATTCCCCCATACCCCATGCACGATCCGGCTTCTTCGATCCCACCCACCCGCCCAAAGGGTTTTCTCGGGGGGCGCCCCCAATTTCCCCGGCAGAGAGGGGTCTTGCGCACGCTCCTCTTCAATCGCTCCTTTTGGGCCTTTTGATCTATGTTGCGCCGTTTCCCCGGGCACAAAAAAACGGAGAGGGTGGGATTCGAACCCACGGTAGCCGTAAAGCTACACGCGCTCTCCAGGCGCGCCTGTTAGACCACTCCAGCACCTCTCCATCGGTTCCGCGGGGGAACAGCCGTGACTTTTGCGATCAGCCGGCGGTGTGTATTTGAAAAAATCAGAACCGATTTTATTAACGGGCTCGGCGGGCGGAATGGCAAAGACCGAACCCCCTTCCGCCCGCCTCGCCAAAAAGCGGAAGCGGAAAGAATGATTTCAAGTTTTTCCCGTCCTACTCTCACGGTTGCTCCGCTTTGCTATAGGTTTAATATAACCTTAACAGAATATCTTCTCTGTCTTTCTTAAGTTTATTATGTTT
Source organism: Dehalococcoidia bacterium (assembly GCA_034434815.1). Taxonomy (GTDB): domain Bacteria; phylum Chloroflexota; class Dehalococcoidia; order SZUA-161; family SpSt-899; genus DAOTYO01. Next base: position 74,002 of record DAOTYO010000043.1, read on the forward strand.
TTAATTTCTTGTTCCTAATCAATCTAAGTCCGATTAAAATTATAACTATTACCGCGACAACCACCGCAATTAACAACCACAGCCAAAAACTCTTTGTTTTTGTTTCTTGTTTAGTCTGCCCTGTCGCCGGAACATCCCTGGAATCTTCTTTATCCAATTTTTCCCAATCAACTTTGTTTAGATTAATCCAAGATTCAGATTCTTCTGCTATATCAAATTTAGCAATTTCAGATAAGCCGTTGGTAGTCGCCTCAATCATTTCTCCAG
>DAOTYO010000044.1:0-31357 GCA_034434815.1 Dehalococcoidia bacterium
AGCACGGCTGTCGGCGTGGCGACGTATGATCCGAACCAGCCGCCGACGGTTATTCCGGGCATTTTGGTGATGTGCACGCCCACCAAGCTGGACTTCTCCATCTTGGTGGACAAGGCCCCCAATGGCGCTGGCTCCTACACCGGCACCATGACCATTGACTCGGTCCTCGTGCCCTTCCAGAGCTGCGCGGGTTAAGAACTCAGCGGTCGGTAGAACAACCATCACGCCCCTGTTTTGCGTGAAGGTGCGTTCGAAAGTCTGAGAAAGAAGACCGGGTTGCCCATGGCCTGCATGAAGAAAGCGGGCCGCGGGCAACCCGGATTCGTTTTCAGCGGGCCATTCGAAATCCCTTTTCTCTGTTCGCCGTTCAGTGCTCGTGCTATCATACCCGTGGGATATGTGCCCCCGCCGGGTCATTGCCGTTTCCCGGGAAGCTCCATGAAGACATCTGACTTCGAATACGAACTGCCCCCCGATCGGATCGCCCAGACGCCCGTCGAGCCACGGGATCATTCTCGGCTCCTCGTGCTCCACAGGGCTTCGGGTAGGATTGAACACCGGCGCTTCTGGGAGATCGAGGATTACCTCGAAGCCGGGGATGTGTTGGTTTTGAACGAGAGTCGGGTGATTCCGGCACGTCTCTTGGGGGAAAAAAGGGGTGGGGGAGCGAAGGTCGAAATCCTCCTATTGAACCGCTTGGATACCGGCACATGGGAGGCATTGGCCAGACCCGGGAAGCGCCTTCGAAAGGGATCGGTGATCGAGATCGCCTCCGCCGATGGGAAGGATCGACTGATAGCCGAAATCCGGGATAAGAGGGCGGACGGGACCGTGATCGTTCGTCTTTCCGAAGAGAGCTTGATCGAGCGCATGGGAACGGTTCCCTTGCCCCCTTATATCCATGAGACGCTTTCCGATCCGGAGCGGTATCAAACGGTCTATGCCCGGAACAAGGGAAGCGTAGCCGCTCCCACGGCGGGGCTCCACTTTACGCCGGCCCTCCTCGATCGTATCCGCGGAAAGGGAATCGAGATCGCCTTCGTCACTTTGCACGTGGGTCTGGGCTCCTTCCGACCGGTGAAAACGGAAGATCCCGCCCAACATGTGCTTCATAACGAGTTCTGTGAAGTCAGTCCCGATACCGCCCGGAGGCTGAGCTTGGCCAAACGCGAGGGGCGGAGGATCGTTGCGGTGGGTACCACTGCGGTGCGATCCATCGAGAAAGCGGCGCAATTGAACGGCGAGGTGGAGGCCTTCCGGGGTTGGAATGATCTTTACATTTTGCCGGGATACCGGTTTCGCACGGTGGAAGCCCTCGTGACCAATTTCCATTTGCCGCGGTCGACGCTCCTCATGCTCGTTTGTGCGTTTGCGGGCAGGGACCTTACCCTTGGTGCTTACAAGGAAGCCGTCCGGAAAGGGTATCGGTTCTACAGCTTCGGGGATGCCATGCTGATCCTCTGAGCGCACACCCACACTTCGGTGGATGCACTCCGGAGCTTAGGTTTTCTGCACCCGATCGTGCCCTGTGAGCCCCAAAAACGCGATTCCGCTTTGTAACCTTCGCGCTCAGGGTGAATGACCATGATCGTCTCATTCCGGACATGTCCTCCCCCATATCCGATGAACGACCCGGCTTCTCCGATCCCACCCAAAGGTTTTTTTTGGGGAATCCCGCCGGCCAGAGGCGTCTTGGCACACGCTTCTTCAACCGCTCCTTTTGGGGCACCTCGGGCCCTTGACAAACCCTATCGCAGAAAAGTAAATTGAAAGTGTTTGTGGACTCGGACTGCTCTCGTTCGAGTTCCTTTTTTATGCCCAAAAGGAGTTATGTCAATGACCGCAGGAGAGACCGTTCCCCAAGCAGCACTCGATATGATCGGCAAGGATCTGGTGCCCCCGATGACTTTTGAAGTGGAGAAAGGGGCCATCCGTCGTCTGGCCGAAGCGATTGAAGACCTCAACCCATTGTACCTAGACCCCGATTATGCCCGCAAGAGCAAGCACGGCACGATCATCGCGCCGCTCCTCATGGTCACCACGCTGGGGGCCCCCGAACTTCAGGCAGCCCTCATGACCAAGATCCCCGTGGGCCCCAAGAAGAATGGGATCGTGAGGGGATTCGAAGTGGAGTTCTTCCGCCCCCTCAAGGCAGGGGATGTGGTGACCGTCTCCTGCAAAGTGGAAAAAATTGAAGGCAAGGAATCCAAGTTGGGATTCATGGTGAATATCACGACGGTAAGGACCTTCACCAACCAGAAGGGCGAGTTGATCGCCCGTGAGACCATGGCCGCCGCGCGGTGGTAAACCTGAGGAGGACGATGGTGGGCAAGAAGCTTTACTATGAGGATGTTCAAGTAGGGGATGAGTTGCCCCGAATGGTCAAACACCCCACGACCCGTCAATTAGTTAAATGGGCCGGTGCCTCTCAAGACTGGAACGAGTTGCACTATGATAAGGATGTGGCTCAGAAGGCCGGGCTGCCCAATGTGATCGTTCAGGGGCATCTGACCTCATCGTTTTTGGCACAACTGGTCACCGATTGGATGGGGGAGGATGGGTTCGTCAAGAAGTTCATCGTGAACTGGAAGAGATTCCACTTCCCGGGTGAGGATATCGTCTGCCGGGGCAAGGTAACGGCCAAGCGGGTCGAGGGGAACGAGCATATCGTGGAATGCGACCTCTGGACCGAGAACGCTCAGGGCGAAGTTTATGCACCGCACAAGGCCATAGTCGTTCTGCCATCGAAAGCACAATAACCGCGTTTGCGCGCCGCTCACAATAAAAACGATAGGAGGGTTTACGATGGGAGATTCATTGAAGGGCAAGGTGGCCGCTGTAACGGGGTCCGGCCGAGGGATCGGGCAGGCCATTGTCAAGCTCATGGCCCAAGAAGGGGCCAAGGTGGTGGTGAACGATGTGGGGGTAAACCTCGATGGCACCGGATTCAACGGTGGGCCCGCCGATCAAACGGTGGATGAAATCCGGAAGGCGGGCGGAGAAGCGGTGGCCAGCTACGATAACATCGCCACCCCCGAAGGCGGCGAGAACCTCATCAAGATCGCCGTGGAGAAGTTCGGCCGGATCGATATCTTGGTGAACTGCGCCGGCATCCTCCGGGACAAGATGATCCACAATATGACTTATGAGGATTTCGATGCGGTGGTGAAAGTCCATCTCTACGGCACCTTCAATACTTGCCGGCCGGCCATCATCAAGATGCGGGAGCAGAACTTCGGGCGCATCATCAACTTCTCCTCCATCGGCGGAGGCGGGGGAGGGCCTCTGGGGAACCCCGGGCAAGCCAATTACACCGCCGCCAAAGCGGGGATCATCGGGCTCTCCCGTACCATCGCCATGGAGGGGGCCCGGAAGGGCATCACCTGCAATGTGATCTTCCCCGCCGCCCGAACCCGCATGGGATGGAGTCCGGAACTCGAGGCGGCATGGGATAAGCGCGCCGCCGCCGGAATCGTGGATGCCACCACCGCCGTGCTCGATAAGATGAAATCCGGCGAGCTTCAGCCCGAGGACATCGCCCCGATCGTGGCCTACTTGGGCACCGATGCCGCGAAGTTCATCAACGGCTGCGTTTTTCACGTCCTTGGACGCGAGATCCGGCTCTACGGCGAGATGCTGCCAGAGCGGAATATCTTCAGCTCGCAGAAGCGCTGGACCGTGGAAGAGCTCACAAAGGCCGTGCCCAAGCTCGTGACTTACGGCGTGAACGTGTAAAGCAAGGGAACCCGGAGAAAAGAACCCGCAAAGGAGCAGGGCTTCCCCCGAAGCCCTGCTCCATTTGTTTCATGGTCCCCCTTCAGGGGAGAATGGATTTTTATGCGGAAGGTCTATACGTCTAAGGACTTTGCACTCGTGAGCCACTTGAAAAATCTTCTCGATGCCGAAGGGATTCTCTGCTTCATCCGGAATCAAAATCCCTTCATTTCAAGATGGGCTCCCCTCATCATGAGTATGTGGCCGGAGCTCTGGATCATCGACGATTCTCGCTACGATCAGGCTAAACGCATCATTGAAGAGGCCTTCTCCCACCCGACTCCGCGCGGTTGGCGATGGAAATGCCCGAAGTGCGGTGAAGAGCACGAACCCCAGTTCACCGAATGCTGGAACTGCGGCAGCAGCCGTCCCGACCTCTGGGGTCCCCCCAAATCAAGATCGGATTTGCTCCGATCATCTCCCAACCGTCCATATCCTATGAACGATCGGGCTTCTCCGATCCCACCCACCCCCCAAAGGGTTTTCTCGGGGGGCACCCCATCCCCCCGAGAGAGGTATCTCGGCACACCTTCTTCAATCGCTGCTTTGGGGTAAGCCAATTTCTTGACTCTCCGGGCTTCCTAGGGTAACCTTAGAGCGTATCGCAAAAGCCCTTCCCACTTCAGGGAAAGGCCCCACAACTTGTCTTGGTGCAATTGTGGAGGCCAGGGCATTCTTCCCGCTGGGCAAGCGTTCCTGAGGCGGCTTGCTGCGGTAGCGAGTGGAAGTCCGGCCCGAGCTAAGCGGTGCGGGGCTGATTGCGCGTGCATTCTTGAAAGGGGAGCAATGGGAAAGAGATTGTATGTGGGCAACTTAGCCTACAGCACAACCGAAGGAGAGCTTCTGACGCTCTTCTCCGACGTGGGGCCGGTGACTTCCGTAGCGCTCATCACCGATCGGGCTTCCGGGCGTTCCAAAGGATTCGCGTTCGTGGAGATGGAGACGGATGGGGATGCCGAGAAGGCCATCGCCATCTTGAATGGCAAGGAGATCGGGGGAAGAACCCTGACGGTGAATGAAGCCCAACCCCGGGAGCCTCGGAGCGGAGGGGCGGGGGGAGGAAGTCCCTTCAATCGGGGATGGGGCAACAAGAAGAAACCGCACCGCACTAGCCGCGGCGGCCATGGCCGCCGCGGAGTCGGCCGGGGGCGCTCCTATTGATATTCCGTAACTCGATTTGCGGGGCCACCTCGCCCACCGACGGCAACGCCGCGGTCGGAAAGCACTCCCAACCGGAACCCTTCTGATATTCTGAAGCCCGGGCATCGCGATCTACGGAGGGCTTCCCATAGCCCTCTCGTACGGTACCCGATCCTTCCCTTCGGATCCTCTCTCCACCCGCGGGATGGTCCTCTCTTCCTCCGATGCCCATCGCATCCCGAACCGGCCGGCGATGGGATCTATCTTGCAACCCCCGGAGGAGTTTCCCCCACGGACCGTTTCGGCTAAGATATCTATGGCCGGCGAGCGAAGGGGGTATCTTGAGAGAGAAGAGATGCGTGTTTGTTCTGGGGGGGGCGCGCAGCGGAAAGAGTCGGTTTGCCCAGAAAGTTGCGGAAAGCCGGGGGGGAAAGGTCCTCTTCGTGGCCACCGCAGAGCCCCTCGATAAGGACATGAGAGAGCGAATCGAGAAGCATCGGAAGGAACGGCCGGAACACTGGGAGACCATCGAGGCCCCCACCCATCTGGCCGAAAACATCGCCAAACACCTCGAAGGAGCCTCCGTGGTGCTCATCGATTGCCTGACCTTGCTCGTCTCCAATGTCATTCTCGGGCACGAACGGGGGTTCTCTTCTTCGATCGAAATCCAGAGCGAGCAAGCCGAATCGCTCGTTCTCGAGGAAATCAACGCCCTCCTCGCCCTCGCGAAGAGCACGCCGGTGCCCTTCATCATCGTCTCCAACGAAGTCGGATGGGGACTCGTGCCGGAAAACCGCTTGGGCCGGATCTACCGCGATGTCTTGGGGCGAGCCAATCAGATCGTGGCCGAGCACGCGGACGAGGTTTACCTCATGGCGGCCGGCATTCCCATGAAGATCAAGGGATAGCACACCCATGACCGCCAAAACCATCATGCTTCAGGGCACAGGCTCCTCGGTAGGAAAAAGCCTCCTCACCGCGGCGCTATGCCGCATCATGCGCGAGGATGGTTTCCGAGTAGCGCCCTTCAAGTCCCAGAATATGGCGCTCAACTCGTTCGTCACTCTGGACGGCGGCGAGATGGGAAGGGCCCAGGTGGTTCAGGCGGAAGCCGCCGGCATCGAACCCACCGTGGATATGAATCCCATTTTGATCAAGCCCGAAGCCGATGCCCGATCTCAGGTGATCGTCCGGGGTAAGCCATGGAAGACGGTCTCCGCCTTCGATTACTACCGTCACACGCCGGAGCTTCTTCCCATCGTGAAGCAGTCCCTCGAACGGTTGCGCTCGGAGTACGAGATCATCGTGATCGAAGGCGCCGGCAGCCCGGCAGAGATCAACCTCCGCGGCCCCGAGATCGTAAACATGAAGATCGCCGAAATAGCCGATGCCCCCGTTCTCCTCGTGGGGGATATCGATAAGGGCGGCGTCTTTGCCTCGCTGGTGGGTACGGTCATCCTTCTCGATCCACCGGAACGGGAACGCATCAGGGGATTCATCATCAATAAGTTCCGCGGGGATGCCTCCATATTGCAGCCCGGGCTCGATTTCTTGGAGAAACACACGGGCATTCCCGTCCTCGGTGTGGTCCCTTACATCCACAATGTTCTGATCAACGAGGAGGATTCCATCCGCTGGAACGATGACGGCCCCGGCGATCTCCTCATCGATATCGCCGTGATCTATCTGCCGCGGATCTCCAATTCCACCGACTTCGAACCTTTGCAGCAAGAGCCCGGCGTCCGCGTGCGATACATCGCCCACCCCAAAGAGTTGGGCCGCCCCGATCTCATCATCATTCCCGGGAGCAAGAGCACCATATCCGATCTTCAGCACCTGAAGGATTCAGGTCTGGCTCGGATGATCCTCCGCCGGGCCGAGTCGGGAACGCCCATCCTCGGCATTTGCGGCGGGTTTCAGATGCTCGGCAAAAGGATCGAAGACCCCCATCGCATCGAGTCCGAAGCCGCAAGCGCCGAAGGGCTCGGCCTTCTGGATGTGACCACCGTGTTCGAAAGGGAGAAGACGACCCACCGGGTCAAAGCCAAAGTGCTTGCCGATGAGGGACTCCTCAAGGGGCTTGCCGGCCAAACACTGCACGGATACGAAATCCACATGGGCGCAACCACCGGCCAAGACGTCCCCCCGGCTTTCGAGATCACCGAACGATCTTCAAGGGACGGGCGGCATCCCGATGGCGCCTGCGGGAAAGGCGGGAAGATCATCGGCACTTACCTCCACGGACTTTTCGAAACCGAGGAGTTCCGAAGGGCCTTCTTGCGGAACCTGAATCCCGAATATGTCCCCGGTGAAGCCGTAGAATCCTCACCCTCAAAAGAGGCCCTCTATGATAGGCTTGCCGCCTGCGTTCGGCAAAGCATGGATATCGAGCGAATCTATCGCATCGCCGGTCTCCGCTGATCCCCCCGGTTTTCCCTCGCTTCTGTAACCCGAACATCATGCCACCCCTAGAGCACCGACAAGCCACCGCCCTTCGGTAGAAGACCGAGGAAAAAACAAGATACAGGTTTACGTGTTTTCTTGTATTGTGCTCTTGCAAAAAACGTGGTATCATGCACCACGGCTTGGAATGGGTTCGACCAAAAGAGGCCGAGGCACAGGCCCGAAGTCGATTTGTCCGGTACGAGAGCGTTGGTTTTTGAGGAGAATGGAATGGGAAACAGCGATGACGCGATCAAAGCAGCGATCCAAGGGAAATGGGAAGAGGCCGTGGCCATCAATCGGGAGATCTTAGCGGTTTCTCCTTCGGATATTGATGCATTGAACCGTCTGGGGAAAGCCCTGAGCGAGCTCGGTCATCTAGCAGAGGCCCGAGACGCCTACCAGCGAGTGCTGGAGCACGATCCGAACAACAGCATCGCTCAGCGGAATATCCAGCGATTGTCCTATTTGAAGGAAGGCGAGCATTCCCCCAACAAAGAGCCGCGCGGCATTGATTCGAAGTTCTTCATTCAGGAAACCAGCAAGGCCAAGATGATCACATTGAGCAAACCGGCCGCCAAGGCGGTTCTGGCCAAGATGGCGGCGGGGGAAGAAGTCTATCTGCAACCGAAGGGGCAAAAGCTCGTCGTGGTAACGGATACCGGCGAGTATCTGGGGGAAGTTGAATCTCGGATCGGGTCCCGATTGATTGAACTCATGAAGGGGGGCAACCAATACCGCGCCGCGATCAGCAGTGTGCGGGATGAAAACGTGCGCGTGGTCATCCGCGAGGTCTTCCAGCATCCCAGTCTGGTGGGACACCCTTCATTCCTCCCCAAGGCCTCAGAGGAATTGAAGCCGTATCTAAAGGGAAGCTTGGTCAAACACGATATTGAAGATGAATTCGGCGAGGAGACCGGAGAGGCGGGCGAATGGGAGAGCGAAGAGGAACCATTGGTTGAGGATGAGCTCGGGGTTGATGAGGAGGTCTTCCCCCTCGATAAGGAAGATATTCAGATAACCTAGAACTTCCGATCGATTCGCCGTTCGCTCCCTCTTTCCGGGGGATATAAAAGCTCCCGCCCATCGGCGGAGAAGAGTACCCTTCCAGAGCATTCAAGAAGGACATTGCATGGCCGATCCCCGATCACTGGTCAACCGGATGGTGCGGGCCGCCAAGCTGGATCCCGCCCTCTACGATGAGGTGAAATCCGATTCAGCCGCCACCGGTCAAGCCGTGGCAATCGTGCTCATCGGGGGCATGGCGAGCGGACTCGGTTCGGGCATTGCCGCGCTCCTCTACCTCAAGGATGCGGATATCTCCGATTTTCTCGTATATGCCTTCGGCGGATTGGGGCTCTCCATCGTGGGATGGTTGGCATGGTCGGTACTGAGTTACTTACTGGGTACCACGATCTTCCGGACCGGTGAAACTTCCGGCGCGACGTTGGGAGGGCTTCTCCGGACAATCGGCTTCGCCAGCTCTCCAAGGGTTCTGGCCTTCTTCGCCTTCGTGCCTGTCCTCAGCGTATTCATCGTCATCGGGGTCCTCATTTGGATACTGGTGGCAGCGGTGATCGCCGTTCGGCAGGCGATGAACTTCTCGACGGAACGGGCGATCGTCACCTGCATCCTGGGTTGGGCCATTTATCTGGCGCTCGGTCTGGTGATCCGGTTCATCGTGGACTAGCGCCGCCATCAAACTTCCTCGGGCATCCTATCGAAAGGGGAATGAATGAACTTTCAGGATTGCACCACGTTTGCCATGGAGCATCCGGCCTGTTATCTGGCCACGGTGGAAAAGGATCAGCCGAGGGTCCGCGGATTCCTCATGTGGTTTGCCGATGAGACCGGCTTCTACTTCCACACCGCCAGCACGAAGGGAGTCTACCGGCAGCTACGGGAAAATCCCCGGGTGGAGATCTGTTTCCATGCCCCCGGAATTCCGCCGGATCCGGGGCGAATGATGCGCGTCGCGGGAACGGTGGAATTCCTCGAGGATATCCCTCTCAAGAACGTTCTCCTCGAGGAAAGGCCTTTTCTGAAGAAGATCGGGACGGGAAGGCCGGATGACCCTCTCCTCGCTGTCTTTCGGGTCGGCCGGGGAGAAGCATACTTCTGGAGCATGGAAGACAATTTGCGCGAATCGGCAGTGGAGAGAATCCGCTTCGAGGCGCCGCCATGGCCCAAGGGGCATTACACCGAACTCACGCCGCGGGGTAGATGAAACAAACCGATCTTACCTTGCGTTCACAGGCCCCGAACGAAGTTCCGGAAAATGACCGTGCCGAAGAGCCCAACCACGGTGATGACAAATGCGCCGAGCGCCGCCCAGTAAGCCTCACCGAGCGTGTAGGTAAACTCGAGCTGCTCAGCGATCGCCTCCGCGGCATAAAGCATGAGAAGATTGAAGCCGATCATGAATGGCACGAGCACTACCTCGGAGGTGAAACGGGCGATCATGGCGATGAGGGGATGCAGAGCGATCATGGCAAGCCCGTAGAGGCCCGCGAAGAACAGCGTGATTTCCCACCCTTCCGAGTCGAGATCCGGGATCGCGACCGAGCCGGCATAGAAAGCGCCCCCGCCGATGATGAGCCGCACGAGGAATCGCGTCAAAAAACTGGTCTCCATGAATCACCTTCCGTTCGATTCGTCAGAGCCTTATGAGACACTTTAGGGCATGGCTTTGGGATTTGTCAACGCTGAAGCGAAGAAATCCCCCACTTTCGTCCCCACCACGCGTTCGAATCCCCCCCAGAAATGGTCCGCCCCGGGGATCGTCTCAAAGGTCTTTGGATCCGGCAACCCCTCGACGATTTCCCGCACTTGTTTGGCCGAGATGAACGTATCCCGATCCCCATGGATGAAGAATTTCGGTTTGCGGAACCCCTGCAGAAGTCCGGGGGCCACAAAAAACGAGGAGATGCCCGCCAGCGCTTTCACGCGTTCATCCCCATCCGCAACGGGGATCCCCACCATCGTTCCGAAAGAGTAACCGCAGAGGCCTAAACGATGGGGATCGATCTCCGCCCGCCTTTCAAGGAAGGAGAGGGCGGCCTTCACATCCTCGCGCTCCCCGATCCCGTTTTCATGCCGCCCCCCGCTCTTCCCCACCCCCCGGAAGTTGAAGCGCAGACTAGCGATGGAACGCTCGCCGCAGGCCACACATACCTCATGAACGATATTCACGTTCATGTTCCCCCCATAGAGCGGGTGCGGATGGCATACCACCACTCCGGGGAACGGGCCCACACCCTCCGGAATCCACAGGACTCCTTCCAGCGCGATCTCACCGCAAGGGATCATCAACCGTTCCTTCTTCACGGGTCCAATTCCTCCGATTTCTCCTCGTACCGCTCCTTCCACCACGAGGTTAGCCGTTTGCGGATCTCCCTCTCAAAGCCGAGTTCACCCGGCTGATAGTACCTTCGGCCCCGGAGCCCTTCGGGTAGATAGTTTTCCCGCACGAAATGTCCCGGATACCGGTGGGGATACTTGTAACCCCGACCATAGCCCACATCCCGCATGAGTCCGGTCACCGGATTGCGGAGATGCATCGGAACGGGCTCATTCCGCGTCTGCTTGACATCTTCTTGAACCTTACTGTAAGCAAGATAGAGCGCATTGCTCTTGGGAGCGGTGGCCAGATAGATCACCGCCTGAGCCAGAGCGAGATTCCCCTCCGGCATACCGATGAAGTGCACCGCTTGCTGGGCGGCGTTGGCCTGTACGAGCGCCTGAGGATCGGCAAGGCCGATATCCTCGGAGGCGAACCGAACGAGTCGGCGGGCGATATAAAGGGGATCTTCCCCCGCCTCAAGCATCCGCCCGAGCCAGTAGAGCGCCGCATCCGGATCGGAGCCGCGCATGGATTTGTGAAGCGCCGAGATGAGGTTATAGTGCTCCTCCCCCGATTTATCGTACAAGAGGGCGCGGTGTTGGAAGGCACCTTCCACTGCGGGGAGATCAACGAGCCGCTTGCCCTCAGCATCGGGAACAGCGGCCAACACCGCCAATTCCAGCGCCGTGAGCGCGATCCGCGCATCTCCGCCGGCCATGGTGACAAGATGCTTCAGCGCCTCTGGAGTCAGTTGAACATTGAAGGAACCAAGCCCCCGTTCGGCATCCTCGAGGGCCCTCCGGACGATCGTTTCGATCTCCGCATCGCTGAGCATCTCCAGAGTGAATACCCGGCATCGCGAGAGCAGCGCCGAAATCACCTCGAACGAGGGGTTCTCCGTCGTGGCACCGATGAGCGTGATCGTGCCGTTTTCCACATACGGCAGAATGGCATCCTGCTGGGCCTTGTTGAAGCGGTGAATCTCGTCAATGAAGAGGATCGTCCGCTGGCCGTACATGCCCAGCCGTTCCCGGGCTTCATCCACCGCCTTGCGCAGATCGGCCACGCCCGCGCTCACGGCGCTCACGGGGACAAAATGGGACTTGGTCACGTTCGCAATGACGTAGGCAAGGGTGGTTTTACCGCTTCCCGGGGGACCCCAGAGGATGATCGAGGGGATCTGATCTTGCTCGATGGCCTTGCGGAGCACCTTCCCCTCCCCCACAATCTGCTGTTGGCCCACGAACTCGGCGAAAGTCCGGGGCCGCATGCGCGCGGCAAGGGGTGCTTCTCTCCTCAACCGTTTCTCTCGATGAAAATCGAAGAGGGTCATCGGTCCCACCGAAACGAGCCGCACGCTCAGCGCTGCGGCTCGATGATCACTTTGAGGGATTCCCCCCCCTCGGCCACGAGTTGAAAGCCCCGACCGGTCTCGGCCAGCCCCAACCGGTGCGTGATCATATCGGATACATTGAGCTTTCGGGAACGGATGAGTTCGATGGCTTCGACGATATCCTGAGGGGCACCCGCATAGGTGTTGACCAGCGCGATATCGTCCCGCCAAATATCATATAGCGGCATGGGAAAAGTCTGACCGGCCTGCGGCGGTGCAAAGAGGAGGATCACTCCGCCCCGGCCCACACACGCCATCGCCTGCGATATGGCGGAGGGCACACCGGCGCATACGATAACCCGATCGGCGGGGTAGCCATCGTTGGCCTCCCGCAAGCGGGCGGGAACATCATCGGCGGCGTGAAAAACCGCATCGGCGCCGAAACGCCGGGCCGCTTCGAGGCGGTAATCGCTGATATCCGTCGCGAACACCTTCGCCGCGCCATATATTCTGGCCAGTTGAATGTGCAAAACCCCGGCGATCCCGCTCCCGATGATCAGCACACTCTGTCCCGATCCCACCCCCGCCTTCCGTTGACCGCGCACCACACAGGCCACCGGCTCGATGAAGGCACCCTCTTCGAACGACATCCCTTCGGGCAGAAGGAAGGTGCCGATCTCCACATTGATCTTCGGAACGCGGATGAACTCGGCGAAGCCCCCCGGATCGAAATTGGTGCTCCGCAAGGTATCGCAGACGGTATGGTGTCCGGCCCGGCAATATCGGCACACGTTGCACGGCACATGATGCGAGACGAACACCCGATCTCCCGGCTTGAACCGCTGCACGCCATCCCCCGTTTCGACGATCTCTCCGGCGATCTCATGGCCCAGAACCAGCGGGGCTTTCTTGAGGCGATACCATTCCATCACGTCGCTCCCGCAGATTCCGCTCGCCATCACCCTGACCAGAAGCTCCCCCGGTCCGATCGGCGGCACGGGCATTTCCTCGAGGCGGACGTCCCGATTGCTATAGTACATGGCAACCCGCATGGTCATTCCTCAGAAGGGGCCATCTGAACGAATCCCATTCAGACCGTGCTCTGCTCCCGTTTGGAACGGCTCAAGCCCCGGAGCACCATCTCGTACGAATGGTCGATCATCCGAAAAATTTCCTCATCCGGGACGGTCCCGTTCGGGATCACGGTATTCCAGTGGCGTTTGTTCATGTGGAATCCGGGGATGACGGCCGCCGGATACTTCCGGCGAAGGTGCAGCGCCAGAGCGGGATCGCACTTGAGGTTCACCCGCGGCGGGCCCTTGCCGATCTTGATGAGGGCGAACATCTTCCCCCCTACGCGGATAGCCAGCGCTTCATCCCCGAACGGCAGATCTTCGGTCGCCCCGGGTTTCCGGAGGCAGTACTCCCGGATTGTCTCTACGTTCATTTACTTCTCCGGACCCGCATCACCCGAGCGCTGCCGGCGACTGCGGTCTTGAAGATCTCCTCCGCTTCTTCAACGGTGGCATTCTTGTGGATGATGGCCCGCAAAGCTTTGGCCATGGCCACGGGATGCTCGTGTTGCCAAATGTTTCTTCCGAGATTCACCCCGATGGCGCCCTTCTGGATGCCGTCATAGACGAACTCAAAAACCTCCCGCTCCGTTTCCGTTTTGGGACCGCCGGCCATCACCACCGGAACGGGGCATCCGGAGGTGACTTTCTCGAAGTTCTCGCACCAGTAAGTCTTCACCACCCTAGCGCCGAGCTCTGCGGCAATGCGGGAACAGAGCGCAAGATACCGCGCATCGCGCTTCTCGAGCTCCCTCCCCACCGCCGTCACGGCCATCACGGGAATCCCGAATTTCTCGCCCTCATCCACGAGCTTGGCCAAGTTGAGGAGCGATTCCTTTTCATAGTCGGTCCCCACAAAGATGGAGATCCCCACGGCGCACACGTTCAGGCGGATCGCCTCTTCCATGGAAGTGGTGATGCCCTCATTGGCGAGGTCTTTGCCCACCATACTGGTGCCGCCGGAGACCCTCAGGATGATCGGGGGGCTATCCTGCGGGTCCACGCATGCCCGAAGCACGCCGCGGGTGACGAACAGAGCATCACAGTACGGGAGAAGCGGCTCGATCGTCTTGCCGGGTTGCTCGAGCTTGCGGGTGGGCCCCTGAAAATAGCCATGGTCAATGGGCAAGAACATACAGCGCCCGTTGGGTTGAATCAAGCGAGACAAACGGTTTTCCATTCCCCAATCCATCGTGGACCTCCTGAGTTTACTGAAATTCGGGGGCGGATTTCGATCTAAGTGTCCGCGTTACGGAATACAATGTGTTTTTCCCATGCCGGATCCGGCTCGGGGAAATCGGTGCGGAAGTGCGCCCCGCGGCTTTCTTCACGGATAAGCGCTGCCTCGATCATCAATCGGCCCACGAGCACCATATTGCAGAGCTCATAATACGGCCGATCGGTCGGCGTACCGAGGGTGCTGTGCCATGCCGCGAGGATCGCGCCCGCCTCTTCGAGCTTCTCCTTGCTCCGAACGATCCCGGCATTATCCCACATGAGCGTCTGAAGGGTGGCCAGACGCAATGGAGCCGTGATCCCCCGGATATCCCGGTGTCTGAGAGTGGTATGGAAATCCTTGTTCGGTTTGCGCACGGGCGGCGAGACGTTCCCCTTCGCCCTTTCAACGATGCGCTTGCTGAACACCAGTACCTCCATGAGCGAGTTCGATGCGAGGCGATTGGCACCATGGACACCGGTACAAGCGACTTCCCCGCACGCGAAAAGCCCGGAGATGTTCGTTTCCCCATAGACGTTCGTTCTGACGCCCCCCATCATATAGTGCGCCGCCGGGGCAACGGGGATCATGCCTTTGGTGATATCCAATCCGTGATCCAAGCAAAACCGATAGATGGTGGGAAAGCGGGTGGTGATGGTCTTGCGGGGGAGGTGAGTCACATCAATGAAGACGCGATCGCTCCCCGTCTTCTTCATCTGAGCCACGATGCTACGGGCCACGATATCGCGCGGCGCAAGCTCCGCATCGGGGGTATATTCTGGCATGAAGCGGCGGCCTTCCACATCGCGGAGGAGGCCCCCTTCACCCCGAACGGCTTCGCTGATGAGGAAGGGGGGAACACCGGGAAAGCGAACGGCGGTGGGATGGAATTGGATGAACTCCATATCCGTGACTTCGGCCCCCGCCCGATAGGCAAGAGCGATCCCATCCCCCGTGGCGATCTCCGGATTGGTGGTCAGCTTGAATAACCTCCCCGCCCCTCCCGTGGCCAAGATCACGTTAGGGGACTCATACTCCTCCCACGCACCCACGTTCGAATCGAATGCCCTCACTCCATACACTTTGCCATCACGGACAAGGATATCTGTGGCCAAACAGTGTTCCATGATGGTGATATTGGCGGAACCCCGCACCGCACGGCTCAACGTCACCTCGATCCGTTCTCCGGTGGCATCCCCGCCGGCATGGAGGATGCGCGGCACACTGTGAGCCGCTTCCCGGGTGAGCGCCACAGCCCCGAACTGGGTATCGAAGGGAACGCCGAGATCAATGAGATCGGCGATCCGGTCTCCGGCCTCTTCCGTAAGGATTCGCACCGCCTCCGGATCGCACAGTCCGGCGCCTGCGGCCATGGTATCGGCATAGTGGAGCTCCGGGGAATCCCCCTGCCCGATCGGGGCAGCGATCCCCCCTTGAGCATATTTGGTATTGCATTCGTCGAGGCTCCCCTTGGTGAGGATGAGCACCTTTCCCACTTCCTTGGCCAGAAGCGCCGTGTAAAGTCCGGCGATCCCGCTCCCCACGATGATGAAATCGAATTCCTTGTTGCCCATGGCATCCTACCTATCCGCGGCGAGAACCCCTTGAAGGGACCATGCCCCCGCGCGTTCGATCTTGATCTGCGCCAACTGACCCAGCCGGTTCCCCCCGCTTTCGAAGAAGACCGGCTTATCGGTTCGGGTTCGGCCGTGCCATTTGCCCGATCTGCGCCCCTCGACAAGCACCTCGACGACTTTCCCCACAAACGCAGCGTTCTTCTCGGCGGAGATGCGCTCCTGAAGGGATTCCACCCGCTCCAATCGGGATTGCTTTTCCTCCGGCGGCACATTGTCCGGAAGCTTACGAGCGGCGATCGTACCCGGCCGGGGAGAATAGGCGGCCACATGAACGGTATCGAACCGCTCCTCCTCGAGGAGGGCATAGGTTCGGTTGAATTGCTCACGGGTCTCCCCGGGAAACCCGACGATGATATCGTTGCTGAGCGCCACCCCCGGGATCGCGGCGCGGATACGCGCGATCAAATCCCGGTATTGTTCGATGGTGTACCCGCGGCGCATGGCCTTCAGAATCTCGTTATCGCCGGATTGCGCCGGAAGGCTGATGTGCTCGCAGACCTTATCGAGTGAAGCGATCGTCTCGATGAGTTTGGGACTCATATCCTTGGGATGAGAAGTCAGAAAGCGTATACGGAGGAGCCCTTCGATCCGATTCGCCTCCCGCAAAAGGTCGGCCAGATCCGGCTTTCCGGGAAGGTCGTGCCCGTATGAGTCGACGTTCTGACCCACGAACGTAACTTCCCTCACGCCCGCTGCGGCCAATCGCTCCACTTCACACAGGATCTCCGGCATCGGCCGGCTCTTCTCCCTACCCCTTCGATACGGCACAATGCAATAGGAGCAGAAATTGTTGCACCCATGGATGATCGGCACGAACGCCGTTATCCCCTTCGGAAGGACCGGCAAGCCATTTTCCCCATCGTTCCCCGAGGGCAACCGGCGAAGGAGATCGTCAAAGCGCTGCGGCCTGAAGAAGAAATCCACATGGGGAAAGGCGGCACGAAGCGCCTCTTCATGCGAGTTGACCATGCATCCGGTGAGCGCCAGCGTGATCTCCGGCCGCCGCCGTTTGAGCGCCTTCAGATTGGCGATCTTGTTCCGGACCTTATCTTCGGCGCTCTGGCGGACGGCGCAACTGTTGAGGACGATGATATCGGCTTCCTCGGCCCGCTCCGCGGGCACGTAGCCGAGCCTCTGGAGCGCCGCACCGAGGGCCTCCGAATCGGCTTTGTTCATCTGGCAACCGATGGTCCAAATGTGAAAACGCTTCATGGGATTGCCTGCGCTGATTATAGCACAAGAGAAGCCGCCGCTTGTTCCGGCACACTTCGTTCGGGTATAATTTGGCAAAGTTGAACCGGGGCTCGTCCAGAACATCCGCCTTCAGTTCGTTCGGCTCAATCTCTGGATTCGGTTGAGGGAGAATTCGGATGGCAAAAAGAAGCAAGGAAATACGCAAGGCCAAGCGCGCTCGAGAGGAAGCGCGAGAGGCGTCGGCTCAGGCACGCGGAGCGGTTCGATCCCACTCCATCGGCATCCGATTGCTCGACCACATCATTGAAAAGGGCATCTACGCTATCATCCTGTTTTCCCCTCTGGCATTCTTCGAACAAACCTACTGGCCCTTCGATATCACCCGCACGACCGTTCTGTGGATCCTGACGATCATGGTACTCACGGCCTACCTCTGCCGGATCATCGCGGCACGGGAGTTTGCCGTGAGCCGGCCGCTGGCCATTCTGACGATCTTCATTCTCCTATATCTTCTGGTCTATACCGTTTCCACCGCCCTCTCGATCTTCCCCGGGATCAGCCTCTTCAGCGGCGAGGGGAGAAACCTTGGATTGGTCTCGCTCATCAGCATCTTTCTCCTCTTCCTCATGCTGATCAACATCCTGCGGGAGCGGGGGCAACTTCTGCGATGCCTGAAGTTGTTCATGGTCTCTTCCACCGTCGTGGCCCTTTTGGGCATGTATCAGTTCTACGGAAACATCCGGGAAACGCACTTCTATATCGTCGTGGGGCTGATCTCCGCCGGCACGGCGGGGGCTCTAGCGCTCCTCATCCTCATGGGCGGGCGGAATTCCCCCCATACCCGATCTTGTGCCCTCCTTTTCACGATCCTCTTCGGGGCGACGATCCTCCTTCTGGTAGACACCTTCACCCATCAACACATCCTCTATGCCAAGCCCGAAGGCTCAGACGCGTTCGTGCTGACCCCGAAGCCGGGAATCAACATGGACCGTGGATTTCAACTGTTCCGCGGGATCATGGCCGAGCGGGCAAGCTCCACCTTCGGCAACCCCGATTTCCTCATCATGTTCCTTGTGCTGGCGATTCCGATCGCCTACGCGTTCGTTCTCCGCCGCCGATGGCTCTATGCGGTGCCGCTGCTCCTCATCGTGTTCTGTTTCTCCATGAGCAAGCCGGTGATCCTCGGAGACCATCGGCTGGATTTCCTTGCCGGCGTGCTCATTTTGCTCCTCCCGGTGATCGGCACCCTGATCCCCCGGGAAAGAAGAAAGGTATATGCCGGATACTTGGGATCGATTCTGCTGATCATCGTATGCCTCTTCGCCTCAAACGTTCTGGACGTGCGGGATAAGGCGGTGCAGAAGGCCAACCAGCATCTCGTAGGGATGGACTGCGGCCACTGCGATCGGCAGCAACTGCGGGAGATCGCCCTCAAGACACTGGATAGCCCCAAAGCTTGGATCATCGGGTCGGGGCCCAACACCTTCCGGGATACCTTCCAACAACACGTAACTCTTGAATACGCTCAGGATCGCCCGGAACGCCGGGAGGATAAAGTCCACAACTCCTTCTTCGAAGCCCTGGCCACTACCGGAGTTCCGGGGCTCATCACTTATCTAGCCGTCTTGCTCGCGCCGATGGCATATATCCTGTGGCGTTTGCGGCGCCGCTGGGGGATTTCGGAGAGCGCCGCGGCGGCCGCTATCGGGCTCGGCATCGTACTTCTGGCGATCAAGGCGATCACGGGGGCGGGGGCACCCTATTGGGTCGCTTACATGTTCGTTGTAGCGGCGCTCGCCGGATATCTGATCCACTGGGTGCGGGAACACTGGGAGAAGGAGAACGAGCTTCTGCTGGGCATGATCCTCCTCTCCGTGCTCATTTACACCGCTTTCACTTGGGCGATGTTCGACGAGGTGATCCCCCATGCCTTCTTCTGGATCGTTATGGGGATCGGGATAGGCCTTGCCATCGGGGAGGAACCGCGCATGCACGTCTTCCGGTGGAATGCCTCAGCGCTCGTCACGGCGTGCATGATTCCGGTCGTTCTGGGCCTGGGCATTTTCACCGCCTACGAAGCCGGCCGGCCGCTTGCGGCAAATTATTATTACTACAAGGCGGCCAAGATCGAGAATACCGTGAGTCCCCGAGATTCTCTCCCCTACTATCGCAAGGCGATCCGCCACAACCCGGCGGAGGTGCGATACCTCTGGAGCTATGCCTATGCGCTGCTCAAGTCGGTCCAGAGAGCCCCGATCGAAGAACAATACCGGAATTGCTCGGAGTGCCTCAAGACCATCAACAAGGCCATTGGGAAAGAGCCGGAGAGCGCCATGCTCTATCTCAACCGGGCTCAGTTCCGGTACTCATGCGATCCGGTCTTCATGAAAACGGGCGAACCCAGCGGCATGGACAAAGTCCTCGAGGATGTATATAAGGCCATCGAGATGTATCCGAACGGCTATCACGGGTACCGGTTGCTGGCCCAGATCCACAGTGAGCAAGGGGACTACAAAGAGGCCATCGCGGCAGATGAGAAAGTCTTGGTGATCATTCCCCGGGATTTGGAGACCCTTCTCCGCATCGGGGTGAACGAGGTCCTGTACGGAGAGGAGCTTGAAGACGCCGGAAAGTCGGATGAGGCTCTGGACCAGTACAACCGGGCGATCATCCATTTGGAGACAGCGGTGGAGGTCAAACCCGGAGATGCCACGGCTGAGTACTATCTGGCGGTGGCCTATCGGAAAGCGGGCTTCGAAGAAAAGGCGGCGGAGAAATTCGCGCGCATCCTTCCCATTCTGCAGAAAATGGTGGAAAAGCAACCTGATGAGCCCTTCCTGTACTTTCTGCTGGGCGGCGCTTATGCCAACACGGGGGAGATCGAGAAGGCCCGGGAGGCATACCAACAAGCGCTCAAGCTTGCTCCCGGATATCAGGCCGCTTCGGAGGCACTGGAGCGGTTGGGCCCGGCTGAGGGAACCCCTCCCGCCGCAAACGAGTGAAACCCCGATGCGCAAACCCTCTACGCGTCGTTGAAATCTTCTTGCGGGAGCTGACCGGTGGCCCTCAGATACAGCATGATGGAGCTCACCCGGGGGTGCTTCGAATTGGTCACCATGTTCAACTTGCTGTAGATCGAGTTGATGTGCCGCTCCACCGTCTTGGGGTCCACACAGAGGATTTCCGCGATGGTTGCGTTCCGGTAACCCTTGGCCATCCAGCTCAGCACTTCGAGCTCGCGATGGGTGAGTTCCTTTAGAAAAGCGGTCTTGCTCTCGCCCGCCCCGATCAACCCTTCCATCACCACGGAGTCGAGGATCACTTGCCCCTCCGTGACCGCATGAACCACCTGCACGAGTTGACTCACCCGGTCAATGGAGTGCTTGAGAAGGAAAGCACACCCCTTCGAGCTCCCCTTGGTGAACCCCCGAAGTTGGCGGATTCCCTGAATATCGAAGAGGGTCGAAAGCAGAACGATCCCGATCTCGGGGAAGCGATCCCGGATAGCCTCGAGTTGGGAGATGATCTCGGATTGGAGCATCTTGGTGCCGAGAAGAACGGCATCCGGGCGGAGGGCGGAGAGCACCGCGAGGATATTTTCGGTGTTGCGGTCACCTGAAATCCCCACCACTTCGATCGAGGCTTCCGCCGGCAACACCGCGCGATAGGCATCCCGGAGAATCTCCTGTTCTTCTACAATATATAGCTTGATCTTCTTGGCCTCAGGGCGATTTCCTGATCTTGTGCTTTCCGTCATGTTCTCCCTCCGGAAGAAGATCACCGGGGAAATCAACGAGAAGGCTCATCCGAAAGAATGATTCCCCGGACACGGGTTCCTTCCGATATGATCACGTTCTCCGCATCCACCCCGCCGGAAGGCTCCCATGCCCCGGAAAGCCATTCATAAACTTTTGATGCCTTCTCCGATTTTATCAGCAGAAATCGTTTTCCGGATGTCTCAATCCAATCAATGAACATCGCCGCAAAAGTCCCCTGGACTTATTTCACCTTACCGCCTTTGCCGCGGAATGCGCAACGGAAAACCCCTTATTTTTGGTGGGGAAAGTGGAGCGATTTTTGTGGGGTTTACCCCTCAAGAAAATTGTGGGGAAAATCCGGCACCAAAATACGGGCAAGTCCGGTATCTTGCCGCAGAGGGAAATAGTAAATTTTAGCCCATGAGGCGTCATAGCCTATCCGTCCCAAACGAGACGGGGAAGATTGACCTATCGGAACGGGTGGCATGGGTACTGCGCTCCCTGTTCAATATCGTGTTCTGCACCGTAGCAGCAGTGTTCGCACTTGCAGACCTGTGCCGCCGCCCTTTCCTTAAAAAGGCTCGAGAGGTCTGAAAGGGTACAAAAGATGATGAAACAGAAGCAGGGCAGTATGGTAGGAATGAACCAGAGCGGAATCACCGGATTGGAAACGGCCATTATTTTGATCGCATTCGTCGTGGTGGCGGCGGTGTTCGCCTACACGGTGCTTTCCGCGGGATTGTTCTCCTCTCAGAAGAGCGGGCAGGCCGTCTATTCCGGCCTCAAGAAGACCCAGAGCACACTGAAGCTTGCAGGAGCCGTCATTGCCCGGGACACGGATGACAACGACTATGTGGATTCGATCGCGCTGCCGGTGCAGCTGGCCCTCGAGGGAGAGCCGATGGATTTCACCCCCAACAGCGGCACCACCACCGGACTGAACAAGGTGGTCATCACCTATCAGGACAGCAGCCAGTGGAAGGAAGACCTGGAATGGTCCGTCAACAAATTGGGCAGCGCCGATAGCGACAATCTCCTCGAGAAGGACGAGATCTTTGAGATCGTGATCAGCGATCTGGAAAACGGTGCTACCAACGGACTCGATACCGATCTGGGGCGGAAAACAACCTTCAACATTCAGGTGAAGATTCCCGAAGGAGCTGTGCTCGAGGTGGAGCGGACTACGCCCAAATCCATCGATCGGGTCATGAACTTGAATTGACCGTAGAGGCGGCCGCAGCCGCCATAGACCTTTCCTTATCTAGGGCGACAGGATGAGGCACAAAGGGAGCACGAAGATGAGAAACAACTTAAGTCGAGTGCTGCAGGACAACCAACAGGGTATCACCGGCCTGGAGACAGCGATCATCCTGATCGCTTTCGTGGTTGTGGCGGCGGTGTTCGCTTATACGGTCATTTCTTCCGGCCTGTTCGCCACGGAAAAGAGCAAGGAATCGGTATACGAAGCGCTCGAAGAGACGAAATCCACCATCGAGACGAACGGCAGCATGATCCTCTACGATGCGGATAACAACGATGCGGTGGACCGGATAGATATCGCGCTCAAATTAGCCCTGAACGGCGAGCCGATGGACTTCACCCCCAACAGCGGTACCACCGCCGGCCAGAATCTGATCATCATCTGTTATCAGGACAGCCGGCAGTGGAAGGGGGATCTCGAGTGGTCGGTCACCAAACTGGGGTATGCGGATGACGACTACCTCATGGAGAACGACGAGTCGTTCCTCGTCACCATCGATAACCTCGAGAGCGGAACGACGAACGGGCTGAACCCTGATCTTGAGAGGAACACTCAGTTCGTGATCGAAATCAAGCCGCCGGTGGGGGCGGTGCTCACCTTGCAGAAAACAACGCCGCGGGAGATCGATCGCGTGATGAGCCTTCCTTAGGGTGCGAATCTCTCGAGGAGGGATGAATGGTATGTGAAAAGCGAGTGCATCCCCGGGTTCTTGGGTCGAAGGACCCGGCTAAAAACGGAACGATTCAGAAAAACAGGAGGGCGATATATGGGTCGTGAACGGGAAAGAGACCCCACGGAATAAGAAAGACGGTCAACCCAACAAGCAAAGAAAGGAGGAACCAAACATGTTAAATAGATTTCTCAACACCAGAATGCATACCAAGCAAAAGGGTATCACCGGCCTGGAGACGGCCATCATCCTGATCGCCTTCGTAGTCGTGGCCGCGGTGTTCGCCTACACCGTGCTATCGGCCGGACTCTTCTCCTCGCAGAAGAGCCAAGAGGCGGTCTATTCGGGGATGAAGGAAGCCCAGAGCACGCTCGAACTGGTCGGTTCGGTGATCGCCTTCGAGGGCAACACCGACAAGGTGAGCTACATCAAATTGACCGTGGCCAACGCCCTTCAGGGTGAGCCGATCAACTTCACCCCTCCCACCGATTCGGACTGGGATGGGCTGGCGGATTCCAACAGCACCAACGTGATCGTGGTAACCTACAAGGATCAGTACCAGCGCTATGACGACATCAGCTGGGGGTTCACCAAGCTCGGCCACTGCGACGATGACAATTTGCTCGAGAACGACGAGCGGTTCGAGCTCTATATCCCGGGCACCACGGCCGGAGCGGGCAACGGCGATTTCGAGGATCTACTGGCGACGGATCTCAGTACCAACACAGAGTTCACCATCGAGATCAAACCGCCCGTCGGTTCCGTCCTGCCCATCGAGCGCCGGACCCCAGCCGTCATCGATCCGGTCATGATCTTGGACTAACGATGAGTGAGAAGCAGGGGTAAACAGATGTAAAATCGGTCTTCCCGGAATGGGGCGGTCGAGCGTTCAACAAAGTCCCGACCTCACCGCTTGCCGGAGCACCGGGAAGAGACGGTTCCCAAGAACAAGGAAAGGAGGAAAACAATGAGACAGAGATTCTTAAAGAAAGTGAACCACGGCCAGAAGGGCATCACGGGCCTGGAGACGGCCATCATCCTGATCGCCTTCGTAGTCGTGGCCGCGGTGTTCGCCTACACCGTGCTATCGGCAGGGTTGTTCTCCACGCAGAAGAGTCAGGAGGTGGTCTATTCCGGATTGGAGCAAACCCAGAGCACGCTGGAGCTGAAGGGCGGGGTGATCGCTTACGGTTCGAGCGGCACGGGCACCGGCGTGGACACCATTGACCGATCCGATGGATCAACAGATCTCTCCAGCTATAACAACTACGGCCCTAAGTTCGTGACCCGGATCTCGTTCACCGTGGCCGGGGTCTTGGGCGGCGAGCCGATCGACCTTAGCGCTCCGTACACCGTAGACGACACCGTGGATCCGCCGTCCGATATCGATGCGGCTACGACGGATAACCACATCACCATCATCAGCTACGATGATGAATACAATCACTTCCCGGATTGCGCTTGGACGAAGAAGTTCGTAGGCTACGATGACGGCGATAACCTCCTCGAGCAGGATGAGAAGGCCACCATCACCGTGTGGCTCGTCGAGCACAACGGCACGGACTTCAACCTGGCCTCATCGAGCAACCGGTTCTTTGACGATAGTGATGATACGAACCACTATCTGATCGACGCCAATCACAAGTTCCGGATTCAGGTGAAGACCGGCGAGGGTGCCGTGCTCGTGATCGACCGGACCATCCCGGCGTATGTGGATGACGCTATGGACCTGTACTAGAGTGATCGCCCTCTGATGGGGGTGGAGGCCGGGGGGCCATAATGCCTGAAGGCCTCCCCCCACGATCGGAGACAGTGACCCGCACCAGGCGATCTTCATGCACATCGCCGGAGGGCTAAAGGAGAGAAAAGATGCTGGCAAGAATGATCAACAACGATCGGGGAGTCACCCGGCTCATGGTGGTCACCATGGTGATCGCCTGCATCGCGGTCACGGCATTGCTCATCACCACCACCTTCTCCGAAGATGAAGAGACCGGCAAGGGAGACCTTTCGGTCTTCTATGCCGGGCCGGGGGACCCCGCTCTGGTACTCCGAGGGGCAGTGCTAGCGCAGGGTGACGGTACCCGAGTGAATCAAGTGACCTTCACGGTGGCAATTCCGGAGGGTGGGGAGCCGATCAACTTCACCGCGCCACCCGCAAACGTTGTTGGCATCTCATATAAGGATTCGCAGCAACTGATAGTGGATGCCCCGTGGACGGTGGCCCAGTATGGCCCGGGGAATGACGACTTGATGCTGGATCCCGGAGAGAATTTCCGCATCAGCGTGGGCGTGCCCAACGTGGGGCCGGGCACAGCCTTCGCCATCGACGTCGTGACCCCCGATGGGAAAGTCCTCATTATCGAGAGGACATTGCCCGAGGAGATCTCCAAAGTGATGAACCTGCGGTAACGGGTCCCAAGCCTCAGGTATCGAGAGTATGAAGAACAAGGAACGAAGAGCAATCTTCGAGAGAGGGGTGAAACAATGTTCAAGAAACTGACTAGATTCCAGCAGGGCGAAAAAGGCATCACCGGCCTCGAGACGGCCATCATCATCATCGCCTTCGTCGTGGTCGCCGCCGTTTTCGCCTACACCATCCTCTCGTCAGGCCTGTTCTCCTCCCAGAAGGCGGAGGAAACGGTCCATTCCGGTGTTTCGCAGAGTCAGGCAACATCGGAACTGAGAGGAAGCGTTCTGGCTTACAAGGGCACTGCCAACGGGGATGACTGCATCACCAAGATCCAGTTCACCGTCGGCAACGCCCTGGTGGATGGCAGGGAAATAGACCTGACGCCGCCTTATTACATTGACCCGAACGGCTCCCTGACATCGCCGATGCTGGACGACTGCGACGATGCTTGGACCGCCGTTGGAACCACCTCGGTTTCCATTGACTCGGCGGATTACAAGGAGCCGCCGCGCAGCGTCAAGATCGTAGTAGCCTCAGGATTCACGTCAGGCACCATCGCCTATGAGACCCTGAGCGAGACGTTCGATCTTTCGATCATGAACCAGCTCACCATCTGGGTCAAATCCGATGAAGCCCGCAATTCCGGAGACCTGAAACTGGCCCTCAAGTACGGCGGTTACACCGGAACCACCGCTGCAACCCTCGATATTCCGGCTCTGGCCACCAACACATGGAAGAAATGCACGCTGACGATCAGCAACCCGGCGGCAACCGGCATGGATTCGATCGACTGTGTGGCCCTTTACTCCAGTGTCGCCGGTGTGGCCAGCTCGACGATCCACCTCGATGCCTTCGAGTCACGGTTCACCGAGGGATCGCCGGTCTCACTGGTGGCCTACAGCGATAGCAATATCGTGATTCCGGAAGCGGCTTGGACGGTGGATTTCTCCGGCGGCTATGAGGACGATGGCGACTATCTCCTTGAAGACGCCGAGAAAGCGGTGATCACCCTGTGGCTCCAAGACTACGACGGTACCACAGGTACATGGAGCAACGGAAGCGGCGATGGCGACCCGTTCATTGACGATAACACGAACCACTTGGGCGCCAACGACGTCTTCAGCATCCAGTTCATGCCGTCCATCGGGTCCACGCTTCTGATCGAGAAGCGGATCCCGGCTTATCTCGAACCCGTCATGCGGCTCAACTAGGGAGAAAAGGCCCAATCGCACAAAACGATGCTCTCTGTCCTGGCTAAGGACCATCCGGGTTGAACCGGTGTTATGGGCAAAGGCAACACTCAGCAGTCGGGCCTCCCGGCTGCTGAGTGTTGAGCTAAAAGAAAAAAGAGTTCGGAAAGGTCTGGAGAAGGTCCATAGCAGTTCACTTTGCCCGGGGATTGACCTTCCTCTCTCTTGATCGAAGGGGAAAAACCCCTTGAAGTGCCGTTTCGCAGTGGTCCGGTAAGGAGCGACCCATGGAACTCAGTCGAAGAGTAGATGAGCTGGAAGCCGAGCTCAAGATCGTAAAGAATGAAGTGCAGACCGTTCTCCTCGATATTCGGGAACGGATCCTCTCGCACTACGATAATCCGTTCCAGGTCATCGAAGCGGCCGCACCGAAGAAAGCTGGGGATAACGCAGTGATGGGCGCCGCCGCGCCCGTTCCGGCCGAAGCCCCCGCACCGGCGGAGAAGAAGGGCCCCGAGCCCGGCGAGGGAGCAAAGAAGATGCAAGAAGCCATCGGACCCAACGAATTCAAAGCGCTATCGGACCAGCTTGAAAGCCAGAAGCAGGCTTTCGAGCAACACAAGCGGGAGGCGCTGAACACCCAGCCGCCGACTCCCATGGCCGCCCCGCCGCCATATTCGGTGCCCCCGCAAATGATGGGCGGCTTCCCTCAGCAGCCCATGCCGCCGATGGGTCCGGGCATGTGGGGCGCCGGCGCGGTGCCCAACATGGGGGCTTCACCAACACCTCCGCCGGAGCCGTTCCCGCAGGCACCGCCCGTCGGCCGAACGCCCGCGGCGGCTCCCCAACCAATGCAGCATCATCACTTCCAAAGCGGACCCGGCCCCAAGGCCAAACCCCCCGAGGGCCGCGGCAACATCGAGCCGGGCGGCACTCGTGGACCCGCCCCCGGACAGCAAGGGCCGCGCCCGATGCGCCGGGGACCGGAGGAGAAAGAGGGCACCGGAGCACAAGGGTTCGGCCGCCGCTTCCCGACGGAGGCCCGCCGCGCCGCCGCCGAAGGCAAGACCGAATCCCCTCCCAAAGGAGAAAAGAAAGACGAAAAGGCGCCGGAGGAGAGTCAGGTCAACCTGATGACCCTCATCGGCATCGTGCGATGGGTGGAGAAAAGCATCAAGAAGGTGGGCAAGGAGCGGGTGGAGGCCATCGTGGAAATCTACCGCACGGCGGGCTATCTCCCCGCCAGTTGCAAGGATATCATCCCTCAAGTGATCCGTCTAGCCGAGGATGAGAAGCCGGAGGGCGTCATCACCATGGGGGATTCGATCAGCGTATTGCTTCAACTCGATAGTCTCCTCGGGGGGAAGTTCAAGACCGAATCCGCCGTGCTTTCCACCCTCTTCGATGAAGACGGAGGCTATCCGTGGACAAAGCAATAATCACCGTCTTGCTCATCATCGCCGGGGTCGTTTGCGTGGCCTTCATGTTCAACTCCATCTACCCGGCGGTCAATCGAGGGAGCGATGCCGTAGTGACCATGGCATCGCAGGTGAACGACCGCATCCAGAGCAACATCAGCATCGTCCATGTGGTGACCGAGTACGACCCCAACGACACGGTGGACCACTGGAACGATGTCAACGGCAACGGGACCTTCGATATCATCGCGTGGGCCAAGAACGTGGGTACCTCCCGCATCATCGGCGTGAAGCAATGCGATGTCTTCTTCGGGGAGGAGGGGGATTTCCAGAGAATCCCTCACGAGGACTACGCCGGGGGATCCAAACCGTACTGGCGGGATACGCTGGAAGACAATGCCGACGATTGGGGCCCCGGTAAGACGATGAAGCTCACCGTGGTCTACGCCGACAGTTTCGCCGCCTCCGGTCTCACCACCAACACCACCTATCGGTTCAAGTTGATCATCCCCAACGGGATTTGCGATGAGCTCTATTTCAGCCTGTGACCGGAGTCCGGGGACTCCGGCGCCCGATAGGGAAAGCACATGGAAAATGTCCTCATCGCTCTATTTTGCATCGCGTTAATGCTGTTTGCCGGGCTCACCATCGCGCACAGCAACCTGTGGAGCACGGATACCATCGCCGTGGCCTGGAAGCAGATGGAGTCCGTCACCGGCGAGATCGCCCGAACGAACATCACCTCTCTGGGTGCGGAGACGGCGGACGGGGTCACCGTCGATTGGGCGCTGGCCAACGCCGGGGAAACCAAACTCCGCGACTTCGATCATTGGGATGTCATCCTGCAATATTACGATGAAAGCCAGAACTATTCGATCAAGCGCCTGAGCTACACTTCCGGAACGCCGGCGGATAACGAGTGGACGGTCGAGGGAATCTATCTCGATGTGGCCTCAGAAACACCGGAGGTCTTCGAGCCGGGGATCTTCAATCCGGACGAGGAAATGAAAATCCGGATGGTCGTAAACCCGGCGGTGGGCACGCCGAACGCCAATCTTCTGACCGCCGCCACAGCGAACGGAGTGCATGTCTCGGCGATCTTCAAGCGATGAACTTTCGAGCCGACCGTAAGGAGAAAGAAGCTTTCCGATGAAACGTGAGGTGCGGGTTTTCTTCATTGCGCTGATGGCATTTTTGCTCATCGCATCGGTGGTCATCCGGTTTCTCGATGTACGGGCCGAGCGGGAGGAATCTGTCCTCTCGCTGGGGCAAGTGGTGCCGCCATCCGGGACGGTGCAGTTCGTGGCGCAGGGGGCACCCTTCTCCCGATACGTCCGTACGAACATCGCCATCGAATACGATGGACACGATTGGCTTCTGCAGGATATCGAGGAGGTGAAAAGCCGTTTGGCGGAAGCCCAAGAGGGGAAAGCGATCTTCGTCACGGATTCGGGGTATCTCTCGCGCAGCTATCGGGACTTCAACCGCGATGTGCTGAACCGGCTTTCCACCGTCAACGATCCGCGGTACCTTGCGCTTCCAAACGAGATCAGCGATCGGGTGAAGGAGCTTTCCCTCCGCATCACCGAAGGGATGCCCACCCCGTTCGAGAAGGCCAAAGCGATCGAGACATTCCTGCGGGTGCGATATACGTACAAGATGGACTATGCCCCGCCACCGCCCGGATGGGAGCCGAACGATTGGTTTCTGTTCGAGTCGCGGGAAGGGGTTTGCGGGAACTTCACCTCGGCGTTCGTGGTACTGGCGCGGGCCAGCGGACTTCCGGCCCGGGTGGCCGCCGGATACTATCTCCCGCCGACCGAGAAGCAAACGCAACCGGTATATGCCGGTGAAGCCCATGCATGGGCGGAAGTCGCCTTCACCGAGTTCGGATGGCTCGCCTTTGAGGCCGTGCCGCCCTAAGGGGCTCCTCTCGGTGGCGGTGATTCTGTGAGCTGAATAGGGAGGGAGACCATGGCTGAGGAACAACAAGAGGCGCAAACCAAAAAGGTCCGAGAAATCACCACCGGAAGCGGCGAGATCGACCGCAAGCTCGGGGGCGGCATTCCGGCGGGCTCGCTGACGCTCATCGAGGGCCAATCGGATGCGGGCAAATCCGTGCTCACCCAGCAACTCATCTGGGGGTCCCTTACCTGCGCCGGATGCAAGGTCACCCTCTTTACCACCGAGTCCACCGTGAAAAGCCTGATGAAGCAAATGACGAGCCTCGGGCTGGGGGTGATGGACTATCTACTTCTGGATTACTTCCGGGTTTATCCCATCCAGATGATGCAGGCGGATATCGATCTCGAGCGGGCCCTCAACGTCGTTGCGGAAGCGATCAAGCGGGAAACTCAGGCCGACATGGTCATCGTGGATTCCCTCACTCCATTCGTCACCCATGTGCCGGTGGAATCCACCATCAAGTTCTTCGAGGATTGCAAGAACCTCTGCAACGAAGGCCAGACGATCATCGTGGTGGCCCACAGCTATGCCTTCGATGAAGGGATGCTCATTCGCCTCCGCTCCATGTGCGATGCCCATCTCTCCCTCTCGATCGAGAAGATGGGCGATAAACTGCTCAAGGTGCTGACGGTCTCGAAGGTCAGAGGGGCCACCCATACTACCGGCAACATCGTGAGCTTCGAAGTCGAACCCGGATGGGGGATGCGGATCATCCCGGTTTCCAAGGCGATGGTCTAAAGTTCTTTACACCGAGTCGCCCCGCACTCGCGAGGGGGAAGCGGGAGAAAAGGGCCTTTCCCCCCAATCCGCTTGGATTCGGCCCCTTTTCGAGGAGCGCGCAAGCGTTTGACGATGCCCCGAATTCTCGGTATAATGAAGCGGCAATCGGGGCGGGTGTGCCTTGAGAATGCGTGAAAAGGCGTGGAGGGGTGACCGAGTGGACGATGGTGCCGCTCTCGAAAAGCGGTGTCCCCTTTGGGGACCGTGGGTTCGAATCCCACCCTCTCCGCCAATCAGAAAAAGTGGTTGCTGGCTCGCCCTCTACGAGGGCTCGCCAGCCAATTTTAGGCACAAAATTAAATTTTTTGTCTTTCAAAATAAAGTTCGAAAGATTAAAAGAAAGCGAAGTGAAAAATATGAACAAAAAAC
Organism: Dehalococcoidia bacterium; assembly: GCA_034434815.1. Taxonomy (GTDB): domain Bacteria; phylum Chloroflexota; class Dehalococcoidia; order SZUA-161; family SpSt-899; genus DAOTYO01. The sequence goes on from DAOTYO010000044.1 coordinate 30,977, forward strand.
CATTGCACAAAAATCTATTTAGTTTCTTCGAGAGAATATCTCTATTTTTTCTTGCAATTTTAATCTCTTTTGCTTTCAGTCGGGTTTCTTTAGCCGAGGAATCAAACTGGCCGCAGGGAGATTTTGATTTGGTTCAAGGTGTTTACCGAATCAATAATCCATCAGATCCAGCTCCTATTGATAAAGAGTATCAAATTATATTTGCCAATACCCTTATCCAGGTTAGAGATGGTAAATTTTCTGAAAGCCAAAACACAGGAATTTCTTTTCGCATGTCTGAAGCACAAAGTTTTACAGGTACCGGTTCACTAACAATATCTGGCACTTACGATAAAGATACTGGAAAAATAAGCGGAAACTACATAATATCTAACGATGTTT
>DAOTYO010000045.1:0-40149 GCA_034434815.1 Dehalococcoidia bacterium
GGCACGGACCACGTCCATCTCGTCCCGCTTCTCGGTCAGGACCATGATCGGCACCTCCGAGAAGAGCCGAATCTGCTTGATGACTTCAAAGCCCGTCATATCCGGCAAAGCAATCTCTGTGATGATCAAATGGGGATTTTCCCTCTCCGTCAGGGCAATCGCCTCGCTCCCTTGGCCCGTAGAGAGGATGGCACATTCCGGCCACCGGAGCTTGAAAGCGAAGGAAAGGGTATTCAACGTCTCCGGGCTCCCATCGACGATGAGCACTTTCATCTTGCCCAGTGACCGTATCATGCGCACTCCCCAGGCAGAGTTCCCCGCCCTTCTCTCCCCGTGTCCTCACACCCCCGAATGGAAGTTACGCCCTCACGAAACTCGCTCAGAGATGGGTTTCTGTCACTCTCAGGGAGAGGTCTGGGTAGTCAGCAGGCGGTAACAACCAGAGTCATTGTATGCCTTCGTCTGGATGGGTTCAATGTCACAAACAGTATAAAATCGGTAATAAATCGGTTAATGCCGTATCAAACCGCCGTTTGGATGAAGGTGGTCGCCGATCCCGTGAGTTCCGGGGGTTTTACCAAACCTTCATTCACGATTGCGCTAACGGGGTAACAAGGGGATTTCTTGATCCCCGGGGGGCATTCGTTTATGGGATGGGCTCTTGTGTGTTTCCCTCAAACGGGCCATTGGGGCCAATCCCTGTTCACGCTGAGCTCCCATCGGGGCGGGCGGTGCTCGATCCAGGCCACCGCCCCTTCGATGGCGTCGGGCTTCCCCATGAGGTGATGGTGGAGTTTCGTCTCTTTACGGCTGACATCGGGGGCAGAGAGAGTCTGGCTTTCCCACAGGAGCCGCTTGGTGAGCGCCACCGAAAGGGGTGCGGTGTTTGCTGCGATATCGCGTGCCATCGCAAGAGCGGTGGGGAGCACCTCGGCGGCGGGGAGCACCTTGAGCGCCATCCCGAGTTGCCCGGCCTCCTCTCCCGTGAGGGTCCGACCTGTGAGCATCACGAAGGCGGCACGTTCCAATCCGATGATTCGGGGGAGCGTCCAGTGCGAATAGGCATCCGGCATCACCCCCCGGCGAACCTGCACGATGCCGTATTTTCCTTCCCTCGCCATAATCCTCACATCGCATTGCAGGGCAAGCGTGAGCCCGATCCCGATGGCATGACCATTCAGTGCTGCGATGACCGGCTTGCGCACTTCCCATGCGGGTGGCGTCACCCCCGCGGTGGTGAAGGTTTCCTCATCTTGCTTGGCGAAGGTATCGGCGCCGGCATTCATATCGGCGCCGGCGCAGAAAGCCTTGCCCGCCCCCGTCAATACCACCGCACGAATCCCGTCATCCCTATCGCACGTGCGATAGGCTTCCCCCAGCTCCTCCCCCATCTTTCCCGTATAGGCATTGAGATGTTCGGGGCGATGCAACGTAATAACCGCGACCCCCTCCCGAACTTCGAACCGGATATCGGTGTAACTCACGTCGCTCCCTCCATGGCATATCTTTTACGGCTCGTTCCACTTCCATCCGAGCCCTCTTGTTAGAAGATTGAGAGACCCCTGCGGAAGATCGGAAGCAGTAGCCGCATTATAGGCTTTCAACGTCACAGTGTCAACGATGATACGAGCATAATTTACATTTCGAAGGAAGATCAGAGGTATTGCGTAACTATTCGTCAACTGTGCTATAATCTGGCTACAGTCTTAGCAAACGGCAACGCCTCGCAGCTTCCTATCGTGATCCGAGAATGAACGGAACATCTCATGATACCAGACGATCAGACGCCTCAACTCGATGACCTCGATATGGCTCTGATTCGAGAGCTGCAAATTGACGGGCGCCAGTCCATCATCGGCCTTGCGTCCAAGACAGGGGCAAGCCGCCCCACGGTGCGCAAGCGTTTGGATCGTCTCCTGCGCCAGAACACCATCCGGGTGACCGCCGTCCCCGGCGATGCGGTCATGGCCCATCGGACCTCCGCCTATATCGGATTGAACGTCCGCCCCCATCGGGTCAAAGCGGTAGCCGAAAGGCTGGTCGCCCTCCGCAACGCCTACATCGTCTCCATCTGCGCCGGCCGATACGATATTCTGGTCTGGGCGGCGTTCCGCGATACCTCGCGCCTCTCGGATTTCGTGATGCATCGCTTGAACAAGGACCCGGATATCCTTCGCAGCGAGGTGATGGTGCAACTCCAAACGAAGAAGGCGGCACTGGCCTACCTTGCCGATGGCACTGAACAGGCCGCCGATCTAGCGCTCAGCGGAACGAAGGGAAATGGCCGGGAGGAGGTGGATGCCCTTGACTTGAAGTTGATCGGCGAGCTTCAGATCGATGGCCGGCAATCCATCTCGATTCTGGCCAAGAAAGTCGGTGTCTCCCGGGACACTGTTCGCAAAAAACTGGAACGTCTCCTCGAGCGGCGGATCATCCGGGTGCTTGCCCAATCGGATCCCGTGGCCCTCGGGTATCATTCGGGGGCGATGCTCGGGATCAACACCGAACCCGCCGAGGTTGAATCGGTCGCCGAGAGGCTCGCTTCTTATCAAAACCTCCGTTATATTGCCATCTGCGCCGGCCGATACGATATCATCGCTTGGGCACTGTGCCGCGATCCCCGGGCCCTTTCGCATCTGATCGTGGATGAGATCGGCTCCGATCCAAACATCGTGCGTTCGGAAACGATGATCAATCTGGATATGAAAAAGTATCTGGCCTTCGATTCCGGCATCCGGTACTCGGATATCGTCAACGACGGCCCGGAAGATCAATCGTAGGGCCTTCCGGGAACCCTTACATTTGCCGCATACAGCCGTGAAAAGGAGGAACTGCTCGCATGACGGATGTGCCCGATATCAAAGCCAACCTTGAAGCATGGCTTCGCAAGAAGATGCCGGCGGCCCGGGAGCTGACGATTTCGGATCCCCGCAAGCCGGGGATGGGACTATCCAGTGAGACGCTTCTCTTCGATATCCAGTGGAAGGAGAAGGGCAAGCCCCGGAAGATGGGGGTGGTGCTCCGCTCCGCACCCCGGACGCGGGGGGTATTCCCCGAATACGATCTCGGCGCTCAGTTCCGCATCATGAAGATCCTCAAGGAGAAAACCGATGTGCCGGTGGCCGAGATGCTCTGGCTCGAGGAAGATCCATCGATCATCGGGGTACCGTTCTTTCTGATGAAAAGTCTGGAAGGCGATGTCCCACAGGATTTCCCCTCGTATCACGGCTCCGGAATGTATTTTGAAGCCACCCCCGAGATGCGCCGCAAGATGTGGTGGGGCACGGTGGATAGCATCGTCAAGATTCATAAATTGGATTGGCGGGCTCTGGGACTGGATTTTCTGGGGGTTCCGGGCCCGGGAACGGACCCTGTGGATCGGCAACTGGCCTACTGGGACCGGTATCTCTACCACTGGATCAAGGATTCTCCGGAGGAATCCCACCCCACCATGGAGGCCACCCTCGAGTGGCTCAAGAAGAATCGCTATGCACCGGAGCGGGTCACCCTCTGCTGGGGAGATGCGCGGATCGGGAATACCCTTTACAGCCGCCCCGACCGCGATGTACTGGCCATCATGGATTGGGAAATGGCTTTCATCGGCGATCCGGAGTGCGATCTCGCTTGGTGTTTCACACTCGATAAACAAGCCAGCGCCGGCTACGGACTCCAACCGCTCGAGGGCACGCCCACCGCCGAGGAGGTGATCGAGCGTTACGAACGCCTCAGCGGGTGGAAGGTCAAGAATCTTTTCTTCAACGAGGTGATGGCCACATTCCGCTTCGGATTGACGGTGGTGGCCAGCCTGAAGAATCTTCAAAGCAAGGGCATCGCCATTCCCAATGATATGCTGGTCAACAACTTCGCCACTCAGCGATTGGCCAAATTGCTCGGCCTGCCCGCCCCGGGCCCGGAACAATATGCGGAAGTCAAGACCGGCCGCGAAGATCTGACGGCAGCCATTCAGTTCCACTACCTCGGCCCGGACGGATACGATTGGTATCTCCTCTGCGAGAAAGGCAAGGTGTCCCGCCACATGGGGCGGGTGGAGAACCCCCGGTGCACGGTCAAGGTCTCGATCGCCGATTGGAAAGCCATTCTTTCCGGCAAGTTGAATCAGTTGGATGCATGGTCCTCCGGAAAGCTCGTGGTCGATGGCGATAACGGCTTGCTTTCCCTCCTCAAAGAGGATATCGCCAAACTCAGCTTCGGGTAAGTCCGTTTCCGTGCCTCCCGTCGGACGTTCCGTGCGCAGGATAGAGCCCGCGTTTCCATCAACGGGAGAACCGATCCCTTGCCCGACGAGATCGGCGATATCTTTTGGGCACCCGATTCCTGAAGAAAAGGAGAAACCGATGGAAGAATTAAAGGATTACAGCGGCCCTTATATCCCCGGCGTGCGGTACGAGAATTTCTCCAAAGAGGTGCTGTGCGAACTACTGCGCGGGTATTCCATGGAGATCAACACCCTCAGTTTCTTCTATGCCGGCGAGATCCGCAAGCGTTATGGGGACGAGGTATCGAGGGAAATCTCCATCGCAGTGTGGAGGAAAATGGCCCGGCCCGAAATGGAAGTCCCCATGAAGGCGGCCAAGATCACGGGGAACGATATCGAGACCTACGCCAAGGTGCAACAGCTCGTGGGTTCCTTCGCACAGGACTACTACCGATACGAGTGGGATATCAAGGACAAGAACCATGCCATTCTCACCGTTCATGAATGCCCGGCGTTCTCGATGATGGAGAAGCGCGAGGATTGGGAGGCATTGGATTGGACGTGCCATGTGATCGAGCTCGAGGGGATGAAGGCCTATGCGCCGTTCGTGAACCCGAACATCAAGATCCGCGAGTTGCGCGCCGGCCGGCGCCAGAGCCCGGATGAGCCGGCGTGCCGGTGGGAATTCCGCATCGAAGAGTAGGGGGCCGGCGGGAGGCTTAGAAAATGGATCTGGGTCTGAAAGGCAAGACGGTCATCGTGACGGGTGGGGGATCGAACATCGGGCGCGGCATCGTGCTCGGTTTTGCCGGCGAAGGAGCAAACATCGTCAATGCCGAGATCGATGTGGCGCAAGGGCAGAAGGTCATCGAAGAGGCGAACCGGATGGGCGGCAAGGCGGTACTGATCCGCACGGACGTCACGGATTGGGATTCGGTGCAAGCGATGGTGAAGGAAACCCTCGATAGATTCGGGCGCATTGACGTACTGGTGAACAATGCCGGCGGCGTCAAAAGCCAGAAGCCCTTCGTGAAGAAGTCCCGGAGCGAATGGGAATATGAAATCAAGCTCAACTACTGGAGTGTCATCAACTGCACCCGGGCGGTGTTGGAGCACATGATCGAACGCAAATACGGGCGGATCATCAATATCACCTCCGGCTCCGGTCAGATCGGCTCCGGGGCCATCGGCCATGTGGTGTACGGCGGGCTCAAGGGCGGCGTCATGGCCTTCTCGCGAGGATTGGCGTGGGAACTGGGCGCTCATGGGATAACGGTGAATTGCGTCTCGCCGGGTTGGATCGTCCCGCACTCGAGGGAGCACACCGGAGAGGGGAGCTTCTGGAACCAGTGGGGCTATGATTATTACACGCCCCAGAAGCTGCAAGCGGCCACAAAAGCCTGGCCTATCCCCCGTCTCGGCCGACCGGAGGATATCGCACACAGCGTGCTCTTCTTCGCCTCCGATCAAGCAAGCTTCCTCACGGGGCAAACACTCAGCGTCAGCGGCGGCGTGGCCATGTGGTGAACCCGGCATATCGCAAGACACCGGCCAAGACCTTCGGAGAAGGTATCGGGCGCGGCCGGTTCACCCCGATGCGGACCGGCGGGTGGTAAAGCGAACAAGGGACTCTGATAGGTGATGGCCCGGATGACCCGCCTACAGTAGTTCAGAAAGGGGGCGCACTATGGGAAGATTGACCGGCAAGGTTGCCATCGTGACCGGGGCGGCTCGGGGGCAAGGGGAAGCCATCGCCCGCCTCTTCGTGGAAGAGGGGGCAAAGGTCGTCCTCGGGGATGTGCTCGATGAGCCGGGCCGCACCGTGGCCCGGTCGCTTGGGAGCGCCGCGGCTTACGTCCACCTCGACGTCTCCAACGAATCGGATTGGGAGGCGGCCGTGGAAACGGCACTCCGATTCGGGCCGCTCAACGTTTTGGTGAACAATGCCGCCATCGATCCCTTCCAATCCATCGTGGATACCACGCTCGATGACTATCTCCGCGTGATCCGGATCAATCAGGTCGGGCCCTTCCTCGGCATCAAAGCGGTGATCGAGCCGATGAAGAAGGCGGGCGGAGGCTCGATCATCAACACTTCCTCCACCGCAGGTCTGCAGGGCCAGAACGGGCATATCGCCTATGTGGCCAGCAAGTGGGCGGTGCGGGGGATGACCAAGGCCGCCGCGATCGAACTGGGGCACTACGGCATCCGCGTGAACTCGATTCACCCCGGCGGGATCAATACCCCCATGGCCAATCCCCGGGGCCTGAGCAAGGAGCAACTGAACGCAGGCTTCAGAGATCAGCCGATCCCTCGCATCGGTGAGCCCATCGAAATCGCCCGGCTGGCCGTGTTCCTCGCTTCCGACGAAAGCTCCTACTCTACGGGGGGTGAGTTCGTCGCCGACGGGGGAATGACTGCGGGAGTGTTCTTCAAACGCCTCCCCACTTCATAGGAGAATGAGCAGTTTCGGGTACGCCGGCGGCATCCTGCGGGCCGATCTCTCATCCGGAAAGATGGAGATCGTCCCGACGGAAAGCTATGCCGATCGCTTTCTCGGGGGACGGGGCATCGCCGTCAAGGTATGCTGGGATGAGGTTCCCCCCCGGACGGGTGCTCTGGATCCCGAAAATCGGCTGGTGTTTGTCACCGGCCCTCTGGCGGGCATCCCTGTGATCGGGGGCTCTCGCTGGGAAGTGTGCGGCAAATCACCCGCTCCTTCACCACCGCGCTTTTCCTATGCCAATCTCGGCGGCCGATGGGGAACCGCCCTCAAGTTCGCCGGTTACGATGCACTGATCATCCATGGCAAGGCACCGGGCCCGGCCTATCTCCTCATTCGAGAGGGACAAGCGGAGATCCGGGATGCAACGGCACTTCGGGGGAAAGGAGCCATCGAAACGCGGGAAGCTCTGAAGGAGGAGTGGGGTAACGCCGCCCGTGTGGTGGCCATCGGGCCGGCCGGGGAACATGGAGTGGTCATGGCCAGCCTTCTGGCCGATGGGGATTCCAGTGGAAGCGGTGGGCTTGGGGCCGTGATGGGATCGAAGAATCTCAAGGCCATCGTGGTGATCGGTGCCGGGAAGCGCCCGGAGATTGCCCACCCCGAAGCATTGCGGGAATTGACGCAGTATTACCGCTCTCTACAGAGAATCAATCTCCGCTTTCCGCCGGAGCTTGCCGCCACCCGTTCCCCAATGGCTCCGCGCCATAAGGTCAAAAGGGCCGACCCCTGTTACGGATGCGGCGGATGCTACCGCGTGCTCTACGAATCCCGGGACGGGCACACCGGAAAGTTCATGTGCAACTCCGCTATGTTCTATCAGCCGTGGGCCAGCCGCTACGGCGGGGATTGGATGGACATCGCCTTCCATGCCACCAAGCTTGCAGATACGTACGGCCTCGATACCAAGGCCATCGATAAGATGATCAGTTGGCTTCACGCTTGCCATGAAGCGGGCATCCTTACCGAAGAAACTGCGGGGCTTCCACTTTCCCGGATCGGGACCGGTGAGTTCATGGAGGCATTCGTGCGCCGGATCGCCTTCCGGGAAGGCATTGGAGAGATTCTGGCAATGGGACTCGAGCGCGCCGCCGAATCGCTCGGTCCGGCGGCTCAGGAGTTGATCGGGCGAGTGGGATACGTGGGCTTGCCGGAATATCGGGATATATACTCGCCGCAATTGTACCTTCCTCACGCCCTCTTCTATGCCATGGAACCCCGCTATGCCATGCCTCAGCTTCACGAGATGGGCACGACCATCCCCAAGTGGGCCATGTGGGCGAAGGGAAACCCCAAAGGGCTCCCCACGGACTCTCTGAGCGCCATCGCCGGACGATTCTGGGGCAGCGAGTCCGCCGTCGATTTCTCCACATACGAAGGGAAGGCCCTCGCGGCGAAGATGATTCAAGATCGGGAGTATGCCAAGGCATGTCTGATCCTCTGCGATAACCTCTGGCCGATCATCGAGATCAAATCCACCGCCGATCATGTGGGCGATCCCGCCCTCGAAAGCCGGATCGTTACCGCGGTCACCGGCCGGCATCTCGATGAGTTGGATCTGTATCGGATCGGGGAACGCGTGTTCAATCTCCAGCGAGCCATCATGGTGAGGGAAGGACACGGAGGACGGGAAAACGATGTGCTTCCGGAGCATTTTTTCACCGAACCGCTCTCTCTCGATTTCCTGAATCCGGAATGTCTAGTGCCGGGGAAGAACGGGAAACCCTTTTCCCGCAAGGGGATGACACTCGATCGAGAGGGATTCGAACGGATGAGGGACGAGTTCTATGCCCTTCGAGGATGGGACGTGACCACCGGCCTTCAAACACGGCCCGGCCTTGAGGCGCTGGGGCTCCACGAAGTTGCCGCGGATTTCGGGCGCCGTGGATTCGGCCTCGCTTGAGAAAAGGAGTGCAACGAGAAGAAGGCCGTAGGACCGGCCGGTTGCTCTTATGAGTGCATAGAGAGGAGAAAGATGCATGAGCCGCAAAATGATGGCCTACCGGATGGTGGAATGGCAAAAGCCGCCTCAAATGGCTGAGGCCGAGATCCCCGAGCCCCACCCCGGAGAGGTATTGGTGAAGGTTGCCGGCAACGGCTTGTGCCATTCGGATATCGGGATGCAAGCGATCCCGCGGGAGATCGGGGAACTGATCGGATGGCAAATGCCTTTCACTCTGGGGCATGAGATCGGCGGATGGATCGAGGCGCTCGGCGAAGGGGTCCAAGGATTGGCCATCGGCGATCCGGTGGCGCTGGTTTCGCCGCACTCGTGCGGGACATGCTTCTTCTGCCTTCGCGGGCACGACAACGCCTGCGATCAGGGGTTCGTCGGCCGGGGCTACGGCCGCGACGGGGGTCTCGCGCCGTATGTGATCGCCAAGGCCGCCCGCGAGGTCATCAAACTGAAAACGCTCGATCCGGTGACCGTCGGGCCCCTCACCGATGCCGGGGCTACTTCGTATCACGCGGTGAAGCGGGTTCTTCCCCGCCTTTACCCCGGTTGCACGGCGGTGGTGATCGGGGCGGGGGGACTCGGGAGCTTCGCCATTCAGTATCTCCGGGTGTTGAGTCCGGCACGCGTGATCGCCGTGGACGCGAATTCCGCCCGGCTCGATTTTGCCCGCGAACTCGGCGCCCACGAGGTATTGAAGGGGGTGAGCGGCTCCACCGTTTCGGATATCCTCCGTCTGACCGAGAACCGCGGTGCCGCCGCTGTGTTGGACTTCGTGGGGATCAATGAAACGATCGAGGCGGGCATTGCGGCGGTGCACAAGAACGGGGCCTTCGCTCTCGTCGGGGCGGGGGGCGGCACACTGGCCAAACCATGGTACGGCTCCCTCCCCAAAGGGGCGGAGATCTTCACCTTTCAGGGCCCCACCATCGCCGATACGCACGAAGTGATCGCGCTGGTCGAAGCGGGGCTCGTTCGGAACGAGGTTGAGATTTTCCCCTTCAGCCGCGTTCGCGAAGCGTACGAAGCGCTCGAAAGCGGCCGATTGAAGGGTCGGGCCGTGGTCACCCCGAATGGTTGAATCCGGCAGAAGAAAGGAGATTTCGATGAAGCTCTGTGTGATCCAGATCGCCACGATTCCTCAGGAGTTTCTTGGAGCGGTGCTGGGCATGATCCGGCCGAGCTTCGAGAAGATCCTGCGCCCCGATACGGAGGTGGCGGCCAGAGGGCCGCGGCGGGGATGGGGCGGGGAAAACCCGCAGGATATGGATAACCCGTACTTCGTCCTTTTGAACGAACGGGAAATCATCGAAGCGATCATCGAAGCGGAAAGGGAGGGATTCGATGCCGTATGGGTGAATTGCTTCGGCGATCCGGGGGTGCGGCAGGCCCGGCACGTTGTAAAGATTCCCGTGATCGGACCCGCGGAGGCAACCCTCCATTTCGCGTGCCAGATCGGGCGGCGTTTCGCCGTGATCGGGGCCAACATGCCCGGACAGCTCGAACAGTTGCACGAGACGATTCGCTACCACGGACTCGAGAGCCGGCTCTCGCGCAACGGCCTTCGCGTCGATCGCGATCCATTCGTCGAGGTATGGGCCAAAGGGATGCAAGACCCTCGCAAAGCCGTCGAGGGAGTGCTGGCCGTGGCCAAAGAGTGTGTGGCCGATGGGGCGGATGTAATCGTCATCGGTTGCTGCGGCACAGGCCCCCTGTGCAGCGCTGCCGGTGTCCACAAGATCACAATCGATGGCCGGGATATCCCCATTCTCGATCCCACGATGATCGCCGCCAAGACCGCCGAGACCATGGCCGATATCCGCCAGAGGACGGGCTTGCCCATCCCCAGTCGAGCCCGGAACTTCGCCCTTCCCTCGCCCGAGGATTGGAAGCGGGTCCGATCGGCCTTTGGTTTGCCGGCTTAGGCTTTTCGGATGACCAAGGAGGAGAACGATGAAAACCCTTCGAAACGAGAAAATCCTCATCACCGGCGTTTCCGGACAGATCGCCTTTCCCATCGCCGAATATCTGGCCAAGGACAACGAGGTGTGGGGGATTGCGCGCTTCCGCGATGAAGCCGCACGAAGACGCGTGGAGGCCGCCGGCATCACCACCCGATCGGTGGACCTCGCCGAAGGGGGGTTCAGCGGCCTGCCCGATGACTTCACCTACGTGCTGCATCTGGCGGTCTTTCAGCAACCCAAGCCGGATTTCGATTGGGCGCTCAAGGTCAACGCCGAAGGCACGGGACTCCTCATGAGCCGTTTCCGCAAAGCACGGGCGTTTCTAGTGATGAGCACTTGTTCGGTTTACGCCCGTCCCTCCGATCCTCGTCAACCCATCAAGGAGACCGATCCGTTGGGGATTGCGGTGACCCCCCATGCCCCGACCTATTCGATCTCAAAAATCGCGCAGGAGGCCGTGGCCCGCTTCGTAGCCCGGGAATGGAACATTCCCACCATCATCCCCCGGATGAACGTCTCTTATGGCCCCAACGGGGGCCTGCCGGCCTATCTTTTCGATATGATGCTCGCGGGCAAGCCCGTTCCCATCGAGTCCGATTACCCTTCGGTCTGCAACCCTATCCATCAAGACGATATCAACCGGCAAGTGGCGGGCCTTCTGGCTGCGGCCAGCGTTCCGGCGACCATCGTCAATTGGGGGGGAGACGAGGCTGTGGATATCCGCGATGTGTGCCTTTACATGGGCCAGATCGCCGGACTTGAGGTCAATTTCCAGCCCATCCGCGGCTTTATCCAGCATTCGTGCATCGACAATACACTCAGGAGAAAGCTCATCGGGGACTGCACGATCGGATGGCGAGAGGGAATGCGCCGCATGATCGCCGCTCGCCATCCTGAGGTAAAACTGCAATAGGCCAAGCGCTGCTGCGGAAACATGGGCGGTGGAGGACTCGAACCTCCGACCCCTTGCATGTCAAGCAAGTACTCTGACCAGCTGAGCTAACCGCCCCAGCGCCCTCGATCTGGACGGATTATATCGGTTGCCGCCATTCGAAGTCAATAATCGCCTTTTCCCCCAAAATAGCGATTCCGCTTTGTCACCTTCACCCTCAGGGTGAATGACCTTGATCACCTTATTCCGGACCTTGTGCCGGAATTCCCACACACCCCATGAACGATCCGGCTTCTCCGATCCCACCCACCCGCCCAGAGGGCTTTCTTGAGGACACCCCCAATCCCCCCGAGAGAAGTGTCTTGTGCACTCTCTTCTTCAATCGCTCCTTTTGGGTTTTCCATTCGCACAGGTGAGCAGATAAGGGAGCACTTTTAGTGCGAAAGAAATCTCCGTCCACCAGTTTTCAGCGATCTCAAGGAAAATTCAGATAGGGATTCAACGGTGAAGTTATATGAGGAAACCCTTTGAACAGCTAAATCTGATGTGTCACGGCTCCACCGGACTCCCCTTGATCGTCACCCGCACGCCCACGATCGTTCCGGAAATGGAGCGAAGGACCGCGGCCACCGCTTCCTTGCCGAAATCCTCGGCCGCTTCCATGGCTCCGGCGGCGGCCGCTGAAGCCGCCTCTTCCGGATCGAGCCGCTTCTCACGTGCCCCCTGAATGGCTCCCTCCACCGCCCCTCTGGCCACCGCCCCGATATCGGCGCCGAGATCGCTCGCGGCGCGAACGATCCCCCGGGTGGTAAGGCGGATAGCCACCATCGGATCACCGCCCATCTCGAGCGTACCGCCGATCGCCCCTTCCACGGTGCTGATCGCCGCCGCCACGGGATCACCGCCGGTTTCCATCGTTCCACGGATGGCCCCCTCCCCGATCTCATCCGCCCCTTCAGCCAGGCCAACGCCCACGCTTTCTGTAGTCGAGATCGCTCCCTCCACCACCGCCCGCGCCGATTCCCGCAAATCCGCTCCCTCAACGGTGCTCCCTTTGATTGCAGCGCGCACAGTCTCGCCAAGGATCGCCGCCGTCATGGTGGTGATCTCTTCCATCCCCCGAATCGCTCCCACTACGGCTCCCTTGACCACTCCCCTCACTTCCGATCCCACCTCATTTCCGCCACGGACCACACCGGAAAAGGTGTCCACGGTGAGTCCCCCCATCGCCACCAACACCTCTTTCACCCCCACGAGTCCTTCTACGATGGTTTTTCGGGTGATATCCATCGTCCCCCCGACCACATCGCCCCCTTCCCGAAAGATTTCCATCATGGATCTCTTGATTTGACCACTGATCTTACTTTCCGATCGCATCTCGCAGCCCCCCCTCTCACGGGCTCATTCTAAGGATATCTCCAGAGCCTGTCAACACTCTCGCAAGCCGGCATCCGCGCTCGTGTCAATCGGTCCTCCCATGCCCTCCCGATGATCTGTATTGTACTGATCACCTCTGGAAGGAATCGCGCCCATCTCCCAACGGTATCCACACGATATCGGGAGCCTTACCACCAGTTCTTGAGATCTTTCCGAAGATCCGAGGGATCCCGGTAAATGAATCCGCTCCAGTAGGGGACCGCCTTGGGATTGGTGGTGCCATCGGGCATCTTGCCGTAGATCACCTCGCCCGTGGTGGGCTCCAGATAGATCACCTCTCCATTCCCGTTGAATACATACAGCCATGCGTGAACGGCCTCTTGGAACGAGGCATTCGGCTTCTCTTTGTTGCCTACCACAATGACCGAAACGATCCCTTTGGCCCGAAGCATGTTCCAGAGATCGATGGCCATATCGTTGCAGTCGAACAGCCCCGGCAAGTACACGTGTTCGCTGTTGTACAATCGTCCGATCCGTTCGATCTCGAGCTGAAGCTCATAGTCCCGCCCTTTCCATTGGACGCTCTTGAATTCATCATTGTAGAACACCTGACTGCGGGGAAGGGCATGGTCGGGCGAAGGGGTGATCTGCTTTTCCAGCGCCGCCTTCTGGGCTTCGAGCCAGGCCTTCTCGTTCTGAAGGGAGGCGATCAAATTGGTCATCTCCACAATCTTTTCTACAGATGGGTCTGCGCAAGCTTGTTGAAGGGTGGTGTAGGTTTGTTCGAGCGATTGATAGTCTTGCGCCAGGGCACGCTTTTGGCTATCCAAAAGGGAGTAGTTTCGTTTGAGGGCGGCAAGTTCGGAGGAAACCCGTTCGTACTCCGCTTGAAGGGCCTCGTATGCTGAGTCTGCTTCCTGTTTGGCTGAATTCAGGGCGGCGATCTGGGCGTTGAGGCTCGTGTTCTCGGCCAAAAGATCCGAGACCTGAGCCTTGCACTTATCGGCCTCAGCGGTCGAATCCGTCCCGGATGCTCCTCTCACGGCGTGATCTATGCCAATCCCCGCCCCGATCCCCACAGCCAGCATAAGGATCAGCCAGAAGGCCAGCATTCCTTTCGATAGCCTGATTCTTGCAACCCCTCGCCTCATGTAACCCTCCCTCGTGCGCATTCCGGCGCGAACATCGGATATTCCGATCCGGAATCCACCGGCATCTCTCTCTCCCTATTTGAGACGGAAGAAGCCGGAAAAACTGCTCATCCGGCGCCCAATCTTGCCCCCACGAACCCCCGATATCCCCGGGCAAACTCATCGGATGGAAGCGCTTTTCTCCCCTCAATTTGTATTCTGCGGAGCCCCAGAACCCCCTTACCCGTGATCACACCCAAGGGAATATCCGGACAAAACGAGATCGGTACCACGGTTCCCGGGGCCCCGTTCACACGCTCGGAGAACGGGACCGCCTCAACGATCTTGAGAACCTTTCCTTCCCAGAACGTATATCCCCCCGGCCATGGATGAAACGCCCGAATCCGCCGCTCGATCTCCTCCGCCGGAAGATTCCAATCGATCTCGCCGTCTTTTTTGGTGATGCGGACGGTGTAAGTGGCGCTAGTCTCCTCTTGAGGAAGGGGCCGCAAACGGCGAGCGAACCACTCGGGGAGAGAATCCATCAGTAGCTCCGCACCGGCAAGCGCCAAACGGGATCCTAAGGATTCGGCGGTATCTCCGGGTTTCACGGCAACCTTTTTCTGGGCCAAGATCGGGCCGGTATCGAGGCCTTCGTCAAGCAACATCAGCGTGACCCCCGTCTCCCTATCCCCGGCGAGGATCGCGGCGGCGATCGGTGAAGGGCCCCGATACCTTGGCAAGAGGGAGGGATGGAGGTTCAAGCACCCGTACGGGGGGAGATCGAGGATCGGGCGGGGCAACAGTTTCCCGTAGGCCACTACCACAATGAGATCGGGGGCCAGCGCAGCCAATCGTTCGATCTCCGCCGTAGATCTCAAACTCTCGGGCTGAAATACCGGAACCCCATGGCGGCCGCCGGCTTCCTTGATGATGGGAACGGTGAGCCGGTGTCCCCGACCGGCGGGCTTATCGGGCGGCGCATAGACGGCCACAAGCGTATGCTCACTCTTTGCCAGCCGATCGAGAGAAGGAACACCGAATTCAGAAGACCCCATAAATACGATGCGCATGTCGCACTTCACAGGGGAATTCAGCACATTGCCAATGTTAGATTCATTCTAACGATTTGCGCCCGTTTTTTCTACTGTGAGTGAATTTGGCCGGGGTAAAAACACCGGCGGCCGGATTTGATGGGAAACATGGTGCCTCTTTGAGGGAAAGCCCTCTCGTTCGTGCAGTGTCCCTCTTGGTATGCTGAAGAACGAGGCAATTCAGCATACGGAGAGCGGCGGGGATTCAGCCGGCCGGAGCCTTCGGTGTGGATTTTTAAAGGCCCGGCCGCAAAACAATAGCCGGGGGCGCAGATAGATGAGAATTCAACTCAAGATCCTTGTGCTCATATTTGTCATCGTCCTTATCACCGGTGGGGTAGCCCTCTTCATCAGCCGAAACATCTCCATGAACACCGTGAAAGAGGAGATCAGCAATCACCTCGTCAGCACCGCACAGTCCAGAACCCACCATGTCCGAACCATCCTCGATAGCCAGAGGGAGACCGTCCAGATCCTATCCTCAGCCTCCAACATGTATGTGACGTTGGTCGAACAAGGTTTCGGGGGAATGAGCCGGGCAGCCTTTCAGCCTCTGACCGGCGGCCTCATCCGGGGTCTGGCGCAATCCAATACTCAGGTTCGATCCATCACCTATCTGTACAAAGGGACAGTGGAATATTCATGGCCGGATGAGAACCTGGCCGGATCGGATTTCAGCCAATCGGAAGCCTTCATCCGCGGGTACGAGGCGTTTGTTGTGGGGGAGCCGGACGCCATTATCGGCACCATCCCGCCCCTTGGCAAAGAAGCGATTGGCAACGAACCACTTTTCACCATTGCCGCGCCCGTCAAGGCCGGAGAGGCTTTCGATGGGGTCTTGGTTGTCCAGTACAGCATGGAGGAACTCTATCGCATCACCACCGATGTGACCGGCTTGGGCAAAACCGGCGAAGTGTACATTGTGGATCAGAACGGCTATATGCTCACCCCCTCCCGCTTCCTCGGCCGCGAGGCCGTGCTCGCCCAGAAGGTTGCGCTCCCGCCCATTGCCCAGAACACTTCTCCCGACCCCACCACCGAGGATTGGGAGACGGTCTCCACCACCAATTACATGGGAGAGAAAGTCTTTGGGGTTTACAGCTTTTTGCCCGAATTCGGGTGGACGGTAGTCGTTGAAAAGAACGCCTCCGAGGCCTACGCCCCCGTTTCCTCGCTCACCCAAACGATGCTCTATTCCCTTCTGGCCATCCTCGGTCTGGGAATACTCGCATCCATCGTGATCTCGCGGGCGCTCTCGCGCCCCATCCTCCGCCTCCACCGCGGCGTCGAGGAGATCATGAACGGCAACTGGAATTTCGATGTTTCCACTTCAGCCAAAGACGAAATCGGGGAGCTTTCGCGGGCGTTCAGCAAGATGACCGCCAACCTGAAGAAGTCTCATGAAGAGCTGAAGAAATACAGCGAAAGCCTCGAGATAAAGGTGGCCGAGAGGACGAAGGAACTCGCCGCAGCCAACGAGGAGCTGAGCAAGGAGATCGCCGAGAGAAAGCAAGCGCAGGAATCGCTGGCGCGCAGCGAAAGCTACTTCCGGTCCCTCATCGAGAACGCACCGGATATGATCCTCGTGCTCAATCAGGATGGGACACTGCGGTACGTGAGCCCATCCGTCACCCGTTTGCATGGGAAATCCATGGAAAGCGCCATCGGGAAGAGCGCCTTCGACTGGATTCATCCCGATGATCTTCCGAAAGTGGTGGGGATCTTCGAGAACGCCATCAACAAGCCGGGGCACACGACGGCTTTGAACCTGAGGGCCCGCGCCAGCGATGGTTCATGGCGCTACATCGAGCTCGTGGGGCAAAACCTTCTGCATGATCCCGCCGTTCAAGGGATCGTGATCAACTACCGGGATGTCACCGAGCGCAAACTGGCGGAGGAAGCGCTTCAGAAGGCACACGATGAGCTGGAAATCCGGGTGAAGGAGCGGACCGCCGAACTGGCCGAGACCAACCGAGAACTCGAGGCCGAGATCGCGGAACGCCAGAAGGCGGAGGAGCAGATCCGCGCCTCACTGAAGGAAAAGGAAGTCCTTCTGAAAGAGATTCACCATCGGGTGAAGAACAACCTTCAGGTGATCTCCAGCCTTCTGAACCTTCAGGCCGCGAACATCACCGATCCGCAAACGCTCGCCATGTTCAAGGAGAGCCAGAACCGGGTCAAATCCATGGCCCTCATTCACGAGAAGCTCTATCAATCGCAGGATCTGGCCAAGCTCAACTTCGGCGAATATATCCGCAATTTGGCCAACCATCTGTTCCGGACCTACAGCGCCAAATCATCGGGGATCGAGCTCGCGATCGAGGTCCCCGATGTTTCGCTGGATCTGGATTCTGCGGTGCCCTGCGGGCTGATCATCAACGAGCTCCTGACGAACGCGCTCAAATATGCATTCCCGGTGGGGGTCGGAGCCCGCTCCCCATCGGGGGAGAAACCGCACGTGGAGGTGCGTTTCACCGCCGAGGGAGGACAATATACCCTCATGGTCAGCGATAACGGCATCGGGCTGCCCGAGAAATTGGACCCCCGGAACACCGATTCGCTGGGCATGCAATTGGTGTTCACGCTCTCGGACCAGTTGGGAGGCACGGTGGAGATCGGGAGAAGCAGCGGAACAACTTTCAAGATCACCTTTTCTGCACCGGGCTCAAGAAAGGGGGCTAAGGCATGAACACCCTTCGAATCATGGTGGTCGAAGACCAGGCGATTGTGGCAAAGGACATCAAGGCCACTCTCGAAGGCCTGGGCTATGAAGTCCCCGCCATCGCGCACACCGGCGAAGACGCCGTACGAAAGGCGAGGGAAACCCTCCCTGACTTGATCCTCATGGATATCAATTTGAGGGGGGAAATGGACGGCATTCAGGCGGCGGGGTTGATTCGGGGCGAGGCGGATATCCCGGTGATCTTCCTCACCGCCTACTCCGATCAAGCCACATTGGACCGCGCCAAGCTGACCTCTCCCATGGCCTACCTCATCAAACCCTTCGAGGAAAGCGAACTCCGGACGGCCATTGAAGTGGCCCTCTGGCGGCACGGGATGGAAAAGCGTCTTCGGGAAAGCGAACGACGCTTCCGGACCATCTTCGAGAACGCCAACGACGAGATCGTCTATCTGGACGGCAAAGGCACCGTGATTGATGTCAACAAAAAAGTCTTCGATATCTTCGGATTTGCACCGGAAGAGGTCATCGGGAAGAACGTATTCGAGATCCCCTTTATGTCTCCGGAAACGCTCCAACATGTGGCCAAGGAGTTCGGCGAGGCCATTGCAGCCGGTGCGGCGCGCATGTTGGAGATCGAGGCCAAGCACAAGGACGGGCATCCCATCTATGTAGAAGCGAGCACCAATATCCTCCAAGAGAACGGCCAACTTCAGGGCGTGCTCGTTATCCTTCGGGATATCACCGAGCGGCGCAAACAGGAGAAGGAGCGGGAGCGGCTCATCGCCGCCCTCCGGGCCAGCGAGGAGAAGTATCGGGCACTGGTGAACAATGCCGGCGTGCCGATCATCTATTACGATCTCGAAGGGCGTATCCTTCTGATCAACCGGGTGGGGGCTCGCATCTTCGGGAGCACGGCGGACGAGCTCATAGGCAAACTGCTCCCCGAGGTTCTCCCCTCATATGCTCAGTGCATGATGCCTCGCATCCGGCAACTGGCTCAACTGCGAAAGGGCACCGAATTCGAAGAGTTCGTCGATCTCCCCTGGGGCAAGTACTGGTTCGTGACCAACATGCAGCCGGTGCTCGATGAGAAAGGGACCGTTTGCGGGGCTCAGGTGGTTTCACAGGATATCACCGAGCGCAAGCAAATGGAGGAGCGCATCCGCGAGTATTCGGAGGAACTCGAGGAGCGGCTCGAAGAGTTGGAGGCGGCCTACGAAAAGCTCAAGGAGCTCGATAAGCTCAAGGATAGCTTCCTCTCCACCGTCTCCCATGAGCTTCGAACGCCGCTCACGTCGATCAAGAGCTTCGCCGAAATCCTCCTCAACTACGGCGATGATCCGGCGACTCAAAAAGAGTTCTTGGGGATCATCAACGAGGAAACCGATCGGCTCACCCGGCTGATCAACGATGTCCTCGATATCGCCAAGATCGAATCGGGAAGGATCCAGTGGGAGGTCACCCAACTGAACATCGGGGAGATCATCGAATCGGCGATGAATGCCACCCACGGCATCATCGCTCAAGGGCAACTGGCGGTCGAGGTCACTTGCCCGACGAACATACCCGCGGTCTGGGGCGATCGGGACCGGATCATTCAGGTGATGACCAATCTGATCGGCAACGCCGTCAAATTCACTCCCCCCGGTGGGAAAATCTGGGTGGAAGCCGAGATCCTCTCCGAAGAGGGCAAAGGGGATCATGCCGATATGGTGA
This sequence comes from Dehalococcoidia bacterium, assembly GCA_034434815.1. Classification (GTDB taxonomy): domain Bacteria; phylum Chloroflexota; class Dehalococcoidia; order SZUA-161; family SpSt-899; genus DAOTYO01. The sequence goes on from DAOTYO010000045.1 coordinate 19,530, forward strand.
AGGTGAGCGTCACGGATACCGGCGTGGGCATCCCGCCCGAGGAGCACCACAAGATCTTCGAGAAGTTCTATCAGGTCGGCAACACATTGGAAGGCAAGCCAAAGGGGACCGGACTGGGGTTGCCGATTTGCAAGGAGATCGTGGAGCACTTCGGAGGCAAGATCTGGGTGGAGAGCGAACCCGGTAAGGGCGCCACTTTTTCCTTCACACTGCCCATCGCCCGCGGTGCAGCCGGTGAAGCAAGTCCCCCTGCGCCGGCGGAACAGACCGCAACGCCCGCCCCGGCCGCTGGAAAGGGACCCCATGGAAGAGAAAAAACCACCGGCAAGAGCAAGAACGGCCGGCCGCGGAAGATCTTGGTCGTGGATGATGAAGCCAATATCCGGCGCTTTCTGAACCATGAGCTGACCCAAAAGGGGTATGTTGTGATCGAAGCCGCCAACGGCCATGATGCCATCCGGATGGCAAGGGAACATCTGCCCGATCTCATCACGCTCGATGTGCTGATGCCCGATATCACGGGTTTGGATGTAACGGCGGTGCTCAAGAAGGATCCCCTCACCAAAGATATCCCCATCGTCATTATCTCGGTGATGGAATGGCAAGAGAGGGCCTTTGAACTGGGCGCGGCCGATTATATCACGAAGCCCTGCAACATGGCGAATATGCTCCACAAAATCGAGCGGTTGCTCGAGGGATCGCAAGGGAGAGTCCTGATCGTTGACGATGACCGCGCGCTGGCAAAGTCCATCAGCTATGAGCTGGAACAGCGGGGATACATCACCTTCATTTCACACGATGGAAAGGAGGGCTTGGCGGCAGCCAAACGGATCCGCCCTGAACTGATCGTGCTCGACATGGTGATGCCCGTCATGGATGGATACGACTTTCTCGAGGCGAAGAAGGGGGACCCCGAGATCGCGAATATCCCTACCATCGCCCTCACGGGGCTTGAAGTGGATGGTGCCAAGGTCAAGGCACTCTCTCTGGGAGCCACGGGATACGTGGTCAAATCCGGCGGATTGGGAGAGCTGTTCGAGACCATCGCGGGAGTGCTCAACAATCGGTGCGCCGTTTGATCGGAGGCGTGGCGGAAGCGTGAGGAAGGCTACCTACCGCACCGTCTCCCGCACCCAATCGAGGTATCCTTCGTACCCCGCAATGATCGGAAGGGCGATGATCTCCGGCACCTCGTAGCTGTGGATCTCCCGGATACGAGCGATCGTCCGGGGGATGTTGGCGGCCGTAGTCTTCATGATGAGAAGCATCTCCCCCTCTTCCTGAAGCGCCCCCTCCCAGAAGAAGAACGAACGAACGGGGGCGGCATTCACACACGCGACGATTTTCTCCTCCACCAGCGTTCGGGCCAGTGTTTCGGCCTCCGCCTGTGGCACGGTGCAGAGCACAACGGCAAACATCATCGACCCCCTTCAAACCGGAACGACTCTGAGCTTTCCCCAGAGCCCCATCTCCTTTCCCTGAATGATGGCCGCCCCTTTAAGTCCGGCGATACCCTGAAGGAAAGCGATTCCCTTCTCGATATCCCCCGAATCGGAGATCAGATTGCCCGCTGCGGTGGCGGCGGCATCGGCCAGCGCCGCAGACGGGGAGAGAACGGTGACCGCGTCGGCCCTCCCGAAGCTCAAGGAATGCCCCACGGTGCCGGAAGAGGTGCAGACCCCGAGGGGCGTTTCCTCGGGCAAGATCTCCAGCGCGATCCGCTGAGAAAGAGGGGAGTCACCGGCATAGATGCCCACCAAGCGTCGGGAGGTGATCTTCATGAAGATATCCCCGCCGTTCTCAACGATCACTTCGGGGGAAAAGGGGAGAAGGTCCCTTCCCACCGCTTCGGCAATGGCACCGGCCACGGAGGCCATCGGCCCGACCGAGACCTTTCCGGCGGCTTCGGCCATCTCCCTTACGATCGTGGGCGCACCATCATCCACCGGCAACGGCATGAGCGCAAGAAGAAACTCAGGATGCGTCGCGATGAAACGTTCAAGCGAATCCCGGTGCTTCAGAACGGACCGGAGGGCTTTGCGGCGAAGGTCCTTCCGCGCCCGGATCAGGAGATCGGTCTCCTTGACCATCACCGTGAACGAGACGAGGTCCTTATCATGGACCCACTGGCGATACGTTCGAGGTTGATAGGCCCCCGGTTGTTTCATGATCGGGACCCCTTTTGGGTGGGGATGGAAAGAAGCGGACGCATTCTGCCGGGATGGAGGAAAGGGAAGGTTCTAAAACCGTATCTCCATGGCTCTCGGTGGGCAGGAAGTAACGCATATCCCGCAGGCGATGCACTTCTTGTCATCGAAATCCACCCGCCGGGTAGTGGGGTGCACGGTGAGAGCCTTGGCCGGACACAGCACCACACAGGCTCCACAGTGGGTGCATCGGGCTTCATTGCGGATGATATCTTGGCTGAGGGGTTGGATACCTACCCCCGCCTCGGCGAGAAACTTCATGCCCCTCTCATAGTCCTTGGATTTCCCCGATAGCTCCACCACGAGGAGCCCCTCTTCCTTCGGGGTCACCGAGGCTTTGAGGATATTGAAATCAATATCGAATTCCCTCGCCAACCGACACATGATCGGTTGGTCCACGAGGGAACGGGGGAAATGCAAGACAACGCGTTTGCGAACCGGCACGGTTGTTCCTCTGCAATATCAATCAATCGGCATCATCTTCAAACGACTTCAAGAACACCTCGGGGATTTGCGGGGTTTGAGATTGCGCCCACACCTGAAGGCAAGGTATGGAGCAGAAGCTGTAGTGATCCACGGCTTCCCTCCCCTTCCAGAGCGAGACGGTTACCCAGCCCGCAAGCCCCTCGCACGGTGGCTCTTCCGGATGATATTCAAGCTCCTTGCCGCAGGCATGGCATGTGATCACTCGCTCTTGCATCGTTCCCCTCACCCCCGGCGCTCAACTCATACGGCCTCAACGCGCTTCACTCCCGGCACCTTCTCCTTCAAGATGCGCTCGATCCCCGCCTTCAACGTCATGGTCGACATAGGACATCCCCCGCAAGCGCCGGTGAGTCTCACGCGGACCACTCCATCCTTGACATCGATCAGATCCACCCCTCCCCCATCGGCCTGAAGGGCGGGACGCACCTCCGCCAGAGCCGCCTCCACTTTTTCTCGCATTCCTTACTCCTTTTCGATCGGCCTCTCATTGAGAGGTTTGAATTTGATCCCCGCTTCCACTCCCGGCAACAGCGCCACCGGTTCGGTCAGCAGGAATTCACCTTTTTGAATCCATGTTTTGAGAATGCCCGCAATCTCCCGGGCCTTGTAATAGCTCGAAAGAGAGGCGGTGGGCACCTCCTTGCCCATCACCTTGATCATGCCGCTCCTGAGTTCGGCATAGCTCACTTCCCCGAGGATATCGGGCTTGCGCTGGGGATAGGCCTCGGAGTAATCCACAATGGGTGCGAAGATTTCCTCATCGCGAACAGCGGTGAACCGAAGGATCTCTTCCGAAAGGATGGGGATGGGAATCCCCAGTCCCACCGTCAGAGTGGCCCCGTAGCCCAGCATGCTCGTCCCCCGGAGCCATTCGGGCTTCATCTGCTTGAGGTCTCCGATGACGGCAAGGGTCCCCGCCCCTCGCTTCGGCACCCCGTTCTCCCCGCGGAGCACGTTGGGGTTGTGCTGGGTACCATGCCATACCACATAGCCGATACCCCCGCCCAGAAATATCCGCGTGCCGATGCCGATCGTCCTATACAGCGGATCGTTCAAGAGGGGCGAGAGCTGACCGGCGCTGCAGTAATTGGCATTTCCCAAATTCGGCTTGAGCACACCCATATACGTGTAGATGGTCTTATCGGAGAGATTCACCGCCACGTTGTAGTTCTGGTAACCATTGCGCATATCGAAAAGGGTGGCTTCGTTCATCTCGCTGAGGTTGATCCATGTCTCGATCTTCTTCCGCGGGTAGCAATCGGTGCCGTAGGCGGTGGCGATCAGCCGCACATCCTTCCCCGCCACGAGCTCTTCGATCACATGGCCGCCGCCATAGTTGAAATGGCCGGGATAGGTTTTGTTGCGGGGATCATCATCGGGGATCGCCGTGGCCCCGAGGAAGATATCCACCGCGGCAAGTCCGGTGTATACGGGGACATCGTTCAGAGTGGCCTTGCCCCCCCCGATCTTGATCCGAGGGGCGCTGTGCCCGAGGTTGAAATATGCGCCTGAGGAACACATCGGGCCGAAGGTTCCGGTGGTCACCACATCAATCTCACGGGCGGCCCTTTCCACCCCCTTTTCCCGCACGATCCCGATGATCTCCTCAGCGGTCACCACCACCGCTTGGCCCTTGCGAATCCTCTCGTTGATTTCCGAAATCGTCTTCATGATTGTGTGCCGGTTCCGCCCCGATGGATTTAGTATAGTACACGGGGTAAACTCTGTAAAGTTTACAATGGCCGGCCTCCGGCTCGGGATAAGGAAGGTGATCCGTGGGGTATCCTCGATCCCCAGATTCGGGCCCTATCCCGGAGCATCGGTCCGCTCCCAGAGACGGGACACTTCCGCCGCCAAGGCCCGATGCTCCGCCTTTTTCAGCCCGGGATCAGATTCGAAGAGATGGACCGCTTCCCTCCGGGCCGTCTCGAGCAAAGCTACATCGGTGAGCCGCGCCATCTTCAGATCCGGGAGCCCGCTCTGGCGTGTCCCGAAGAAATCCCCCGGCCCCCGCATCTCGAGGTCTTTCTCCGCGAGCACGAACCCGTTATCGCTTTTCTCCATCGTCTGAAGCCGTTCTCTTCCTTCAGGGGAAGGATTCTCCGCTAGAAGGAGGCAATAACTCTGATGGTCGCTCCGCCAGACCCTCCCCCGGAACTGATGAAGCTGGGAAAGCCCGAACCGGTCGGCCCCTTCGATGAGCACCACCGTGGCATTGGGCACATCGATGCCCACCTCCACCACTGAAGTCGAGACCAGAATATCGATCTCCCGTTCCCGAAACCGTCTCATAATCTCGTCTTTCTCTCGGGCGCCCATCCGGCCGTGCAAGAGGCCCAGTCGGAGATCGGGGAAAATCTCCTTCGAAAGGCGCTCGTATTCGCTCGTGGCGGCACGGGCCTCCACCGCTTCCGATTCCTCGATCAACGGGCAAATCACGTAGGCTTGTCGGCCCTCCGCCACTTGTCCTCGCACGAATTCGTACCCGCTTCGGCGTTCCCCGGGACCGAGCCAGCGCGTTTTGATTCGCTGCCGGCCCGGGGGGAGTTCCTCGATGAGAGAGATATCCAGATCTCCATAAAGGGTGAGGGCGAGGGTCCGGGGAATGGGAGTAGCGCTCATCACCAGCATGTGGGGGCTCACCCCCTTCTGCCGAAGCGCCATTCGTTGCATGACCCCGAAGCGGTGCTGCTCATCCACCACCACCAACCCCAGCCGCCCGAAGTTGACTTGCTCCTGAATGAGGGCCTGTGTCCCGATCACAACGTCCACCTGTCCTCCGGCGATCTGCCGGTACAGCTCCCTTTTCCCTTTTTGCCGGATGCTCCCCGTGAGAAGCCCCAGCGTGATCGGCCTTCCGATCGCCGAAGGGACGGAGCAAACGATGCCCTCGCCCTCCCCACTGCCCAGAAGCCGGCGGATATTCCGGAAGTGCTGCTCGGCGAGGATTTCGGTGGGGACCATGAGCGCCGCCTGTGCGCCGCTGGCAATGGCGTGGAGCATCGCGGCCGCGGCTACCACCGTCTTGCCGCTCCCCACATCCCCGTGCAGGAGCCGACTCATGGGCCGATCGCTCCTGAGATCGGAGAGGATCTCATCCAACGCTTTGACCTGTGATCGGGTGAGTCGAAACGGGAGCGAATCCACGAACTGCCGCACGTACTCGGGCGGGGCATCGAGCCGGATCCCTGTGGCCCCTTCGAGTCGCTCACGCCGCTTGGCGAGCACGCCGACTTGTATGAGGAAAAGTTCATCGAATGCTAGTCGCCGGCGCGCAGCGTCTATGGAACGATTGTCATCCGGATAGTGTATCTGCCGGATCGCCTCGGATAGGCTTATGAGTCCGGCACGCTGCCGGATTTCCTCGGGAAGGAAATCCGGCAGCGCCGGGAGAAGGGAATCCAGAGCCTCTTTGATCACCCGCCTCACATAACGGGGATAAAGGCCCTCCGTGAGAGAATATACGGGAACGAGATGGCCCTCGGCGAGCGCATCATCGGCCATCTCATAGGAAACCGGCTGAAAGACACGACTACCCTTATAGATGCTTAACCGGCCACTGAGAATCACCCGGGAATTGGGAACGAACTTCTCCGCGAGGAAGGGTTGGTTGAAGAAAACGGCCTTCATCGTGCCGGTGCTATCGCCGACGGTCAACTCGGTGATCACCATTCCCCGCCGGGTCTTCCGATTGGCCGCTTGCCAAACCTTCACGAGCGCCGTTTGTTCGATCCCCGGTTCAAGATCGGCGATGGGCACAGGGGAGCGATAGTCCATGTACCTTCGGGGAAAGAAGTACAGCAAATCCCGAACGGTATTCAATCCGAGCTTATGGAACTTCGGGGCCGTCTTGGCGTGAATTCCCCTCACGGCGGTGATGGGGGCATCGAGCGAAAGCGCCCGCGCCGGGCGTTTCCGGGGCTCCGGCGGGGAGGGAGCATTACGATCGTCAGCGGAAAATATCCGCAGGGCACCTTCGATCCACTTCCGCCGCTCGGCAGAAGTGAGGGCTTTGTAGCTGGGGGCAGGGAGCCGGACGGTTCCGGGGTGAAGGGCGGCAAAGCGGGCCAGAAACCGATCGAGTCCGCCGCTCACCGCCGTATCAGCACATCCTCTGGACCGTTCGAGATCGAGGATTTTCCGGAGCCGTTCAAGGTCGAGAGATTCCCGTGGATCCACCATGCTACGTTTCATCCGCCGAAAACCACTCCCTCACCTTGCCGCCGATGAACTCGACGATCCGCTCGTGCTCTTCCTTTCCATTGCCTTTAATGGAAATCGGTTCGCCGAAGTGAATCCGCACCGGCTTTGAGGGATCGATCCGCCCGAAATCCTTCACGAAATGCTCGCTGTTGCCCCACGCATCGGTGCGCAGGGCCACCGGTATGACGGGCACGCCGGCGCGGCGGGCTAGCTTCACCCCGATGCTGTTGAACTCCGCCGGATCGAACGCCGTGGTCCGCGTTGTCTGGGGGAAGACCACCACCGAGATCCCCTTCCCCAACCGTTCCCCCCCGCCCCTGAGGACCGCTTCGAAATCCTCTCGCGGGTTCTTCCGGCCCACCACGATGGGGTTCCGACTGAGCATGATGTTCTTGAACACCGGATAGCGCACGAGGCTTTTCTTCACCACAAAGGTGATCTCGCGGTAAGGCTCGATGACGCTCGTAAAGACCAGCGTCTCGAGCGTGCTCATATGATTGCTCACGAAGACGCAAGGCCCTTCAAGGTTACGGAAGGCGGCGGTGTTGCATATTTCGAACCGCACCCCCACCGATTCGAGCGTCCGGACGAGTTCGAAACTCCCGTTCACCCGCGCCTCCAAGGTCAGGCGGCCGCGCTTTGCTTGCCATGAGGCCCTCACCACGAGATAAAGGAATTTGGGATAGAAGGCAAGGGAAGGGCATTTGCGGGCAAGCCACGGGACCTTCCGCTGGGGAGATCGGTAGTTATCCTTGGGCACAAGGCATTTCATCATTCGCAGAGATCCCCCTTCGCGGGGGATGGGAGCGTTTTCATCTCGTCGGAAAAGAGATCACTGACTTTTTTCCATGATATTCACGTACATCTCTTCGAGCGCGGATTGTTTTACGGAGAGATCCACGAGCGCCCAATCCTTCTCCGAGATCCGCCGGAGGAGCGTCGCCGCTTCGTCCACATCGGAAGCCCGGAAGACGTAGTTGCCCTCCCGCTTTTCGTAATCCAGAGGCTCATCCGCCTTGAACACGATCTCGAATTGCCGTTTGCCGAAGCGCTCACGCATGGCGGCGATGGTATCGCACACCGCGAGCTCGCCGTTCTTGAGGATGGCCACTCGATGGCAGATGTACTCCACATGAAAGAGATTGTGCGCGCTCAGCACGATGGTCTTGCCTTCGGAGTTGAGCTTTTTGAGATAGTCGATGATGAAAAACGAGGTCAACGGATCGAGCCCGGAATTGGGCTCATCGAGGATCAAGAGCTCCGGATCGTGAAGGAGGGTTCGGGCGATGGCCACTTTCCGTTTCATGCCTTTGGAGAGCGCGCCGGTGTATTTATCGCGCCCCTCGAGGTTGAGCGAATCGAGAAGGAATTCGATCCGCTCCTTCGCCTTGGCGCGGGGGAGTTTGTAGAGTTCGGCAAAGAACCCGAGATACTCGCGAACCGTCATGTTCTCATAGAGCGGGCTCTCCTCCGGGAGATAGCCGATATGCCGCTTGACCTCGGTGGAGTGCTTCGTCATGTCCTTGCCGAGAACTTGTACAACCCCCGAGGTGGGTGACAGAAGCCCCACGATCATCTTGAGGGTGGTGGTCTTGCCGGCACCGTTATGACCGATCAAGCCGAAGATCTCTCCGTTTTTCACCTCGAGGCTGAGATCCTTGACCGCATGGAACCCGTGATAGCGTTTGTTCACCCGGTCTAGTCTGATCATCACCTCAGGGGAATGCGGCGGCATCGACATTTCTTCTGTCCTCCGATGAGCGCTCTCGGGACCCTCGAATTCGAAGGGGAACCACTGATCTCCATTCCCGAACTTTGGGGGATTCCCATCACCGATTATACAAGCCCGCCATGAACCATCGGGCAAGATCGGCGGCATATAATGAAAACACGGGCTGCCATGGGCAACATCTTGATCATCGCCCGGCGGGAAGTGACCCGCCTTCGTACGCGATTCACCGGCCGGTCCCGACTCTTCGTGTTCGGGATCTTGGTTTTTGCCGCGGTTCTCTCGTCTGTAATTTATCATCATGGCCCCTTCATAAGCAAGGCTTTCTATGATATCGGTGTTTCCCCCGAGGGGCCGGAAGTGGCGGACGCGCGCTTCCACGTGCTCACGGCCGCCGACAATGCCGGTTACGCCATGCTCGCCGAAGATCAGATCGACCTTTTCGTTCCCCGGGGTGAAGTCATCGCCCGCCCCGATGACCAATCGCAATACACCGCTGGTGCCTTCAGACAGTACATCGAACGTCAGGAGTTGCTTCGGTTGGCGGAAGTGTACCGGGACGATTTGATGCTCGCCTTTCCGCTGCGGATCGAAATCCACCATCTCGATGAGGATTCGGAAGCAGAAAACGATGCCCCTCAGCCCGCTTTGAAGCTCCTTGAACCTGAGGAATCCCCTCCGGCCGAGTCATGGGCGCAGCCGCCGCTGGATTTCCCGCAGGCCGAAGCCCCCCTACCCCCTACCCCTCAGATGCCGATGGCCCCGCCTCCGGAGCCTCCTACCGGCTCATCGGCGGCGGTGTCTCCGAAAGGTGCCTCGGATGATGCCGTCCTCAAGGAGATCAATGAATTTGCCGAGAGGGATGGCCTTCCCAGTTTCAAAGCGGAATTCGCCCCCGAATCCGAGGTCATCGTTCCCTCCCTCATGACCCCTCCCGTTCCGCTCGCCCAAGTGCTCATCGCCTTCTTCTATGTCGTGCCTATTTTCTTCGTGAGCGTGTTCTTCACCAGCAGCTTTATGGAGGAGAAAACCAATCGGAAGTTGATGATCCTTCTCTCGGCGCCCGTGACACCCCTTCAGATCATTCTGGGGAAGATGCTTCCGTACATCGGATACGCAGTGCTGGCCATCATCGCCATCACATTGGTACTCGGCGGCAATGTAGGCCTGGGCTTGGCCATCTTCATACCGGTCACGCTCTTCGTGCTTTCGGCCTATCTCATGGTGGCTCTCCTCTACCGTACGTTCAAGGATCAGACCTTCTTCTCCGTGCTGGCCGTATGGATCGTAACCATCTATCTAGTGGCGCCGGCGATGTTCACCGGTGTGAACGATCTGAGCTTCATTTCGCCCCTCACGCTGGCGGTGCTCATGTATCGGGGGGAATCGTTCACCGCCGCCCAATATTTCCTTTCCACCATCCCCATGTACGCGGTGTTCGCTGTGACGCTGTTCGTAGGGGTGCGGATCTTCAACGAAGAGTACCTCATGGGCTTCCGCCCGCTTTATAAGAAACTCGCCGAGGCGATCGCGCTCATCATTGTACCGCGGCGCCCGGGCCTTTCGATGGTCTTCTTGAGTTTCATCTTTGTCCCCGTCGTGTTCATGGTGCAGTTCGCTTCCATCGTGATCGCCTCGAATCTTCCCACGAACACGGCTCTCGGGCTGGTTTTCGTTTTCGCCATTGTAACCGAGGAGATAGCCAAGTCGGCGGGGATCACGGTGCTGATGCAAAGCGGGGCCGTCCGTTCGTACAGAAGTCTCATGAAACTCGTGTTCGCCTCGGGGACGGGATTTCTGATCGGGGAAAAGCTCCTCCTTCTGTTGGCGCTGAGCGTTGTCTCCGATTCGGTTTTCACGGAGGCTCTCGGCAGTTCCGGACTGCTGATCGCGCCGCTCGTGATGCACATTCTCACAACGGCCACAGTCGCCGCAATAACGATGCGACTGGGGGTGAAATACTATCCGGTGGGGATCCTTGCCGGTTCGGTGATCCATGCCCTCTATAACCTCTGGGTGATCTATGGGATCGGAGGGATGATGCCGTGAGGGAATACCTCGTTCTGGTCAAACGAGAGTTGAAGGCGGTGCGCAAGGAGAAGACGATCCTCTTTGCCATCTTCATTCAGCTTTTCATCGCCTCCTTCTCCTCGGTGATGTTGATCGGGGTGATGTCCTTTTACGATCCCCATACCATCGGGGAGAACTCGAAGGCGGAGATCACGGTTGGAGCTGTGGGCCATATCGCAAGCCCGATCGTAGATTTCGTGGATGAAGCCCGGAACATCGAGGTGCGTTCCTATCCTTCGCTCGAAGCGGCAAAGGATGCCTTCCGGAGCGGGCAAGTGGACGCGATCATGGAAATCCCTCCACCCCATGGGGGGGCAGTGGACATGGATCTCTATCTCCCCCGATCGGATGCTCAATCAACGGTGATCTTGATGAGTCTGAGCGAGCCCCTGAAACAAGCGGAGAACTATCTGCGGGAGGAGAACGGCATTCGACTCAACTACTCGAATATACAAGGCAAATCGCACACAAGTTACGAGTTCCTTTACTCCGTGATCATCCCTCTTTTGATGTTTTTCCCGGCCCTGATTGCAGGGAGCATCGTGATCGACACGGTTTCGGAGGAAATCGAGAACAAGACCCTCGATACCCTCTGGTCTGCGCCGATCTCGATCAACCGGATCTTCTCGGCCAAGGTATGTGCCGCCGTCCTTATTGCCGGGATTCAATGTATCCTGTGGGTGCTTTTGCTGCGCATGAACGGCTATGCCATCGAGAACACCGGACTCGTGCTCATGCTCGCCGTCTCGGTGGCCGCAACGGTCGCCGGCGGGGCGGCCATCATCGGCCTTTGCCTCAAGGATAGGGAACGGGCCCAATTCGTCTATTCCATCGCGCTCGTGCTTGCCGCGGGACTGAGCTATCTTTTGGATCCCTCGCCCTTCGGGCTCGTCACCCGGCTGGCCGCGGGGAGCCCGTTCGTGGGCCCGGCCCATGTAGCCGTGTATCTTGCCCCCCCTGTGCTCGTAGCCGTTGCGCTCCACACCGCCATTTCCCGACGATGGGTAGTGGCTCAATAGGGAGGGATTCCATGGCCGCGTTTCTCACCACCGATGCCATCGCCGCCGAAATCCGGAAGATCATCTCGGAGGCAGTGAGCGAGCTCACCCTTGTGACCCCTTCTTTCAAGTTCACGCCCACGCTATTCGAGGAAGTTCGAAAAGCCCAATCCAGAGGAGTCTCCGTCACGCTCATTTATGAGAAGGCTTCTTTCAGCGAAGAGCAATCGCGATGGCTTTCCCAAGCCGGGAATCTCCGCATCTATCAGAGCGCAAACTTGCATGCCAATTGCTATTTCAACGAAAGCCGCATGCTGATCGCTTCCATGGGCATCGAGGAGATCTCCAGTAGGGGTCATCGTGAGATGGGGATTCTACTGAGAAGGGAACGGGACAAGGAGCCCTACCGCAAGGCGGTGAACGAGGTGCGATCGCTCATGGAGTCTTCCGTGCAACTGGACCCGCGCAAGGATAATCTCTCCGGAGTTGCGTCGTTCCTCAAACAAGATCTGGAGAAGACAGTGGATGATCTGCGGGCGGCCATCGGATTCTTGAAGAAGGATCTGGAGAAGACCAAGGAAGATCTCAATAAGGAAATCTCCCTTCGGAAAAAGCCCTCTGCGGATAAGTCATCATTCGAGGGGTAGGTTCGTTCGAGCGTTCACGGGAAGGGGTCATCAATCAGAAGAGGGGCATTCGGGTGGGGCGGTGAGGATCGGTTCGAACGCGATCGTCCCTTTGATCATCGAGGCGATCACTGCCCTATCATCGGTATTCCAGTAGTTCTCGGTAGCGATCATGGCGGCTTCATCTCCGCCCAGCTTCAGGGCGATCCCATCGGCGGGAGCAAAGGAATTGTAACGCACGATCATCTCCGATCCGCCGATACACTGTTCATTTTGAATCCAGAAATCGCCCTTTGCCTTCTTGAAGGTATTGTCCCTGAACGTATTGTACTGGAAATAGACCTTCGTGCCGCCATCCTGACGAACGGAGAAGCCGGCAATGTTGATAAACGTGTTGCATTCGATGTGAACATCGGATTTGGGATAGAAGATATTGGAGACCTCGGCGATGTTCATGAGCGTGGCATTCTTGAGGCTCAGGCTCTCGAACCGGCCGGAGGGGAGGGAGTTCCAGAACTTGATCCCGTCCTTGATGGTGGCAAAATCGAGATCGAGCACCGCCTTGCCCGAGCCGCGGGGCGGGCAAGAGAAGAAATTGGATTTCCCTTTCCCATCGAAGATGATGGGGTTTTCGGGGGTTCCATGGGCGATAACCGTCCCATCGATCCAGAAGAGATCGCCCTCGTTTTCGGCGATGATGGTCGTCCCGGGCTCGATCGTGAGAGTCACTCCTTCCCGCACGATCACGCGTTCCGTCAGCTCATAGGGCCCCTCGACGGGCGTCCATGTGGTATCTTTATCAATGATTCCCCCCACGGTCTTCACGGTGGGCGATGGGGTGAGAGTCTCAGCAGTGGGGCTCGGCTCAGGGGTCGGCTCCGGCGAGGCGATGGGGCTCTGCGGCGGTGTCGTCTCGGTCACGGTGGTCCGGTCGGATACGGAAATGGTCTTCGGGGATTCCTTTCCCCCACCTCCCGCCCCATGCCCCATGGAGAGGATCATCGGCACAGCGATGACCACACCGATAACGGCACCAACAAAGATCAGTTTGGTTCTGAGCGGCACCGAAGACAGAAACCGTTTCATGAGCGAATTCTTGTGCTCCCGAGATGAAGTGGGCATGGCCTACCCCGACTGAGACACCCGATCGGTGAAGTTATTATATCCCGGAAGCGCATCAAAACGGAATTTAATTTGCATAAATGGGTGCAAACCCCACCGCCCCATCCGGGAGGACACCCGTGCGCCCGGGCCGGAACCGCCCATGCCGCAGCAGTGACGCTCACTTGCCGTAGCGGATCTTGGCGTATAGAAGGATACCCACAGAGACGGCGCCCATGCCGTTCCAGAGGATGAGGGGAATGGACTCCTTGGCGATGCCGTAACCCAGCCATAAGAAGATGCCGATCAAGAGAGTGAGTGAAAAGAGGAAACTGATCTCCCGCGCACTCCTGAGCCTTATCACGCGGATGACCTGAGGGATGAAACTGAACGTCGTGAAAGCCCCGGCGATCCAACCGAAAGCCTCTGTTCCCGACACGGATGAAGTCCTCCCGAACATATTCGTGCAATCTGCACTCCCTACAGTATAGCAGAGTCGATCCGGAACGCAGAGTCAAAAAGAGCGATTCGGATTTGTTGCCTTTACCCGCGGCGATCCCACCCAACCCGCCCAAAGGTTCTTTTTGGGGTCACCCCGAACCCCGGCAGAGGTGAATTCCCCTCTGCCCTCCTCTTTCCAACCGCTCTGTTCGGGACTGAGATCAATGAGCGCTTTTCCCTGTGCGGCCGTCTATAATAGCAGAAAGACTAAGAGGAGGCACAGTATGAGACCTCAGAGGATCATCGCCGTGCTCATGGTCATCATGGTATTGGGTTCCATCATGACCGGATGTGTCTCGAAATCTCCGGTGGCGGGGATCGGCCCCGTAGCCGAGTACCTTGCCGTGGCTCCCCGAACCATGCACGCCGGGGAAGCGACCGCCATCGCCTTCACCCTTCTGGGCGAGGACGGGCAACTCGTCCGGGACACGATCCAAGTGTCGGTTCTCAGCGGGGGCAAAGCGGTCCTCGAGACCAAGCGGGAGATCAAGGGCAAGGGCGAGATCGCCCTCGAACTGCCGCCGGGGCTGGCCGAAGGAAATTACGAACTGCGTGTCAAGGGAAGCCACTTCGAGGATCAAACGACCGTTCAAGTGAAAAAGAGCCTTCTTCTTTTCCTTGAAACCGATAAGCCCATCTACAAGCCCGGCCAGACGATCCATATCCGGGCCCTCACCCTCAAGTCCGATCTCAGGCCCCTGAGCCAAACCCTCTCCGTGGACGTGTTCGATGCCAAGGGGATCAAGGTGTTCCGCAAGGAAGTGACCACCGATGAATACGGCATGGCAACCCTCGAACTTCCGCTCTCGACCGAGCCCAATCTGGGCGTTTGGAAGCTCAAGGCCCAAGCGGCGGGATCGGAGACCGAGCTCGATGTGCGGGTCGAAGAGTACGTTCTGCCGAAGTACGAAGTGAGCGTGGAGATCCCCCGGGAATGGTACCTCGCCAATGAACGGATCCAAGGCACCGTGAAGGCGGAGTACACCTTCGGCAAACCGGTCGAAGGTCAGCTCGAGATCACCGCCTCCCGTTACGTGGGCAAGTGGGCGGAGTACACCGTTTTCAAGAAGGCGATCAGCGGAGAGACGACGTTCGAGCTCCCCGCCGTTCAGTACGTGAGCGGCGTGCCCGAAGCCCGCGGGATGGGGAACGTGATCCTCGATGTGAAAGTGATCGAAGAATCCACCGGATACGAAGAGAAGACGAGCCGGATGCTCACCATCGCCGAGAACCCACTGAGCATTCAGATCATCCCCGAAGGGGTGGTCTTCAAGCCGGGCCTTCCCTTCGATTTTCTGATCGTCACCGAGACGCCGGATAACCGGCCTTCCGAGGCCAAAGTGGCGGTGACCGTGAGGTACGTGGATAAGGACTTCAACGAGTTCAAGACGGAAGAGCGCTCGATCGAGACGAAGGGAGGCAAAGCCATCCTTTCCCTCACGCCTCCGGAGAAGGCCGCCGCCGTTCAAGTGGAAGCGAGCGCCGAAGGCGCGAGCGCATGGAAGGCCGTGGAGGCAAGCTATTCGCCTTCGGGCAACTTCATTCACGTGGAACAAACGAGCGGAGGCATCCCTTCCGTGGGGGAGGAGATCGCTTTCCGCGTGTACTCAACCCGAGAGGCGGCCAATTTCTACTACGAGATCGTCTCGCGGGATCGGGTGGTGTTCACCGGTTTCACCCAATCGAACGAGATCCGGTTCGCCGTGACCCCCCAGATGGCGCCCTCGGCCAAAATTCTGGTTTATCAAATCCTGCCCAACAGCGAAGTGGCGGCGGACTATCTCCCGTTCACGGTCGAGGCGGATTACCCTCAAAAGGTGAACACCGATTTTTCCACGGACGAAGCGGCGCCGGGCGATAAGATCAGCATCAACGTGACCACCGAGGGGCCGGCCAAAGTGGGCTTGGTGGCGGTCGATAAATCCGTGTTCATTCTAGCGGAGAACCGGCTCAACCTCGCCCAGATTTTCGCCGAGCTTGAACGGCTTTATATGGAGCCGCAGGCCGAGCTTCACGAAGTCTCCATTTATGAAGCGATCCGCCTTTGGGGGGCAAACGAAATTTTCCGGGATGCGGGCATGGTGGTGATGAGCAACGCCCGTGTGCCCGAGGGGAAGGAATACGAGCAACCGTGGCGGCGGTGGCGGGAAGAGGGGCTCAAAGGCGGGATCGTCATGTTCGATGCCGCCGAAGGCATTCCCGTCCCCGCCGTAGCCTCTTCCCCACAGGCCTCGGACGCAGGCGAGGGCCTCGCTGAGGTTCAGCGGGTGCGCCAGTTCTTCCCCGAGACATGGCTGTGGGAGGAGATCGTCACCGGCTCGAACGGCAAAGGCTCCGTAGAAACGACCGTCCCCGATTCGATCACCACGTGGATGCTGCGCGCGGTGGCCCTTTCTAAGGAGAAGGGGCTGGGCATTGCGGAGGCTCAGTTGCGGGTATTCCAGCCCTTCTTCCTTTCCGTTGATCTGCCCTATTCGTGCATCCGGGGGGAGGAATTCCCGGTGAAGGTGGCCATCTATAACTATCTCGATGAGCCGCAGGATGTATCCGTTGGGATCGAGAAGGCCGGATGGTTCGATTTTCTGGACGAATCAGAGAAATCCCTCCACATCGCGGCCAACGATATCGGAGGGGTAGAATTCAAGATCCGACCCACGCAACTCGGGTTGGCCAATGAAGTGAAGATCACCGCCCGCTCGAAGCAAGCCGCCGATGCCGTGATCAAGACCGTGATCGTGGAGCCCGAGGGAGTGGCGCGGGAATCGGTGGAGAATCTCACCCTCTCGGCCGGAGCCCTGAGGACGGTGGACACCTCCCTTCCTATGGTGATCGTGGACGGCTCCGGCCGGGCCTATCTAGCGGTGACGGGGAGCTTTCTCGCTCAGACCATCGAGGGGCTCGATCAGCTCCTTCAGATGCCCTTCGGCTGCGGCGAACAGAACATGATCGTTTTCGCGCCCGACGTGTTCATCACGAAATACCTTCGAGAGACGGGTCAACTCAAGCCGGAGATCATGGCCAAAGCGGAGAAGCTCATGATCACCGGATACCAGCGGGAGCTTACCTACCGGCATAGCGATGGGAGCTTCTCCGCCTTCGGCGAGAGCGACGAATCGGGGAGCCTTTGGCTCACCGCCTTCGTGCTCAAGAGTTTCGCCCAAGCCAGAGGGCTCATGTACATCGACGAGGCGGTGCTCGATGATGCCAAGGAATGGATCATTTCCCATCAGCAAAAGGACGGCTCGTTTGAATCGGTGGGCTTCGTGCATCATGAGGAGATGCTCGGCGGAGTGCAAGGGAAGGATGCTCTCACCGCTTACGTGGCGATCGCCCTCATGGAAGCGGGGGAGACCGTAGCCTCGGCGCGGGCGGTGGATTACCTCGAGGGACGGCTCGAAGGGATGGACGATCCCTATGCCGTGGCCATCACCGCGTACGCGCTGGAGCTTGCCGGAAGCGACCTTCGTGATAGAGCGCACGAGAAGCTCATGAGCATGGCCAAAGAGGACGAGAACGGCCTTCACTGGGGTGAAGGGGTGGTGCCGCTCAAGGCGAGCCGGGCCATGGAGTGGATGCCCCTTCCCCAGAGCACGGTGATCGAGAACACCGGATATGCCGCCCTCGCCCTGATCAAGCATGGCGATGCCTTCAACGCCTCGCGGGCGGCCCGATGGCTTACATCGAAACGGAACGCCTATGGCGGATACGGCTCCACTCAGGATACCGTGGTGGCCCTTCAGGCCCTTACCGAGTACGCCGCCGATGCTCGTTCCGATGTGGACCTCGATGTGACGGTGAAAGCGGAAGGCAATGAGACCAAGCTGACGATCGACAGAGAGAACTTCGATGTGCTCCAGATCGTGAGCATTCCGGTCAACGCCGAGGTCCGCATCGAGGCCGAGGGCAAGGGAGAGGCGATCGCTCAGGCGGTCATCCGGTACAACGAACCCCAAGCCGAGATCGTAGCGGAGCCCATCCTGAGGGTCACGGTGGATTATGATGCCACCGAGGTTGAAGTGAACGATCTCGTCACCGTCTCGGCGAAAGTGAAGTTCAACCCGCCGCGGCCGATGGAAGCGGGCATGGTGGTCGTGGACATCTCGGTGCCCACGGGATTTGCGCCCCTTCGGGATACCATCGCCGCCGCCGTGGAAAAGAACGAGAAGATCAAACGGTTCGAGATCGCTGGCCGGAAGGTGATCTTCTACATCGAGAATATGGTGCCCGATGAAGAGATCGCCTTCAGCTTCAAGGTTCAAGCCCAGTATCCCGTGAAGGCCAAGGGCACGACCTCGGTGGCCTACTCCTACTACAATCCGGAGATCAAGGGTGAGAGCTTGAGCGCCGGCATTGTGGTCACCGACTAGATCGAGGGTGGCACATAGGAAAGTCTACCTCACCCCCTGTAGTCCCCCTCTCCTTTGTAAGGAGAGGGGGACGATCTCTTCCCCCCGAGGAGAAGCTCATGAGGATCGCTACCGGAACGGTCGCCACTTTCGAGTACACGGTCACCGACGAACAGGGCAACCTCATCGACACATCGCGGACCTCCGGCCCCTTCTCGTATGTGCACGGTAAAGGGACCATCGTGCCCGGTTTGGAACTGGCGATGGAAGGAAGGTCGGCGGGAGAATCGTTCTCCGTGACCCTCCCGCCGCCTCAGGCATACGGCCAACGCGATGAGAATCTCGTCCACATCCTTTCCCGCAAGGATCTGGCCCGATTGGGTGAATTGAAGCCGGGCATGCGACTTCAGACCCCGGAGGGTTCGGGGAAGCGGATACTGACCGTCTCGAAGATCGAAGGCGATAGGGTCATCCTCGATGAGAATCATCCCCTTGCGGGAAAGACGGTCCGCTTCGATATCTCCATTCTGGCGGTGCGCCCGGCTACCGCTGAGGAGATGGAGACGGGGCGGGCCTACAACGCGGCCTGCCGCGAGGATTGCTCTGTCTGCCCGGCATACCGGATCGGATTGGATCACGATTGCGGATGCGGGTGCGATCATCACGCCCATCCCCATCCCTAGCTCCCCATTCGGATCGCCGTCGGGCACATGCATCCCTCAACGGTCCCACGGAGGACTTCCCCCGAGCACAATTCCCTCCCTGAGCGTCTTCATAACAGAAGCCCACGCAAAACCAGATATCGAAGGAGGTTATCATGTTTCGATCGAAGCTCTTCATCGCCGCGGCCCTGTGTCTGATGGGCGCCGTGCTCATCGGGGGATGTACCGAGTCCAAGGATAACACGCCGGTGCCGACGGGCACTTTCACACCTTCACCTAGCGCTACCCTCTCGCCAACGGCAATCACGGAGGAACAGAGCCGGAAGATCGCCGAGGACTTTTTGAGAAAGGAGCCCACCTTTGTTTTCGACGGCATGGAGGAAACGCTGGTGCTCGCCGAGACTATCGTGCTGCGATGCCCTTCGTGCTGGGAATTCATCTTCGAGTTCGACTCCCGCCATGCCGGATACGGCGATCGAACGGACCAAATGGTGGCTCAAGTGATCACCCATCATCGGGCCGTGATCACCGTGGTTCGAGGGGAGGTCACCCGCGCCATCATGGACAAGCAATGGGACATGATGGAACAGAAACTCATCCCCGTGGAAGCTGAGACACACTACTGCACGGATGAAGATCGAAAGGCGGAAGCGTGCATCGAGGTCTATCGGCCGGTTTGCGGTTGGTTCGATCCCGATCAGATCCAATGCTTCGCCTATCCCTGCGCCGCCACTTACTCCAACGAATGCGAAGCTTGCCGCGACCCCCGCGTGCTTTACTGGACGGAAGGGGAATGCCCGCCGGTCGGGTACCGAAAGGCGGTGGATGAATCCTTCAACGGGCAAACGATCACCGTTCCCCCGGGAACGTTGGTGATAGTGACCCTTGAATCGAATGCTACCACCGGATTCAGTTGGGCGCTTTCCGAGAACACCGATGAAGCGGTTCTGCAGCTTGAGGGGAGTGAGTACCGGGCCTCCGAGCTCACCGATCCGCCCGTTCTCGGCGCCGGCGGCCATGAAGTATGGACTTTCAAGGCGCTAAAGGATGGGGAAAGCACCCTTTCCATGGCATACGAGCGCCCCTGGGAGAAAGGGCAAGCGCCCGCCAAAACGTTCACGCTGACGGTGATGGTCCAGTAGAAACCTTAAATGCTTGCGCTGCGGGCCGGCGCCGTCTCCTCGGGAGAAAGCCGGCGCCGGGCCTGATCACGCACATCGTTGAGATTGGCGAAGAATTCGCGCATCATGACCACCATGAGATACCGTCCCTTGGGCGTGAGCGTGATCGTTTCGCCCTCCCGCTCGAAGGCGCCGGCAAGCCGCATGAAGGCCATCTCGAGCGGGAGGCCCCGTTCCACAGACACGCCAAAGGCTTCTTTGAAACGGCGCTTATCGAGCGAAAGCCCGAAGAGGTCCATCATGAACCGATACCGCATCTGCTCCCGCCGACTGAACCGGCGCATCTGGGAAACCGCCGTCCGCCCAGAGGCAATCAGCCGGTCATACTCCCGGAGCGAGAATGTGTTCACGTAGAGCGCCCCATCAAGGTGACTGAAAGCCCCCGAGCCGGCGCCGACGTATTCCTCGTAATTCACGATGTATTCATCGATCATCTCGCCGCCGTGCCGGGAGAAGCACCATGCCGATACCGGCCGGAATGCCTTCTCCAGTTCTTCGGAGAGGATCTCG
>DAOTYO010000046.1:0-2094 GCA_034434815.1 Dehalococcoidia bacterium
ATCGATACTGCGCGCAGAGGAGGTTTGAAATGAAGCCGAATATCTGGGAATGCGATAAACACCATATCCATGTGGTCCATAACGGCGTCGAAATCAAATTCCAAGATATCTATGAGTTCATGGATGCGCTGGCCATGTGGCAAGAATACGTGATGTTCCACATGGTCAAGTTCGATTCCATGCCCGATGAGGTCTGGAGCGCCTACGTCGAGGCCAACCGCAACTGAAGCCCCGGCCGCGGGCGCGGCCCTGAGACTCCCCCGGAGATATTTGGGGAATCCTTTGCCACGCCCGCGATCCTTGAACCAACGGGAACGATGAAACGCCTGATTACCGTACTTGCCATTCTCATCATCAGTAGTGCGCTGGCTGCAGCATGCGGTGAAAATCCCCCACCGGAGGCCGAACCCCCCCCATCAAACCAGCCGGTGATTTCCGCCACACCCGATCATACGCCCGCTCCGCAACTTTCGCCGGAGATATCCGCCGCACCGGTATCCCCTTCCCCCACTTCGGAGCTATCCCCAACTCCCGCTTCCCCTCTTGAGCCGTCCCCGACTTCCGCCCCCATTTCGGAGACACTCCCCACCCCCACCTCCGGTCCGGAGGCAATCCCAACTCCTGAGGTTCCTTCCGCAGCGTTCCAATCCGGATTTGCCAATCATTTCGGCTTTATGCCGGCCTTCTACGATTATTCCACGGCACGGGAGACCGGCGCGGCCTGGGACCGCCCCTACTTCGAGCGCTTCACATGGGGATGGATCGAACAGAAGCCCGGTGTTTTCCGCTTTGAAGAAACGGATCAGCAGGTCCGGGATGCCCAAGAATTCGATTTTCACATTCTGGCCAACATCCAGCCCAAAGCCAACTGGGATCTGGCCAAATGTCATTCGGGAAGCTTCTTTCCCGGTACCCAACCCTCCCCCTTTGACGGCGCCTACAAGCCCTGCGATATGGAACGGTACAAAAATTTCGTCTCCAAGCTCGTGGAACGGTACGATGGCGATGGCATCGACGACATGCCGGGGTTGACCGCCCCGATCAAGCACTGGGAGGTTATGAACGAACCCGAATTCGATTTCTATTTCCTCGGCACACCGGCGGACTATTTCGAGATCCTCAGGGCCACCGCCGAGGCGGCCAAATCAGCCGATCCGGAAGCGATGATCGTCCAAGGGGGACTGGCCGGCATGATGCCCGAGTGCACCGAGTTCTGGCAGGCGGTGTTTGATCTGGGCGGCGCCCAGTACATCGATATCTTCAACATGCACTCCATCGGCCACGGAGAGCACCTGAACATTCCCACATTCAAGGTGTTCCTTTCAAAGAACGGCATCTCCGACAAGCCGATATGGGTCACCGAAGTGCAATACCAGCAAAGTCAGCAAACGGTTAACGCTTCTCCCGAACAATTCGCTCAGATCATGGCCCGGAGCTATATCTTCGCCCTGGCCAACGGCGTCGACAAGCTGTTCTATGTGAATCTGGTCAAGGCTCACTTCGCCCCCAACGCTCCGTTCGATGAGCGCTCGGCTTTGCTCAATGACTTGCTTCAGAAGACTCCGATGTTCTACGTCCACCGAACCATCGCGGATAAGCTGGGCGATCTGGACTCGGACGACACGGTCGAGGTGCTTGCGGAGAAGGTCGGCTCTTGGAGCATCGAAACGGGGCAGTACAAGTTCGTGATCAATGGAAGAACGATCTATGCCCTGTGGGGAAGCGGGCCCGTGCCTTCCGAGATCCACGGAACGGTGAAGATCACCGAGATGAGCGGTAACGTGCGGACGGCCGATGCGGCTACGATTACGCTCAGCGCGGCACCGATCTTCGTCGAACCGCTGTGAGGGAGTCAGGGGGAAAAGCCTCTCCGTTCGCCCTGACACTTCGGGCAGAAGCTGGTGATGCGGCGATTGGCCTCCACCTGAGCAATGGGGGAACCACATCTCGGGCAGGGCTTCCCCCCGCGGCGATGCACCTTCAGAAAATCCCGGATCTCTTCCGAGATATCCGCTTTCATCCGCTCGGAGAGAATCTCCACGGCTTCCGTGAGCACCGATCGCATGGCCGGATAGAGCCGGGCCGTCTCCTCCT
>DAOTYO010000047.1:0-2746 GCA_034434815.1 Dehalococcoidia bacterium
CAAGAGAAGGCGGATCCGGAGAGCGGCAGGGCTATTGCACAGGTGCGCCGATATCTCCTGAACAAATAACCCGGCAATGCCATTTCTCACAGGAAGCCCGTAGCGGACATGACCGTAGATAAGACCGACCGGACGAACCCACAGCCCTGGATTTTACGGAGGCCTTCCGGCATTGGTTGGCCCCCACCAATGTAAATCGCCCCTTCGCCAAGGCTCTGAATGCCCTCGCTCACTCAAATCGCTTTCTCACTTGATCATGAGATGCTCAGAGGTGCCCACCCAGCAAAAGTCGACAGTTACCGGTGGATTTCGTGTGCTTGACAAGTATCACACGCAATGTTATAAGTTAGTCAAACTGTTGGGCCGTTCGTGCCGAGAACTCTTTTCAGCCTTCATCGTACGGTTCGGTTTTGTTGGAGGTGAGTCCCATCGCAAAGAAGATTTTGTTCGTGGACGATGAGCCGGGATATGTGAGGGCGGTGACATATGTACTCCAGAAGGAAGGCTACGAGGTGATCACCGCCTCGAACGGGCTTCAAGGTCTGATCAAGGCGCAAAAAGAAAAGCCGGATCTTGTCATACTGGATGTGATGCTCCCCGGCATCGATGGCTTCGAGGTCTGCAGCCGTCTGCGGTCGGATCCACGAACCTCCGCCATCCCGATCATCATGCTTTCGGCGAAGGGGCAAGATGCGGATAGGACCACGGGGCTCACACTGGGGGCGCTCGAATATCTCACAAAGCCGGTTCAGAACTCTGTCTTGCTCGCTTCCATCACCGCCGCTCTCAAAGAGAGCCCGCCCGCTTCAGGTTCGTGACTCTGGGGCTGCCTTCTCTAGTCCCCTTCGAAATCTGGCAGGGCAGAGAGAACATTTGCAATGGCGCTCTCGTCTTCCGTGATGATGAGCAGCGTGCGATCGGAAGACCATTTCACATAGAAATTCACCCCCTTGTTTTCCCACCACTGAACGGTCGGCCCGCTCATTCGAACCTTCCCTTTGCCGCCGTCCTCGGCGCGAATGAGGATGGAGCAAGCGTTCAGGAATTCCCCGCCATCCTTGGGATCATCCCACACGGAATGCAGTACGAAGAGTTTTCGGCCTTGCGTGTTCTTGAGGTACCGGTACTGATCGCCATCCCATCCCGCCCCCGCCTCAGCCGCTTCGATCGCGTTCACGTGCATCTCCAGATAGATCCGTGTATTGAGCTCTCCCCAAACTCCCCGATCGTATTCCGTCCAGTCGGGACCAAGAGCCCGTGAAACCATCGAGAGATCAATCGTTTGGGGCGCATCGCGGAGCCGGTACCTTTCCGGGTGAAGGATTTGCTCGGTGGATTGGGGCGGGTCGGCATAGGCGCTGTTGAGTTCATCATGCGACCCGAAAGTCTTGGTGAATTCGAATCCCGCTTCGTAGGGGAACATGAGGGTTTCTCGAAGGAATCGCGGAGCGGCATCGAATTTCTCTGTTTCCATGGACGCCGCTTCCGTGAGGAATTCTATAGCATCGGCCATATTGAATGTTTTGAGGATATACGCCGCTTCAACGGCGGTGGCATCCCCTTCGGCGAGGGCCATTTTGGCCGAATCGAAATCGGCGTTGGCGCTATGCTCCGGCAAGAACGCCTCGAGATCGAAGTGCTGATCCTGAAGGGCATGCGTGTACTCGTGCACAAAGGTGACTTCCTCGATGGGGCCCAGATCCGCCGTCTCGCTCACCACGAACAATCGTTTGACCGCCGGATCATAGAATCCGATGACCTGCTCGGCGTAGAGATCGAGGAGAAGGCTGCGCAGGTCTTGGTCGGCTTCGAGAAGGCCGAGGAGGCTCAGGATCTCCTGTTGGATGGCCGTCTCTTCGGCGGGCAATTCCTCTTCGGCCATGTCCATGAGTTCGCTCTGGAGCTCATCGGAGGTGAGGAAGACATACTCGACTCGGGCCTTGGGGCTCAAGCCCCGGATCTCGGCGACTTTCGAGGCGATCTTGTCCAATTGCTTTTTGAGTGCCGATGAATCCTGAGCGGTGGGTTCGGGGGAGGGGGTGGGTTTGGAAGAATCATGATTTACGCAGCCGAGGACGAGGAGGGTGATGACGATGAGTAAAGGCATGATGTATTGTGCCCGTATGCCCCATGGGAAATACCGAGTCCTTCTCTTCAACATCTGATCCCCCCTCGAACATTCCTTGAAATCACAAAGCCTGAGCCCTCGGATCTATGGGGGCTCAGGCTTTGGATATCAGAGCTCGAAGTGCTCTTGATGCCCTACCGGGTCTGGGTGGCCATCTGCGGGAGAGGGCTATCCGTCCCCGAGGCAAAGGTGTGATAGGTTTGCCCGCTGGGGATGGTGGTGAGCTCACCGACCGCCGGACTCTGGTATAGATAGTTCCGCCCCGTCTGAATATCCATGCGAATGACAAAGAGCACTTTGTTCCCGCATCCCCCGAGAGCGCTGGAAATGGGGGCGCCGGTAGAGAGCCACATCATGTTGTTCCAACCCTTGTACAGGGTTATCGAGTCTAAAGTAACGGTCTCCGTGGCGTACCACCAGTACAGTTGGCCGTTTTCGAGCATGGAGAAGGATTGGGTGTTGGGTCCGGGGTAGGCGAGCCATTTGCCATCCACTTGCGCGAAGGCAACGATGAGCCGGGGCATCACGGTTGCGAGCACGGTCTCCGCTGCATCCGGATTCACCGTTGGGGTTGGGGAAGGTTGAACCGTGGGTTCGGGGGTGGGGGTGGTGGGTTCA
>DAOTYO010000048.1:0-52245 GCA_034434815.1 Dehalococcoidia bacterium
GGGGGACACCCCCAATCCCCCCGAGAGAGGTGTCTTTTGCACTCTCCTCTTCAATCGCCGTCTTCGGGGCTCGTGCGAACGTTGACACCCCTGTAACCCCGGAAGTATATTAGAAGCGTGTCCCACCGACCGGTGGGGGCTAAGGAGTAAGAGGTATGTCCCTCAGCAAGGTGGACCCGACCGTCTTCGGTATCATCAAGGATGAGGAGAAGCGGCAGCGCGATAATATCAACCTGATTGCTTCCGAGAACTACACGAGCAAAGCCGTCCTAGAGGCGCAAGCATCGGTTCTCACCAACAAATATGCCGAGGGCTACCCGGGAAGGCGGTACTACGGCGGTTGCCAGAACGTGGACCGAGTGGAGGCCATTGCCATCGAGCGGGCGATGGCTCTCTTCGGTGCGGAATACGCCAATGTTCAGCCTTATAGCGGTTCGGTGGCCAATATGGCCGCATACGTCACGCTCATTCAGTATGGAGATCCCATTCTGAGCATGAGGCTCGATCAGGGCGGGCATCTGACCCATGGGAGCCCCGTCAGCTTTTCGGGCCGGTTCTTCAAACCCGTCTTCTACGGAATCGATCGGGAAACGGGGCTCATCGACTACGATGAGGTCGAGAAAATCGCCGTTCAAAGCCGGCCGAAAGTGATCGTGGTGGGTTCGAGTTCATACCCTCGAATCCTCAACTATGAGCGCTTTCTCCGGATTGCTCAGCGGGTGAACGCCAAACTGTTCGTGGATATGGCCCATGAAGCCGGGATGATCGCCGCCAAGGTGCATCCCACCCCTGTTCCCTTTGCCGATATCGTCACTTTCACCACCCACAAGAGCCTTCGGGGGCCCCGGGGGGGGCTTATTCTGGCCAAGGCCCAGTACGGGAAGACGATCGATAAGGTGGTTTTCCCGGGCCTTCAGGGGGGGCCGCTGATGCATATCATCGCCGCCAAAGCGGTGGCCTTTCATGAAGCGATGCAGCCGGAGTTCGTCGCCTACCAGCGGGCGGTGTTGGAAAACGCACGGGTGTTCGCCGAGGAACTCATGAAGCAAGGGTTGACCTTGGTCACCGGCGGCACCGATAATCACCGGGTATTGGTGGACTTCACCAAGACGGGCATCACCGGAAAAGATGCCGAGGAGGCCCTGGGTCAGGTCAATATCACGGTGAACAAGAATTCGATCCCCTTCGATCCGCGGCCGCCCAAATACACGAGCGGCATTCGCATGGGGACGCCGGCGGTAACCTCACGGGGGTTCGGGCCGGATGAAATGCGGAAGACCGCCCGTTTGATCGTCAAAGTGCTTTCGAACATCGGGAACGAGAAGGTTTACCGTGAAGTGCGGGAGGAGGTTGCCGATCTCGTCCGCCGGTTCCCAGCCCCCGGGATCGACCGGTAGGGGCGACCGATGGAAGCGATCCGGCGTACACTCGGAAGGGGAGATCGCAATGGCTACCGCAGTATTGGTGATCGACATGCTTCGCGGATTCCTTGAAGAGGGGTATCCGCTCTTCTGTGGGAAGCGCGCCCGTCGCATCATCCCCCGGGTGAAAAGGCTCCTGAAACGGGAATCCGCGGCGGGGAGTGCGATCTTTTTCCTCTGTGATCGTCATGCCCCCGATGATCCCGAGTTCAAGATGTTTCCGCCGCATTGCATCGAGGGGACGGAAGAGGCCGAGATCATCCCGGAATTGGCCGGTTTTCGCGGCAAGGTCGTTCCCAAACGCCGCTACAGCGCTTTCTACGGCACCACACTCGACCGGAAACTGAAACGTCTGGGGATCGAGAGGCTCGTTCTGTGCGGGGTGTGTACCGATATCTGTGTGCTTCACACCGCCGCCGATGCCCGCAACCGCGACTACGTTGTAGAGGTGCCGACGGACTGCGTGGCCTCGATGAGTTTGGCGGCCCACCGGTTCGCGCTGAGGCACATGGAGAAGGTGCTCGGCGTCAGGCTTGTCAGGAGGTCCCGGAGACCGGGGGATTTCCTTTAGCCCCGGGGACGGCGTATCCCATTGCCGCGACGGATGATCCCCCGGAAGGTGATCACGGCCATGAGGAATCCCGTGGAGGCCCCGATCACCACCCATAACCATGTTCTGTTCCCCTGATTTACCGCTTCGGATTCCTCGAGTTCTTCGGCCTCGGGAGGGGTCGCTTCCGGTTCGGTCGGCTCCGCTGTGGGTTCGAGGGAGGGCGTAACCGTCGGCGTAGGCCACGGGCTGGGTTCAGGAGAGGGCTCTTCGATCCCGGTAGGGGTCGGTGAGGGGGAGGTGGGCTCCTCAGTCGGCTCCGGGGCAGTAGGGTTCGGTGGCGGAGAAGGGGTTGACGTTGGGGTTGGGGGAGAAGTCGGTTCGGGAGTGGGTGTTGCGGGCATGGGAATTCCCCATCCCCCTACTATGGTGCTCGCAGGCTTCTCGACCACATTGGAGATCGCCGACCAGTTGGGTACTTCATCCGCTGCCTTCAGGGCGAAATAATAGGTGATACCCGCGGTCAAGCCGGTGATGGTGAAGCTTTCCGGGCTTCCATAGGGCGCAGGGGCCGGTTCACCATCCACGGGGATTGCCGAGGCCCATGTGGCCGCTGTGATCGGGGAAGTGTCATACCGCAGGTCATAGGTGGCGGCCGACCCGACGGGAAGGTCATCATCGCCGGGCGCCGTCCAACTGAGCGTGACCGATGTCTCCGTCTCGGCGGATACGGCGAGATCGGTCACCGCCGAGGGGGGTATGGTATCCTGCACATCGAAAGTGCCCGTGAGACTCTGTGCCCGAACGGGCGGTGGAGCATTCACCGCGCAAAGCGCCGCCAACCACAGGGCAGCAGCCGCTGCCCAGAAAACCCCTTTCTTCATCGATTTGTTACCCGTTATTCGATGGAGGGACGGTCTGATCTCCTTTGATGCGCTTTCTACGCCGGAGGAAATACGCTGCCCCAAAGAAGAGAATTGCAGCGCCCCCGATTGCGCCGCCCATAAGTGGCAGCACCCCGGTTCCCCCGTCGCTGTCGTCGGACGGTGGCCCCGAGGAGGAGGCGTTACCCGTCACCTCGAGAAAGGATTCGATCGTGTTGGTGTAGGGTTTCCCCCCCACATCCAGACGAAGCTTGAATCCATATCGTCCGGCGGTCCACCCGCCAGCGGGCATGTAGTTGTACGATATCTCGATATCGCCGATGTTCAGTGTGGTCATGCTCGTGACCGTCACATCATCGGCGGGGGATCCGTCCCGGGTTACGGCAAGATGGATCGCCGCATCATCCACGGGCTGGTAGAGATTCCTGAGCGTGCATGAGGCCCGGGCGAAACCGAGATCGCCATTGGCGCTGTTATAGTAGGGCACTACGCCAAATCCGGCGAAGAATATCGTGTTCACGGTGAGGATAATGGTTTTCTCCTCATCGACTGAGATCGAGAAGCGCTCTTCGGCCAGTTTCTGATCGCCGATGTAGGCCAGCGCCAGAAAGTCGCCGGGAGATACCTTGGCTTCCAACTGGCCGGTATCGGTCTGGGCTGTCTCTCGTCTTTCCTCCCCGATCAGCTTGAACAGCCGGATGGTCGAAACGACCGCCTCGCCATCGGCGCTCCGGGTAGCCACCGTGACGTGCGCCGCCTCTCCGATGATGGTGAGCGAAGCGCTCAATCCCGCCGCCCCCAGCACCTGCAGTCCTTTCCCCTCCTCTTTCCGGTACGATTCGGCGGTGATCTCGATTTCATATTTGCCGGGGATCGCATCTTCGGAAGCATGCAAGGTGATCAGGATGCGCTCCTGCCCCGCGGGAGGGATGATGAAGTCGGTGGAGGAGAGGATCACTTCTACACCCGGCGGCGATTCGGTGAGCATCCTGACCGATAGCGGCTCGCTCCCGTTATTGAAGACCACCATATCGATGCTGGGGCCGGAGATCGAAGCCCCCTGCGGCAAGATGAAGTCCTGACGGTAGAAACTCCCCGAAACGGCAATGCCTCCTTGGGCACTCACGGGAATGGTGGGAAGGTATAGGGCCATCAGAAAGAGGAGAAGGGGGGTGAAGCACTTCACCCCCCATTCGAGTTTTGATCGTCCCCCCATGTTCGTCTCCTTGCCGGCAAGGCGGCTTAGGTTTTTCCAATTCTACAGCGGAATCCCTCCCCGCGGCAAGGAACCGCAAGCGGCCTCCTCCGCAAAACGGGCAAGAGGCCCGTGCAATTTAGATGCGCTCACGGATTCCTATGATCCATCGGCGATTTTGAAGTAAATAGTTCCCCGGTATTCCTCGGCGGGGATGCCGGAACTTCCGAGCCACAGCCAGAGGTGATTGTTGGAAACGGTGTTGCCGGATTCGCCGGTCTGGGTGCCGGTATCATCTATCGCAACGTAGGAAGCGCTGAGCACCTGCACCCCCCCCGCTACCGTGCCATCGTCATCGGCCAGTAAGGCGAACTGAGCCGCTCCCGGGCTGGTCCCCGATGTGTACAGAGTGAGCTCGGTGGAGGTGGTTTGCCCCGTCCATGTGGCGCTGGACTTCACTTGCTCATCATAGGCACCGTTGGCGATGTAAGTGGCACTGATCGTTCCGGAAATCACGGCTGATGCGCCCAGAGCGACCGTTCCGAAGCTCGATGTCGCGGTGACGCTCGTGATCTCCCCATACCAGTTCATCTCGAGATTTTCAAGGTAGTTGTCCCCGGTGGCTGTGCCGTCATCGGCCACCGCATAGATGTGCCACTCGTCGGCACCGGGGGTCTCCGTGGCCACTTTGCCCGGCTTGAAGTGAAACTGGAAGGTCCCGGTCGAGCCGCTGAGCGATGGCGCCGAGCAACTTCCGCTCACCACCGCCCAAGTGGTCGAGGCATTCGGATCTATTTCCCATGTAGCGGGATTGGTCCACGTGAGGATGGCGCACGTCTGAGTGTTGCCGGCACCCGGGCGATCTCCCGTATTGTAGGTGCCATCGGCATCGTAGTAGATGTACACCTTCACCGTTGTGAGATCATCCAGGGTGTTGTTATCCGTCACCGCAACTTTCACGTTGTACTGAACCTGAGGCGTCATGGTGGTGGTGGATGACGCCCCGCCCCCCGTGGTCCACAGCTCGATGCTGTCCACAGTGGGGTCCACGTTGCTTGCGGTGAAGGATCCGGTGGTAGTACTTTCGGTGGCGGCCAGAACGATTCCGGACATGCTGCCGATCAGCAGCAGAACCATCCCGATCGAAAGTGCTGCCCTAGGTCTCCTTCTCACTGCTCCCCTCCTTTCTTCACAGAGTGGGTTTTACCATTCTTAGCGGAAAAAAGATCGTTTTGTCAAGATACATTTTGATTATGAACCGTCGGCAATCCTGTAGTATATAGTACCTTGATACTCTTCGGCGGGAATGCCTGAACTGCCGAGGGCAAGCCAGAGGTGGTTGGGAACAGTATCACCGGATTCGGAGGTCTGTGTACCCGTATCATCCATGGTAACATATGAAGCGCTCAGCACTTGCGCTGCACCTTCGAGCGTACTATCATCATCGGCTTTGAGGGCGATCTCCCCCGCGCCGGGACTGCCGCTCGTGTTGAGGGTGAGGACGGCTCCGGAGGTCTGGCCCACCCATGTGGCGCTCGATTTCACTTGTTCATCGTAAGCCCCATTGGAGATGTATGTGGCGCTCACCGTGCCGGAGATCACATCGGTGGAACCGAGGGCTACCGTCCCAAAGTTCACACTTGCGCTAACCCCCGTGATCTCCCCATACCAGTTCATGTTGAGTCCCGCCCGATAGTTATCGCCGGTGCGGGCGGTGCTATCGGTGGCTTTGGCATAGATGTGCCACCGGGCGCTGCCGGTGGTTTCGGTGGCCACTTTCCCCGGCTTGAAATGGAATTCGAAGGTGCCGGTGGTGTCGGTGAGCGTCGGGGCTACGCAACTGCCGCTGACGAGTACCCATGTGGTGCCGGCACTCGGATCGATGCTCCATCCGCTGCCGTTGGTCCACGTGAGGATGGCGCACGTCTGAGTGTTGCCGGAAGTGGGCACCTCGCCGGCGCTGTAATTTCCATCTGAATCGTAATAGAGCGTCACTTTCACCGTGCTCAGATCGTTCAGTGTATCGTTATCGGTGATATTCACCTTCACGTTGTATTCCACCTGCGGCGTCATGGTCGTGACCTCAGCGGGCGTGGTATCCCAGAGGGAAACGGAGTTGACGGTAGGGGAATATTGCGCCGTGATTTGAAGTCTGATGTAATCCGTTTGGCAATCGACGTCCCAAAGCAATGCGGAGCACTCGGCCATGAGAAGGATGGCCACCTCGCCGGTGCCCGCCTCGATGTAATTCGCGCAGTTGGAGGTGATGGTGTAGGTCCATGTCACGTCAGAATCCACATCATCTTCGTTGCGGATCGTTACCCACGATCCCGTTGTATAGTTATAGATCTGAAGGCGAGTATAGTAACTCCATCCATTGCTGCCATGACCCTCCCACTGAACGTAGATCTGGGTTACGGCGCTCCTATCCTCGTTGATGTTGAACAGAAAAAGCTGTGAGTTCCATTCCCACCCGAGCAGCGTGAGCTGGGTTTGCCACCGGTTGTTGTCCGAGGTGGCCAGATTGGCGTAGTCCCCGGATGTGGCGGGAAGTCTGGTTCCGAAGTCGTCCGGACTGGTGGGGCGCCCTTCTGCCCATTCTTGCCAATCCGTCCAGTCCTCTTCGTATGCCCACTTGTTGGTGCCTCCGCCGCTGGCGAAGGTGTAGTCGGTGGTGATCGCCAGGACAGGCTCCGGTGATGATGGGATCACCCCCACCGCGGCGAGCAATGCGATGATTGCGAGCACAACCCATGCGGCTCGCCCGACCCCGCCAAGGAGGCCCCAAGACGGTGCCATATTCACGAACCATAGAATAACATTTACCTTCATATTGTTACAATGGGGAAAACACTCAAAAGAGAACATGTTTTCACATGCCGAACCTTTCCCGATGGCTATCCCTCTAACACAATGCGCGCTTGGATGGTAGAATGTTTGTGGATTTGCCAGCGGTCTCGTCGAAGGAGTGACCATGCCGTTCACCAAACAGGAGCTCGATATCGTTGCCCTCTCGGAAGCGGAATACGGGATGATCGTGAGCCAACTCGGCCGGGAGCCCACCCCCGTTGAACTGGGGATGTTCGGTTCGCTTTGGAGCGAGCATTGCGGGTACAAACACTCCAAGGCGCTTCTCAAGCTTTTCCCGAACACCGGACCCCGGGTGATCACCCGGATCGGGGAGGAGAATGCGGGGGCGGTGGATATCGGGGATGGGCAGGCCATCGTCATGAAGATGGAATCGCACAATCATCCCTCGGCGATCGAGCCGTATGAGGGGGCGGCGACGGGGGTGGGGGGCATCGTCCGGGATATCTTCACCATGGGGGCGCGGCCCATTGCGCTCCTGAATTCCCTCCGCTTCGGGCCCTTGAGCGACCCCCGCAATCGGTATCTCTTCAATGGCGTGGTGGCCGGCATCGCCGGATACGGGAATTGTCTCGGGATCCCCGATGTCGCCGGCGAGATCTATTTCTCCCCGGCCTATGCCGCCAATCCGCTGGTCAACGCCATGTGTGTGGGCCTTCTGGAGAAGGCGAAGCTGGTCAGGTCCCGCGCCGGAGGCGCGGGAAACCTGCTGATGCTCGTCGGCGCCGATACCGGCCGCGACGGGCTTCACGGTGCCTCGGGGCTGGCTTCAAGAACGTTCGAAGATGACCGCGAACTCCGGCCCACGGTACAGGTGGGCAATCCGTTTCTGGAGAAGCTTCTCATCGAGGCGTGTCTGGAGCTCAAGGAGACGGATTGGATCGAGGGAATGCAGGATCTGGGGGCTGCCGGACTCACCAGCGCCTCTGTAGAGAGTGTGGCACGCAGCGGGAAAGGCCTCGAGATCGATGTGCTGAAGGTGCCCCGCCGGGCGGAGGGCATGACCCCGTATGAGGTGATGCTTTCGGAATCGCAGGAGCGCATGCTGATCATCGTGAAGCGGGGGTGTGAGGGGAAGGTCAAGGCGGTCTTCGATCGCTACGAGCTGCGGTCCGATATCATCGGCGAGGTCATCGATGAGCCGGTGGCCCGGATTCGAGAGGGGGAAACGATCGTGGCGGAAGCGCCCATCCGCTTGTTGACGAATCCCCCGATCTACCGTTTGAATGGCGTCAAGCCGGCATGGTTGGAAGCCCTTCAGAAATTCGATTTCGGCAGTCTTCCGGACCTGCGCCCGGAAGAGGCCGGAAGGGCTCTGCTCACGCTTCTGGCCTCGCCGAACATCGCCAGCAAACGGTGGGTTTACCGGCAATACGATCATCAAGTGCAGATCAATACCGTGGTGCTCCCCGGCGAGGCGGATGCCGCGGTCTTGCGCATCAAGGGGACACCGAAAGGGATCGCCCTCACGGTGGATGGAAACGGGCGCTACTGCTATCTCGACCCCTTCATCGGGGGGCAGATCGTGGTGGCGGAAGCGGCGCGGAACTTGGCCTGTGTGGGCGCGCGGGCGATCGCCCTTACCGATTGCCTGAACTTCGGCAACCCGGAGAAATCCGATGTGGCGTGGCAGTTCGAGCAGTGCATCCGGGGAATGTCCGAGGCATGCCGGGTCCTCGATGTGCCCGTCATCAGCGGCAATGTGAGTTTCTACAACGAGACCCGCGGCGAGGCGGTGTATCCCACGCCGACGGTGGGGATGCTCGGCCTTCTTCCCGATATTTCGAGGCGTTGCACTCAGTCGTTCAAGTCGGAAGGGGATGTGGTGGTGCTTCTAGGGGAGGGGGATGGAGGACTGGGGGGAAGCGAGTATCTCGAAGCCTTTCATGGAAAGATCGCCGGCGTGCCGAAGATCGCGCTCGATCTTGAGAAAAGGCTCGACGAGTGTTTGATCGCGGCGATCGGTGAAGGGATCCTTCGTTCGGCTCATGATTGCTCCGATGGCGGGCTCACCGTCGCTCTGGCCGAGAGTTGCATTACGGGTCGGGTTGGGTTCAAAGGCGAGATCGCGGTCTCCGGAAGGCTCGATGCCGCTCTCTTCGGGGAAGGGCAGTCACGGGCGATCGTTTCTCTCCCTCGATCGAACCTGAAAAGGCTTGAAGAGATCGCGGCCCGGTTCGCGGTTCCGCTCCGTAAGATCGGGACCATCGGGGGGGATCGGTTCCGTTTGGAAATGCTCGAAGAAGGGCGTCGCGGATCCCTGATAGATCTTCCCCTCGATCAATTGGCCGATGCTTGGGAGGGCGGCCTCGAACGGATGATGGGAGGAGAGTCCGCCCGAAGGCTTTGACTTATTCGAACGGATATGTTATAAAAATCTTGCATTTGCCCTCTGGGGGTGGTTCCCTTTTCGAGAATAGGCGGTGAAAGAGATCGTTAAAGGACTTTTGTGAAGCAACTGAGCAAGCAATACCGCATCAATCATATGATCACCGCGAGAGAAGTGCGGGTGATCGGGGAGAAGGGCGAGCAACTGGGCATCATGCCGATCATGGAGGCCCGGAAGCTCGCCAAAGAACGTGAGCTTGATTTGGTCGAAGTCTCGCCGACGGCTGACCCGCCCGTATGTCGGCTGTTGGATTTTGGTAAGTTCAAGTACGAACAGGCGAAGAAGGAGCGTCAGGCGAGCAAGAGTCAGCGGTCCACCGGCCTGAGGGAAGTGCGGCTGCGGCCCAAGATCGGGCAACACGATATGGAGTTCAAGATCCGAGCGGTCAAAAGGCTCCTCGCGGAGGGGAACAAGGTCAAGGTGCTCGTGATGTTTCGGGGCCGGGAGATCGCCCACCCCGGCTTGGGGAAGGAGCTGATCGAGAATGTCGTTCAAATGATTGGGGAAGCGGCAAAAGTGGATCGGCCGCTCTCGATGGAAGGGCGGAACATGTCCATCATTTTGGCGCCGGGCAAGATAACGAAAGAGGTGAAGAATGCCCAAGCTCAAAACTAGAAGCTCCGTGAAGCGCCGCTTCCGTGTGACGGGCACGGGGAAGATCATGCGGAGCAAGATGGGGAAAAGCCATCTTCGGCGCAAAAAGACCAAGCGCACCAAACGGACGTATTCCCGGAATATTGAAGTGCATCCCTCGGACCGCAAGCGCCTGCGCGCTGCTATGGGGGGAGGCCTGAAGTAAGGAGACATCATGCCGCGAGTTAAAGGAGGACCCACTGTTCGGCACCGGCACAAAAAAGTGCTGAGCATGACCAAGGGGCATCGGGCCACTCGACACAAGCTTTACAAACGGGCCCGTGAGTCCATGATCCATGCTCTGGATTATGCATATTGTCACCGGCGGAGCCGCAAGCGTGATATGAGGCAACTATGGATCGCCCGGATCAACGCCGCCGCACGGGCCAATGGTATGCCCTATAATGAGTTCATTCACGGATTGGCCCAAGCGGGGGTCTCGATCGATCGGAAGATTCTGGCCGATATGGCGGTGCGGGATGCTCCCGCATTCAGTCGCCTCGTAGAAGTGGCGAAAGGGGCACGATAAATCTCGCTCTAGGCTTGATAGCAAGGGAGAAAGGGCCCCTCGGGTAAAGGGGCCCTTTTCGTTGGCCCCCGAAGAAGAGAGGTCGGCAATGCGGAAGACATTGGAAGAACTTGAAGCTAAGGCCCTGGCCGCACTGGCACAGGTCAAGGATTCGAAAGAGCTCGAGGCCTGGCGGGTATCGTATCTGGGGAGAAAAGGAAGCCTTACCCAAGTGCTTCGGAGCCTTGCCGAACTCCCGATCGAAGAAAGGCGGGAAGCCGGCAAAGCAGCCAATGCCCTCAAAGCGCTTCTAGAGGAGCGTTTCTCCGAAAGGCAAGAAACCCTTCGGAAGGCGGAGGTGGCCAGACTTGCGGAACAGGCCAAGGTTGACGTCACGCTGCCGGGGTATCCCGTCCGATTGGGGCGTTTGCACCCGACCACTCAAATCCTCCGCGAGGCCACCGGCGTGTTTTCCGAGATGGGGTTCGAGGTGGTGGAAGGGCCTGAGGTGGAGACGGATTACTACAATTTCGAAGCCCTCAACATCCCCAAAGATCATCCCGCCCGCGATATGTGGGATACCCTGTGGATTGACATGTGCGGCCGGGAAGATATTCCCCCCATGCTCATGCGGACTCACACTTCCCCCATGCAAATTCGATTCATGGAGAAGCACGTCCCCCCGATCCGGGTGGTCATGCCCGGCAAGGTTTACCGGTATGAAGCCACAGATGCCCGACACGAGTCGATGTTCCATCAACTCGAGGGATTGGCGGTCGATAGGGGCA
This sequence comes from Dehalococcoidia bacterium, assembly GCA_034434815.1. GTDB lineage: Bacteria > Chloroflexota > Dehalococcoidia > SZUA-161 > SpSt-899 > DAOTYO01. The sequence continues at coordinate 11,237 of DAOTYO010000048.1, forward strand.
TCACCATGGCGCACCTCAAGGGCACGCTCTATGAGTTCGCACGCCGCATCTTCGGCTCCGAGCGGAAGGTGCGCTTCCGCTGCGATTATTTCCCCTTCGTTGAGCCGGGGGTGGAGATGGCCATCGATTGCTTCATCTGCAAGGGGCAGGGGTGCCGGGTGTGCAGCGGTGAGGGATGGATCGAAATCCTCGGCGCCGGAATGGTGCACCCCGATGTCCTTCGCCGTGTAGGATATGATCCCGAGGTTTACACCGGATTTGCGTTCGGCATGGGACTTGAGCGGATCCCGATGCTCAAGTACGGGGTGGACGATATTCGCCTTTTCTACGGGAACGATCTCCGCTTCCTCGAGCAATTCTAGCATTATATCCGGAAGGCGGATTCGGGGCGTTTCCCCCGTGGGCATCCGCTTTTATTTGGTCCCCCATGGGATCTATTCCGGCCCGGCTTCAGATAGGGTGGTTTTTCAAGGGGGGGGATCTTGGCAATCTCCCCATCACTTGCCATAACGACTTACAATGGGTATAATGCGCACAAACCTACTGCGCCAAAAGGTGTCGGGGGTCGAAGATTGCCCGGGGTAAATACACCGGAGCGATAAGGGGGGAGTTTCAGCGGAGGATAAGAAATGACGGTGGCGCCCAGAAGACGAAGAAGACGAACATTGGGGCTGACCGATCAGGGGGGTGTGGAGACCTCCCCGGATATGGTGATCGCCGAACGTTGGCTCTTGCGGGAGATGTTGACCGGTCCGGAGGCGGTGTACTTTCAGGTGGTCGAGAACGCCAATGACGGCGTGGTAGTGATTCAGGATGGGAAATACAAGTTTGTGAACGGGGCATGGGCACGGACCACAGGCTACTCCGTGGAAGAGCTTCTCAAGATGTCCATTCTGGATGTGGTGGCACCCGAATATAAAGACATCGTCTGGGAACGATACAAGGCCAGACTCGCCGGCGAAAACCCGCCTCCGGTCTATCGGGCGATGATCCGGAGGAAGGACGGAACCCTTCGGGAGATCGAGGTTTCGGCGTCCCTGATCCGCTACAAGGGGAAGCCCGCGGATATGGCGGTCATCCGGGATATGACGGAGAGCAGCCGCCTGCAAAAGGCGCTCTCCGATCAGGAGCGCCTCTATTCCGTTCTGGTGGAGGCGATGGGCCATCTGGGAGAGGGAATCGGCCTTTTTCAGGACCGGAATGATCAGGAGGCGGTGTGCGTCTATGCCAATGATGCATTCGCCCGTATCATGGGGCGCACACGGAGGGAGATTGAAGGCCTCCCGGTTGTGGAGATGGTTCCGCCTCATTGGCGGGAGATCGTCCTCGATACATACCGGCGTCTGCAGAAGGGCGAATCCGTCTCGATGAGCTATGAAATCGATGTGCTGCGCAAGGATGGGCGGATCATCCCTGTCGAGACGACCATGGGTCTGGTTACCCATGACTCGAAACCGACCACGGTGGTGCTGGCCCGGGATATCACTGAGCGGAGACGAACGGAGCAATCCCTCAAGCACCGGATCGAGATGGAATCCCTCATTTCCAAGATTTCCTCCCGTCTAGTGAGCACCGCCGACCTGAATTCCCGCATCACCGCTTCGCTGGCGGACATCGGTCAGGCGACCGATGCGGATAGGGCTTATCTCTTCCTCTTCAGGGAAAATCGGACGGTGATCGATAATACCCATGAGTGGTGCAAGGAGGGCGTTGCCCCTCAGATCCAGAATTTGCAGAATGTTCCATGCAAGCCCTACCGGTGGTGGCTCGAAAAGATGGGGGGCGGGGAAGTCATCCATGTTCCCGATGTCTCCAAGATGCCCCGAAAAGCTCGGGCCGAAAAGGCGTTGGTAGAAAGCCAGGGCATCAAGTCATTCGTGCTGGTTCCGGTATATATCGAAGGCGAACTCGCGGGGATGATCGGATTGGATAACGTTACGGAGGCCGTTCCATGGAGCCCGGAGGACCTGACGATTCTTCGGATCGCCGGGGAGATGATCGGAGGTGTGCTGGGGCATGAGCGGATCTCCACGGCGGTGGTCGAATCCCGGGTGGCGGCTGAGCGCCGGCGGATTCGCTCGGAGATTCTGGAAATGCTTTGTCGGGAGCTTTCCGGGCCGCTCACGATGATCAAAGGCTATACCACGATGCTTCTCGATCAACCGCAGGGCTCGAGCGCTGCAGAGCTCCGGGCCCGTTTAAAGGATATCGTACGGGCCGCGGATCGGATGATGGGACTGATCACCGCCTTGCCGAATCGGGCCTTGTCCCCCGAAAAGGCTCCGGTGAAGGAAAGCCCCTCCCGGCGGTCTTCGGGTACCCCGCAACGCCGTAGGTCCCGGAGATCGCAGAAGCAGAGTTCCTAGCACGGCTTTCGGCCGCGGAACGTTTCCCTCGGGAAGGGAACGACTTCCCCGATTCATCGTCCCCGCGGAAAACGGGTCTTGTGTTCGGAACCGAGGCTTTGTCTTCATCGCGCATAGCCTTGATGCATTCCCCGAATGGGTCATTTTCCGGGGATCCTTCTCATGGAATTCAAACTCGTCTCGGATTTCAAACCCACCGGCGATCAACCGCAAGCGATCGAGAAGCTCGCCGAAGGCCTGAAGAAGGGCTACAAACATCAGACGCTTCTGGGGGTGACGGGTTCCGGCAAGACTTTCACGATGGCCAATGTGATCGCCCGGGTTCAGAAGCCGACCCTCGTGCTTTCCCACAACAAGACGCTGGCCGCTCAGCTTTGTTCTGAGTTCCGGGAGTTTTTCCCGGAGAATGCGGTGGAGTACTTCGTGAGCTACTACGATTACTATCAGCCGGAGGCCTATATCCCCAGCAGCGATCTCTACATTGAGAAGGAGACGGAGGTCAACGAGGAGATCGACAAACTTCGCAACTCGGCCACCCGTTCGGTGCTCTCGCGAAGGGATGTGATCGTGTGCGCTTCGGTCTCCTGCATCTATGGGTTGGGCGAGCCGGAAGAGTACTTCAGCTTTGTTACCCCCATTCGAAGAGGGGAACGGCTGAATCGGGACCGGCTCGTCCGCCGGCTGGTGGAGATGCAATATGAGCGGAACGACGCGGTTCTGGCGCGCAGCCGCTTCCGTATCCGTGGCGATACCCTCGAGATCCAACCGGCCTACGAAGATCTGGCCATCCGCATCGAGTTCTGGGGCGATGAGGTGGACCGTATCCGCACCATCGATCCCCTCACGGGGGAGATCCTCGGGGAATTGACCGAGGTGGAAATCTATCCCGGAAAGCATTTCGTGACGACTCACGATAAGCTCATGGCCGCCATTCACGATATCGAGGAAGAGCTCCGCGAACGTGTGGCCGAACTCAAAGCTCAGGGGAAGCTCGTGGAAGCCCAGCGCCTCGAGGCCCGGACCAATTACGATCTCGAAATGCTTCGGGAAGCGGGCTATTGCAACGGCATCGAGAACTATTCCCGGCATCTGGCGCGAAGGCCGCCCGGAAGCCCCCCTTGGACGCTCATCGATTACTTTCCCGATGATTTTCTCATGATCATCGACGAATCGCACATGTCCATTCCTCAGGTGCGCGGCATGTACCACGGGGACCGGGCCCGGAAAGAGATCCTCGTCGAATACGGCTTTCGGCTCCCCTCCGCGCTGGATAACCGCCCCTTGAACTTCGATGAGTTCCTCTCACGCCTCAATCAGGTCATCTATACCTCCGCCACCCCGGGGCCCTTTGAACGGGAGATCAGCCGGCAGATCGTGGAACAGGTTATCCGCCCCACCGGACTTCTGGACCCCACCATCGAGGTCAAGCCCACCAAGGGACAAATTGATGATCTTCTGGAACAGATCAAGATCCGGACCGATCGCAAGGAACGTGTGCTGGTGACCACCCTGACCAAGCGCATGGCGGAGGAGCTATCGGAGTATCTTCGGGAGATGAATGTGAAGGTGCATTACCTTCATTCGGAAGTCGAGACGTTGGAGCGGGTGGAAATCCTGCGGGATCTGCGGCTGGGGGTCTATGATGTGGTGGTCGGAATCAATCTTCTTCGGGAGGGATTGGACCTTCCGGAGGTCAGTCTGGTGGCCATCCTCGATGCGGATAAGGAGGGGTACTTGCGTTCGGAAACGGCCCTGATTCAAACCATGGGCCGGGCGGCCCGGCATGTGGATGGGCATATCATTATGTACGCCGATACCGTGACCGAATCCATGAGGCATGCCATCGAAGAGGTCAACCGCCGCCGGAAGATCCAAGAGGAGTACAATCGCAAGCATGGCATCACCCCCGAGGGCATCAAGAAGCAAGTCAAGAATATCACCGATCAAATCCGCCGCGTGACCGAAGGGAAGAAGCCTGCGCTCGTCCCCGAAGAGGGCGTCTCCAAGGAAGAGATCGCGCGGCTCATTAAAAACCTCGAATCCCAGATGAAGGCGGCCGCGAGGGCGCTTGAGTTTGAACGGGCAGCGCTCCTCCGGGATGAGATCATCGAGCTTCGAAGGCTTCTTTAGGAGATCGGGGGATGCCTTTCTGGGGTCCAAGAACCCAAATGGCCGCCGTTAGGAGGATGAGAGATGGATGATCGCAGAGACGAGGTTGAGAGGATCGCGGCGCCGTGTGGCCTCTATTGCGGGGCTTGCTCGATTCTCTCCGGGGTGCGCCGGGGCGATATGGCCTTTCTGGATCTGGCCGCTCTCGGCGTGGCGGAATACCTCGGCCATCCGGTGAAAGCGGCGGACCTCCGGTGTGAAGGGTGTCTTTCGGAGATACGGGCCGCACCATGCCGCGAATGCGCCATCCGGAGTTGCGCGATCTCCAAGGGGGTGACCCGATGTGCGGAGTGTGCCGATTTTCCCTGTGAGGTGATCACCGCCTTCAACAATGACGGCATGCCCCACCACGGCGAAGTGCTCCGGAACATCCGCCGCCAGCGGGAGATCGGCGTGGAGAAATGGGTCGCGGAACAAGAGGTCCGGTGGCAATGCCCCTCATGCGGCGAACCCACCGATTGGTATGCCGTCCAGTGCCATCGGTGCGGTCATCCGCTCGCTCCCTTCGGGAGCAGCGAGTGAAGCCGAGACGCCCTCGGAGAGGGGGATCACTTCTCGAAGGTGAATCGCCACACGCAGACCGGTTCCCCCGGCTTTCGCTCCAAGCTTTCGGGGATCTTCAGCATTTCCACCTTGATCTTCCGGGAAACGTTGGGATAGTTGAGATAGGCCATGGCGTATCGGGGTTCCACATACTGACACACGTACCGTAGTTCATCGATATTGCCGACCCGCCGCTCGTCCATCACGATACACCGATCATACTTCAAAATGACTTCGCTATCGCTTTTGACCTCATAATGGCCGCGGTAGTTATCGGGGATGTTGTCCATGCAAAGGGTGCCCGCTTTCAAGCGGCCTTCGACCGTGTTGATATCCACCCCGGCGATCTGGGCCACCTTCTCCCAGACCGGGGGAAGGGTGGCTTCCGCCGTTCGCATGATGAGTTCCCCCGCCAGTACCGGCCCGATTCCCTCCATCTCCGACCCGATTCGCATCAGATTGTTCGTGAAGGTTTCCCACTGCACTTGCCAGAGACGCATGAGCTTGATGAGGAATTCCTTGGAGAACTGCTCCCATTCCACCCGATCCTCGATGGGCCCTCGATAGTCGCTTCGCTCCTTTGCGGGCATTGGTCCGACCTCCTTCTTGCGAAGATAAAAAACGGGCTCTGGAATCCGTTATTTCCAGTGCTTCAGCACTTCCCGGGCGCTGTTATATCCGGGCAGACAAGTGACGCCGTTGCCCGGATGGCATCCGGACCCGCAGAGGTAAAGGTTTTGAATGGGCGTGCGGTAACCGGCCCAACCCCGCACCGGCCGCCGATCCCACATCTGGCCCGGATGATTCATCCCGTGGCAGAAATCGCCGCCGGTGATGCCGAACGTTTTTTCGAAGTATTGATTCGTCAGCACCACTTTTTCCATGATCGCTCCCCGGAAGTTGGGGGCATACCGGGCGATCCGATCGATGAGCCGGTCGGCGAAGACATCGGCGAGTTCCCGATGCTTGTTCGGCGGGATATCGGTGGGGAAGTATTGCGAATAGATCGTACAGGTGTAAAATCCGCTGGGGGCCAGCGTTGGATCCATGAGGCTCGGGATCGCCATGTAGCTTCCGGGAGCATCCGGCAATTTGCCGGCCCGGTATTGTTCCCATGAGCGCGAGAGAACCGGCGGGGCGGGTATGTAGCTCATACACCATCGGATGTTCTCTTTATTGGCAAAGGCAAGATGGCCGGTGAACTCCGGGAGCTCCTTCAAAGTCATGTGGATTTGCACGTAGCCGTTGGTGTAGTCGATCTCGCTGACGGCTCTTGCAAAGTCCACCGGCAGATGGGCTTCTCCCACCATCTTCAAGAATGTGGTGCGGGCATCGAGGTTCGAGAGGACGACTTTGGCGGAAACCTTCTCGCCGGAGCTCAGTTCCACACCGGTGGCCCGCCCGTTTTCGATGAGGAATCGTTTCACGGGCCTCCCGTATTCGATTTTGCCCCCGCGATCGAGCACCGATTGGGCCAGCGCATGGGAAAGCGCTCCGATACCCCCCTTGAAGGTGCGGAAGTCGTAAGCATCCCCCATCACATAGTGGTAGGGGATCGAAAGGGCACTGCCCGCCGTGTAGGGACCCATGTGAATGCCGTCAATGGCTGAGGCGCACAGGGAGGCTTGAATGCAGCGGTGTTTGGCCGGATCGGGGAAAAAGCGGCGGATCACATCCATGGCGCTGCCGTAGGCGATTTCCATGAGGATCTCTCTCGACTCGAGATCCGGGGCTCTGGCGATCAGCGATGCCAGTGAGCTCGGGGGCTTGAAGAGCTCCGGATCCAAGATTTCCTTGTATTTCTGGAGATAGGCGGCGAAGTTCGCCAGCGCTTCGGCGGCGTCCGGGCCGTGGTCTTTCATCAGATGGGCGGCCATCTCGTTCGGGTCCGTATAGCCGATGAAGGGGGTATCTTCGGGTTCTCCGAACACCGTGTAGGCCGTCCGCGGTCGAACGTATTCGAGCCCATAGCTTTCGAGCCCCAATCGCTTGATCATCTCGTCGCGGAACACGAGGAGCGCCCATGCGCCCACATTGTGTTTGAAGCCCTTGAAGAGTTCCCGTGTCGAGGCCATGCCCCCGGGCCCGTGCGTCTTCTCGAGGCACAGAACGGAGAGGCCTTCTCCGGCGAGGGTTGTTGCGGCCGAGAGCCCGTTGTGTCCCGCTCCGACCACGATCGCATCATAATCGGCCATCGCGCCCTCCTTCGATGTTGGGATCGCCTGAATGGCGGCGTCTGTGTGCGTGATTTTCAAAGGAATATAACATCTATTGCATATAATGTCAATGATATATTATAATCCGTGACGTAAATAGCAAGACACAGCTCTTTATTTTGCCTGAAAAATAAAATGGCGATTCGCTTCTCAGGCTCTATTCCACTGAGGGGATGACCATGAGTTTACCGGAATTGGATCCGCTGGATGCCCGACTCATCGGCCTTCTGGAGACGGATGCCCGGCGTCCGTACACACAGCTTGCATCTGAACTCGGGGTGAGCGTGCCGACGGCCCAAGCGCGCTTGCAGCGCTTGCTCGATGCCGGTGTGCTCAGGATCATCTGCTGGGCGGACCATGTGGCGCTGGGCTATACGAGCGAAGTGACCTTGGCGTTGAACGCCCATCCCGATAGGCTCCCGGAGGCGGTGGAGCGCCTGTGCGCCTCCGGCCCGATCCGCTATCTTGTCCTGTGCACCGGCCGGTTCGATATGATCGCTGAAGCCATGTTCCGCAGTCGCGATGAGCTTTCCCGTTTTCTGCTGGATGAGTTGCGTTCTATCCCGGGTCTGGCGCGGATCGAGAGCATGCTGAGGCTCCGCCATGTGAAGCTTTCCACCCGTCTTCTGACCGATGAAAAGGACTCCCGACCGGCGGAGAACTCCGCCCTCGATCTCGATGCGATGGATAAAGCGCTCATCGCAGAGCTTCAAATGGATGCCCGAAGAACGCCATTGGAACTGGCCCGCAAGCTCAATGTGAGCGAATCCACCGTTCGCCGGCGGCTTCAGCGCCTCCTCGGTAGGGGGATCATTCGAATCGTAGGGGTGACCAACGCCTTTGCGCTGGGGTATCGGGGTGTGGCCTCTATTGGACTCAAGGTGGCGCCCGGGAGCGGTCATGAGGCCGCGGAGATCCTTGCTTCGTATCGGGACGTGCGCACTGTGGGCATTTATGCCGGACGGTACGACCTTATGGCCTGGGCATTGTTTCGGGAGCCCGCCGATCTCGATCACTTCATCTCCACTCAGTTGAGTCAAATCCCCGGCCTCAGGGATGTGGAGGTCATGCCACATCTGCGGATTGCCAAGGCTTCCCATCGCTTCCCAATCGGGTAAATTGCCCCGCTTGAGAAAGCGCGGGACTCTCGCCGGCGAGTTCTTTTGTCCTTTAAGGTCTGCTATAATTCGTATGATATGGATGGCCCCCTTGATACTTTTGAGGCTTTCCGCCGTATTGTGGCCAAATTGCGCGCCCCGGATGGTTGCCCCTGGGATCGCAAACAGACCCGCGAGACTCTCAAGCCTTATCTCATTGAAGAAGCATATGAGGTGATCGAGGCGCTCGAGCGTGGGGATACCGAAAAGCTCTGTGAAGAACTGGGGGATCTTCTGTTGATCATCGGGTTGGAGGTGCAGATCGCCGAGGAGCGGGGCGAGTTCAGAATGAGCGATGTGCTGCAGCGCATCAACGAGAAGCTCATCCGCAGGCACCCCCATGTCTTCGGCGATCTCAAAGTCAGCGGCGTCAATGAAGTCATCAACAACTGGGAGGAGATCAAGCGGAGCGAGGGGAAATCGGAGAAATCACTCCTCGATGGGATTCCGCGGGGGATCCCCGCGCTGGCCTATAGCCAGATCGTGCAGCAGCGCGCGGCGCGGGTGGGCTTCGATTGGAAAGAGGTGGACGGGGTGCTCGAGAAGGTGGGCGAGGAGTTGGAGGAGATCCGGAAGGCCCGAACCCATGAGGAGAAGGTGCACGAGTTCGGAGATTTGCTCTTTGCGCTGGCCAACGTTGCCCGGTGGATGGGAATTGATTCCGAGGGGGCGCTCCGGCAGGCTAACGAGCGTTTCTTCCATCGGTTCGGCCACATGGAACGGCGCAGCCGCGAGCGGGGGATCAATCTGAACGATCTCTCGATCGAAGAACTGGAGAAGCTTTGGGAAGAGGCCAAGGGAATAGAGGGAAAGGAGACCTGAGGTGTTCAAGAAGGTTCACGTGTTCCGCGTCAGGCCCGGGGCGGAACTCATGGCAGAGATTGCCCGGTATTGCCGGGAGCATGGGATCACTTCGGGCGTGATCATCGGGCTTATCGGGTCGGTGCAAAATGCAAAGCTCAACTTCCTCATCGAGTTGCCCGGCAAGTATCAAACGGAAACGTATTTCGGTCCGCTGGAGATCGCGGGCGGGCAGGGGTCGGTGGCTCTCAAGGGGGAGGAGATAATCGTGCACATTCATGCCCAGCTTTCAGGCCCTACGCGTGCCTATGGCGGGCATCTGGTGGAAGCGAAGGTCTTCTCCACCGCCGAAGTGGTCATCGGCGAGCTGGATTTCCAACTCCGGCGGCACCCCGATGAGTACACCGGCCTCAATGAGTTGGCGTAGCCCTGCGACGCTGTACATGAGCCCGCCGTTTTGCTACCCTTAAGAGGGAGGCACCATGACGAGTTGGTGGTTTGTGTTTCTGGCGATCGTGGTGGGGGGGCTGATCTTCGCCTTCATGCTGGATGCGGATCTCGTCTCATCCGCTGTGTGGCTCGCTCTGGCTATCGTGGTGCTCATCGGCGGGTGGATACTGATCGAAGAAAACGCCCCCAAACGCAGGCGGCGCTGACGGCGTGCTTTCGCGAATCCCTGTGAAACCGCGGCCCACCCATGGGCGGCGGTTTCGTTGTGATAGAGTAATCTCTCTTACCGGAGGTTCAGGGGATGGGCAAGGCTCTGGACGGCATCAGGGTGCTCGATTTTTCAAGCTATTTCGCCGGGCCCTATTGCGGGCTCTTGCTGGCCATGATGGGGGCCGATGTGATCCGGGTGGAAAAGGTGGGTGGGAGCGAAGACCGCAAGTTCGGACCGTTTGCCCCCAACGGGGATGCCATCTTCTCATCGGTGATCCTCACCGCTCAAAAACGATGCATCACCCTCAACACCCGCACTCCCAAGGGCAAGGAAATCCTCACCAAACTCGTTGAGAGTGCCGATGTGGTGTTGCATAATTTCATCCCCGGCACTGAGGAAGCACAAACGCTGGACTATGAAGCCCTGTGCAAGATCAATCCCCGCATCGTCGTGACCCACATTACGGGCTTCGGGCGCAAAGGACCCTATGTGAAGCGAAATTGTTTCGATTCCATCGCTCAGGCCATGTGCGGTCCGATGAGCTTCACCGGCTTTCCCGGGAATCCCCCCACCCGATACGGCACCGCCCCCATGGATTTCAGCACCGCGGTCTTTGCCGCCTTCGGTACCGTCCTTGCCCTTTTCCATCGCGAGCGTACCGGAGAGGGGCAACTGGTGGATACAGCCATGTTCAATGTGGGGGCGGCGATGGGTGGGGCATTGTTTGCCGCGGAGTACAAGCTGATCGGGCTGGTCCGCCAGCAGCACGGCAATGCCAGCTTCTTCAACTTCACCGATTGTTTCCAATCGAAGGACGGCCACTGGCTCATGATCAGCGCCATCGGCGATTTCATCTGGAAACGATTTTGCAAGGTGATCGAGAGAGAAGATCTACTGGCGGATCCGCGCTTCAAAGACGATATGTCCCGATACGAGAACCGGGCCCCTCTCTTCGAGATCGTGAGCCGATGGGCCCGCGAGCGCACGTACAGGGAGATCAGTGAAGCCCTGGAGAAGGCGCGGGTTCCTCACGGCAAGGTGAACAACATCGCCGAGTTCTTCGAGGATCCCCATGCCCGCGCTCAGGAGATGATCGTGGATATCGAGTATCCGGAGCTCGGGACCGTGCCTCTGCCGGGGGTGCCGATCAAGCTTTCCAAAACGCCCGGTTCGATCCACAAGGCGGCCCCACCCTATGGGGCGGACAATGCTCAGGTATATGGGGAGCTTCTGGGGGCGACTGAAGAGGACTTGCGCCAGTGGCGGAGGGAGGAGATCATTTGACCGTGCGATTGGATCTTACCCTTCGATCACGATCTCATAGGGGCATGTGAGCGCCCCTACCGGGCAGGCGGCTTCGCACACCGTACACCAGCCGCAGCGAAGGCTTTCGATGACCTTGGCCTTTCCATTTTCGATGATGATCGCTCCGCAGTAGCACACGGCCACACAGATCCCGCATCCGTTGCACTTTTCGATATCTATCTGCGGCATTTCCACCATTCGATCGGCTCCATGATTCAGAATGTTATCAGATCCTTGCGGCCGGCCCTGTGACTTCGGTCACACACGAACCTCATCCGGATGAACCGGCCATCTGTTTGAGCCCTTCCTTGTTCACGATCACCAATCGGTTGCGCTCCATCCGGATGATCCCTTCCTCCTGAAGCATCTTGAGCGATCGCCCCACCACCTCGCGCGCCGTGCCCACAATGGAAGCGATCTCCTGCTGGGTGAGCCTCGGGCGCGGACCGGAGCCGTCGCCGGCGTAGTCGAGCAGCACTCGTGCAATTCGATTGATCACGTGCCGGAAGGAAAGGTCTTCCACCAGAAGCAACGCATGCCGAATTCGTACCGAGAGCACCTTCATGGCATTCAACAGCACCAACGGGTGCTCGATCAATATCCGCTCCATATTGGATCTGCTGATCCCGTACACCATCACCGGCGTCATGGCCTCGGCGGCCTCGGGGCTGAGGCCGCCATCGAACACAGCCACATCGTTGAAGGAATCCCACGGAAACACGATGCGGGTGATCTGTTCCTTGCCTTCGGGGGAGGTCTTGAAGCACTTCACCGCTCCTCTGGCCACAAGGAAGAGCGCTTCACCCGGGCTGCCTTCCAACACGAGTGAAGTGCCCCTCTCTGCCGATCGCTCGAAGACGAATGCCGAAACGGATTGGATCTCGGAATGGGTGAGCCCCGCAAAATAGGGCACCCGGGGGAGAAACTCGGTCACGGCGCTCAACGGCTCTCTGCTCCGATCTTTCCGCCCTCCCATAAGGGGGCGCCAATGTATTGATATTCTATTGCATTCGCGAACGTCATGGCAATACCATGTTCTTAACCCGAAAAGAGCGGTTCCGTTCGGCAGACCTCACCCTCGGGTGAACCACCATTAACACCTCATCCGGAGTTTGTATCGGAATTCCCCCACACCCCACAAACGGTCCGGCTTCTCCGATCCCACCCGCCCACAGGCTCTTGGGCCCCCCCAATCCCCCCGAGAGAGATGTGCCTTTTGCCCGCGCTTCTTCAATCGCTGCTTTTGGGGCTCGATCGGGTATAATGGGGCTATGAAGCCTTTGGTTCTCGCTTCGGCCTCCCCGCGGCGGAAAGAGCTCCTCCATCAAATCGGTCTTCAGTTTGAGGTCGAGCCGAGCCATGTCCCGGAGGAGATGCCATCCGATCTATCGCCCCATCTTCTGGCGCGGCGGATCTCCGCCGAGAAAGCCCGGGCGGTGGCCGCAAACCGCAAAGATGCTCTCATCATCGCCGCCGATACCTTCATCGTTGTGGACGGGAAAATTCTGGGCAAACCGCACACGAGCGAAGAGGCGTATCGGATGCTCAGTCTTCTCAACGGCCGCACCCACTCCGTGATCACCGGCTTCACGCTTCTCGATGCCGCGAGCGGCAAGATGGCATCGGACTCCGTGGAGACGAAGGTTCGGATGAAGAATGCCGATCGGGGGGAGCTCGAAGCCTATGTTCGGTCGGGCGAGCCGCTCGGCAAGGCGGGGGCATACGCCATTCAAGGGTTGGGGGCCGTGCTCATCGAAGGGATTGAGGGGGATTATTCCAATGTGGTCGGCCTACCGCTGAGGGCACTGGCCGAAGCCCTCCGGCAATTCGGGATCGAGGTCTTGCCCACCGAGGAATCTGAGCCCCCTAGGTGATCCGCTAACGTTTAGAGATTGCTCCCGAAAGGATCGAATCGAAGAAGACCCGCCCATTCACCCCCCCGAGGATCTCCTCGCAACAGCGCTCCGGGTGCGGCATCATCCCCAGCACGTTCCCCGCTTTGTTGGTGATGGCGGCGATGTTGTGGAGCGAGCCGTTGGGATTCGCGGCATCGGTGATCTCTCCTTCGGCTGTGGAATAGCGCAATGCCACCTGACCGTTGGCCTCCAGTTCCGCCAGGGTTTCCGGATCGGCGTAGTAGCATCCCTCATAATGGGAAATGGGGATCCGCAGCACCCCGCCCTTGCGGCATTTGCTGAGGAAGGGAGATCGGGTCTCTTCCACGCGCAAATGCACCCACTGGCATCGGTACTGGAGGTGAACGCTCCGGAGCAGAACCCCCGGCAGAAGCCCGGCTTCACAGAGGATTTGGAATCCGTTGCAACTTCCGAGCACCAATCCCCCTTCCGCGGCAAAGCGCTCGACGGCGCCCATGACGGGAGAGAACCGGGCGATGGCGCCGACTCGGAGGTAATCCCCGTAGGAGAATCCGCCGGGAAGGATCACGCAGTCGAACCGCGAAAGGTCCGTCTCCTTGTGCCATACATACTCCACCGGCTGGGCATAGACCTTGTCGATCACATGATGGAAATCCATATCGCTCCACGTGCCGGGAAAGACCAGAATTCCAAATCGCATATCACCTCCGCAGAGTGAACCGGCGTTCGGTTCCGGATCCGGCCGAAGCCGGGGCTAACTTGCTTTCTTCCGACAAAAGCGGCGATCCCGCTTTGTAACCTTTACTTTCAAGGTGAATGAGCTTGATCACGTCACTATGGACCTTGCCCCGGAATTCCCCCACATCCTACGAACGATCAAGCTTCTCCGATCCCACCCACCCGCCCAAAGGGTTTTCTTGGGGGACACCCCCAATCCCCCGGTAGCGAGGGGTCTTCTGCACTCTCCTCTTCAATCGCTCTTTTGGGCTTCCCTCAACTTCTTGATCGCCTTTGGCAGGGCTTTCAAGAGATCGCCGGCAATCATTCCGGCATCGCCGAGTTCTTCCCGCACGATCTCCCCCGCCGCTGCGTGGAGATATACCCCGCACTGCGCCGCAGCAAACGGCATGAGCCCCTGGGCCAGCAACCCCCCGATGGCACCTGCGAGCACATCCCCCGTTCCCGCCGAAGCAAGCCCCGGGTTGGCGGTGCCCGAGATCGCGGCGTGTCCATCGGGAGAGGCAACGATCGTGAATGCGCCCTTGAGCACGACCGTCTGATTCCAATCGTGCGCCGCCTTGCGCGCCGTATCCAAGCGCTCTTTCTGGATTTCCTCGATAGGTTTTCCGGAGAGCCGGGCCATTTCCCCCGGATGCGGGGTGAGCACGGTTCGATCGGGCAATCGCTGCCACCATTTGGAGAGTTTGGAAAGGGCATTCAGACCGTCGGCATCCACGATGATGGGAAGCTCCCCAAGCGCTCTCCCTAGAAGGAGGCGCTTGATGAGTTCGACGGTGTCCTCGTGCTGGCCGAGGCCGCAACCCACGAGGATTGCATCGTATCGGGAGGCTTCCCGCCGGATGAGCGAATCGGCATCGGGATCTATGACGCCGCGGTCGCTCTCCGGCAGGGGAAGATGCGTGGTTTCAGTGAGTTTGGCGGCCATCAGCGGTTGCACGGTTCGGGGCGAGGCGAGGGTGACCAATCCCGTTCCCACCCGCATCGCCGCTTCACAGGCCAGACATGCCGCCCCGATATAGTTCGGTGAGCCCGCGATCACCAGAAGCTTGCCGAACGTGCCTTTGTTCGCGTGGAGAGGTCGGGGCGGAAGCTGATCGCGGACGGTCTCGGGGGTGATGAGTTCGGTCGTGATGTCCTGCGCCAGATGAGGCGGGATGCGGATATCGGCCACTTCCAATCGGCCCACGCGCGCGGCGCCGGGAAAACGGAACAGCCCGATCTTCGGGTAGGCGAAGGTGACGGTGAGATCGGCGGTGACCGTGGCCGGGTCCACCTCCCCCGTATCCGCATTGAGCCCCGAGGGCAGATCCACGGCCAGAATCTTGAGGGCGGGGCGCTTGAGCTTTTCCGCGCTCACCCGCTTCAGGAGATCGCTGACCGGGCCCTCGAAGGGGCGGACCTTGCCCGTGCCGAAGAGGGAATCCACAAAGAGATCCGCATCGGCGAGCGCCTCTTCGAAGGCGCGGATGGCGCCTTCGGAAAGGGCATCGGTATGGGGGATGCCCCGTTCCATACACCGGGCGAAATTCTTATCGCGTTCGGTCTTGCGCTTCACGAGGAACAGCCGAACCCTCGCGCCCCAATCGTGGAGATGACGGGCGGCCACCAACCCATCGCCGCCGTTATTGCCGGGCCCGATGAGCATCAACACGCTGCGCCGTTCCACCGAATCCTTGAGAAGTCTGCGGGCATGCTCGGCCACGGCCACCCCGGCGTTCTCCATGAGGAACTCCGGGGGTGCGCCGAGCTCGGCGCTCCGGCGTTCGAGGGCGATCATCTGTTCCACGGTTACGACTTTCATTGGCGTTCCCCCACGACCGAGGCAACGGCATAGTTTCTGCAATGGGAGATCGAGATCACCAGAGACCGAAGCCCCAACTCCTCGGCGCGAATCCGGGCGCGACCGGTCAATCGAACGGAAGGGGCACCCCCTTCGTCACTCAAAATTTCGATCTCGCGAGGGGAAAGGCCCCGATGTCCCGTCCCGAGCGCCTTCATCACCGCCTCTTTGCCGGCGAACCGCCCCGCAAGCTCCGCCACCCGACCCTGAGAGTGCGCGATCTCGGTTTCGGTGTACAATCGTCGGAGAAATCGCTTCCCCCGGGCGTCAATGGCTTTGCCGATCCGGGAGATCTCGATGATGTCCACTCCGTGTGCGATCATGGTTCCCCCCGCCGTCATTCGATTCCCCGGTTCGTCCGGTTCTCAGCATTGTAGCGGTTCATGGCCGTGCCGATCCCCTCGGTGAGAAGGCAATGAACGGCTTCGACTACCCGGGGACAGACCTCGGCAATGATCGCCTTTTCTTCGGGACTGAAATTGCCGAGCACGAAATCCGGGGTTCGCATGCTCGGACCGGAAAAGCGCGGCGGCTCGGAGCCCTCTTTCGGTCCGATCCCCACCCGTATGCGGGCGAAGTCCTGCGTTCCTAGATGTTCGATAATAGATTTCATCCCGTTGTGTCCGCCGTGGTTGCCCCGCTCCCGGATGCGGATCTTTCCGAGGGGTAGGTCCACATCATCGTAGATGACGAGAAGGTCGGCCGGGGCGAGTTTGTAGTATTGCATGAGGGGAGCCACAGATTCCCCGCTCAGGTTCATGTAGGTCTGAGGCTTGGCGAGGATCACTCGAACTCCGCCGATCTCCCCCACGCCGATGCGTGACTTGCACTGGCGTTTGTTGAACTCGATGCCGTGCTTCCGACCGAGGAGATTTACACACCGGAAGCCCAGATTGTGTCTCGACTCGGCGTAGATCCGCCCCGGATTGCCCAACCCCACGATCAATTTCATCGGGCTCTAGCCCTCCACCGCCTAGCCCCGCTTGCTGTAGACTTCGATGAATCTGCGGAGCGAGCGATCGTAAGTCCGTTCTACATCGGGCGGAAAGAGACATCCCGGGAGTTCGTGGCTTTCCCAGTGATAGGCCAAACATTCACAGCAATTCCCTTTCCGACTGCACGGTTCATACGTGCATGTACACCGTTTCTTGTTCGCTGTGATCCGGCACTCCATGATACCTCCCCCTCGATTCTACCGAAAAAATCTCTGGAAGTGTAGTTGACTTGAAAACCCAAAAGCAGCGGTTGAAGAAGCGCGTGCAAAAGACACCTCTCGCGGGGGATTGGGGGTGTCCCCCAAGAAGACCCTTTGGGCGGGTGGGTGGGATCGGAGAAGCCGGATCGTTCATGGGGGGTGGGGAATCCGGGACAAGGTCCGTAGTGACGTGATCAAGCTCATTCACCCTGAGAGTGAAGGTTACAAAGCGGGATCGCCGCTTTTGGGGGAAAGGGTCACCCGGTTCGTGCCGCCGATATCGCTGCAACTTCAGGAGATCGGTGCGCCCTTGTCGCGGGGGCCGGAGCGTGGTGGGCGTTCCAAGGATTGGAGGAATGCCTCCCCATCAATGCATTCCATCGCATCGGCGGGGAAGAGGGGGGCGAACGCGTCGAACGGAGCATCGGCACTGGGCGGCCAGAATCTTCGATTCTGGATGTCTTCGATGACCCCTTCGGCGCACTTCCGAGCGGAATCCAGAAGCGTCTGCGTGAAGCCTTCCCATATGCTCACGCCCGTATCTCCGATGGCCTTGGGCAGATTGAAATAACCGATCTCGACATCCGAGAGGAAAGGCGTTTCCTTGGGTAGGAGCAAACGGTACAGGGGAAGTTGAAGATCCGCCCAGCGCTTCTCCTTTCCGTTGAGATGGACCCGGGCATAAAGGGGGGCTTCGGAGGAGCCGGGGCGGAGGTGGGTGTCCTCCGGCGGGGTGGGCCTATCGGTGGTCTTGTAATCGAGAAGGCGGACCTTTCCCGTGGGGGGGTGAAGATCCACGCGATCGATCCGTCCGTTGATGTCCATCCCTCGCAGTCTCCCGCGGATCCTCATCTCGGAGCGAACGATCTGCCACCCTTCGGCGGCCAGAGAGGCCTGCAGACGGGCCGCCGCGGAGAGGCGGCTTCGTGCGGCATCGATCTGGACTTGAACGGTGAGCGGGACCGATTCGCCGAAGCGTTCCCTCACCCATGCTTCGGCCTGAGCGTGCAGAAATCGGGCGATGCGATGCTCGTCATGGCTCGATTGGATCTCCCGGGTTTGAGCCATCCGTTGCAGTGCATAGTGGATGAGCGTTCCGAATTCCATCGCGTCGAGCTCCGTCTTCCGATCGGCGAGCTCTTCCATGCCCAAGATATGTTTCAAATAGAAGCGGAACGGGCAATCAAGGTAGTCCTTGAAGGCGGTCACGGAGAGCCTTCTCGGGGAGAGTTGGGCGGGGGGGAGGTCGGGGGGCGGCACGGGCTTGAGCCGGAAACTGATGCTTGCCGCATGGTTATCGCGCTTTTCCTCCGGATCGCCGAAGAGCCTTCTGGCCCGATCGGCCAGCTCGTTCTCGGGGCACCGGAAGAGAAGGCGGGAAGGCTTGAGGGGATCCCCTTGAGCACTGGTTTTGCCGGCGATGAAGACGGCACGTCCGTCGGCACGGCGCGATTCGATGAGACCCCGCATGAGGAATGTATCCACCGCCAGACGCGTGCGATCACCCGGGAGGCCGATCGCCGTCCGCAGCGAATCGGGAAGGAAGGGATCACCGGTCCGGCTGTGGGGCACGAGACCTTCGTTCATGCCGGTGACGATCAGGAAGGGGGCATCGTTCCATGGGAGTTCCAACCAGCCTTCGAGATCGACCCGGGTGCCCCTGTGTTCCATATAGTGCCGCTGGGTTCCCGCTCTTTCCAGAAGGAGATCGAGTGCCTCGTGTTTGCTGAAGCCCAGAGCAACCATGGCCGCCTCCGCTTCGCGCAGGATCGCGTCCAGAACGCCGGCGGCGGAGATGAAGGCTTCATCCGATGGATTACCCCTCTGGAGGGTGCGCCCGCGGTAGATGTCTTGGAGAAACGACCGCACGGCGGGGATCAGCGGCTCGTTCTGAAAGCTCTCGCCGACTTGCTGTGCCCAGTGGATCGCCTGCCTGAGGTTCGGGAAATCCTCTGCCGGGGCATTTTCCAGATGGACCCGGAAATCCTCGATGGCGGCGGGCAGGAATCGGTTCTGAAACTCGTCGAGTTCCGCCAGAAGCAAAGCAGCGGGAACGCCCACCCCGCCTAACGCGTGGAGCACATCGGGGTGCCGGAGCAAACCGCTGAGGGTGGGATACGAGCCCTCGCCGATGAATGCCTGATAGGCTTTGAGAAGACGGTAGAGGGGATGTTCTCGAAAGGGTTTGCCCGCGGGATCGAACGGCGGAAGCCCGTGGCTTTCGAGATCGGCGATCAGAAAGGGGGTGACCGAACCATCCGGCGGCACACCGATGGCGATATCGGCGGGGCCGAACCGGGTGGATTCAGCGGCGATGAGATTCAGAACCTTCTGGCTCTGAGAGGCGGGCGAACCGGCCAGAAGAATGTTGGCGCGGGGGTCCGGAATCTCGATCGGGATTTCTTGCCATCTCTCCGGTATCGGCCTCCCCCATTCATCGAATGCATCGGAGAGGGATGGCGGGGCATGGATCAGAGTGATAACGGGGACCCTTTCGGCAAGGACGGCGATGGCCCGGATCGCAAGGGGCGCGGGATCGGGGACGGCGGCGAGGATGATCCGCCGGATGCCGGCGGGCAACACGGGCGCGCGGGCGCGGCGGATCATGAACACGACCGGGTCTTCCTTGCCCATGGCCCCGACGCGATCGAGGTAGATTCTCTCCAGCGCGGCGAGGTCTTCCCACCGGTCTCGTTCCTCGAGGATTTCGCCGAAGTTTCCGATCACATCCCCGAGGCTGAGTCCCCCGTCCGCCAGTTCATCCCGCACTTGCTGGATCATCTGACCGGTGCGTACGGCCCAGTGGAAATCGGGGGTGGGGACGCCGGTGGGGAAGAGGCCCCCGTGAAGGCTCAGGTCCGTTTTCAAGAGCACATCTGCCCAGAGTGCCCAAACCTCGATGGGTGTGGCGATGTTCAGATTCGAGGGATCGCCCTCCGGCCGGAAGAAGGAGGTGGGGGTATCCACATGCGGCGGGACGAGGGCCGCCCCGTGGGCGGTGGTGTGAAGGGCGAGGACCTCGCGGAGTCTCCGGGCGGCATGGCGTGTGGGCACGATGATCAGGTCCTTGCTCAAATCAACGGTGCCCGAAGGTGCCCCCGGGAGGAGGAAATCCCGCACCTTGGCGGCGATGGGGGCATCCCATCCCAAAAAATGTCTTTCGATCATCTTGCCTCAGTCCCTTATCCCGGTTTGGGGGGTGGGCTTCAAGCCGGGATATTTATCCGAAGAAAGTCAGAGCGGGAATGCCGGGCCTAGGGCATCCCCAGCGCCCGTTCGATCTCAGAGCGCCATTTTTCCGAGCGCATGGCGAAGGCTCTCACCAGACCGAAGCACCCGGTGAGCATCATATCGCCGTAGGGTGCGGCGAAATACGGCCTAAGAGTGGATCCGTCCATGATGTGCCGCTGCGGCCCGGTCACCGCAATGAACGGAGTTTCACTACTTCGTTCGATGACAAGGCATCCGTGGCCGTTGCCGGCAAAGACCTCTTCGTGGGTGAGATCGCCCCTGACCAACCGGACGAGCATATCGTCGAGCTTTTCCCGGCTCATGAGCCGGGTATGATGTTCGAAGAATCCCATGATGGCATCGCCCTGAAGGTGAAAGGCGAGGGTGTGGAAATTCCCCACGTTCACGATCAACCGGTGCGGGTGCCGGGCGACCTCCCGGTCCTCCATCGCCCCGATCGCCGCCGCCACCGGCGTATCCATCACGAGGAGCGGCAAATCCGGATCGATAGTCCGGGCCACGGCCTTCATCCGGGTGAGATGGGCCGGGATTTCATCCTTGAGGTAAGCGAAGTGGATGAGCTTCCGCCCCTTTTGAACGGTTTTGCTGAGGTGTTGGAACCGAAAGATGCGGTCGCTCATCCCCGGGGGGGCGGCTCCATGATCCAGAACGGCCACCGCGACCGCATCGAAGTGGGGATCCACCTCGAAGGCGGCGAGGGCCCCTCGGATGGCGCCGAGGTCCACATCGCGGGTTTCGATCCTGACCACGTCGGGTTCGGACGGGGCCTCTTGCTCCGGGACGATCCTCACGCCCATCTTCCGCACTTCTTCGGGGTCATCGTCGAAAGTTTCGGCCGCGCCGGGGGTGGCATAGGCGATGAGCCCGGCTTTGAGGTGAGCGGCAAGGGCGCGCTTTGACGGTCCGCCGCCCATGTTCACGCCATCGAAGAAGATGGGGCGTTTGGCGGCGGTCGCCTCTCGAATCTTGCGGGCCAGATTCGAGGTGGGCGAGGGCATGATCATTTGAACGCAGTTCTCCACCCCCAGAGAGGTATCGAAAAGGAGGATATCTTGGGTAAGCCCGCCGATATCGATGGCGAGGAGCTTCATTCTCGAGCCTCCTTTCGGTGAAAGGAACCCTCATGCAAACCGGATCGGGTTTCCCGCCTATGAGATCACGTCCACGCCCATGTAGGGGCGGAGCGCCTCCGGCACGACGATGGTCCCATCGGCCTGTTGATAATTCTCCATCACCCCGATGATCACCCGGGGCAGGGCCAATCCGGACCCGTTCAGCGTATGGACGAATTGGGGTTTGGCGCCGGGTTCGGGCCGGTAGCGGATGTTGGCACGGCGGGCCTGAAAATCGAGGCAATTGGAGCAAGAGCTCACCTCCAGCCATTCGCCGCAACCGGGAGCCCAGATTTCGATATCATACGATTTCGAGGAGGCAAAGCCGATATCCCCGGTGCAGAGGGCCAGAAGGCGGTAAGGAAGCCCCAACCGCTCCGCCACGGCCGTGGCGTCGTTCACCATCTTCTCGAGTTCCTCGTTCGAGTGTTGCGGTTCACAGAACTTGTAGAGTTCCACCTTTTCGAACTGATGGCCCCGTTTGATCCCGCGCACATCCTTTCCGGCGGACATCTTTTCCCGGCGGAAGCACGGGGTGTGAGCCACATGATAGAGGGGCAACTTCCCGGGTTCGATGATCTCGTCCCGGTAGAGGTTTGTGAGCGGCACCTCGGCGGTGGGCACGAACCAGAAATCCTCCTCGGCATCATGGTAGAGGTGGTCTTCGAACTTGGGCAGATTTCCCGATCCGACGGCGCACTCGCGCTTGACCATGGCCGGGGGGTATGTTTCGAGATATCCGTGCTCCTTCACATGGAGATCAAGCATGAAGTCGATCAGCGCCCGTTGAAGCCGTGCCCCGAGGCCTTTGAGCACATAGAAGCGGGTGCCGGAGAGCTTGACCCCTCTTTCAAAATCGATGATCCCGAGAGATTCTCCTAATTCCCAGTGCGGCCGGGGGGTGAAATCAAACCGGCGGGGTTCTCCCCACGTGCGGACCACCACATTATCGGCCGAGTCCTTGCCGACCGGGACACTGTCTTGAGGAAGATTAGGCACGCGCAGGAGGAGGTCCGTAAGCTCTTCCGCAAGGCGGGAAGCCTGTTCTTCCAGAGCCTTGATCTGATCCCCCACCTGCCGCATCTCGGCGATCAAATCCGGGGGTTTGTCCTTCATCCGGCCGAGCTCCTTGCTCACCCGATTGCGCCGTTCCCGAAGGGCTTCGATCTCCTGTTGGAGCTTGCGGGCCTGAGCATCCTTTTCGAGAATGGCATCCAGCGGCGCATCGTCGTTCCGCTTGTTGAGCGCCTCGCGGACGAGGTCAGGGTTCTGCCGGATGAATTGAATAGAGAGCATGATTCTCTACTCCTTTGTCCTCAACTGAGGAAACAAGATTACCTCCCGAATGGAGGTCTGGCCGGTGAGGATCATGATGAGCCGATCCACCCCGACGCCCAGCCCCCCGGTGGGAGGCATGCCGTGTTCGAGGGCGGTGAGAAAATCCGTATCGGTTCGCTCCACTTCCTCATCGCCGAACTGGGCGCGCATGCGTTCTTGCTCGGCAAAGCGCGCCCGCTGATCCAGAGGATCGTTGAGTTCGCTGAAGGCATTGGCGATCTCCATGCCGCCGCAGAACCCTTCGAATCGCTCCACCAGACGATCGTTTCCGGGCTTGCGCTTGGCCAGAGGTGAGAGCTCCACCGGGTAGTCGATAAGAAACGTCGGTTGAATCAAACCCCGTTCCACCGTCTCGGAAAGGAGATGATCCACGAGTTTGGCCCACGAAAGGCCGCCGTCCACGGGCAAGCCTTTCTCCCGGATCCTCGCCTCAAGGGAAGGGGCATCGGGGAACTCCTCGAAGTCGATCCCGCTTTTCTCTTTGATGGCTTCCCTAAGGCTCACCCGTGGCCATGGAGGAGTGAGATCGATCGTCTCATTTCCGAATTTCACCTTCAGCGTGCCCAGAACCTCCTGAGCGATGGAAGTGATCATCGCTTCCGTAAGTTCCATCATATCCCGGTAATCCGCGTAGGCCTGATAGCATTCGAGGGTGGTGAATTCGGGATTGTGCTTGATGGATATTCCCTCGTTGCGGAATACCCGTCCGATCTCGTATACCTTCTCGAATCCGCCGATGATGAGGCGCTTGAGATGAAGTTCGGTGGCGATCCGGAGGTAGAGGTCGCGGTCGAGGGCATGATGATGCGTGATGAAGGGTTTGGCCAGGGCTCCGGCAGCGATGGGCTGAAGCACCGGCGTCTCCACTTCCATGAATCCCCGGCCGTCGAGGAAGCGGCGCATCGCCGAGATGGCCTTGCTCCGGATCTCGAAGATCCGGCGCACCTCCTCGTTCGCGATGAGATCGAGATATCGCTGGCGGTAGCGCTTTTCCACGTCGGTCAGGCCATGCCATTTCTCCGGGAGGGGCAGAAGCGCTTTGGCGAGGAGCGTGTATTCGGAAACCTGAACGGTGATCTCGCCGGTGCGGGTCTTGAAAAGGTTTCCCCGCACGCCGATGAAATCGCCGAGGTCGAGATTCCGGAGGAATTCGTACTTCTCCTCGCCGAGAGAATCGCGTTTGAAATAGGCCTGAATTCGGGCGGTTCCATCCCGGATATCGAAGAAGCTGGCTTTCCCCATGAACCGCATGGCGGTGATGCGGCCCGCAAGCTGCACGGGGGGAAGCGGCGGCATGTGCGAGTCGCCTTCGGGGAAAAGGGCCAAGGCTTCCCGATTGGTATGGGTGCGTTCGAACCGGGTGGGATAAGGATTGATGCCGAGAGCCTTGATCCGCTCGAACTTTTCGAGCCGGCTCAGGACTTGATCGTCCTTCTTCTCTATCACAGCTATCGCCTCATCACATTTGAAGATAAAAGCGGCATTTTCGGGGAAAGGGAACACTCCCGCAAGCGGTGCCCCTCGATGCCGCTCTGACGGAATACGGTGTTACGGAGGCTCAGGCCCCGGGGACTATTTCTTTGAAACGGCCACGATCTTCAATTTGAAAACGCCTTTCGGAGCGTGTACCTCAACGATCTCGCCCGGATGTTTGCCGATGAGGGCCTTGCCCACAGGGGATTCGTTGGATATCTTCCCCTCGGCAGGGTTGCTTTCGGGGCTCCCTACAATGGTGTACTTGCGTTCTTCACCGTTCTCGTACTGGACGGTGACCTTCGAGCCGAACTTGACGTAGGTGACCCGCGATTTCTCCACCGGCGCGATGGAGGCATCCTTGAGCATTCGCTCAAGCTCCATGATCCGGCTCTCCACAAAGGCCTGCTCGTTCTGGGCCTCCTCATACTCGGCGTTATCGGCGGTATCCCGGCCCAGTTCCTTGGCCCGCTGCAGCCTTTCCAGAACTTCCGGACGGCGGACCCTGATCAGGTGGTCAAGCTCCTTTCTCAGTTTCTCCAGTCCTTCGGGGGTCAAAAGCACTTTTTCTTCAGCCATGAAGCTTCCCCTCGTTCGGATATTGCAAAATCACCCTTAACGTCATTCCGATGAAACAGAAACTCTCCCCCGCGGGGTTGCGGCTCTCGCGATTTGCCAAGCTCAATCTCAGTCCCGTTAATTATACAATGAACCTGTGAGGTTGTGAATATAACCGTCCTGCCCCCAAACAGCGATCGCCGGCCGGAAAAATAGCTTCGGAACACGATAGGTTTCGGGTAGGAGAAAGGATCACTATGGGGCACGATGGCAAGGGAACGGCGGGGTTGGAGGGGGTGAACGCTCATCTGATCCGGCGGGGAGTGAAGAGAGGCAAGAGAGAGGAATATCCACCGGACATGGATCCAGTGGTCATCGAATCGAAGAAACCGGAAGGTGGGAACCCACCAAAAGTTGATAGTTACGGGGATGAAAGACCCTGTTGACAGTTCCGCCCCTTTTGTGTATGCTGGTAACAAGCAAAAATTGACCGAGCGGTCAATTTTCTAAGAAGTCGGTTAGGAAAACGACGGAGGAGGAACCATGGCCCAAGATGAACGATACGATGTAGTGATCGTAGGCGGCGGCCCGAACGGCATGGGGACAGCGGCGTATCTGGCCAAATCCGGCCTGAGCGTCTGCGTGCTCGAAGAGCGGACCGAGTGCGGCGGCGCCTGTGAAACGGTCGAACCCTTTCCGGGGGTGCGGATCTATCCCCACGCCATGCTCATGTACGCCGCACCGGCGCCGGCATTCGATCAGCTCGAGCTCTGGAAGTTCGGCTTCCGCATGAAATGGAATCCCGCAGATATCAACAAATCCATGCAACTGGGGAGCACTACCACTCAGGGAATCGTCCCCCCGGGGCCGAAGGATCTGATGGGATTTGCCAAACTCGGCGGGGTGCTCGGCCAACCCAAACCCTTCACCAAGGAGCTCATGCGGGCCACCTTCTGGTGCCCCCCCCATCCACCGGAGATCGAGGTCACGGACGAAAATGTGCCCTACATGCAGGTCTACAAGAAGTATCAGCCCGATGTATGGACGCCCGAACTCCGGCAGTGGACCATGTTCGACCTCATGGATGAATACTTCGAGACCGAGCCCTTCAAGACCACGATGGCCTTTGCGGCTTGGGCATCGGGCGCAGCGGGGCACTGGGAAGGTGTGGCGATCCCCGCCCTTCTTTGCGTGCAACTGCTGATCCTGCCGAACACCGGCTGCAACAGCCTTCCGCGCGGCGGCTTGCACGGCTATTTCCACGCCATCCATCGGTGCGCCGTTTATCACGGGGCGGTCGTCCGTACCATGTGCCCCGTTGAGGAAATCATCATTCAGGATGGGCGGGCCCGGGGGGTTCGCTTGAGAGAGAATGCGGCCATGGGCGGCCGGACGATCTGGGCCAACAAAGCAGTGATCGCCGCTGTGGACTACCGGCACGCATTTCTGGAAATGGTCGGCCCCAAGCATCTCGATCCGGGGGTTATCCAGAAGCTCAAGGACATCAGCCTCAAGAACGGCACGCTCTATGTTTCCACCTTTCACACCCGCAAGCCCATCCGGTGGAAGCCCAAGTTCAAGAAGATGGAGGAACTGAGCGTCGGACCGGATAAAGTCCCGTTCGGCGGGGTGTACCCGGCGGATTCGCGCGAGCTCTACTATGAGAACGTTGCCGATTGTGACGCCCGGAAGAGCATGCCCACCCTACCGCCTTCCAAGCTCATGTGGTTCCTCTGCCCCTCGCAGAACTTCGATCCCACCGATTGCCAAGGATCTTACCCCAACGGATACATTTCCTCCGCCTTCGAGGTGAACGTGCCCGTGCCCGAATATCAGGTCGAAGGCATCGATGAACAAATCAAGCGGAAGCCCGAGCTCGATGCGTATGTGAAGAAGGCCTTCAGCGAAGCGATCGACGGGCTCGATGACGGGAACATCATTCACCACTGGTCGGCCACAGGGCGTGAGGTGGAGTTCCGCAACACCGGACTCATCGGCGGGACATGGTGCGGAAGCCGCCACTGCGGCGATCAATGGGCAGAGAAGCGGCCGATCCCGGAGTTGGCGCGCTATCGCTCTCCGATTGAGGGCCTCTATCATGCCCACCAAACAATGGGGCATCCGGGCGGATTGTGCCTCATGGCCATTCCTTACAATCTGATGCACATCTTGATCGAAGACGGCATCGTCGAGCCCGGCAAATGGTGGTACCCCTCGCCGTACTATATTCCGCAACCGGGAAAACGCTCGGCCAATCCCCGGGACTAATGAGGAGGATGCGATGACAGACGAAATCTTCGGACACATGATGCAGGAATTCCCGGAAGAGAGTCAGTGGGATGTGGTGATCATTGGCGGGGGACCCAATGGGCTCATCGCCGGCACGTACCTTGCCAGCACCGGCCTCAAAGTCGTGCTCTGTGAGCGGCGTTATGAGATCGGGGGAGGGCTGGCCACGGATGAGATCATCTATCCATGCTACTCCTCGAATCCCCATGTGGTGTATCACATGCTGGTGGACCTCATGCCGGTGCTGAGGGATTTCAACCTCGATGGGCCCTCGCTCACTTGGATCAAACCCAACGCCCAGATGGGCATGGTCTTCGAGGATGGCAAATCGCTCTTGCTCACCAACATGCTGGCGGATTCGAAGGACTCGATCAGCAAGTTCTCCTTCAAGGATGCCGTCAAGTTCGGCACCCTCATGACCCGCTGGCGCAGGGTGGTCAGCGATATCATCGGGCCGGCCACTTTCATTCCCCCGATGGCCCCCATCGAGATCAGCATGGCCATGCAGCGGACGAAGGTGGGTCAGGAGATGCTCGAACTGGTGGAGCAAAGCCCGCTCGATCTGGTCATGCACAACTTCGAGAACGATCGGGTCAGAACACTCCTTCTCTACACCATGTGCATGTGGGGTCTCGATCCCCGCGAGACGGGGGTGGGGATGCTCGCCGCCCTCTATCTCGACCGGATGGTCAACAAGTGCTACTGTTACGGCGGATCGCACAAGTTTGCCAGCGCGCTTGCGCGCGAGTTCGTCAAGCACGGTGGGCTCATTCTAGAACATGCCCCGGTGGACAAGATTCTGATCGAGAAGGGCCGGGCGGTCGGCGTTCACCTTACCGAGGGCCGCACCATTCGGAGCAAAGTGGTCATGTCCACCCTCGATCCCCACACCACATGGTTCGATCTCGTCGGAAAGCCGAACGTGCCCGAGTCCATCCGCGAATCCATCGAGGGGTGGAAATACGATAAATGGAGCTTCAATACGCTTCATGTGGCTTCCTATGAGAAGCCCCAGTACAAGTGCGATGACCCGTGGATCAACGAATCGTTCATCGTGGTGTTCGGGGCCGAGAGCACGGATCAGCTCCTCAAGCACTGGGACAACGTGATCGCAGGGAAGATTGACACGAACAATTTCGCCGGCCACGCCACGTGCCAGAGCTTGTTCGATCCGTTCCTGAGCGATATCCCCGGCCGGAACGTCTCCTTCTTCCAGATGCATGCCCCCTACGATCTCGAGGGCGGATGGCAGAAGCGAGGGCCGGAGATTCAGAACGCCATCCTCCGGAAGTGGGAGAAATACGCTCCGAACATGAACGCCAAGAACATCATCGGCGTCAGTCAGGAAACGCCGGTGGATATCGAGATCCGCTTCCCGAACATGCGCCGGGGCGCGATCAAACACGGCGACTACCGGCCCATTCAGCTCGGTTGCTTCCGCCCCAACCAAGAATGTTCGACCACCAAGACGCCCCTCGAAGGCCTCTACACGTGCGGGGCGTCGAACTATCCGGGCGGACTCGTCCTCGGCGGCCCCGGGTATTTGGGCGCGAACAAGGTATGCGAGGATCTGGGGGTGAAGAAATGGTGGAAACCCACCCCCGAGATGGAACGATACATCAAGACATACCTCGAGGGCGCCCCCGGCATCCCGGGTCTATCTTCCTGATCTTCACACCCTCTCGGGAAAACCGCGGCCCTCCGGTGGCACGAAGAGCCCCGCCGGGGGGCCGCTTACGATCTTTCCGGCGGGGTATTGTCAAGGCGGGCTTCTCCGGCGCAAAATAACGGAGGGCAGCCGAAATGAAGGCCGATCTTCATCTCCATACATGCTACTCGCCGGATTCCCGTTCATCCCTTCCGGATATCATCCGCCGCTGCGGGAAGATCGGCATCGAATGTGTGGCCGTGACCGACCACAATACCATCGAGGGTGCGCTGAAAATGCGCGAGATGGCCCCTTTCCCGGTGATCGTGGGGGAAGAGGTGATGAGCTCCGCGGGCGAGATCATCGGGTATTTTTTGAAGGAGCCCATCCCCGAGGGGCTCCCCCCCGATGAAGTCATGGCCCGGATCAAATCTCAGGGCGGACTCGTGTGCTTGCCCCATCCCTTCGCCGGGCTCGGGCGGCATCCGTTGAAGGCCGAACACCGGGAGGCGCTCCGGGGGCAGATCGATATCGTCGAAGTCTTCAATGCCCGCTCGCTGGGCCGCAACTTCTCGGAAGAGGCCCGGCGCTTCGCCACCGCCCACGGCCTCCTTCAGAGCGCCGGCAGCGATGCCCATTCCCCTCGCGAGATCGGCTATGCCTATGTGGAAATGCCGCCGTTCGATGGCCCCGAGGGATTCAAAACGGCCCTTGCCAAGGGCCACATCTTCGGGCGGCGGAACGGTCTGGGCAACCGCTTGCTCACCATGATCGAAACCCTTCCCAAGCGGCTGAGGAACGGTGATGTATAGCATCGGATGGTTCTCATCGGGCAGGGGTGCCGGCTCCCGCGCCCTTCTCAAGACGATGCAAGAGAGCATCGAGAAGGGCGAAATCCATGCGCGCATCGCGTTCGTGTTCTGTAATCGAGAGCCGGGGCAATCGGAGGAGACCGATGCGTTCTTACGACAAGTTCAATCCTACGGCATCCCGCTCATTTGTTTTTCCTCACGGAAATTCCGTGCCGGTTTGAAGGCGGAGGAGATGCCCCGGTGGCGCATCCTCTACGATCGAGAGGTGATGAAACGGCTCGAAGGCTTCCGCCCGGATCTTTCGGTTCTGGCGGGATACATGTTGGTGGTGGGGCCGGAAATGTGCCGGCGATACGCCATGGTGAACCTCCACCCCGCGGCTCCCGGCGGGCCCAAAGGCACATGGCGGGAAGTGATCTGGCAATTGATCGAAAGCCGCGCCGAACGGACAGGGGTGATGATGCATCTAGTGACGCCGGAGCTTGACGAGGGCCCGCCGGTCACTTACTGCACCTTCAGTTTGCGCGGGGAACCGTTCGATGTGCACTGGGAACGGCTCGAGCGGGAAGGGATCGAGCGCCTTCGAGCGGAGGAGGGACACGAGATAAAGCTCTTCAAGCTCATCCGCGAGCATGGCCTCAAGCGCGAGTTCCCACTCATCGTGGCGACCGTCAAGGCCTTCAGCGAGGGCAAGGTAAGGGTGCAAGGGGAAGCGGTACTCAACGAAGCGGGTGAGCCGGTTCACGGATATGATCTCTCCGGAGAGATCGATCGGATGGTGGGCTGAAGCGGTGATGCTGCGGGAGGCCCCGATACCGACGTTGGGAGGGCTATTGTGACCACCGTGTTCGAAGATGACCCCGAATTCAAGTCCCTTGTGGAATACTTCGAGAGCCTCTCGGGCGGCAAGCCCACGTTCGATAAATTCATGAATCTCGAGGATATCTCACCGGACCTTGATACCGCCCGTTTCAGATTCAAGATGCGCGATGATTTCCTCGGGAATCTGGTGTACCGAATCCTCCACGGGGGATTGATCTCAGCGGTGCTCGATACCGTGGGCGGGGCGGCGGTCTTCATGAACATCTATAAGCAGGTCAAAGGCAAGCCAAGGGAAGTACAGGTCAAACGCCTCAGCAAGAACGCCACCATCGATCTTCGGGTGGATTATCTCAGGCCGGGAAGGGGGGAGGAATTCATCGCCACGGGGTGGATCCTTCGTTCGGGGAACAGGGTGGCCGTCACCCGGATGGAACTGCGCAACGAGGCCGGCGATCTCATCGCCGTGGGCACCGGATGCTACTCCATCGGGCCCTAAAGGGCCATATCTTCGCTAACTTACGATGTGAATGACTCTGTACCCGGCCGCGCGCCATCCCTCTGACGCGATCCCCGGATCAGGGGGCCACCCAAAAAGAGCGATCCCGCTTTGGAGCCTTCACCCTCGGGTGGCTAACCATATGATCACCTCACTGCGGACCTTGTCCCGGAATTCCCCCACACCCCATGACCGGTCCGGCCTCTCCGATCCCCCCACCCGCCCAAAGGATCTTTGGGGGGATAGCCGCCCTTGACAAGCCTTCCATGCCCCACTTAAGATAGGTCTGGCCGCCGGGGGTTTGTGCTCATGCCGCAGACGGGCGAGCCGGTTATCCAGAATCCGAACGCTGAGAGGACCATGGATTCGTTGCCGTTTCCCGTTCGATTGGAATTTCTTTCCCACGTCACCCCGTTCACATTGCTCATCTTCAGCCTATCGGAACATCGGCCGCGGGCTATCGGACGGGCGAGGCCCATATAAGGATGGTTCGTCATGCACAAGATTCGCCTCATCCCTCACAATCGGGTATTCTATGACCTCTTCGAACAAAGCATCGAGAACACGCGCCAAGCTTCCGAAAAGCTCGTCGATCTTTTCGATCACTATGAGGACGTGCGAACGAAGACCGCCGAGATCAAGTCCTTCGAGCGCAAGGGGGATGAGATCACCCACAGGATCATGGAGAATCTCCATCGGAGTTTTGTGACCCCGTTGGATCGGGAGGATATCGCCCGGTTGGCCAGTTGTCTTGACGATATGATGGACTTTCTGGAAGGGGCTACAAAACGGATGTACCTCTATCGAATCCGGCAGCCGACCCCCCGCGCCATCGAAATTTCCTACATCATCAACAAGGTAGCCAAGGAACTCTGCCTTGCCGTACCGCTTCTGAGGGATCATGGCCGAATGAAGGGGATCCTCACCCACTGCATCAACATTCACAGCTTGGAGAACGAAGCGGATGATCTGCGCCATGCGGCGCTGGCCGATTTGTTCGAAGAGGAGAAAGACGTCAAGGAAATCCTCAAATGGCTTGACGTTTATCAAAACCTTGAAAACGCCGTGGACC
Source organism: Dehalococcoidia bacterium (assembly GCA_034434815.1). GTDB lineage: Bacteria > Chloroflexota > Dehalococcoidia > SZUA-161 > SpSt-899 > DAOTYO01. Next base: position 42,980 of record DAOTYO010000048.1, read on the forward strand.
GGGGTGAGGATGTGGCCAACATTCTCGAAGGTATCGTGTTGAAAAATGCTTGATGAGCCCCTTGCCCTGGTGATCGTGGTGGTGGCGGTATCCATAGGGTTTGCCGTCGCCAACGGTTACAACGATGCCGCCAATGCTATTGCCACTACCGTGAGCACCCGCTCGCTGTCTCCGAGGGGGGCGGTGTTGCTTGCGACTCTCGGAAATTTTGCGGGGTCCTTTACCGGCACCGTTCTAGGCGCACAGGTGGCCAAGACCATCGGCAAGGGTATCGTGGAAGCCGATGCGCTGCGGCTCATCACCATTGCCGCCGGTGTAGGGGCGGTGACGATATGGGGATTCTTCGCCACAAGAAAGGGCTGGCCTATCAGCCTGACCCACGGGCTTGTCGCGGGGTTGCTCGGGGCGGGGCTGGCCATTTCGGGCCACGATACCATCGTCTGGCATAAGCTCATCAAGGTTGTTTCAGCCGTGGGATTTGCTCCCCTCGCCGGCTTCCTCGGGGGATTCCTGTTCATGATCATGGTCGTGTGGATATTCCGTGCGCGCTCGCGGGCGGATACGCGCTGGCTCTTCGTCAACCTGCAGATTCTGGCCGGAGGATTCATGGCCTATAGCCACGGCAAGAATGACGGCCAGATGCCGGTCGGGCTGATCGCCGCCGCGCTAATGGTTTATCACGGAACGAGCGATTTTCATATCCCGATCTGGGTGAACATCGTTTCCGCTTCGGCCATCAGTTTCGGCACCGCCCTCGGGGGCCAACAGGTGATCAGAACCGTGGGGATACGCCTCACCACGCTACGGCCGGTCCACGGATTCTCTGCGACCACAGCGGCGGCAAGTGTGGTCGAAATCGCTTCGCACTACGGGATGCCCGTCAGCACCACACACGTCATGACCAGTTCGGTGATGGGGGTCGGTGCGACCAAACGGCTCACCAATGTCCGATGGGAGATGGCCGAGGATATCCTCCTCGTCTGGATCATGACTTTCCCGATCTGTGCCGCCCTGGGGTGGGTACTGGCCCAACTCTTGGACGTCTTCTTCTGAGGGAAGATTTCCCCACCCGAACCAAACCTCGGGGCAACGAGTACCGGTTCCGTCTCAAGTCTCACGGATGTAAACTGTCTCAAAGCAAAGGAGGATCATGATGAAACCACAATACGTATACAAAGCCCGGATAGACCGCGTCATTGACGGGGATACGTTCGATGTTACCGTGGATCTGGGCTTTCAGATCACCACCTATCAGCGCCTGCGATTGGCGGACGTGGATACTCCGGAGATGAAGGGCCCGGAGCGGGAGGAGGGGTCGAGGGTGAAGGAATACGTGAAGGGACTCATTGAAGGGAAGACGATAACGATCCAGAGCTTCAAGCTGGGTAAGTTCGGCCGGTACACCGCCGAGGTGTTCCTCGATGGAGACGAGAAGCTCAGCGAGCACCTTCTGGCGCGGGGCATGGCGGTAAAATCGGAGTACGAGTGACCCGCTTCTACTCTATCACCTCCCGGACTCCGGTCACGATGAACTCCACCGCCATCACGGCCAGAAGCAACCCGAGTATTCGGGCGATCACCCGGATACCGCCCACTCCCAGCGCCCGCTGGATCCGTTCGGCAAAGCGCAGGGTCAAATAGCAGATCAAGCACGCCAGCACGATCGCTGCCACGAGCAGAGGCGTATTCAGTGAGTCATCGGTCCGCTTCTGCCAGACGAGTACCGAGGTGATAGCCCCCGGCCCGGCCAGAAGCGGCGTAGCCAGCGGCACGAGGGCGATGTTCTCCTTGGTGATCCCCTCCTCTTGCTCCTCCACCGTCGCCTTGATCCCGCCGGGGATGATGTGGAGCATTTGCAGAGAGTACATGAAGAAGATGAATCCACCGGCGATTTGAAAGGCCGGGAGACTGATCCCGAAGAAATCGAACACGGCATCCCCCGTGATGCCGAAGAAGATGAGGATCACACACGCCGCGACACACGCCACGGCCGCCATCCGCACGCGCTCGGCATGGGTGTTCTGCTGGGTGAATACAAGAAAGAATGGCAGAACGCCCACCGGATCCATGATGATCACCAGCGGAACAAAGACGGTGACAAAATCCTTGGCCGTTTCCATCTTTCCGTTTCCCTCAAACCCGATCGGCCGGCGTCAACCGATCTTCAGCACCTTTGCGCCCCGAATCTTCCGCTCCTTCAGTTCAAAAAGGGCACGGTTGGCCTCTTCGAGAGGGTATTCCTCGACCTCCGGCTTGATGGGGATCTCGGCCGCAAGCCGGAGGAACTCCTCGATATCCCCTCGGGCAACGTTGGCCACACTCTTGATCTCCTTCTCCATCCAGAGATGGCGGGGATAATCCATCTCCGTAAGAACGGCCTTATCGGATTCCTCCTTGCGGATGGCGTTGATCACGAGCCTTCCCCCCGGCCGGAGATCCTTGAGCGCTTCGATCACCGGCTTCCATGCCGGGGTGGTATCAATGATAGCGTCCAACCCTTCCGGCGCCCCTTCCGCGGTATCGCCCGCCCACGATGCGCCTAGTTCCCGGGCGAACGCCCTCTCCCGATCGCTCCGGGCGAACACGAAAACCTTCGAATGCGGGTAGCGATGCCGGGCCATCTTCAGAACGAGATGGGCCGAAGCCCCGAATCCGGTGAGCCCGAGGCTCTGGCCATCGCGGATGCCGGTCAGCCGAAGAGAACGGTAGCCGATGGCGCCGGCGCAGAGGAGCGGCGCCGCCTCTGCATCGGAAAAGAGCGGTGGGACGGGGTAAGCGAAGGCCTCCGGCACGGTCATGTATTCGGCATATCCGCCGGGGGCATCACGGCCCGTGGCCCGAAAATCGGGACAGAGGTTTTCGTTCCCCTCCCGGCAGAAAGCGCATCGGCCGCAGGCGGAGAAGATCCACCCCACCCCCACCCGATCCCCCACCGCAAAGCGCCGGGCACCCTCTCCAAGCGCCTCCACCCTGCCCACCACTTGATGGCCCAACACCATCGGCAGACGGGCCGGAGGAGTCCTTCCCTCGATCTCATCGAGTTCGGTATGACACACGCCACAGGCGCTCACCCGGATGAGAATCTCCCCTGCGGCGGGGACGGGATCGGGAAGACGAACGAGATCCAGAGGAAGCCGTCCCTTCTCCAGAGGGGCAACCCGATTCAGCACCATGGCCTTCATGGCTTTCACCACCCCCCGCGCCGAACGGTCACGATGGCGCCATCGCGCACTATCTTCAAGGGGCTCACATCCCCCCGAATCCGCCCGAAGATATTCACCGGACTGTAAGCCCGGGGCCTCTCATCGGTGCTTGCCGGCGTGGGCCCGAAGAAGATGCAAAACGCCGTTCCCGTGGGCCAGTAGCCGAGCTCCCCCGCCTCGACATCGGCCCGAGCACCGGCCTCCAACCCGAGTCTTACGGGAATATCGAAATAGATCTCATCGCCCCAGCGGTTGGCCCGTCCTTCGAGGGGCAGCGCTTTCAGAATCTCCGCCGCTGTAGGGGTATCGTACAGTTCGGCGGTCAGGGAGATGCCCTCGATCGCGATGACGATGCTTTTTCCGGCGGGTGCATTCCCGCCGGGGGATCGCGAATTCACTCCATGAGCTCCTTTCGCTTCTTCTCCAGATAGGCCAGAAACTCGGCCATGGGAACGGCTTCGTGATCAACCTCCACTCCTCCGGCCCATGAAGGGAGAGCCCCCTTCTTCCCCACCATCTGTTCGATGAGCGCCCCAGAAAAATCGCCCAGAAGAACGAGCCGAAGCCGAACCTTGCGTCCCGCCATTTCCTGATACTCCCGAACCATCGCCGCAAGGTCCCCCAACTTGCCCGAGCGAAACCTCGATGGGAAGGTGGAAAGAGAGGGATCCGCTTCGAGGGCTAGAATCACATCGGCGCCTTCGATCCGGGTGATCCCGTCGAACTCCAGCACGCGCTTTTTACCGCTCACACGGACTCCCTTCAGAACGCGCGCCCCGTACCGATTTTCAAGGAAGGACAGAATCAACTCGGAGATTACCGCCGGGGGAAGGGCATTCAGATCGAGCGGCGGCGGAGATGCTTCCCGGAGTGTCAGCCCCAGAAGATACACCGGGACCGTCATGGCACTTCCGTATTCGGCCATCGAGAGCCCCTTGCGCGCGGCTTCGAAATCCGGCCCTTCCCACAGCTTGCCCGCTTTTTCCAATTGCCGCTGAAGGGATGCCGAGGCAACGATGAAGACACCGACGTCCACTTCGGTATCCTCGGAAAGGCGCGCGGTTTGAAAGCCGAGGACATCCTTCGGGGAAGAAGTGCGGGAAAGGGCAAAGATCACCCCCACCCTCTCCTTGCGGAAATCCATCACTTGGGAGAGATCGCCCCGGGCATCCACATAGGTCGGCTTGCGCTCCCATCCTTTTTCCCCGAACTCCCGGCTCACCTTTTCCACATATTGACCGGAGGAAAAAGTGAGGATGTTCGATCCGGGCCGGAGAAGGATCTCCTCGATCTCCCGTTTGATCTCCGCCTTCTGATCGAGGATTCCTTCGGCAAAGCGATAGGAAAACCTTTCCAAGGCGAGTTCCATTCCTTCTTCCCCAGCGGCAATAGCGCCCGAGGCCCATTGCGGTCGGAAGAGGCCCCTTGCCGTGAAGAATATACCACGCGCCGGGGGATGTCAATCTTCGATGCCGTTCGGCTCGTTGCCGTTGAGAAATCCGCCCCTTCGCGCCGAGTCGATCCCCAAAACAGCGATTGAAGAAAAGCGTGCAAAAGACCACTCTCTCGGGGGAAATTGGGGGTGTCCCCTAAGAAAACCCTTTGGGGGGCGGGCGGGTGGGATCGGAGAAGCCCGATCGTTCACCGGATATGAGAGGACTGGGGGCAAGGTCCGGAATGAGGTGATCACATGGTCAGTCACCCGAGGGTGAAGACTACAAAGCTGAGTCGCTGTTTTTGGCGCATCATCTCGCGCCCTTGACAACCGCAGGCGCAAGTGTTAGATTAGCCTTAGCAGTCCAACATACCGAGTGCTAAAGGGCTTGTTCGGGAGGTGAATCTCCTATGCCGATCTATGAGTACAAGTGCACGACGTGTGATTTCAGCTTTGAGCGCAAGCAGAGCTTCGATGCCGCTGCCGTGTGTGCTTGTCCCCAGTGCCAGAACGAGGCGCGGCGTCTCTTCCGGCCGGCTCCCATCATCTTCAAGGGGAGCGGTTTTTATGTGACGGATTACCCCAGCGGATCTTCCAGCACCCTCAAGAACAACAGTTCGGAAGAATCCAAGTCGGATTCCACCGCCTCCCAGAAAGGCAAATCCTCTAAGGAGTAATGGAAGCCCTTATCCAGCGGGTGACAAAAGCCTCGGTCAGCGTTGATGGCAAGACCATCGGCGAAATCGGGCCGGGGCTTCTTGTTTTCGTTGGGGTTGCTCAAGGGGATACCGAAGCGGATGCGGCATATCTGGCCGATAAGATTGCGGGCCTGCGCATTTTCTCCGATGAAGCCGGCAAATTCAACCTCTCCCTTTCGGATATCCACGGCAAGGTCCTCGTGGTGAGTCAGTTTACCCTTCTGGCCGATACCCGAAAGGGGCGCCGTCCCAGTTTCACCGAAGCCGCCCCGCCTGAGGTCGCCCGATCGCTGGTAGAGCATCTCATTGGGCTGCTCAGGGCCGCAGGCCTCCCTGTGGAAGAGGGTCAGTTTCAGGCCCACATGATGGTGGAGATTCACAATGATGGTCCCGTGACCATTCCCATCAGCAGCAAGGACCGCCTCAGGCCCCGCCGGGCTTGAGCCGGATCTCGGCCGCCCGGGCATGGGCGGTAAGCCCCTCCGCTCTGGCGATGGCGGCGGCATGACGGGAAAGCTCTCGAAAAGCCCTCTCATCGAGCGACACGATGCTCTTCACTTTGAGAAAGTCGAGTACGTTCAGAGGCGAGCTGAAGCGGGCCGTTCCGCCGGTGGGCATCACATGGCTCGGGCCCGCCGCATAATCCCCCAGAACCTCGGGAGAGGTCTCCCCCACGAAGATGCCCCCGGAATGGCGGATTTGCGGAATCACACTTTCGGGGTTCGCCACCAGAAGGCAGAGGTGCTCCGGCGCATACGCGTTGACGAGGGCAACGGCTTCTTCAAGGTTCCCTGTGATAACGATCCCCCCGCGTTGCTCGAGCGATTTCTCCGCGATGGCCCGGCGCTCAAGGCCCTTCAGTTGCCGATCCACTTCGATGCTCACCCTGTGGGCAAGCTCCTTTGAGGGGGTGATGAGGATGGCCGTCGCCATTTCATCGTGCTCGGCCTGGGCTAGAAGATCGGCCGCGCATGAAACGGGATCGGCCGAGGCATCGCCCAGCACGATCGTTTCCGTGGGACCCTGAAGCCCGTCGATATCCACCACCCCGAAGACGTGTTTCTTGGCCAGCATCACGAAGATATTGCCCGGCCCGCAGATTTTGTCCACGCGAGGGATGGAGCGTGTGCCGTAGGCCAGTGCGGCGATGGCGGGCGCTCCCCCCAGAGCGAACACCCGATCCACCCCGGCGATTCCCGCGGCGGCCAGGGTAAGGGCTGGGATCCGGCCGTCGGCCCTGGGCGGGGTTGCCAGAATGATCTCTTTCACCCCTGCCGCTCTGGCGGGGATTGCGGTCATGAGCACCGTTGAAGGGTAGGAAGCCGTTCCGCCCGGGGCGTACACGCCCACGCGTTCCAGCGCGCTTATTTCCTCTCCCACCCCCTTCCCCAGCATCACCCGCCCCGTGGGCAGGAGATCCCGCTGTCTCCGGTGGAAATCCGCTATCCGCTGGGCAACGAATTCGAGGGATTCGCGGAGGTTCCTTTCCACGCCATCGCGTGCCGCGATGATCTCGTCCCGGGGGACTTCAAAACGTTCGATCGCTGCGCCATCGAGACGGCGGGCGTAGTCTCGGAGGGCCTCGTCGCCTCTGGCGCGCACATCGGCGATGATCCGGGCGACCACTTCGTCGGCGCTCATCTCCTGCCCGAAGACCTTCCGGATGCGTTCGCGCACCTGCGGGGGCAGATCCACCGCCTCACCCGTAGATCGTCTGAGCAGCGTAGACTGTGCGAGCGCGATATCTTCGATGATCTTCACTTCAGGCCCCCAGTCCCTTGCGGAACATCTCGACCAGTTGCTGGATGCGGTCTTTCTTCAGCGGATCTTCTAGGCTTTGCGAATTTCCGATCAAACAACCCGATGATTCGAACAGCGTCTCGATGATCCGCAAATTATGCTTGGCCAGCGTTCTCCCGGTTTCGGTATTCTCGATGAGCACATCGGCGTCTTCGGGCAAGAAAGCCTCGGTGGCCCCCCATGTGGGAATCACCTTGTATGGCGAGAGGTGATGAACCCGGGCAAACTGATCGGCGATGTTGGTGTACTCGGCGGCGATGCGCAGGACCGGAATCCGGCCGCTATGGAGCATGGCGTGCAAATCGGAAATACGGGCGGCGGGGAAATCATTATGTACCACGGCAACGATCCGCACCCGGCCGAACCCGAAATCCACTAGTTCTTTTACGGGGCTTGAGGGGAATTGATAGAGTTGATCTCGAAGCCAATCGCGCCCCGTGATGGCCAGATCGAAATTCCCGTTGGCCACTTGCGTGGGCATATCTTGGGGGCGGATGACCTTTGCGCTCACCCCCTTCATTCCGAGCGCCGGCCGGCGGCTCGGCGGCGAGGATTCATATCCGCGAATTTCCAAGCCGATCTTGCGGAGGAATGCCTGAACATGGACTTGCTGATGCCCATCGGGCAACGCCAGCATGACCGTCTGTTCATCGGGGTGCGGAGGCCCAATTTCCACGCTCTGTCCCATCTCGGCGATCGAAAGCTCATCCGATAAAGCCCTTTCCGGCTCGATGCCATGGAACGGCCCGAGCACCCGACTCAAATCCTTTCGCTCCATGCTATCCCGATTGGCGATCAGCCATGCATGACCGCTCAGGATCTGGGCCAGGGGGACGAGGCCCTTCTCATCCATCTCCTTAGGGGATGTTGCGGTCACGAGGGCGATATCGGCGTGCTCTGGCGGATAGGCTTCCGGGGCTCCCCAGAGGGGCATCACCCGAAAGTTCCGGAGCCGCAGCCGGAAGGCGAAGGCCTCTGCGAGATTGGGGTATTCGCTCACGATCCGAACGGGTCCTTCCTTGGCCTTCAAGTCGGAAAGCGAATGAATGGGGGAGCCTTTGGCGGTGGCGGCATAAAGATCGCGTTTCCCGTAGCCCAGATCCCGGATCTTCACCAGCGTGTGCGTGTGATACTTGACCCGCAGTTCCTGAAACCAATCGAAACCGCACACCGCAAGGTCATAATTGCCGATGGCCACCTGAATGGCGATATCCTTCTCGTGGAAGATCTTGATGAAGAGATCGGGAAAGGCTCTGGATACGGGCCGATACGAGCGGCTCGAGGCGTCATACCCTTCGAGGGCAAAGCCGGCTCGCTCCAGAAGAACGGCCGTATCGGGTTGAAGCCATCCCTTCGGTAAAGCCAGTTTCAGTGTCAATTGGAATCCCTCAACGGATGATCGGTGGTGCGGGAGTGATGTCGGCCGAGGGTATCGAGGAGATCGTTCAGGGTAAGCCCCTTCCATTCCCGCCCGGTTTTTGTATCCCGAAGCGCAACCCCACCCGTTTCGCTGTCCCCTTCCAACCGGACGATCCAGCGGCAATCGGAGGCCCGTTCTCTCCCGAAGTCGAACATGACGGTATGGCCCTTTCTCCGGAGCTCTCTAGCAAGATCGAAGAGGGGTTTCATGTTCCCGTGTTCCTTGCCGGGCTGTGTCAGTAAGATGCTCGGGGCCGCCGGATCTTCGTGGTAAATCAGGGGCAAAAGGCTATCAATGGAAAGGGCGAATCCAGAAGCCGGAGCATCCCTCCCCCCGACGAGGCGGATGAGTTCATCGTACCGGCCCCCATTGCCCAAGAGGATATCCTCACTGTAAAACTGAAAAACGATGCCGGTATAGTATTCGAACCCCTTCCCCGCCGTAAAATCGATCTCATAGTCCTGCCCTATCCCATCGAGAAGCTCCGCGACTTGGGCCAGATCATCCAGATACGGCCGCAATCGGGAGAGGCTCGGCGGCAGGATGGCATTGAGATTGGCCAAGAACCCGAGCGATTTCCCGCGCAACCCGCCGAGCAACTTGAGAAACCGCTGGATATCCTCCGGCTGGTCCTGAATGGCGGAAAGGACGGAGGTATCGCCGGAAAGGATCTGGCGCAACCGCTCCTCCCGCTTCGTTTCCTCCACCCC